>JAAEMX010000043.1 GCA_024225035.1 Lentisphaerota bacterium
CACGTTTTTAGTTTAATTTTGGCTTCAGTGGGCGCTTTTAAACTCCTTAATATTAAATAGCCGCTTTTTGTCTTTTAGCTTTCCAAAGCCGTTCAACCTGTAGTACGTCACATCGCCGTTCTTATCAACCACCACAGCGGCTGGCTTGTAGTCGCTGGAGGGATAATAAACTTTTTCGACATCATTTTCATGCCCGACTAATGGCGCAAGGTCATACTCCCCCGTACATCCAGCGGCTAACAAGCAGGTCAAGCAGACTGATAGTGTTTTCATAGTCTTAGTCCCTTATATAGTTCAGTTGGTTAAATCCGCAGCAGCTTACCTTTATCGTTAGATTTCTACCCAATCCGGTATATATCCGCTCGCCATCCTTTTGGCGCAGTCGTAATAATGTTGTTCTGGTGGCTCTGTATCATCAAGCTCATTCGCTGCATTTAACTCATCATCATTCATCCAATCTGGTCCGTAGGCTTCAGCGCAAATTGCCTGCCCGACATCCCATGCTTTGCCACACCTTTTGTCAATTATCGTGCTGCCCATG
>JAAEMX010000044.1 GCA_024225035.1 Lentisphaerota bacterium
GCAGCAAAAGTCGACGCCAAAGCCGCCAAACCGGAAGCTAAAGATATCTGGGGTTTCCTCCCTCAGACAATCGCTGAAGTAGACGGCAAAAAAGTTCCAAAAGAAGAGCTGATTAAATTTTTCACTTCAACTCTGCCCGGCGGCAAAATGCCTCCTCGTTTGACTCAGGACATGCTCAAACAGATGGCTTCACGCCTGGTAAAAACCTTTATCGAACGTAAAGTTCTGATGGAAGAAGCTGCCAAAGCTGGATTCAAACCTTCACAAGCTCTCGCTGAAAAGAATTTCCGCGACAACCTTAAGAAATTGACCAAGCAGCAGCTTGAAATGGTCAAAAGCCAGCTCGCTCGCAGCGGTATGACTATTGATAAATTCATTGCTGACAATTCAGCTAAAAAACAGGTACAGGACAATGCTGCTATCGATGCATTCGTCAATGACCGCCTGATCTCAAAAATCAGTGTGACTGACAAAGAAGTCACTGATTACTACAACAATAATAAAGCTAAATTCAAAGTAGCCGGCGATCCTAAAGATGCTATGCGCGCTTCTCACATCCTGATCGCTTTCAAGGACAAAACTCCTAAAGCTGAAAAAGTTGCAGAAGCCAAAGCTAAAGATATCGAAGCCCGCCTGAAAAAAGGTGAGTCTTTCGAAAAGCTTGCTCGTGAATACAGCGCTTGCCCAAGCGGCAAAACTGCTGACGGATCACTCGGTGCTTTCAAAGCTGGTCAGATGGTCAAACCTTTTGAAGATGCTGTCAAAAACCTGAAACCAGGTCAAGTTAGCGGACTGGTTAAAACCAAATTCGGTTATCACATCATCCGTCGTGACGCTCTTAAGCAAGCCAGCATGAAAACTCTGAAAGAAGAAGCTCCTATGATCAAACAGCTGCTCAAACAGCAGAAGATCGCCAAACAGGCTACTCCTTTCATTAAGAGTATTGAAAAGAAACACAACATCAAATACTTCGTCAAATAATTGACATTGTTTGAGTGTTGATATGAAAATCCTCCCGATTGGGAGGATTTTTTTGTTTATATCCAAAGGGTAATCCCCAAAAACATTCCGACCTTAACTAAGTCTTACTAAAAACTGTGGCAGCTTCGTTCTCCATCACTCCACTACACCTTATGCAGACTGTAGCAAAGCAAACCCTACACGTATTTTTATTTAACTGCACTGGATTTATATAATAAGAAGCAAAACAACACTGATTAAGGCGAGAGCATCTGCATTTGAGGATGAATTTCAGGACAAAGCAACGCTATTAACTGGTGCCGGCACCTTGCCGGACGCGATCCAGCGGCGGAACGCTGGTCGTGCACAGCACGAAACATAAAAGCGTGTGAATAAAATGTTTTAATGCTTAGAAGGACAAGTTCTAATCCTTGCGCAAAGTATGGCTTTCTGAAGCACCGATGGTCACAGCATATTGAAGCATGCTGACCAGCAGCAGGAGAAGCACGGCTTGTATCAGGCAGACAATTGCTACTTTCAATGATCCCCAAAGAATCGGAAGTACGCTCAAACCTATTATCAAAGCCAGCAGATGCACCATCTGAACGGCTCTTTTGCGGGTCATGCCCATTCGCACAAAACGATGCGAAATATGATTGTGATCTCCCACGTAAATTGGCTTTCCTTTGCACAGGCGAATGACAACAACAGCCAACGTGTCGAATAAAGGCACTGCAAGAATAAAAATCGGCACCAGCACAGGCAGTTTAGTCATTGAGTCAACATGAGAAAAATAAGTCACACTTGAGCTCAGCATAGCGGCAAAGTAACCCAGCAAATGGCTGCCTGAGTCCCCCATAAATATTGAGGCCGGTGGCTTGTTAAAAAACCAGAAACCAACTCCAACACCACAGGAAACTGCACCGATCGCCGCAATAAAGTACTGCTGATTGACCACGGCTACAGCTGTAAACAACCCCATAGCAATAGTCACTGTTCCAACAGCAAGACTGTCCATATTATCAAAGAAATTAATAGCGTTCATCAGCATCATAAACCAGAAAATAGAAATAGAACAAACAATTATCGGATTGGAAAAAAATACGCTTATCCTGATACCGCCTAAAATAACCGCAACCGCGGCAACTAGAAACTGTCCGCTAAATTTCACTTTAGCAGGCATACCAAACTTATCGTCCAGCAGCCCCAAAACCGTGCCCATCACAGCTCCCAGGCAAATGAAAAATAACCTGCCGGAAACCATTTTGATCCCCATGACATTTTCAGCGAGCTGCGGAGAAATTTTTGCGGGATTGAAAAACTTGATAAAAATCATACCGCCGACAATAACTATCAGCCAGGCACTTAGCATAGAAGCTCCGCCAAGCAGAGGCGTCGCTTTGCCATGTCCTTTATGGGCTTCGCCTTTTGGTCTGTCCATAAAATCAGTCAGCACCGCAATCTTTTTGAAAACCGGAGTAAGTCCCAGAGCCAGCAGAGCTCCGGCAAAAAAAGTAAACAAATAAAGATACTGCCAACCAATTGTCATCAAACATTCCTTTAAAAAGTTAGAATCGTATTGAAAATTATACTTCTAAAAAGTAACTTAAACATCTGATTATTATAGCATGTATAACCGCAATTTGAAAGCTTTTTAAATATGAAGAAAAAATATTTATTCGGCCCTGTGGCTTCAAGACGACTGGGAATATCCCTTGGAATTGACCTGGTTCCCTTTAAAACCTGTTCTTTGAACTGTGTTTACTGTGAATCCGGAGCTACTACTGTTCTGGACACAAAACGTAAAGAATATGTTCCAGTAGCCGATGTTATATCTCAACTTGACGAATTTCTCAAAACAAACCCTGAAATTGACTACCTGACCTTTTCCGGAGCCGGAGAACCTACTTTGAACTCAGGCATCGGCAAAATTGTAGATTTCGTCAAGGATAATTACCCGCAATACAAAATATGTCTTTTGACCAACGCTACTCTGCTGAATAATGCAGAAGTCAGACGTGAGATCGAGAGAATTGATTTGTGCGTCCCCTCACTGGACGCATCAAATACAGAGGAATTCTATAAAATCAACCGACCGACGCAACAGCTTGACTTCGATGACTATATAAAATCACTTATTGAGTACTGCCGCAGTACCCAGGCAGAGGTGTGGCTGGAACTGTTTATAGTGCCCGGAATAAATGATTCTGACGAGGCTATTGAGCGTTTTATGGAAATAGTCAAATCGGCCAATCCTGACAAAGTTCAGCTTAACACGCTTGACCGTCCCGGAGTTGTTGACTGGATTGAACCATCGAGCGCTGAAAATACAATGCGTTTTGTACGTGCTATAGAGCCGTTTGTTCCTGTCGAAGCAGTAGGGCCATTCAAATATAAAAGCTCTGCTTTACGTCAAAAAATTGAACTTGGCAAGTTGGATCATCAAATAGTTGAGCTTATTGAACGCAGGCCATCTACCCTTGAAGACATGGTTGAGACATTTGGTATAGATGCCGATATTATTAAAAAACGCCTTGACGCGCTTGTTGCTGCAGGTAAAATTAACTCAGAACGCAGCAGTCGCGGCGACTTTTTCAGCCTGCCGCTATAAATATTTAGAGATGGAGTCAGTCAAAATGCGAATCAGTGTCATATGCACCGGAACCGAACTGCTTAAGGGCACAACCATAAATACAAACCTCGCTACGATAGGCAGCGCCCTTAGTTGCATCGGAGTTGTTCCATCCTCAGCTTATAATTGCGGCGACGAAGCCGAGGCTTTAAAAAAAGCCCTTATTTCCGCTGCAGCTGACTCTGACATAATAATCACCTCAGGCGGCTTGGGACCAACCAAAGATGACATGACTAAAACAGCAATTTGTGAAGTCCTCGGGCTCAAAATGTCTGTAAATGATGAAATAAGCTCCGATTTGACTGCTCGCTGGCAAGCCAAAGGACGTACTACAGGTCTAGAAGATATGCTGATGCAGGCCAATGTGCCCGAAAGCTCAGAAGTTCTTGATAATATCGTCGGCACTGCTCCCGGTTTATGGATAAGTGGACAATATAAAGGGCGCAGCATTATTGCAGTTGCTCTGCCCGGGCCACCTGCTGAGCTCATCCCCATGCTTGAAAACGATGTCATTCCACGCATAAATAAGCTCTGCTCTTCTAAAACTTTTACTAAGAGCTTTATGATAGCTGATGCAGCCGAACTGCTGGTACAAAAAAAAGTTGAACCGCTTGTCGAAAACCTTCCGTTGGAAACTGCTTACTGTGCCTCAGTAGAAGGCGTTAGGGTCTTTATCAGCGGAAGTGATAAAAAACTTGTTTGTGAAAAGCATACAGAAGTAAAAAAACTGTTCGCCAAAAAAGTTTTGATCAATGACCTGCTTTCACTGCCTCAGGATATTTCCTGTCTGCTCAAAGAACGCAACATGACTTTTGCTACGGCAGAGTCCTGTACTGGCGGCATGATCGGCGCCTCAATAACCGATCTGCCGGGCTCTTCAGATATTTTTCTGGGCGGTATTATTTCCTATGCAAATGAAATCAAACATCATTTGCTGGGAGTCCCGCAGGAAATACTTGATAACAAGGGAGCAGTTAGTCATGAATGCGCTGAAGCAATGGTTCGTGGCGCCACTAAAGCCTTGAAAACCAATGCGGCAATTGCGGTTACCGGCATCGCTGGCCCCAGCGGCGGCACTCCTGAAAAGCCGGTTGGATTAGTGTACATTGCTGCAAAGATGAATGATAAAGTATTGGTCAGGAAGTGCAATTTTAAAGGCGATCGTGCGGCAATAAGGAAACGTGCCTGCGCTATCGCCTTACTGACTTTGCGGGAACTTCTTGTAGGAGATTGAGCTCTTATCAGTTTTTGAAAAGGTTCAGGATTTTCTTTTCATCACCAATAACAGTCAGTTCATCACCTCTTTCAAGAGTCATATTCGGATTCCAGACTGTTTCAATGTCACGTCCCGGCTTCTTGATCAGCAGAACGATTATTGAGTACCTGCGACGCAAATCCAGTTCACGTATAGATTTACCCGCCAGACTTTCCGGCACGGTCACCTCGGCTATTGAAGAGCCTTTAAACTCAAACATATCTGAGATATTGGACATGGACAGACGTTTGGACAAACGTTCGGCAATGTCCTGGTCAGGTTGAATAACTTCATCAGCGCCAAGGCGCAGCAGAATGCGTTTCTGAATAGATGTATTGGATTTTGCAATGACCTTCTTAGCACCTTCCTGCTTTACCAGAGTCAGAGCCAGAATCAAGTCTTCAAAGTGCGAACTCATACCAATAATAACCGCGTCAAATTTGCGCACTTCGAGTTCACGAATAGTATCCGGGTTGCTCACGTCGGCAATTATAGCTCCTGAAACTTTGTCTTTTACTTCCTCTACCCGGTTTTTATTGCGATCAATAGCGACCACCGAATGACCGACATTGCTCAGTTCTACAGCAAGCTTAGAACCGAAGGTCCCAAGCCCAAGTATCGCAAATGTACCTTTCATGATTTATCTCCAAATTATTTAAGCACTTTGTCAATCATCATTTAGACAAATGCAATTAAAATTCTTAACCCATAATAACTCTTTCTTCAGGGTATTCAAGCCGACTGGTCTTTTCCTTACCCAGCAGGAACAGGAACATGGTAAAGGGACCAATTCTGCCGACAAACATACATAAGATCAAAACAATCTTACATACAACTCCGCCTTTGGCTGTAACCCCAAGCGAAAGTCCAACCGTTCCCAAAGCCGATGCTACTTCGAAAAAAGAGTCCTGAAGCGATGCCCCAGTCGTAGCCGAAACAACTATAGCCGATGCAACTGAAAGCAGGATAAATGTAAACATAATCGTGTAAGCTTTTAAAATGTTGCTCTGCGGTATTTCACGCTTGAACAGCAACACCCGGGAGCTTCCCTTGAAAGTGTTCATGATGGACATGAATACCAACGCAAAAGTTGTAGTTTTCATACCCCCGCCAGTACCACCGGGCGATGCTCCTATCAGCATCAAAGCAATTATAATCATGATTGAGGCCGGATGCAGCAAAGAAAGGTCAACAGAGTTAAACCCTGCGGTACGAGCTGTAACCGACTGAAAAAATGCTCCAAGCCAGTCAATCCTGCCGCCTTCAAAGTACTCAAGTGCTTTGATAAGAATAGCTCCGCCAACTATCAAGAAACCGGTAGTGATCAACACCAATCGAGTGTGAATGCGCAGAAAATGAACTTTTGAATAATGCGTCAGTTCAAAAATAACATATACACCAAGTCCACCGAGAATAATCAGCAAGGCTATAACTACCTGAATAAACGGTGACAGAGTAACCAAACTGGTATCATAGGTACTGAACCCTGCATTACAAAATGCGGAAACTGAATGGAACATAGCGAGATAGGAAGCTTCCATCAGGGAATAACCATTTACTTCAAGGAACCCGTAAGTCAGCAGTAAAAAACCTGCGGACTCTATCACAAAAGTGTACGTAAGTACGGTAACTAGAAGACTTTCCATGCTTTTAAGCGGAAAACTATCACTTAGATTAGAGAACAACAGCGTATTCGTAAAGCTCATTCCCCGCCCAAGCAAAATTACTATCGAGGCAGTCAAGGTCATTATACCAAGACCACCAATCTGAATCAGGGTGATAATAATCATTTGCCCAGTCATATTAAAACCAGAAGTATTTACCGTCGTAAGCCCGGTAACACAAACAGCACTTGTCGATGTAAACAAGGCATCTATCCACGAAAGCGGCCCACTTGTGTGAGTTACAAACGGCATTTTGAGAAGAACAGTACCAATAATAATCACTCCAACAAAGGAGAAGATAAAGTAAAGCTGACTCTTTTTAATTAATGATAAGGTCATAATTAAGTAATAGTATGTTTATTGCAATTTCATTCAGCCAGGCGATTTCAGCTTGGCTGCCTCAATTCAAATCAATCTTACTGAAGTTAAAAATATCCTCATTTGCGGAATATTCAATCTCTGAAATGGTTCCATTTCGAGTTACTGAACCCGCGCAGTTCTCTCCACGGCCTCTGGAATCCAGCTTACTGTAGGGATTATGCACATGTCCGACCAGAGAAATATCCAGTCTGCCGTCTTCCAGCATTTTAACAACTTCCCCCTGTCCGAACAAACGGTGCCTCATCCTCGTAATCGGATGATCTTCAATAATCGGATAATGATTTACCAGAATCCGCGGCCTTTTCTTTTCAGCAGGACAATTTTCCTGCAGGAACTTGACTGAATCCGGCTTCAAAAAACCCCATGAACATAAAAGGTTTGAAGGCCAGCTGCAGTTAATCAAATAAAAATCAACATCACCATAAGTGCGTTTCAACGGCATATCGTCAAATCCATAATTATCATTAGTCAACCACTTTATCATTCCTTTCATGGCATTGACACACTTTGGACGCCGTACATAATAGTCATGATTACCAGGGACGTAAAGGACCGGTACTTTTGAATCACGCAACGGCTGCAGAATCGGCCTGACTTTTTCAAATTCTCCGGGCTGACCTGTTGAGGTCAAATCTCCGGTACATATCGCTATGTCCGGTTTAGTGTCCAGAATGTAATTAACCGCCAGCTCCAGTTTGGTCAAATCATGCCGGAAACGGCGGCGAAAACGGTAGTTGAAGACACCTACCCAACGTTTATCAACATATGCCATCCAATCCTCAGCTGATCCTCCTGCGTGTGGATCGGAAAAATGTATTATTTTCACTTTCGTCCCCTAATTTGAACTCTCATGCTTAGCTTTTTAATATTTTATCAGTGAATGCTGTATGCTTCAGTACTTTATCAACGGCACAAATATAGCCTCAAAGAGGTAATTAATCAATTTATTCTATTGTGATTGAGAGAGACATGCCCCTAGATGAAGTTATAAGGTATTAATAAATCTAACTCTATCCATCAGAAGTTTAGCACACGGAAGTCTTTATCTGTCAGCTTTTTTAAAGGAATCAAGATCGCCATATTCCTTGCGGAGTTGCTTGCGTTCTGAGTAGCTCAAATTGCGAAGCTTGTGCTTGAAATAGTTGTACTCAAAATTAGCGATCTCTTTTTCCCAGAACCCATCCGGAGCATTTTTCGCAGTATATTTGGAGAAATTCCCTGTATGCAGACAGTAGTAGAAATAAACATGGCTGATTTTTAAACGTTTCTGAGTACGCTTGACAAACCTGGCAAACGGCAGGAACTTCATATCATCAATCTTCAACTTTATTATGCTGCTGCTGAAAGCTTTCTTTGCTGATATTACACCATCCTGAATAGATGCAACTTTAGCAACTTTTCGTCCCGGCAGTTCCACAACGATGTCTTTGAGTTTGGTTCCACTGTTATAAAGCAAGTCATACATTTCACGGGATTTCTTGAATGCTGCGGACAGTTCTTTGCCGTATTTAGCGAATAATCTGGCCTCACGGCGTTCATTGTATGAAGCGCTGCCAAACTTGAAAGCCGCCATTAATTAAGCGATTGGGATTATAGCCATACTGTGGATGCGGATTTATTGCAGCTTCATGTTCAGCAATTTTTACTTGAGCCACAATGTCGGCATAATCCCGGGTAGCCAATACCACCGCCGGGTCAATTTTAAGTTCGACATTAGCCGTACCGGAAATCTGTAAAACCATACGAATAACCAAGTCCCGACTTGCTCCTTCGCTAAGCTGCGGCTTATAAGTTTCAGGAAAATTACCGTAAGCAAATAAATTGCCATTACTGTCAAAGAGTCCGACTTCATGTACTGTCCAGCCCCCAACGTTAGTTGGAATGACCAGCTCAGCGATCAGCCAGTTTGGATTATCCGGGTCAGTGGTCAAGCTGTTCAGACTGCCATGATAAACTTCATTGACCAGCGCCGTAGCGGTTTCACTCGGCGTGACAGCGCTGCCATTACCGTCTCCGACCGCCATGTGCGACAAATTTATGGTTTGCCCAAGGGCTCCGGCATTGGCTAAAGCCGCTTGTCCGATGTTAGTTAATACTGAATAGAAATCCATATTTAAGCACTCCTTTGAAGTATGGTTACAATGTCACGTTGGTAGCTGTGGCGAATTGCCGCATACCACGAACTCTGCTGTTCAATGGTCTTAGTTACTGGCGGGAAAATAGTAATAACATCGCCAGCAGTACTACTTATTCCAAGATAGCCCACACCGTCACTGCGTCCGACCAGTTTCAAGCTGCTTAAATGACTACGGACATTCTTAGTCGCCGCTATCGTTTGCTCGACAAGAGTTTGCTTTGTGGCGTCCAAGCCAGAGCTACTGATTTCAGCATCGACCGAGAAGGTGCATGGTTCGCCAATTGGGTTCTGCTCAAACCATTCGACTACCTTTAAGTGATATCCCAGACCGTCGAGAGCTTGACGTAGTGCTCCAATCGTGCCTTTATGGGCATGAATTTCATACTGTTTGGCGATAATGGCTCGCTGCTCAGCTTCGCTCCAACTATCTCGCCAGACGTCTACACTTAAGGCCCAAGCCAGATAAGGTAATAACGCCGCCGGGCAAATCTCTGGATTCCACAGATCACCAGTTGGCACCGGGACTTGTTCCAGTCTTGCGGTAGCAGCCTCTAAGCCGCGCTCTGATTTAGTGGTGTTATTGGGTAATAAACTCATTTATGTTTCCACTGTTAAAGTTATGTTCTCTATTAATGGAGCGGCGTTAACCCCACAAATAATATCAGCACTTGGTGAGCTCAAATTGACCTTTTCTACCCCGGCAGTCTGGTGTAAGGCGGCATAAATACCACTTAAGGCCACGGTGGCTTGCAGCTTAAAGTTAGTCGCTGCATATGCTTGGAGAGCTCGTTCGGCTGCAGTCATTACTAACGCACTGGACGCACCGCTTTTTAAAGTTAGAGTCGCCTCAACCGAATATCTTTGGATAGTAGCAGCCTGTACTGTAACTTGATCAGTTAAAGGCCTGACTTCTTCAGCATTAAGCGCTGTAGCAACAGTTGTAAGTAAATCACCTGAAGCCGCGCCGCCGTTGCTGTGGGATAGAATAGTGACTGAGACTTGCCCCGGGCTGGGACTTGCTGCTGTTACCGCTTTAACATCACCCGAAGCCGACAAAGCGTGAAAGATGTAACTGCCTTCACTGCC
>JAAEMX010000045.1 GCA_024225035.1 Lentisphaerota bacterium
GGACAGGCATGGATTGATTTGCTGATGTGCGCAGCTTATACGGATACTGAAGTTTTCATTCGTCAATCCCTTATTAAGCTAAAAAGAGGGCAACAGGCACGGGCTGAATCAGGTTTAGCTAAAAATTGGGGATGGTCACGTAACAAAACACGTAGGTTTCTGAAAGTACTTGTTGAAAAAGGGATGATAATACAACAAACAAACAGCCTAACAAGCATTATAACTATTTGTAAATACGATGCTTATCAGATAGTAAAAACATCAAGCGATACAGCTGACGATACAACGGAAAAACAAAACGATCAAAACGAGCAAAATGAAGCTTTCTGCCAGAAACAGCGAATCGCACATCAAGATGAGATTGTAAGTGATTGCAATAAAAATGATTACAAATCTGATGAAAACCAAACGATACAACGGGCGATACAGCTGACCAACAGCTCATTTTCACAAAAAACAAACTTAAATAATGAAAGTACTCAAAAAACAGCACAGCTAAAAGAAACCACAAATAGCTTTAAAACAATAGGTTACAAGGCAGTCGATACAGCGAGCGATACAACGGACAAACATCGGTCAAACATCGGGCGATACAACGGGCGATACAGCATATTAAATAATATTAATAATATTAATAAAATAAATAATATTAATAATAATCCTCAGGCGGGCGCGAGGGATGGGGTGCTGGTTTCACCAAGTTTGATTGATGAAATTTATAAAACCCATCCTAAGCCAATTGCCCCAAATTTTACCAAACGTGCGGTTCTTAAAGCTCTGAACGAAACTCTGGAAGACGGGATTAATCCAGAAGCTGAAGCTAAACGCATTCTGGAAGCGACCCAGCTCTATGCTGAGATAACTTCCCAATGGCCAGAAGCCGACAAACGATATATCGCCAATAGCCGTAACTGGTTTGAAGGAGGGTGTTATGATGAAGATCCCGCTAGCTGGGAACGCGACTCAGAGTTGCATTCAACAGTCGATGAGACCGCAACGTTCCGTTCAACCGATGGGAGTGACTGATAATGGCTAATTTCAAAGTTTTCAATGACAAGTTTGCCGCGTTATTTCGCAAGCGCATCAAAGATGATGACGGCGGTCAGTTCTGGCTGAATTTCGTAGAGAAGGCAGATTGGGCAGTACTTGAAAAAGTTCTGGAAAATATTGCTGATGACAAAGAGCAGCAGCGTCGAATTTCTGGTAAGGCTTATATCGTTGCGCCCGGTTTGAAAGAGCTACAGATAGATTATTTCAGCTCATGGCATAAAAAACGCGAAGATGAGCGGCGCCAAAATGGCACCTATGGGTATTGTTCTCACTGCGGTGGTAATGGTTATGTCTTTGTCCTGATGGATGAGCATAAACGGGCTATTGATGTCACCAAGCCGTTTAAAGCGCCACTGTACGCAGGACCACAGCTTGCAGCTTGTCGCTGTAGAATGGGAGAGCGCTTTGATAAACAAGCTCCGTTTGACTGGCGGCAGCACAATGCACAATACGGTTTCCCTTTGGAATACCCTACTAACCACCCGAATCACCCGATGTCAGGCGATGATATGATTCGCAAGTATATGCAAGAAAATTGGACAAATCGTCCGATAGACAGGTAGCAAAAAAGGAGAAGAAGGTGAAATCATGACTAA
>JAAEMX010000046.1 GCA_024225035.1 Lentisphaerota bacterium
GCCGCTATTGTTTGCTCGACAAGAGTTTGCTTTGTGGCATCCAAACCGGAAGTACTGATCTCAGCCTCCACCATAAAGGTGCATGGTTCGCCAACTGGGTTCTGCTCAAACCATTCAACCACTTTTAAGTGATAACCCAGACTGTCAAGAGCTTGACGTAGTGCTCCAATCGTGCCTTTATGGGCGTGAATTTCATACTGCTGGGCGATAATCACTCGCTGCTCAGCTTCTGTCCAGTTATCACGCCAGACATCCACGCTCAAGGCCCAAGCCAAATATGGCAGTAATGCTGTCGGACACTTGGCTGGATTCCACAAGTCACCAATTGGCACTGGCACGCTTTCCAATCTTGTTGTCGCGGCTTCCAAGCCAAGTTCGGATTTAGTAGCGTTATTGGGTAGTAAACTCATTTATCCTTCCACAGTTAAAGTTATGTTCTCTATTAATGGAGCGGCGTTAACCCCACAAATGATATCAGCACTTGGTGAGCTCAAATTGACCTTTTCAACCCCGGCAGTCTGGTGTAAGGCGGCATAGATACCACTTAAAGCCACCGTGGCTTGCAGTTTGAAATTAGTTGCCGCATATTCTTTCAAAGCAGCTTCCGCTGCAGTCATCACTAACGCACTGGACGCACCGCTTTTCAGAGTTAATTCAGCGGTTACTGAATAGCGGATAATTGTAGCAGCCTGCACCGTGACTTGATCAGTTAAAGGTCTGACTTCTTCGGCATTAAGCGCTGTGGCAACAGTTGTAAGTAAATCACCTGAAGCCGCACCGCCGTTACTGTGGGATAGAATAGTGACTGAGACTTGCCCCGGGCTGGGACTTGCTGCTGTTACCGCTTTCACATCACCCGAAGCCGACAAAGCATGAAAAATATAACTACCTTCACTGCCAGCAGTAGTAATCGCTTCCAGCGCTAACAAAGTTCGCTTTCTTAAGGCAGTATCGGTTTCGTAGATTACTGGCGTTGGCGGTTCTGCATCCGGATTAGCCGGGACTACTATTTGCCGTTGGACGTTAAAATTAGCCGCTAAGTTTTCGAGATCGTTGCCATTTGCATAGGCCAACATGACTGCCCGACTGGCGTCATTTACTCGCTGTCGCAGCATGAGTTCACGATACGCCGCCACTTCCAGAATCTTATACGCCGGGTCGGATTCGACTAATGCTGAAAACTCCGGAGCTTTACTCTGTAAGGTCGCCAGCATCGCTGAGAAAATAGTTTCATAATCCAGCGGCTCAATTACATCCGGTGCTGGTAGTAAACTTAAATCAATAGCATTAAAAGTACTCATAAGATTATGCCCTCCAAGGTGATAGTTTTGCCGTTTGGTAGGTATTCCCCAGTAAGGATAAGCTCCACTTGGCCGGAAGCGCTGGCTGTATTGGTAGTTACTTCGGTCAGTTTAAAACGGGGTTCCCAGCGTTGTAACGCCTCCGCGGTAGCTGAATACAGATCGACCAGCGTTGAGGAGTTTAAAGGGGCATCCACCAATCGTGGTAAGCGACTGCCGTATTCTCGCCGCATTGCTCGTGTGCCAATCGGCGTAGTCAGAATGTCGTTGATGGATTGCTTGAGATGATCTAAGCCACTTAAGTAGCAGCCTGTAGTATGGTCAATTCCAGTCATAACGCCTTCCTTTTATATATAGAAAGGGCGTTAACCTTGACTATTTTGTAAAAATATAGATAATATATAATTTTTGATGTATAATGTTATATATAAAGAACAAGGCAAGACATTCATTAAAAGTTCTAAATCAACTCAGTTATATAAATTGAGGAAATTAAGCTTAATGAAAAGGCAATTTAAAACTAAAAAGATGCCAATAGAGCTGTATTTTTTAGAATTTTTTGAGAAATATTATTACAGAGAACAAGATCTCAAAAATAAACTTTTTACAAGGTTGGGAATCATATTAACTACTTTGTCAATAATTTTTGCTTGTTATTTGAAAATTTATAACCCACCACCTTTAAAAGGTAACTATTACTTGCTCAGCGTCTTCTATCTTTTCTCCATTATTAGTTTTCTTGTGCTAATCAGAATGGCTATATACTTATTTATGATTATATTTATAGGGAAATATAAGATTATTTCCTCTCCTAAAAAGTTTAAGCAATATGCTTACCGGCTTATGGAATATCACAAAAAAGGTTTTTCAAAAGAAAATTTAAACAGAACAAAAAATGATTTTGATTGCAATTTAATTGACCAATATGTAGAATGTGCAAATGATTGGTATCATAAAAATATAAAACTTGGCTCACTAACCCACAAAGTAACAGTGTATTTATTTATATTAATAACTTCAACGTTTTTTTCAGTTTGCTGTTACTTGGCTAACGCTCCTTTTTTAACTAAATAATTGTGAATTAGTGGGTGAGATATGAAAAAAAGACAAAAAAAAAAGAATCAAATGAAGTTAGATAAGCCCAAACGACCAACAATAATACAAGTCTATTATCAAACTCGGCTTCCAGAATTATCTTCAGGAATCGGAAAGTTAAGTGAAAATGCTCAAAAAGGGACTCTCAAAAAAAACATAAAAGAACTACCGAAAGAATTTCAAAAAGAAGAAAAAAAGAAAAAATCATTACTATCAAATAAAGAGAAAAAGTAACCTTCAAATTAAATGCCAGCATTAGGAGCTGCCGTAGTACTGCCACCCGCTTTCACCCCGCCGTGAACGTGATTGATTTGAGATATACCACCCGCAATCTGGTCACCCGTGCTGACTATCTGCCCGGTCACTGTGATATCGCCAGTTATAGTAATGCCTCCATCTGAAATTAAGGTGGTTTTTCCACCACCCGGCAAAATGGCCTGTAAATGATGACTGGCTGAGTCATATTCCAGTTTAGCGCCATCGGCAAAAGTCATTTGGGTTATAGTTGGAGTTGCGGCACTGGCAGGAAAGGTCTGCTGGTATAGGGCTGGCATGACAATGCCTTGCGAA
>JAAEMX010000047.1 GCA_024225035.1 Lentisphaerota bacterium
AATGAAAACACCCTTCTGATTCAGGATTCTGTTTTTGCAGATCATAAATTAAACGGAGAATCCGTATTTTATGACGATGACGGCCGCATTGCCATGAAAGCAAACTTCATAAACGGCAAACTGGACGGCCCCATGACCATCTACAACAACGGCGTGGTATATTCAGTATTCATGTATATAAACAATCTTCGTGAAGGGAGTGCAGTTTATTATAACGCTGCGGGGGATGTTGCCGGAACTGAGAATTATAAAAACGGCAAATTGAACGGTGAAACCATACATTATAATGAAGAAGGCGGGATCCTGTCAAAGTCAAATTATAAGGATGACCAACTGGACGGTGAGAAAACCGAATATTACAAATCCGGGCAAATAAGAGAGACATCCGTTTATGAAGCGGGTCTGGCGGCAGGCACTGTGATTGCATATCATGAAAACGGCAAGATACAGAAAAAACAGCTTTATAAAGACGGCAAGCCCTATGGAGATCCGGCAGAGTATGATGAAAAAGGGAAATTAAAAG
>JAAEMX010000048.1 GCA_024225035.1 Lentisphaerota bacterium
CCACAGGCGTTTATTGAAGTCTATTTCTGACCATTCAGCTGCAAGAACATTGCTTCTGCGCTTGGAAGTAAAAAGTGCAATTAAGACAAAGTCTGTAAAGTTTTGACTGTTTGATTTCATGAGCTCTCTAAAAAACCTTTCAACCTCATCTTCTTTTATATAACGCGCCCGGCTACGCTCTTTAAACAGATCAATCATTGCAGCCGGGTTTTGTGGAATACCATAATCATGCTTGATTAGAAGATTTATAGAAGTTTTAATACTTTGTAGTAGTCTATTAGCAGTATGTACCCCAACATTGTCACAAACTTTGGAGTGAAGTTGACGCAGTTCGGTTCTTAGAATATCAACAACTTTTTTATTTTTTAATTTTAAAGGGACGTATAATTCAAAACGGCGCCTACATTCTTTGATGTCCTTGTGCCCCCCTTTGTTCTTTTCTCTATGTTTAAGCCAGTATTCAAGAGCTTCCGATAAAGCTATATTCTCTTTCGCTTTTTGCTTGGGATCTATGCCACGCATTAGATCGGTGCTTATTTCAATGCATCTTTCTTGCACTGTTTTTATTGACACATCACCATAATTGGCTATTTTAATATATTTAGGACGCCCATCTATTTTTCTAATATAATAATAAGACCGAGTATTTTTAGGAGTAATGATAAAATGACAATATCTTGTGTCAGTATCCTGATAAGTTATTTTCTTTTCAGGAATAGGCAGGTTTTCAAGACTACGTTTTGTAAATTTTATTTTTTCCATAATATATCAACTTACCTTTGGCTTACCACATACAGCAACAAACAGCTATTTTCAACAACATACAGCGACAAACAAAAATACTGTATCAAGTTCAAATATAATATAATACAGTAACTTATAAAATCAACACTACATGGTTAACATTCATTTAAGGGTATAATATGAAAATCAAGGTTGCTGTGCTGACGGATATTCATTTCCGTAGCGCTGTAAACAGCATTGAACCAAATAATATAGACGATTTAGCAGATATCCTTTTATTACGAGCGGTACATCGCCTCAACAGGTTTATCAAGCCGGACTTTGTCTTCGTCGGCGGTGACCTGATCGATTTACCGGAATCAGATGATGCCGTCAAGCTGCTGACCAGACTCAAAAACACCCTTGACCTGCTCAAAGCACCTTTCACCGTCATACCAGGAAACCACGACGGCGACCTGCAGCGCTTCCTTAAAATTTTCGGTATACCTGAAGTTAAAGACATCAACAACTTCCGCTTTGTGCCATTTATGGATGAACAAATGCCTGAATACAAAGCTCGGCGCAGTCAGTCAGACTTGCTTAAAATGAAACAAGTTGCCGCAGATTATAATGGTACTCTAGTCGCATTGCAGCACGTTCCGCTATTTCCACCGGAAGCAGAATGCTGCCCTTACGGCTACACCAATGCTGCTGAAATTTGTGCTGCCATGCAGGAAAACGGCTATAAAGTATCACTTGCGGGGCATTATCATCCGGGATTCTCCCATCAGGCTCCAGACGGCATTACCTATATGGCATGCCCGACGCTTCATGAATACCCTTTTAAATACAGTATTCTGGAAATTGATAATCTTGGCAATTGCGTTCGTGTAGATGAAACTCTGGCTCTGCCTGAAAACTTGAACCTGAGTGATCACCACATTCACACCAAACTGGCTTACTGCAATGAAAATATGGACATAGACAAAACCTTGCGACTGGCCAAAGCCTTCAACCTGAAAAAGATTTATATTACAGAGCACACCGCACACCTTTATCAGGAGCAGAAGAATTACCGGGCAACTCAATATTTTTATAAAGGCATTAATAATTGTGATATTGCGGATCGTACAGATGAGTATTTTAAAATGCTCCAGTTGTACCCTGCTCCAAAGGCTGTGTGTGGTATAGAAATTGATTATGACATTAACGGAAAACCTGTAATTGCGCCTGAAGTTCAACAAAAAATAAGTTTTTGCAACGGTGCCGTTCACTACCTGCATTCAATCAAATCAGGCAGATCAATGCAGGAAATCGAAACCGAATTCCTCTATCAGACTCAAGCTGTTATTGATTCTGGCGTTGATGCACTTGCACACCCTTTTCGAATATTCCGCCGTCGCGGCCTGCCCCTGCCCTCACATCTTTATAATTCGGTAGCTGAAATGTTAAAAGCAGGAAATGTCGCGGCGGAACTCAATTTTCACACTAATAATCCACCGCTGGAGTTCTTCCGAACCTGTATTTTAAAAGGTGTTAGGATCAGCCTGGGGAGCGATTCACACAACCTTTATGAAGTCGGAGAATTTTATCCGCATCTTAATTTTTTAAAAAAACTGGTGACGACAGGGCAACTGCATGATATATTACTTGATTGAATTTTATTGCCAAAAGGAGTGGTATGAGAAATATTGAAACCGTTATTAGTTGGAAAAAAACTGTTTGCGCAATGCTTGCCGGACTTATAACCTGCTGCGCTTTTGTACCGGTAACCGCAGGTGACGACACCGCCAAAAATAAGAAGCCTGCCACTCAAAAAGCAAAGACCACCCAAAGCGATGATACCGCTTATGAATCAATGCTGATCATGGTCACTGTAATGAAAGTTCTGCAGCGCTACTATGTAGACCCCAGTAAAGTATCCTCCAGGCAATTGCTGAGCGGAGCCCTGAAGGGCATGCTTCATGAGCTGGACCCTTACAGCAGCTACGAACCGGCCAAGGTATATAAAAAGACTTCCGAACGCTTTAACGGCAAAATGGTCGGCGTAGGAATTTTAATCTACAAAACCAAAAAGTCCGGCCTCAAAGTAATAACTCCATTCGTCGGCTCACCGGCAGCCAGAGCTGGAATTAAACCCGGTGACCTGATAATTGAGATTAACGGTCATAAGGTTAACGGCCTGACTCTGGAGCAGTGTATCTCCATGATTAAAGGGCCTAAAGGCTCAGAAGTAACCCTGAAAGTCATACGCAGGAGCAAAAATGAACCTCTCTACTTCAATGTCACGCGCACAATAATAAAACGCAGCCCGGTTCCTTACAACGGAGTAAAAATGCTGCCCGACAAAGTCGGTTATATCCGCCTGAACGTATTCTCTGCTGAAGCAGGGCCATCTATCGGCAAAGCATTGGCAAAACTGAAAAAAGACGGAGCAAAGGCGATAATCCTCGACCTCAGAAATAACCCAGGCGGTCTGCTTCAGGCCGCTTTAAGCATCTGCAGCTACTTCATTAACACTGGAGAGCTTGTGATTTTTACAGAAGGCCGTGAAAAAAACAGCTGCCAGAAATTTTACGCTCTAAAATCTAAAAAGTATCTGGAAATACCTTTGGTAATTCTCATAAACAGCTATAGTGCCAGTGCTTCTGAAATTGTTGCGGGGTGCCTGCGTGACCATAACCGTGCCGTACTAGTCGGTAGTAAATCTTTCGGAAAAGGCTCTGTTCAGCGTCTGCATAAGCTGGCAAACAACGGTGCTATAAGGTTTACCATTGCCAAATACTATACTCCTGATCGAAAAGTTATTCACGGCGCCGGAATCAAACCTGATATAAACGTCAAGCTGTCTCTGAAAGAACGTCTGACTCTCGCCAGACAGCTCTCTCGAGAGCCGGGACTGCTCAAGCCAACTAATAATCAAGAAATAGCGGACATCCAGTTGCAGCGCGCGCTGCAGTTAGCCAAAGGCATTGTTCAATTCAGGGATAATCAAAAATGAGTGAGTCTCACCACTACTGGGATAGATTTGCAGCAGAATACCAGCAGGTAACCAATATTTCATGTAATGATTTTCATTACGGGCCGTTGATTCCCGGCGATTCTGAACTGCAGTTACTGCCTCCTGTCCATTCCGGCATGCGTTGCCTTGAACTTGCCTGTGGAGGTGCACAAAACAGCGTTTATCTTGCTAAACAAGGTGCCATCTGTACCGCTGTTGATATATCACAGACACAACTGCAAGCGGCGGCAGTCAATGCTGAAGCTCATAACGTTGATATGCAGCTAAAACAACTTAAGCTGGAAGATATCACGCCAGCTTTAGGTCAATTTGAACTGACCCATTCAGCATACGGCCTTAATTTCACATCCAACATAGAAGCCGCTATATCGACTTGTGAGAAAATGCTTTCCCCAGAAGGCACCCTCTTGTTTTCTCTGCCTCACCCGTTATTTGCCGCTGAATTTCTAGAACTAGATGATGATGAAGGCCTTTTTGTCACAAATTACTATAATATTCCGCCCGAAGAAAGGCATAGCAAAAACGGCAAAATAATTGAGCAGTCGTTCTTCTATAATATTTCTGAATTAAGCTCAATTCTGGCTGCTGCCAACTTCACCATAGAAAAGATAGCTGAGCCTCAACCATCCACGAACCCGCCCTACACAAGCCAGGTATGGGAAGAATACCGTGACCAGTTCAGAAAATTCCCTTCAACCTTGATAATAAAAGCCGTCAGAAAAAAATAAATGCCTGAAAACACATCCTGATAGCAGCAAAAAAAATTGGTGGCCTTTTAAGCCACCAAAAAAACTACAAATTATTCAATTTTAAGCAATTACAATCACTCAGCGACAACCTTCTTAGTCATAACCTTCCTCGTGATAACCTTCATGGTTAAAAGTGAAAATGTTAGAAAAACAAAAGCACTTAAAATCAAAGCGACGCCCGAAAAAACATGCATTGGCAGCCTGGTCCCTGAGAAAGGAATTGCTATTGAGTAATACATATAACCGGCACATTCGGCATCCGACAAGCTACATAAAGAACCTGCCGAAAGGTTTCCAAATAAAAGCATTACCCCCATAACAAAAAATGAGATCGATAGAAAATATACTGTTGTATAAACTAATGCTCTAACTGTTTTATTCATATATTTGCTCCTCTTCTAAAATCTAACTAACTTTGCACTTCTCTTAATTATCCACTTGCAGCTGGTAAATAAATACCATTTCTTATGTTTCCTCTAAAATTCCTTATTCTGCTGGTAAGTAATTTAAGAAAGTCTCTAAAAGACATTTTTCAAAGTAATCTTCCGTTTTTATTTTCTTCTTCGCGTCTACTGCGGTTTTAAAGTTCAAAAGCAACTGAAGTACCTCTGAGACCTTAGGAGCCGCAGTATATGGCGGAGTGTAAGGATTTGCCCTGATCTCACCGGTAATAATTTGGCTGATCTCTTCACACAAATCTTTAATGTATATCAGCTCAACCGTCGCATCCTCAATTATTTTGGGAATTTCCCCGTTTGCTATCTGATAGCAAAACGTCGAAACAAAAGAATTGAAGAAAGGTTTGCAGCCTGGTCCAAAAGTGTTTGGAAAAAATATCCCGGTAAATCTGGCCTCACAACCTGAAGCCCAGTCATCGAGCATCAGGCGTCCATCATGTTTTGACATGTGGTAACGATTGCCGCGCGGCTCATGGGTTGTTGACGCAAAGATTACATGCGGAGCGGAGTCAGTAGTCTCCATTGCCGCAATAAGGTTCTCAACTAGTTCCATATTGGTATTGTACAGGTATTCGGCATCGTCATGTCGACTGATCGCAGCCAGATGAACAATTGCATCACAACGTAAAACAAACTCATTCAGCGCTTCTTCATCATCAAAAAACTCTTTTTCAAATGGTACAAGTTCAAAATTGCCATCGGACTCCAGATAATTATATAAATGGGTTCCGATAAAGCCATGCTGCCCGGTAATCCCTACCTTTAATATTTTTAACATAACTTACTCCACTTTTAAAGATCAACACTAACATACGCAATCAACGGATGAGCAAACCAACACATTTCTCAAGCTCAAACAAAACCACTTACAACAAATGACGGATAAATGACGGATTAACTATCGGCTATCTCCAGAATAAGTTTCAATGTGGTTGCACCTCTTGGCGGAGCTGGCACATAGTCCAGGTTTGCCAAAAGTTTTTTCACAGACAGATCCATAGGGTTAACACCGCTGTAACGAATAATTCGAGCCCTTGAAACCTTTCCGGTAGATGTAACATATAGTTCAATTTCGACTTCCGGTTGACGATTGCCAAGCTGACTTTTATCAGGCGTCTCCCAGACATTATACAAATAGCTGCCGACTTTATTTTCATAAGCCTGCACCACTGCCGTGCTGCTGGTACTGGTTGTGCGAATGCGCGGCATATTAGTGTATATACGATTTTTCAGTTGCTCGGGGGTTAACGGAATAAACCGCTTTTGCGGTTTTACCTTCACAGTTTTCCGATTAACTTTAACAACCTCTCTGGATATTTTTATTTTTCTGGCTTTCTTCCAGCGTTTCTTAGTCACCTTGGGCTTTGTAACTTTAGGCTTTCTTTTAGTGACTTTTGGTTTGGGCTTAGTTTTTGGCTTTGGTTTCGGTTTTTTCTTTACCGGAATCTTTTTAGCAGCCTTTTTCGGGGCAGGGGGCTGATACTGCGGAGCCGGTGGCGCCGGAGCTGCCGGAGGTGGAGAATACAGGGTAACCTGCATGATTTTCGGCTTTTTAGGCTTAAACAGCCACTCATAAACTGCCAGAAACAGGAAAGGCAGGATAATTACAGCCACGTGCGCTATCACCACACCCCGGAATATATACCGGCGCGTAGTGCGGCTGACCAGCTCCCTCGGCTGTTTCATTTTGCTGTAAACATCTTCTTTCATCGTATTTTTTTCGATCTAATACCCATAAAAAGGCGTGTTACCGCCATTGCAGTCTATGCATGTATAACACCTGAAATGGTGTAATATTAGTTAACTTCATAATTTTACTAGCTGGATGTATCTTCCGCGGAAGTCACCAGAGAAACATTCGAAAAACCAGAATTTTTAATGGCTCGCATGAGCTCAATAATATCCTTATAAGGGCGTTCACCGTCAGCCCTTAGCAAGAGCATGGTTTTGGGTGAACTTTCCTTGAGGGCCTGCAGAATCTTTAGCAGATCCTCCTTGGTTACAGGTTGCTCATTGAATATAATTTTACCTGTTTTATCAATATTTACTGACTTGGTGTTTTTGTCAGGAAGATTATCAGCGTTCATTTCCGGCGGAGAAACATCAATGCCGTATTCCATAAGCGGCGCTGTAATCATAAAGATAATCAGGAGCAAAAAAGTCAAGTCAATCAACGGTGTCATGTTGATTTCATCGATTGCGTCCAGTTGAGAGCGTCTTTTTCTTCTGCCCATTTCGACTCCTTATACTTCCTCATCAAGCCCGAGCTGTTCAAGCTTGATTCTGGCAATAAATTCCTCAGTAAAGTTATCCATATATACTGTAATCTTGCGAATTGTAATCGTCAGCAGGTTATAACCAATCAATGATGGTATTGCCACAACAAGACCAACAACCGTAGTCAACAGCGCTCCGCTGACGCCGGGAGCCAACGCCGAAATTTCAGCTCTGCCCTGTGCGGCAACCCCGCAAAAAGCAATCATTACTCCCCAGACCGTTCCGAAAAGACCAAAGAAAGGACTCACACTTACAGCTGTCGCCAACAGCCCTATTCGCTGTTCAAGGTTCATAATCTGGTCAGCCACTTCACGTTCCAGAATAGTTCTGAGTGCCTCCATCTGGGCATCAGTTAGTTTGCCCGAAGGACTCTGCCCGCTTGAGTTCATTATTGACGTTTGTTCAGGGGTAATAGCATAAAATTCGAGCAGTTTTTCAACTCCGCTCATATAAACCTTTGCCACTGGACTGGGGTCGCGTTCACCCTCACGAAAACAGGACACCACAGATTTACGGTGCCGAAACAGTTTTATAAAAGCCTCTGAACTGTTTCTCGCCCGGTAAAGAGCTATTCCTTTATCCAGCATGATCGTCCAAGTCAAAATAGACCCGAAGAAAAGCAAAATAACAATAAATTTACCCACACTGTCACTATTTGAAAATGCGTAATATGCCCCTTGACTGGCGATCATAGAGCCTATTCCCAAAAACATCTGTCGCCTCCAGTTTTTTTTAATAAAATTAACTTTATTTATGTCATTAGCAAGTTATATTCAAGAGATCGATAATGCAACAAATATTGCACGAGAATTTAAACTAATTACGGGGGCATACTAAATGAAAGATAATTTTCCTGTACTCGGCTTTGACATCGGAGGCACCAAAATTGGTGTTGGACTCGTCTCTTCTGACGGTAAGTTGCTCGGAAAAGACCGCATAGAAAACAAGCACTCCTATCCTGATGAGATCCTGCCTAAAATGGTGGAAATAGGAAAAAGATTAGTTGCAGATGCCGGTCTGAATATGGATCAAATCCGCGCAATTGGTATTGCCTCTCCTGCCCCTGCCGATTTTTTAAACGGAATTATAACTTGCCCTACGAATCAAAAGCACTGGATAAATGTTCCAATTGTAGAATATATATCAGAACATTTCGGAGTAGAAACTCACTTTGACAATGATGCTAATGCCGGAATGCTAGCTGAATGGTTTTTTGGTGCCGGTCGCGGTTTTAAAGATGTTATTTACCTGACAATGAGTACTGGAATCGGCGGCGGTGTTATTGCTAACGGGCATCTCATTAAAGGCGCTTCCTTAGTAGCTGGTGAAATCGGGCACATGGTACTGGAGCCGAATGGCATCAAGTGCAACTGCGGGCTTACTGGTTGCTACGAAGCATACTGCGGCGGCCTTGCCATTGCCCAACGCATGCAAAAAGAACTCGCTGACCAACCGGATCACCCAATCGTACAACATGCCGGGGGCAATATTGATGATGTTGATATGATTGCGCTAGAAAAAGCTGTCACAGAGGACAATGAATACGCTATGGCTCTCTGGAGTGAAACCTGCGAACGCAATGCTCAGGCATACGGTATGCTTATGAACATATTTAATCCGGAACGCATTATCCTCGGCACCCTCGCCTGGGCTACTGGCGACATGTTTATGAAGCCTGTTGAAGAACAGATCCCAAGATTTGCCTGGAAACAGACCAGAGAAGCTTGCACCTTGGTTAAGAGTGAACTCAGAAGAGACATAGGTTACTATGCTGGACCAGCTATAGCCCTGAACGGACTATACGAAAAAGGCGAATTCGAACGCCCATAATTTTTAGCGTAAAGAGCCTTGTTTTTTTGTGCTCATTTCGCTGCTGGACCGCGCCCGGGGAGTGCCCCGGCGCGTTATTAATACGACCACGCTAAATTAGCACAAACCAGCCTAAGACTTGAAAAGCAAGTGACTCTTTTATAAATTTACATAGACATGCGGTTGAATTTTACAACAGAAAAATATGACCGCATATTAACGCCCTCCGTCATACGGAGTAATGACCCAACGGATCTCCGTTGGTCATGCTATAGCACGAAACCCAACTAAATATAAACTGTTAATCAAGCTGGATTGCTTATGGCTGCGGCAAAAAAAGAATTTCATCCAGGTGAGGTTCCCGCCAAGCCGGGAGTTTATGTCTTCCGTGATCGCTTCGGAAAAGTGATTTACGTGGGGAAGGCGGCCAGTTTGCGCAAACGCATGAGTCAATACTTCCAGCCTTCCCGTATGCACCGTGCCGACCCCAAACAGCGCTCGCTTATCAAATCCATTTTTGAATGGGAATACTATACTGTCAAAAACGAAGATGAATCGCTGATTCTGGAATCACGCCTCATCAAGCAGTATGCTCCGCATTACAATATCCTGATGCGTGACGATAAGCGTTACCTGCTGGTCAAAATCAACCTCAATGAACAGTTCCCTCGCCTCAACCTTGCCAGAGTAAGAAAAGACGATGGCTATAAATACTTCGGGCCATTCCCTAAAGGCAGTGCTCTAAAGAATACTGTGGATTTTCTGGCGGCATATTTCGGGCTGCGCACCTGCAAATGCAGCGATCCTGATATCGAAACCCGTAAACACTGCCTGAAACGCATCATAAAAGAATGCTGCGAACCTTGTATCGGCAAGGTTACTTCCGAAGAATATCACGAACGAGTTGATAAAATGCTAGAACTGCTGAACGGCAACGTAAGCAGTTTAATTGACGAACTTGACGAAAAAATGCGTGAGGCAGCAAATAATCTCCAATTCGAAAAAGCAGGACGATTGCGTGACGTCGTCACTAATATAAATGAAGTTTTCGGCAGCAAAACTCGTTCTTTCAGGTTTGCCGCAATCCCCTCGGCTCCCGGAGAAGAAGCCGTCAAAGACCTTCAGAAAACTCTGAAGCTCCCTGCTCCGCCAAATGTGATTGAAGGTTTTGACAACTCAAATATTATGGGTACAATGGCCGTATCAAGCATGGTCTGCTTTGAAAACGGTCGCCCTGCCCGGGACAAATACCGCCGTTTCAGAATCAGAGACGTTGACCAAATCGATGACTTCGTTACTATGAAAGAAGTTCTGCAGCGGCATTACGGCAGGAGACTTCGCGAAAAGCGTCCGCTGCCGGACTTGATTATGGTGGACGGCGGCAAAGGTCAGCTTTCATCGGCAATCGATATCCTTGTAGAGATCGGCTGTCCTCCGCTGCCTGTTATAGGTTTGGCCAAGAAGCGTGAAGAAATTTTTATTCCAGGCAGATCGGAGCCCATTGTACTTGACCGCCATTCCCCTGCTCTCCGCCTGCTGCAGGCTTTGCGCGATGAAGCTCACCGTTTCGCGATAAGTTACCATCGGCAGCTCAGGGTCAAGCGTTTACAGGAATCTTTGCTGGACGATATCCCCGGTATTGGGGAAAAACGTAAGGCTCAACTGCTCCGTTCATTCGGTTCAGTGCGGCGTCTAAGGAAGGCTACGGCGGAGCAAATTATGAAAAAAGTTCCCGGAACAGGCAAAGTTTTTGCACAAAGAATAGTTGAATTCCTCAAAAAGAAAGATTAGGTTAAGAGAGATTAATGCCTGGATGATGAGAGAGAAATGTCATAAAGCATGAATGACGGGTTGAAATTAACCACAAATGACGGATAACTGACGGAGGATAAAATGAATTTAAGCCGTTCTCTGAAAAAAATTGCCCCGGCACTGCTGGCAATTTTGACCTTGACCGGTTGCATGTCGCTTCGCGAACGCTCATTGAGCAAAGCTGAACAAGGCGACCCAACTGCTCAAGCCATCATCGGCAGTATGTATATGACCGGCGAAGAAAGCAACATTAACTATAAAGATGCCTATTACTGGCTGCGTAAAAGCGCGGCGCAAGGCAATTGCATAGCCCTCTACTACATGGGCATGATATACGAATACGGCCTAGGTGAAGTGACTCCGGACAGGGTCAAAGCCAAGAGATTTTACCAGATGGCCTTCCCGACCATTCACAAACAAGCTAAAGACGGCGACATCCGCTATATCAATATCCTTGCTGAAATGTATCACTACGGCCGCGGCACTGACTTGAACCAGAAAGCCTCAGTCAACTTATTTAAATATTGTGCTCAAAAAAGTTACACTCAGGCAACAGCCTCGCTTGGCGTTATCAGATTTACCGGTAACGGCATTGCTCAGGACACAGGCAAAGCCAAAAACCTGCTGCTGAGAGCATCAGAAGAAGGTGACCCCCGTGCTGAGTTTTTCCTTTCAGAAGTCTATTACGGCGAAGAAAAAAATGTCAACGCATTTAACTTGCTGCAGGCTTCCTCAAGAAAAGGCTACCCACCGGCAATGTACAAAATGGCGGTTAAATTTGAAAGCGGCTCAGAAGTTAAAGCTGATCCTTCAAAAGCCAGAGCATTATTTATGGCGGCAGCCAACGCCGGATACGCGCCATCTCAGCTGAGAGTAGCAGAATATTACCCTGATCGAGGCAATAAATTGATTTGGGTAAAACGAGCTTCAGAGCGCAGCTATGTCCCGGCCATGCTGGCTTTTGCTGAGCTGGTCAAGAGTGGAATAGATACTAATCCGGCCAAGATTATGATTCTTTATCAACTGGCCCTGAAACTTAAGCCAGGCGATCGTAATGTAATCAAGAAAGTGGTTGAGCTGGACAATACTACCGGCCTGTATTTCCCAATAAAATTCTGCTGGGAGGACATTGACGGCGGCGAAAACCTGCTCCTTTCAGACTCCGATATCTACCGCGTTATTCGTGGCTACAAAGCTGGAATCAAATCCGGCAGCAGCGAAATATTCAAGAAAAGCTTGGCAGGAAATCCATTGCCTTTCTACATGAACAATGACTGGTTCCTGCTGTATCAAAACAGATTACCGCAGCTTTGGAGCTCAAGCATTTTCAAAGCTGTTGAAAAAACTGAAAGCAAAAACGCAGGATTCTGGCTTGGTTACGGAATCTCTGCCGGACTTGCAGGGCAGGGCGGCTCACAGGCTTTCGCAGCTTACAATGTCAAAAAATTAGCTGAACCTATAATCAAAACAGCTGAGGGCAAAATGCTTAGCGACCTTGCTGCGCTGCTCAAAGCTAATTCATTGATATTGCTTGGTCGCTCTGACGATGCCTATAATTTCCTGTTCACTCATGGAAGACTTAACTTCAATTCTTCACCTTATATGATTAATTTCGTGAACAACTGGTGCGGTCCGCTGCTCAAAAATAAAAATAAGCTTAGCGTAGCATCAGGTATCGAAAAGATCAGGCTGGGTGAATACAGCTTCCCGGTTACACAGAAATTCTTTGACCTGCAATATGATACAGTTGTCGGAGAAAAACCACTGATTAATGAACCGGCTGTTCAGCTTGACATAAAAGCTGCCAAATAGTAAGCAGTAAACATTGAGTTACATATACAGCGCCCGGCGAATATGCCGGGCGTTATTATCTTAAGCACTTGAGATAGTTGTGTCTTACCTTTATATTCAGTAAAAAAAGATACGGCTAATGAGGTTGGTATGACGGCAAGACAAAAAAAGATAACTAGAGAGACTTTGATAGAACGCATAAATGCAGCTTTATCAAGCTTGAACGTGCTGTTTACTGAAATAAATGAAGGCACAAAAACTTATCTGGACATCTTCCGTCTGGATTTTATTAAGTCCTATACATCATGCCTGCAGGTTTCACAGAATGAGCTTAAAAACTTTGGGCTCGAATCCGATTGCAGGAACCGTTTATATACTGTTGTTGATGACTCGGCTGATTCAATTGACTGGATTAATAACTTGCTTATTGAATGTAATGGAAAAAGTCTGCAAAAAACAATTGAAGATTCTGTATTTGATGTACTTATAGCTACTCAATCAATCAAAACGACAGGCAATGACGGACTGAATTTCGAAAGTGACGGATGCTTTAAACTGCAGCATGCCGAGAGGCTTTGCCATGATGCCAAGGTGCTAAATGATTACCTGAAATTCCTGGAAGAATCTGCTGATGTGACAGGTCTTGTCAGAGTGATGCCTGGAGTAGAAAAGTTGTTTTCCGGCAAAGCTCATATCAAACTTGAAGATGGAGTTATAACAGAAGCGTCTATAAAAACGCTTACCGCCAGAGCTGCCACGTCAGATCCTTTTCGTTCCGGTCAGGTTTTCAGGTATTCCAACGAAAAATTCATTCCAGCCAAGTTGGATAATATTCGGAGTGCCGATAAGTTTTACGGCTATGAAGGGCCGCGTAAAATATTTAAAGACCATCTTGAGGATTTTGCTCAAGGCCGTTCAAATGTCCCGCTTCTTGTGAGCGGCCTGCCGGGACTTGGGAAAACACATTATGCTATAGCCTATACATTTGCGCATGAAAATTTGACCCTTATTTTGCCTGAACCTGAAGATATTGAAAAACCTCTGGAGCGCCTGCTAAGCCGTCTTGCCGTCAGGCATGATCATCGATTTGTGATTTTCTTCGATGATATTTCTCCTGATAAAACCAACTGGTACTACTTCCGCACCAACATTGGCGGCAGTCTTTCACTGCCTGATAATGTATGTATCGTAGCGGCTTCCAACTATAACTTTCCACCAAATATCATCAGCCGTGGCCGCCTGGTCAAGTTTCCTATGTTTGACGAAAAACGCTGCATGGATATGGTTGAAGATTTTCTCATTGAAATGGGTATGCGGCACTGTCCGCAAAGCCTTGTTTTTGTGGTTGCTGAGGATTACTGTGAACAGTACGGACAGCATAAGTTCGAAGAGCTCAGTCCTAGAACCCTTATTCGGTATCTGGACGACTTCAAGAAGAATCTAAAGAAGCGACGACGTATGCTGGAAATGTCACGTGCTCAATTAATCCCCAAGCCTGACCCACAGCTCTTTTACGAATTTAACATCAAATTAATGCGTTCAGTTTACGGTGAAGAAGCCATTGACGCATTGCGTGAAGAGCGTTTGAAATCAGAGATGGGCTCCATATAATTTCAGTTATTTCCTATTTATTAAATTATATAAATAGAAAATAACACCTTCCTGTATTATTGTAATATTCTATTCCAAGAATAAACTTTCAGCTACAATTAAGAAAGTTTTATTCAATATAATTAGGTTCAATTCTGAGGATAAACTTCGTTATATCCGCATTCTGAACTACCTACATTCAGCACAATACGACAGGAGGAATTTTATGCCGGAAGAGCAAGAAAAAACGATGCAAATACCTTCCCATATTCAAGTTGTGGTGGCAATATGAAATTCTCTGCTGCAGATGCGGTACTAAAATGCCCATATTGCGGCAGTGAAAATGAAATTCCTCAGTCTGATTCATTTGAAGTAAAAGAAAATGACTTCATGGCTATCCTTGAAACTTTAGAACAGACCTCTGAACAGGAATCGATTGATGTATACTCCTGTGACGCGTGTGGTGCTGAAGTAGAACTTTAGGGTAATCTTGCTGCTTCCAGGTGTCCTTACTGTGGAACAAGTATTGTTTCTGATAAGCATAGCCAGAAAATAATAAAACCAACTTGCCTGCTGCCATTCAAAATTGATCATCAAACAGCATTAGACAACTTCAAAAAATGGCTTCACAGCCGATGGTTCCTCCCCAATGAGGCCAAAACTATGGCTAAAAGTGATAAGCTTCAGGGTGTTTATTCTCCTTACTGGACTTATGACACCATGACCTATACCCAGTACACTGGTCAACGCGGAACGCATTATACTGTTACTGAAAGCTATACAACAACTGACTCTGATGGTAAAACTGTCCAAAAAACACGACAGGTTACCAAAACCAGATGGTCATGGGTCAGAGGCGATGTAAACAATCATTTTGATGACATACTGGTAATCGGCAGTAATAAACTGCCCCAAAAGTACACTCTTGAGCTTGAACCATGGGATTTGCATAACCTTGTTGAGTTTGACCATTCCTATCTAAGCGGTTTTCTGGCTGAAACTTACTCTATCAGCCTAAAGGACGGCTTCAACACAGCCCGGGAGCTTATTACCCCTGAAATCGAGTCTGATATACGAGCTGATATTGGCGGTGATGAACAAAGAATATCCAGCATGAGCACTGAGTACTCTGATATAAAATTCAAGCACATATTATTACCAATCTGGGCAAGCAGCTTCAGATATAAGGGAAAAATATATAATTTTCTAGTTAATGCCAGAACCGGAGAAGTTCAAGGCGAAAGGCCCTGGAGCATAATCAAGATTGCTATACTGGTAATCTTTATAGCAATTATTGCTGCAGCTATTTTCATGATGATAAAGTAATTATCGTTAAAGTCGTCTAAATTATAATTTTATGGTGCCCTCTTTGACCCCCAAACCCTTCCCGCGCCTTATGCAGGCCGCTGCAGGGCAAACCCTGCACCCATTTTGTGCTGCCGTATTTTTCTAATGCAAAATTCAGCGGCATCATATCTTTAGGTTTTATAATTAACTACTAATTGGGTTATAATGGGGTTTTCCGGCCTTTGGTCGGCACGGCAAAGCAGGATATAGCGCTGCCAGTCGTACTGGCGCAGGCAAAAAAAGCTCAGACATCGTTTTATAGATGCCGGAGCTTTAAATTTCAATGGGCTCGATCAGAGCGCAATTACAACAACAGTAGTTATTATCAAAACTAATATTACTGCAGACACTATAATAAGTGTTTTTCGCTTGCGCAGACGTTGTTCTTCACGAATTTTATTTGTGTTTCCTTGAGCAAGCTGTCCAAGCAGGGTTTTCATCCCGGAGAAAGTCTGCTTCATAGTGTTTCTGACTTTTTCTCCCCGCCGATTGAGCACGGACTTTGGCATGGAATTCATCACATTCCTTACCCGAGCATCTGTTTCGTCGATGTTTCTCATTCTTTCCTCGTAAATATTTAGCGGGATTATTTATATTTTATAACTAAAAACATACCTCTTAAGGCATTGATTACTGTTACAGAGAGGGAGTTACATCTTTGCTTCTCAAGGGTGATTATACTATCATTTCATGATAAATCAAAATTTTTATACTAAATTTTGCACCCGTGGCTATTAATTATCAGTAATTAATGTCAAAAAAATGCTATGAAATACAGAAATATTGATATTTTTCAGAATAATCATGTTTTTTTATTAAAAAAAATAGAACAAAATCAATAAATAATTGATCAAATTAGAAAAATAGTCTTTTTTGTCTTATATTTAAAGACAAAGTATTTGAAGAAATAGATTATTTGGCATACTCAGATGTGAAAAACAGAGATTTTATTTCTTGTTGCTTTGCAGTAAATATGAGCGATGCTAAAATTTTATTTTTTCCGTAAATTGTGTGGTTTTGGTTTAAAATTATATTTTGTTTAAATAATATGATCTTTAATTTGCAGAAATCTGTGGTTTGGTTCATATTATTTAAGTACGAGGTAAGAAATAATTCGACTAGGAATAACTGACCAGAAAGGGGACCAGTAACAATGAAAGTACTTATCGCAGACAAACTGTCCGACAAAGCTATTGCTGAACTGAAAAAAATGGGTGCGGAAATTACCTTTGAGCCTTCTTTAGGCGCTGAAGATTTACCGCAGCACGTTTCTGACACTGAAATCCTGATTGTTCGCTCCACTAAAGTTAAAGCGGAAACAATCAAAGCCGCTCCAATGCTTTCTCTGATTATCCGTGCAGGTGCCGGTGTCAACACTATTGACTTGGAAGCTGCCGGCGAACGTGCTATTCACGTAGCCAACTGCCCAGGCAAAAATACTGACGCTGTAGCTGAGCTGGCTATTGGACTGATGATTGCCGCTGACCGTCGTATCGTTGATGCTTCATGTGACCTGAGAAGCGGTTACTGGCGCAAGAAAGAATACGGAAAAGCCCGTGGTCTCAAAGGCCGTACACTTGGTATCATTGGTCTTGGCTCAATCGGCAAAGCTGTTTGTGATCGTGCCAAAGGTCTGCAGATGAACGTCGTAGCCTGGTCAAGAAGCCTGACTGATGACAAAGCTAAAGCTATGGGTATCTCCCGTGCCGAATTCCCGTTGACTGTTGCAGAAACTTCTGATGTTGTATGCCTGCATCTGGCTGCCAACGCTGAAACCAAACATATGATCAATGATGAATTCCTGTCACGCATGAAAGACGGCGCTATTCTGGTCAATGCCGCTCGCGGCGAAGTTGTTGATACAGAAGCTATCAAGAAAGCTGTCAAGGAAAAAGGTCTTCGTTATGCTGCAGACGTATTTGAAAACGAACCTACTGGCGGCGAAGCTGACTTCCACGACAAAGATCTTGCTTCTTTGATCACAGCTACTCCTCACATTGGCGCATCAACTGATCAGGCAGCCGAAGCTATTGCTGACGAAGTTGTTCGCATTATTGATTCTTACAAGAAAACCGGAAAACCGGAAAACGTGGTCAACGTTTGTGCTAAATCCAAAGCTATTACCAGCCTGGTAGTACGTCACTACAACCGCGTCGGTGTTCTGGCCGCTGTTCTGGACAAACTTAAAAATGCCGGTATCAACGTCGAAGAAATGGAAAACACCATTTTTGAAGGCGGAGCTGCCGCATCTTGTGCTTTGCAGCTTGATGAAGCTCCTGTGGAAGACGTCATCAAGTCTATCGGCGAAGACGAAAATATCATTTCAGCTATGGTCAAGTAATTACCTTTCAGCTGATTGCATTGCCCGTACCGCTATTCCGGTGCGGGCTTTTCTTTTTTACAGGATGTTTAAACATCCTGTTTTATTTTGTCAAAACCAATGTAAATTATCTTTCCAGTAGATTTTAATAAGGAAACAGGTTTATGACAGAAATAATTTTCACCACTTTTATCAAAATTTTCTTTTTACTCACACCGTTTTTTCTGCTCAGTATGTTTATATCGATAACTCAACATATGAGTCCGGGCAAGCAAAAAACTACAGCGATAAAGACCTCGCTTGCAGTATTTTTTATCTGTCTGGTGATCTATTACTTTGGAGAATATATCTTCAAGATAATGGGAATAACCATAGATGCTTTTCGCATAGGTTCAGGGGTCATCCTTCTGCTTACTTCTATCGAGCTGGTGTTGGGCTCCGGTAAAGGCGGTCCCACTCTTCCTGACGACGACGGGGAAGTCGCTGTTGTACCGCTGGCTATCCCTTACACACTTGGGCCGGGAACTATTGGAGCTCTGCTTATTATGGGCGGTGAATCCCATACAGTATCGTATCGCGTTGCTGATTCCATAGGTGTTCTGATAGCATCGATAGCACTGTGCATATTACTGCTTGCAGCCACGGCAATTGAGCGAATAATCAGGCAAAGAGGCATGACGATACTCAGCAAAATTACAGGACTGGTGCTGGCTTCTCTGGCTGCTCAGGTCTTTTTTACAGGAGCCAGAAATCTTTTATTCACTGCAAAGTAAGGAGCGTAAAGTATGTATGACGGAGAAATCTTCAACTATAAAACCTCTGAAAGCCTTTTTGAGGCTTCGGCTGAATATATTTTAAGGTATTGCCAGAAGGCTGTAGCTGAAAAAGGAGTTTTTTATCTGGCAATATCAGGAGGTAAAACCCCTGACCTGCTCTTTGCTGAACTTATCAAAGAAAAAGATTCCCTGCCGCTGGATAAAATTCAACTTTTCTGGGTGGATGAGCGTTGCGTTCCGCCTGATTCTCCGGAAAGCAACTATGGCAGAGCTAAGAAGGGGCTTTTACAGAATTTTTTGTTGCCTAAAAGCAATATTCATAGAATAAAGGCAGAAGAAAGCGATGGGGAACTATCATATATTGAAGATCTTAAAAAGCTTGTACCGTTGAATAAATCAGGGTTTCCGGTATTTGACCTGGTCGTTCTTGGAGTAGGACCTGACGGTCATACGGCCTCGATTTTCCCCGAAAAACTTGGTTTACTGCCTGAAGATAAAGTCGTTTTAAGGGTTCCGCCCCCGGAAATCGTGAGTCCAAAATTACAGCGCATAACCCTTTCACTGGAAACTATTAACGCAGCGAAAAAGAAAATATTTATAATAACCGGCAGCGAAAAAGCAGAGCTTCTGGACAAAATAAAAAACGGACAGGGAAATCATTTTCCGGCGTCAAAAGTGACTCAGGCCAAATGGTTTGTCTGTTGAACATAAAGTAAAAGGCATATAAAATGAAAATAATCAGATTTGACAGCGTCGGCGGCGCTTCCGGTGACATGATTCTCGGAGCATTAATTGGCCTCGGAGTAAGTAAAGATGAACTAAACAAAGAACTTGCCCCGCTGATTCCGGAACATTTTCATATTGTCACTGATACTAAAAGCTCATATGGAATTAACGCCGGCATTCAGGCCAAAGTCGATATTCATGAACATGCTCACCACCATCACGGTCACGATCATGAGCATAAACATGCTCCGGAAGAAGAGCATTCTCAGCCCCATGACCACGAACATTCTCACAGCCACGGTCATCATCATCATGAGCACAGTCACGGACGTAATTACAAAGACATTGAAAGACTTATATCCGTAAGCAAACTGCCTGATGAAGTAAAAGATATGAGCTTGAAAGTATTTTATGCTCTGGCTGAGGCCGAAGGAAAAGTCCATGGCAAACCAGTCGAAGAAGTACACTTTCATGAAGTCGGTGCCGTTGACTCAATAGTGGATATTGTCGGCTGCTGTCTGGCGTTTTACAAGCTCAAAGTAGATGCAATATCTGTTTCACCTCTGCCTACTGGCTCCGGCACATTTGAATGCCAGCACGGGACTTATCCGCTGCCTGCTCCTGCAACCTTGGAAATGCTTAAACGAGGTCTACAGACAGCACCAACAGACGAGCCTTTTGAAATGGTAACTCCAACCGGAGCGGCATTGCTGGCAATCTGGCCCAAAGCCGATATTACGAGCGGTTCAAAAGCTGTAAATTCAGCTGACAGCTTCGGTCAACGTGAAATGAAAAACCGCCCTAATCTGCTGAGAGCAACGCTTTATGATACCGAACAAATATCATGTCAGCCTGATTCTTCAGCAATAATTCTGGAAGCCAATATAGATGACTGCTCTTCTGAAATAATTGGTTATACCTTTGACCGACTGCTGGAATCCGGGGCTTTGGATGTCTGGATTACTCCTGTCCATATGAAGAAAAACCGTTGCGGTATGCTCCTTTCTGTAATTTGTGAACCTTCCAATAAAGAAAAATTATTGGAAATAGTACTGACCGAAACCAGCACTCTTGGAGTCCGCGAACAACTGGTCAAACGTCACTGTCTTAAGCGCCGTTTTGAAAAGCGGGAAACACCTTTTGGTGAAGTTAAGGTCAAAATAGGCACATTGAACGGCAAAGATGTAACCGTTTCACCGGAATTCTCCAACTGCGCTAAACTGGCCAGAGAACATGATGTTCCGCTTAAAGATGTTATCAACGCTGCCCGCTGATATATTCCGCTAATTCAGCTTGAAACTGAACCGGATAGCGTGCTATAAACATTTTTGAATCAGGATGCTGGCGGTATTTATGCCGCTAGTTTTGTTTTTGAGTACCCAATGCCGTAACTGCAATAGCCTAACCCCCATACTCTCTGGCTACACGCTTAATGTCTACTACAGTTTTAGCTACACTGCCCTCTTTCCCATATGGTGAGGGTAGTGGCGTTGCCAGCATTATTTTTTTGACATTGCTGTCATGTTTTGCAGCCTGAAGAACAGAGCACATTTAACGCCAACGCAGCCTTCTTGAGTTTAAGTCAGCTGCAGTTGATGCTGGAGGTATAATGATTACCGTTTCCAGTTTAAATACCTGTAAAGACTTTATAACTGTCGGCAATGTATTCACTTCGGTAGTTTCACCTGTATTTTTTTTGCCAATTGATGAAGTACAGTTTTCTGATCATTTCAGCACCTAAATGATCAGATAATACATCATGTTCAACACTGAACATATCCTTGATAGTTTTACGCTGAGGAGGAATTATGAACATTGCAATAGTATCAAGCAAACCATAGATTTCAGAAACATTTCTGATTTTCAACCTGTCTGCTACGGCATTTCCCCATGGCGCTTTTTTCCCGCTTTCAGAAATATGATGGAATCTATCAGCAGTTTTGTCTGTTTTATCTGTCCAGACATGGACCTGATGTCCAGAGTTAATCAGTACGTGAGATATATTCCTGACATAATCTTCAAGAATAGGTACGCCCATCCAGATGTAGTGAACTTTATGCATTATTTAATCTCTATATATTCCCGATAAATAGTAATATATTTATTGCGATCCAGCACACACAGATATAAATGCAAGTATTTCTGTTCGAATCATTTACCCATAACTAACATAATAAATCATGAGGTCAAAAAAATCAATTTTGAGTTCAGTGTTTTTTTAACCACTGCCTACTTTTTTAAGCTTTTTTCAGCACTGGAGTTGTTCGTCTTTTTATTTAGATGTAGATTAATTGGATATTATTCAAATAATACCATAAGATAATTTTGTACTTAAGAAACAGGGATTTTGTCATGAACGCCCCGACACTAAAGGATATTCAGTCAGCCGCGACAACTTTGCGCGGAATTATAAAAGAAACAAAGCTAATACACAGTCCGGTTTTTTCAGAAGAATCCGGAAATCAAGTTTATATTAAACCGGAAAATCTGCAGGAAACCGGAGCGTTTAAAATTCGCGGCGCTTACAATAAAATTTCCAAACTTCCGGAAAGTGAAAAGAAAAAAGGATTGATTGCGGCATCAGCAGGAAATCATGCTCAAGGAGTGGCTTTGGCTGCCCGTATGGCTGGAGCAAAGTGCACTATAGTAATGCCGCAAGTCACACCTCTGATCAAAGTTGAAGCAACACGCCGACTTGGAGCAAAAGTAGTTCTGGCTGGCGATTACTATGATCAGGCTTACGAAAAAGCTTGCGAGCTTATGGATGAACACGGCTATATTTTCATACATCCATTTGATGATCCTGAAATTATTGCGGGGCAGGGTACTATCGGTATTGAAATTATGGAAGAAATGCCTGATACCGATGTTATCATTGTTCCGGTTGGAGGCGGCGGCCTTATAAGCGGCATAGCTATTGCTGCCAAAGCTATCAATCCTGATATTCAGATTATCGGAGTTGAACCAGCCGGTGCCAGTTCAATGGATTACTCTCTGATTAAGGGACAGGTTTCAGAAATATCCAAAGTCCTGACTATTGCGGACGGCGTAGCCACCAAAGTACCTGGAGTTCTTACATTTGAAATAGTCAGGGATTTGGTTGACAAGCACATAGTGATTCCGGAAGAAGACCTGATGGAGGCTTTTCTCCTGCTGCTTGAACGCCACAAACTGGTTGCTGAAAACTCTGGTATTCTGTCTCTTTCCGCCTTGAAACACCTTGATTTAAAAGGGAAAAAAATAGTTTCGCTGGTCAGTGGCGGTAATATTGATGTAGTTACTATTTCATCTATGATTGACCGTGGTCTGGTACAGCGTGGACGTTTGTTCTGTTTTACTGTAGACCTGCCTGACAAGCCTGGTGAACTGCTGGAAATAGTAAAAATAATTACCACACATCAGGCCAATATTATCAAACTCGACCATAACCAGTTTAAAGCTCTTGACCGCCTGCAGAACGTACAACTTGAAATTACGCTGGAAACAAATGGTCACTCACACGTAAATAACCTTATTGATGGTCTGGGAAAAGGCGGTTATTCAATTAAGCGTATTTACTGATTTTTCTAACATATGACTTTCCGCCCTTCCTCCATTTGGAAGGGCTTTTTTTCTTCTAAAAAAACATCGAAAAGCATGGCTAAAATATCTTAGTAGCGCTTTATTGAAATAAATATTACATTTTATTCAAATAAACTATTGACAAAATTATAACAAACCATTAACATCATAGTTTGTTCGTTTATTCAGGCGAACTCACCACTTGAAGCGATTTAGAAAAGAGAGATTGCAAGCCTTTGCTTTTCGGCCGGAGTTAAAAGGATAAAACTAGCACCCCCCCTTTTACAAAGATCGCAGTACTTATTTCTAAGAAGCGTAACCTTCAGGAGGGTAAAATGTTCGAAAGTAGATCCCGTCGTTGGAAATCCACTGTCGCCGCCGCCATTGTGCTGTTTACCACCACTGGTTTGATGGCAAACAGCCGTCTCATCAGAAAATCTGATTCAAATGCTCTCAAAAACTTCCATTTCCAGGATTCTCAGGTAAATGCGACTGCCATGCCAGGCACCAGAACGGTAAATTCCCCATATGTATCGCAGGAAAATGCTCTACAGAAAATCACTACAGCAATCACTTTTAAAGGAAACATCGAACGTTACCAGCAAAAATTCCATGGTGTAGAAGTATATGGTGCTCAAGTAACTGTAGCAAACAAAGAACTCAACGGTAAAGTTGAAGAAGCTATCGGTAAAGACATATCCGTTCAGGATATTGCAAAATATGAAGACCTCAACCTTCAGAAGCAAGCTGCTCAGAAGGTTTTCAAAGACATTAAAGGCAAAAATCTGAATTCAAAACTGATCGTTTATCCGATGAAAAACAGTGATCAGGAAAAATATGTATTAGCCTATTATTTGCAGCTTCGCGGAGATACTAAACAGCCAACGGCTATCGTTGACTGCAAAACTCAGGAAGTATACAAAAGGTGGAATAACATCAAGGATGCAATCGCTAAAGGTGTAGGCGGTAATAAAACAACCGGCCAGTATTATTATGGTTATGATAACCTTCCTGCTATGGATGTTTCTAAAAGCAGCACCGGTAAATATACCATGGATAACGGTTTAATCAGGGTTGTTGACCTAAACCATGATTACAGTGTTGATGATAATGGTTATGAAATTAACGGTCCGGCATACAGTTGGACAGGAAGCAATTTTCTTGGAAGCGACTATGTAAACGGTGCATATAATGTCAAAACTGACGCTTATGTTTTTGCCGGATACATTGTCGAAATGTACAATGACTGGATGCAAATGCCATGTCTGCAGGACTCAAAAGGCAGGCAGATAAAACTCATCATGAGAGTTCATTACAGCGACCTGGAATGCACTGATCAAGACGGTGACGGCAGACCAGACGACTGCGTACTTAACCCCAATTACAACAACGCTTTCTGGAACGGTGAATCAATGACTTTCGGTGATGGTGACGGTCAATACATGTACCCGCTGGTCAGCCTTGACATTGCCGGCCATGAAGTATCTCACGGCTTCACTCAACACCATTCCAATCTTGAATATCACGACAAATCAGGCGCTTTGAACGAATCTTATTCAGACATCGCTGCTGTTGCTGTTATGGAATACGTTCGCCAAAAGAACATTGATCTTTATTCAGCCATTTATCCCGGCTCACTGGGTAAAATTCCCTGGACCGTTGGTGAAACAGTCATGGTCAGCGGAAAACCTCTCCGTTTTATTGACTACCCTGCCGAAGACGGCGGTTCAGCTGACTGCTACCGTAGAGTCGCTAATGGACATATTACTTACAAAGATGTCGAAAGACAAGCAAAGCTCAGATCAAGAGATCCTGATCGCCAGCAAAGTTATATAGTTCACATGGCCAGCGGGATTTACAATCGTGCTTTCTACCTTCTTTCACAGAAATGGGGCGTAGAAAAAGCCTTTCGTATTTTCGCTTTTGCTAATGTAAAATACTGGACATCTCAAGCTGACTTTGACTCCGCTGCAAACGGTGTCTATAACGCAGCCAGAGACCTCGGATACAATCCCTATGATGTAGTTGATATCTTCAGACAAGTAGGGGTTTACGCCAACTGATATTTACCATATTCGCCTGTTGAACGGGAGACCGTGGAGAGCCGCATTTGCGGCTCTTTGTTATTACCCGCAAACCCTTGAAAAATAAAGGAATAATGATGGTATTTTTTAAGCAGCATTACTCAAAACTGGCTTTTGCATTAATTCTGACAGTCGCAGCTCATTCTGCTATGGCTAAAAGCCAGTTGATAAGAAAATATAATACTACTGACTTAAATAATTATAGTTTTGTTGAGGCAAAAGTACAGGCATATACGACAGTTGGGAGCGATGAGGTTGATTCGCCTTATGTACTTAAGGAAAATTTATTACAGAAAATAAATAAGACGTTTACCGAAAAAGGACTTATCGAACGTTTTCAGCAGAAATTCCATGGTGTCAATGTCTATGGAGCTCAAGTCACTAGGGAAAACAACGAAGTTAACGGTAAACTTGAAGAATCCATTGGTAAAGATATTCCTGTAAATGAGATAGCTCAATATCAGAACCAAGGTTTAATGACCAATGCTGCTCAACAGGTTTTCAGCAATATCCAAAATGAAAGCTATAAGGTTAAATTAATCGTTTACCCTTTAAAAGGAAAAGATATAGAAAAATATACTCTGGCTTATTACATTCAGGTGACCGGTGACAACAGTCAGCCGACCGCTATCGTTGACTGCAAAAACCTCAAAATCTATAAAGAATGGAATAATATAAAAAATTACGGTACTCGAGGCGTCGGCGGCAATGAGAGAACCGGGCAATATTTTTACGGAGAGAACAATAACCCTTTACTTGACGTCACTTACACTACTCCAAACAGCTTTTTCATGGACAACGGCAAAATCAGAGTTGTTGACCTTAACCATACTAACGGAGTAGCTTCAAACGGCTATGAAGTAATGGGACCGTCTTTTTCATGGGAAGGTAATTATGATAATGTTGTTGATTATGTCAACGGGTCTTTCAACGTCAGAAATGACGCTTATGCTTTTGCTGAAGAAATCATCAAAATGTATAACGCATGGCTTAAAATACCTTGCTTGCAGGATTCCAACGGCAAAGCAAGAAAACTTATTATGCGAGTTCACTACAGCGAACTGCAGAAAAAAGACGGAGAATTCGTATACAACCATAACTACTGCAATGCCTTCTGGAATGGACTTTCAATGACATTCGGAGATGGTGACGGAATAAAATGGCATCCGTTTGTTGTCCTTGACATAGCAGGGCACGAAGTTTCACATGGTTTTACCCAGTCCCATTCAGACTTGGAATATCATGATGAATCAGGTGCTATGAATGAAGCTTTTTCGGATATTGCAGGTGCTGCAGTTTGCGAATATGTCCGCACCAGTAATCCTGATTATTATTTAGCTCTATACCCTACTCTGAAAGGCGAAGTTAACTGGAGTCGTGCACTTACCGCCAAATGTGATGGAGTACCTTCACGCTATATCGACCAACCTGCCCTAAACGGCAGATCAGCTGACTGCTATCGTCAGGTTGATGGTGGAAAAATATCTTACAAGGATGTTGTTGACGCAGCCAAAGCATTTTCGCCTGAGGAGTCACGTCAGCAGAGTTATATAGTTCATATGGCCAGCGGTATTTACAACCGTGCTTTCTATCTTCTGGCACAAAAATGGGGCGTTGAAAATGCCTTCCGTGCTTTCGCCTTAGCCAATGTAAAATACTGGACGTCTCAAGAAAATTTTGACTCTGCCGCAAGCGGTGTTTATAATGCAGCTATCGACCTCAAATACAACGCTGGAGATGTGATTGAATGCTTCAGGCAAGTAGGAGTTTACGCCTACTGATATTTGGAATCCACCAGTAAAACTATATAGAGCCGCTAATGCGGCTCTATATTATTAATTATCGCCTTTAAATTACCGTTATCAATAAAAAATAATTTCCACGCAATTTTTCTTTTCCTCAAAAAGTCTCAGATATTTTCCATTATTTTACTATACTCACCCATTCGCGTCAAAAATGACTTTACTGAAGCCGCCCGGAATCGCATAAGTATCTCCCCAACCAGTTGGCATATAATCATTATTCGATGACCACATCATAATACCAGAGATTCTTTCGAAGTCTTTACGGTTTTCAAAATTGAATTCTTTAATTCCAGCAATTGAGCTAAAATGGCCGCGTGGTCATAACGAACCACCGGCGGTAAAGCATATGGGTTGAAAATCGTATAATTACCGCCAGCTCCTTGATTTGCCGGTTCACCAATTACTATCTTTGTTAAATCAGGAATTTTTTTCAGTCTAACAGCTACACTGTTTAAAGCTTGTGAAACAGCATAAAAAAATTCAACTTGGTTCTCTTCATATCCACCAATTTTGAACCCGCCGGTATTATAAGTTTGAGCAAGAATATAATCAACATATCCATGTTCAATTGCGATTCCATAATTATTATTTGCTCCCCCTGAAGAAAAAACAAGGTTTACAGGGACATGTATATCAATATCGCTACCGCTAGTATAAATTTGAGGAGCAGCTGAAACAATGTAACCTTTTTCTTTGAAGCCTTGAGCCAGCTTAGTAATAGTCGTTACGTCAATGCCGTTTTCAAGGTCTAAATCGACTCCGGTAATTTTTCCATTTTTTAACTGATTATTATATTCAGTTATTTGAGAAGAGATATTACTAATTACCAGAGCGGGATCGGGTATTGATATAACCGTTTCTCCGCCTATACTAAGTAGATTAATAGTATCAGGATTTTCTTTATTAATAATATCTTGCATCGCTTTCAAGTGACTAGGATTTATATCAGCACTGGTCGTATCTGCAAATGCAAGAACAACAATATCCAGTGCCTTTATGCCTGCTTCCGTAATAGCAGCAAGAGATCCAGTTGCATCCAGTTGAACATAAGCTACATTCAACCAGGAAGAATCATTTTTCGAGTTGTCTTTATGATTGTTTTTACACAGTTTATCAGACATTTGTCTCCTCCTTTTGTGTATTATATAACCTATATTTAATTAGCACAATTGTAATACCTGAACATTTCTAAAAAATCTTATTTTTGAGCAATAAATATTAGTAAGTGATTCTTAAAAAAACATAGGAAAACTGTTCCAGTTAACAAAAACTAAATTCAAAAATTAGAAAGGAGAAGTTAACTGGAGTAAAGTTTTTACTTTCAAATGTGACGACGTACTTTCCAGCTACATAGAGGAACCATCCAAACTCTTTACTTCAAGGAGCCGCATTTGCGGCTCTTTATTATATTCAGACATGATATCTGAGCATTACCTCTTCCGGGTCAGGGCTTAAATAATATTGATCAAGCAAGTAATGACATTCATATTTTCTGGCATAATGCAGCAGCAGGACTAAAGGAGCAAGACACGGTGTCAACTCTTTTACATAGAGGTCAATTACGTCTAGCAATTCTTTCTTTTCCCATCCTGAAATATCTTTTTTAAAATATCCCATTACATGCAGCATTGTATTATGATTTTTCTTTATAGTTGCCCGCTCGCCAAGTAACTCCATAAGCAGTTTGTAATAATCTCCTTTAACCTCTTTTAGGTTTGAACCGTCATTAGATGCAATCAGGTTCCCGAGCTTACTCAATCCTTTTGGAGAGTGCGCCATAAGCAAATATTTGTACCTGGTATGAAAATTTACCAAACCGGAAGCTGAACCATCCTTTTTCAGGTAATTCTGCCAGCGCTTGCAGGTGAAAACTTTTGTCAGAAAGCTTTCCCGCAGCAGGTCGTCAGTCAATCTGCCCTCTTCTTCCTGAGGAACTAATGGAAATCTATCGTTAAACATTCTGGCGAAAATGCCGATTCCTTTTTTTTCAGGAATACCGTGCTCGTTAAACACTTTCACTTTAAATCTTCCTGAACTTGGAGATTTACTTTTAAAAACAAAACCGCACAAATTTTCGGCAGCAAGCTCATCAAGCCTTTTTTCAGCCCAACTTACCATTTGCCCTGTCATATCCTTATGTGAATTGACAGTCACCAGTTTAGGATCATCAATATTTCCTTCCAGGTGCATGGCTTCACGCGGAATGCTCATCCCGCAGTCATGTTCAGGACAAACCGGAACCCAATCTACATATTTTCTCATTACATCAGTTAAGTAATGATCACGCTTATGCTGACCATCGTATCTAACTTTTTCTCCTAACAAACAGGCGCTGATTCCAAGTTTTATTTTATCCATTTTATACCTCTCAGGATGATTTGCTTAAAATAATTTATACTAAATCATGTTACATTCAAGCAATATGATTTGAACTGTAATACAAGCAATATTAAATTATCAGCCAAGACTTATATAATTTCAGGAGCTTTAAATGAAACTTTTTTATTTCGCAGTACTTTCTATGATATCAGTCGTCATTTTTTCAGGTTGCAATTCGATCCCTCCAGGCGAAGCCCCAAAAGGAAATATAACTAACCCGGAAGTAACCAAAGATAATCTCAGCTGGAAAGCTGCAACTAATTATATGACTACAGCTTTTACCTCATTCTGCCTGCAGGAATATCCAGGAGGCTGCGAATTTCAGCCGGACTTTCAATCAGATGACTCAACCATGAACCTCTGGCCACTCAAAGTTCTGTCACAAACTCAAAATAGTATCCCTATTAAAGCCGTCAATAAAGCTGATGTAAACTACTATCTCATCAGCCGAATATATCATAAACCTGTACTGACCTGGGAAATGCGTTTTGTCCGCATCAAAGATAATCAGCCCTTATGGTCAGAATCTGTCTCTATAAATCAGGATAAATAAATTTTAAGTTTTTTTTGGGAGTAATATAAAACAATGAAACTTATTTCATGGAACGTAAACGGTATCCGTGCCGTAGAAAAAAAAGGTTTTATTGAATGGCTGGAAAACTGTGGAGCCGATATTATCTGTCTGCAGGAAACTAAAGCCAGACAAGAACAGCTTTCTGATAATCTATTGAATATAAACGGATATCAATCAATCTGGTGCTCTGGAGAACGCAAAGGCTACAGCGGCGTTGCTGTTTATACAAAAGACGCACCAGTCTCTATAGCCAGAGGTTTTGATCTGGATGAAAAGTTCGACCGTGAAGGACGCATTCTGTCCACCGAATTTGATGACTTTACTCTACTTAATATATATTTCCCAAACGGTCAGAAAGACGAGGAACGTCTCCAGTACAAACTTGACTTCTATGACGCTACCTTGGAATATTGCGAAAGTCTCCGCGCTTCAGGTAAAAAGCTTATCATCTGCGGCGATTACAATACCGCCCACAATGAAATAGATATTGCCCGTCCCAAGGAAAACGAAAATGTTTCAGGTTTTCTGCGCATAGAGCGTGGCTGGATGGATAAATTTGAGTATCATGGCTACCTTGATACATTCCGCAAAAATTTTCCTGAGCGCAAGGATGCTTACACATGGTGGAGTTACCGCACCAGAGCCAGAGCACGCAACATTGGCTGGCGCCTTGATTACTTTTATATCACACCTGAGCTGTGGTCACGTGTAACAAAAGCAGAAATATTAGATGATATAACGGGCTCAGATCACTGTCCCATAGCTCTTGAACTAAATTAAAAATACTGAAATAAGCTTAAAATTAGTATATTTTCCTGGTATTTTTTGAAAAACACTCAGAAAATAATGAATTATTATTTGCTATAGCAGACTTTTCTGGATAATGTATAGCAAATGCGTTATTAGGAGATTTATTATCAGAATCAGCAAAAAAATTGCCGTTTCATTCTTTTGCTTTTCTTGTGCCTTTTTTCTAAAAGCCACAGCAGATGACGCTGTACTTCATACCGAAAACGAGGATCACAGGAGCAAGGTCGTATATAAATATTCCGGTGCATGTCTCAACGATGAAAAGCTGAATAACCAGAATTTTTATATTGAGGATGAAACAATAGTAATCCATAAGCTGCCTTCGGGCGTGCTTCAAGTCCAAATTGAATATCTTGACTTTGCCACCGAATTCGGCGGCAGAGACCCTCTTGAAGGCTTCAACCGCTCACTTTTTAGCGTAAATGACTATTTTTTCAGATATGGTTTCCGCCCTCTGGGAACTTTTTATAGTTCATTCATGCCGCGACATGCCATCGAAGGTATTGTCAGGCTTACCGATAATCTTGCTTTTCCAAAACGCATGTTTGCCAGTTTAGCTCAGGCCAAATTAAAGAGCGGCGGCATAGTTTTTCTGCGTTTTATGACCAACACCACACTCGGAGTGGCAGGAATATTTGATCCTGCTTACGACTGGTTTGAACTGGAACGTCAGGACGAAGACTTCGGTCAGGCTTTTGCCAGTTGGGGTATTGGTCCTGGAAGTTATGTATTCCTGCCAGGTGAGGGGCCGTCAAACGTACGTGACGCCGTTGGTAAGATATTTGATTATGCTTTTGACCCAAAAACTTACATATATGGCGGACAGGCTACTACTTTCCTGAACCGCGCAACCATGAATTATGGCGATTATGATGCTTTGATCAGATCAAATGCCGACCCATATCAAGCCTTCAAAGACTTCTGGAGCGTCAGGCGTACACTTCAAGTAGCTAACTATTCACCTGTCTCAAGATTAGGAAAGAATAAAAAGAATGATAAAGACCCATACAGCAATGTAAAATGTCCTGCTGAGCTCAACGGCTATCAAAAAATGCCAGAATACGGTTCACAGGGAGAGGCAGTTGATACTTTGCGTAAAATGGTGTTTAACGTTCAGAATCAGAACCAAAGCTTGTGGGTTTATCTCTCACTATTCAATTCAGATTTTATAAAAATGGGTTCAGTCAGATCTATTGAAATTAATAAAGATAAAGATGAACTGGATTACCGTGTCTGGAAGCAAAAAAACCATCCTGAAGCACCATTGGCTATCGTAATGCCCGGACTTGGAGGTCATTACAGTAACAGTACATTGACGGCTTTCTGTGAAATGCTCCATAATAAAGGGTATGCTGTTATAGCAATGAGCAGCTCCATGAACTGGCAGTTTATGGAATCAGCAGCTTCAACCAATGCCCCGGGATTTGCTCCTCAAGACTCAGCCGATATTAGAACAGCTCTTGAAAAAATCCTGCATGACGTAAGACATAATTATGGCATTAATCCGCAGCGAACTGTATTAGCCGGATATTCCCTTGGAGGACTGCATACTCTGTTTATATCCAAGATGGAAGAAAAGGAAAACCGCCTCGGAATTGACCGTTATTTAGCCGTCAATCCGCCAGTTGACCTATATTATGCCCTGCGCAAAATTGAAGAATATTACAATGTATATAAATACATGAAAAAAGAAAAGGCACTTAATATGGCTGCCGGCGCACTGGGCAAAATGCTTTTTGTGATGAAAACCAGATATCCATGGAAGAAAGAAGTCGAACCAAAATTCGATACTGCTGAAGTTGAAATAAGCAACAATCCGAAAGACTCCGTTGTAAAAATAAATGTAGATAAGCGCTACCAGCTGGCACTTGAAGAAGACGAAGCAAAACTCCTTGTCGGATACAGTTTTAAGCGTACTCTTGAAGAAGTTATGATGTCACTGCACCGCCGTGGACATTATACAGGATTAAAAAATAAGTACAGCTGGGGAGGACGCGCCGAGGTTTATTCTGAACTGTCAAAAGTTAACTTTGAATACTACGTATCTAAAGTAATGGCAGGTGAATATTCCAAGAGAATGGGCAAAAAGGTAACGCACCTGCAGCTGAATGATATGGCTCACATGAATAATCTTGAAGAACACCTGGCTGACAACCCTGATGTCAGAGTAATCCACACCATGGACGACTTTCTGATCAATAATAAGCACAGAGTATGGATGAAAAAAACCTTGCAGGATAAGATTGTTTTCTTCGAGCACGGCGCTCACTTAGGCAATCTATACATAAAGAAAGTACATGATAAAATACTTACTTTTCTCAAGGAAGATCCGGCTATAACCAATTCAGAAAAAGATTACTTCGACCATCATTCTATAAATATGGCTGAACCATACAATATTCCTACCAACCCAATCGGCGGCTCAGAGCTGCATAACCCGATTTGAGTTATAGTTAGTATTAATCCACTGGACAGATTATAGAGTGATATAACTAATTGGGGTTAAAGCATTACTCATCTAAAAATCTCTAATAGAATAACGATCATAAAACACAACACTTTAAATAAAATGTGACTGCACATGGATTGCCATGCTGCAGTCTGCATAAGACGCAGGAGGGGTTTGGGGGCCACCAAATTAACTCAGGATAAATTTAGGCAAAAGGTGATACTCTTCGCATTGCCTCAGGGATTAAATCAGCAATATCATCCGCTATCATGCCGCGCTTTCCAAGGTGTGAAATTTCACCGGTAAGCCCATGAATAAATACTCCGGAAGCCGCAACTTTATAGCTGTCTACCTCTTTAGAGGCAAAGGCGGCTATTATACCGGTCAGACAGTCTCCACTACCAGCTGTAGACAAAGCAGGACTCCCGGAAGAGTTAACCGTCACTCGCCCGTCAGGCGATGCAATCACACTTCTAAAACCCTTCAAAACAATCGTTGAATCAATACGTTGTGACAACTTACATGCTTTCGTCATTTTATCGTCATGTATTGACCACTCCAAATCGAAGGCTTCAAGTAAACGATTCATTTCACCGGGGTGGGGAGTTAAAATATTAGAGTCTTTTTCAAGATAAATTTCTGGAACTTCAGAGATAACATTCAAAGCATCAGCGTCAATTATCAAAGGTTTATCAGTCTTCAGAATTTCTCTGACAAATCCTATTAAATCACGATGTTTGCCAATGCCCGGCCCTAATGCTATCGCATCACTTTTGGCGACCAGTTCCATTATTTGCGGAAGTGATTTAGTACTGAAATATCCACTGCCGTTGTCTTTTACTTTGCAGAGAATCAAAGAGAGCGGTATATCAGGAATTCTTTCGATATTTTCCGGAACTGCTACCCTTACCATTCCGGCACCGGAACGCAATGCGGAAACAGCAGTCAAAAACGGAGCACCAAAATACTCATGACTTCCACCTATGACCAACACCGAACCTACGCTGTTCTTATGCGAATCCATTGGTATCCGTCCTATAAGCGGAGCACAATCTGACGCACAGAATAAATCGATATCAGACTCTATTTCATCAGCAAATTCATTAGGAGTTCCGATGTCAACACAGCGTAGCAAGCCGCAACTCTCAATGCCATGCTCTTTGATCAATCCATGCTTTGGAAATGCCATAGTAATGGTCATATCCGCCTCTATGCAATTGCCTTGAAACTCTCCGTCATCACCATTTAAACCAGACGGAATATCCAAAGAAACAACTGGCAACCCAGAGTTATTAATCACCTCAATGTAATTATCATAAGGTTTTCTCAAATGACCACTTATACCAGTTCCAAGCAAAGCATCTATTACGACATCACCGCTTTTAAAATCATCATCCGTCAGTTTCTTTTTGACGGAAAAAGTGACGGTTTTAGTTATAAGTTCAGCATGGGCCCGGGAATCTTCGCCAAGCTTGTCAATTTCGCACACTGAATAGATTACAACCTCGGCATCAGTGTTCTCATAAAGGTATCTGGCCACCACATAGCCATCACCGCCGTTATTACCCTTTCCGCAGACGATGACAAACCGGCGCACATGACCGCCATACAAGTTATCGTTGATGTATTCGACAATCTTTTCACCACTGCCTATTCCGGCTCTTTCCATCAAAACCATTCCTGGTGTACCGTGGTCTTCAATAGTCCTGCGGTCAAGCTCTCGCATCTGTTCTACACTGATAACTTTCATACAAAATTCTCCAGATTAAGTGGTAAACCGGAACGCAATTAATTCTTGAGTATACAATAACGCTCAAAGCATAAGTTTCAAAGCAGTTTAAGACAGCAGCAGCTAAAGTATTGAGCCGTTGTTTATTGCGTAAAACTCGGCGTTATCAAAATAACTGTCCAGCGGCTTTTCCGTAAAAGTGAAAAAGGCTTGACCTGCTTGATTGATCACCTGAAAAAACAGGTGTCTGGTGACCGCATCCAGCTCTCCGGTCACGTCGTCAACCAGCACGATAACGTTATTTATGTCTTTGCTGCAATGCTTACAAAGAACGTTAACTTTGGCCAGTTTCAGGCAAAGCGAAATCAATCTGCACTGCCCGGTAGAGGCAAAACTGCGCATCAGTCTGCCTTGAAACTGCATTTCAAACTCATCAAGCTGAGGACCGAATCCAGTAAAGGCGCGCTTGATATCACGCTCTCTTTCACGCTCAAAACGAGCTTTAATCTCTTCTATAGCTCCAACACTCAAATCACCGCGGTAACGCATAGTGAAGTTAAATTTTTCGGTTCCGAATTCTGCCAGCAACGCGTTAACTTCTTCCTCTATCAGACTGCAGTACTCTTGACGCAGTTCAACGATTTTAACGGCATTCTGGGCCATTATCGGCTCATATGCCTTCACCAACCCGATATCAACATCAGGACGCCGGAGAACGGCATTTCTGGACTTCATAGCGGCGTTATAAGTGTGAAGCGCCGTTAGATATTCAGGTTTTAAAACTGACACCAGCATATCCATGAAACGGCGGCGCATTCCAGAGTTTCCGGTGACAATATTGATATCTTCCGGCGAAAAAGCGACAGCGCGCACCTGATTAATAAATTCACTTGCTTTACTTACGGGACTTTTGTCAATCTTTATTTTCCGCTTTCCAGGTTCTGAGTAATCAACTTCCAGCAGTTCGGAGTATTTTTTGCGGGAAATTTCAGCACCAATGTGAAAACCTTTACTGCCGATTCGACGCAAATCTCCGGTTCTGGAAGTGCGGAAAGATCGCAGCATGCTGAGAAAAAATATAGCTTCCAGCAGGTTAGTCTTTCCCTGACCGTTTCGACCGGTAAAAACTACCGTACGATTATGCAACGAAACCTCGCAGGCCTTGTAATTCCTGAAATTTTTAAGTTGTAAGCGTTTAATCATCAGCAACCTGATTTAACAATCTTTAGTGAATAACAAATTACGGAAAAAGAAAAAGCCGCGCAGATTGTGGCCCGCGCGGCTGATAAATCGATCAAGCTTTTCCTTAGCGGTTACGCATCGGCATGATGACGTAAAGGAAACCTTCGCCGCCTTCGATCGCAACCGGGCTGAAACCGTCGTTCAGTTTGATTTTAACTTTGTCCGCGTCACAATGTTTGAGCGGATCAGCCAGGAAGGTCGGATTAAATGAAATATCCATTCTGGCATCAGCGTATTCAACATCCATGTAGTCAACGCCTTCGCCAACATTATTGCTGGCAGCCTGCATCTGGATTTTATTATCTTCAAGAGTGACAACAATATAGCTGCTGTTATCAGCCAGTGCCAGAGAAACCAGTTCTAGTTTAGCCAGCATTGGTGAAGTCGGAACTTCGATAACTTTGTTGAAACGAGCAGGAATAACCTGACGGTAGTTCGGGAAGTTACCTTCAATCAGTTTGGTAGTCAAAGTGACTTTATCAGTCTTGAAGCAAGCTTGCTTTTCACCAAACTCAAGAGAAATAAAACCATCACCGTCTATCATGCGTTTTACTTCAGTAGCGGCTTTCAGAGGAACGATAGTGTCGCCTTCTTCGCCTTCAAACTCTTCAGGAACCTTTTCAACGAGAGCCAGACGTTTGCCGTCAGTGGCTACTGCTGTAATCGCACTGTCTTTGATAGAAACCAGAATACCGTGCAGAACTTTACGTGTATCATCAAGGCTAACTGCGTAAGAAATCTGATCAAGCATCTTTCGAAAATCTGTTTCTTTGAACTTAATGTTCTTATGAGAAGCAAATTCTACTGGTAATGGGAAATCATCAGCGCCGAGTCCGAGCAGCTTAAACTTACTGGTACCGCAAACTATTTCAGTATGATGCTTTTCATCGCAGTTAAGACTAACGTCATCACCGATAAAGCGTGAAACAAGTGCGTAAAGCTTTTTAGCTGGGACGGTAGTTTTACCGCCTTTTTCGATATTAGCTTCCACTTTTGTGGATATTCTGATTTCGAGGTCAGTTGTGGTAAGAGAAAGTTCGTTTCCATCTGCCTCCATCAAAACATTTGCCAATACCGGTAGAGTACTCCTACTGCCGATAATGTTGATTACTTTCTGAAGTGCTTTTAGAAAGTGATCTCTTTTGACAGTTAATTTCATTCCGTCCTCCTGTCGTTTTCCTGAGAGTTGTCCACAGGGTATATAATTTTATTAAATACTTTTCTTATAGATTAATTTTATTCTTAGTATTATACCCTGTTAATTCTGTTAATAAAGTAAAAATACCGCAGAAATTTCCATTTTTATTTCTATTAATAAGTCTGTTTGTAAAAACTTTAAATTAGAGTGGGTGTCAATAACTCATAATTTATTAACAATTATCAACACTGTTATTAACAATCTTATCAATAACCTGTCATTTACTCTGCACGATGATTGTAAAATGCCCCTGAAAAGCTACATTAACTGCCATACTGCGGGAGGTGATAATTTTTATGTCCTGCTATTAGTAAACCCCCATTCAAATAATTGGGATACGTTATTAATATGGAAAAATATTTAACTGATTTCAAGGAACGTTTTCCGGAAATGGCTTATCTTGACGACAAGATACTGCAGGCTGCTGTAATGATTGTCGAAGCCATGGCTGCCGGACATACTCTATTTACTTGCGGAAACGGCGGAAGTGGTTCTGATTCTGATCATATTGTCGGTGAACTTCTTAAAGGGTTTAAAAGCCTCAGGCCATTAAGTCCTGAATTCAAGAAAAAATTTGATGTTTACGGTGAAGCAGGTAAAGAGATAGCTAATAAACTGCAATACGGTTTAAGGGCAATTTCACTGACTTCTCATCCGGCTTTTACTACAGCCTTTCTAAATGATGTAGACGGCACTCTGATATTTGCTCAGCAGTTATTCGCATTGGGACGTGAAGGCGATGTGGTTATTGGTATTTCAACCAGTGGTAACGCTGAAAATGTCAAGGCCTGTTTTATGACTGCCCGGACAATGGGAGTTAAAACCATTCTTTTGACTGGTAAAGACGGCGGCGCATGCGCCAAACTCGTAGATTGTGAGATCCGTGTCCCTGAGTATGAGACTTACAAGATACAGGAAATGCATTTACCAATATATCATACTCTATGTTTAATGATTGAGGATCATTTTTATGGGGAATAAGGAAAAGAAACTCCGCCATGTTGCCATTATTATGGATGGTAACGGGCGCTGGGCTAAAAAGCGTGGCCTTTCACACCTGGAAGGTCACCGCAAAGGTGCTGAGGCTGTACAGACAGCCATTGAAACAGCCAAGGAATTGGGACTTGAGTACCTTACTCTTTACGCGTTCAGCACAGAAAACTGGTCACGGCCTCAGGAAGAAGTTGACGGCTTGATGAGCCTGCTTGAGGAGTTCGTTGAGGCAAAGGTTGAAGTTCTGCAGAAAAATAATGTTAGGCTCAAAACTGTGGGCAGAACAAATGATCTTCCTGAAAGTACGCGTAAGAAGCTTCTTGAATGCATAGAAAAAACAGCTGGTAATAATAGCGGTACTCTGGTTCTGGCTATAAATTACGGCGGCAGAGCGGAAATAGTTGATGCCGCTAAAAAAATAGCCAGGGACGCGGTTGACAAAAAACTGGATCCGGATACAATAGATGAGAATGTGTTTATTCAGTATATGTATGATCCTTCGATACCGGATCCTGACATGATGATTCGTACCAGCGGCGAATTAAGGTTAAGTAACTTCCTGGTTTGGGAGTTATCTTATGCTGAATTTTATGTGACAGATATATTATGGCCTGATTTTGGCCGTGAAGAATTTTTAAAAGCAGCGGATGCTTTTTATGGGCGTGAGCGTCGTTATGGCGGCAGACCCGGTTCTGAGTCTCAGGACTGAGCATTTTTATTTTTGAACACGTAACAGGGAAAATTGATGTTTATTTTTAGAACCTTTAGTTTTGTAATTTTAATTTCCATATTTCTTACTGCTATTCTGTGGAAGAGTCAATGGGCATGGCTGGCATTTGCCGCAATTGGAACACTGGCAGCTTTTATGGTAGTCTGTGAGATGCTGACTATGCTGTCAAAAGCAGGTCGCTCTTCATATAAGATTTTCTCAGCAGTAGCTGCTGCGGTTACTGTTTTGATGGTACTTATGCGTGTTCCTGTAGAAAAAATAGTGCTTGTTCCGACCTTTTATATAATGGCATTATGGGTATATATGCTGATTTCATCTAACCGTGAAGCTGTATTGCCTAAAGTTGTAACATCTATCGGCGGAGCTTTAATGGCTTTTATTCCGCTTTGTTTTCTGGCTGCCGTGTATGTTAAAGGCGAGGGTACTACTTATGAAGGTCGTTATATGCTGCTGTTTCTGGTGCTGGTAACTAAAACCGGAGACACATTCGCTTATATAACTGGAATGCTTTCCAATAAGATACTCAAAGGCGGTAATCATAAGATTGTGCCTAATATCAGCCCGAAAAAGTCCTGGGAAGGTACAATTGGTGGCATGATTTTTTCTATAATCGTCAGTTATGTGTTATCTTTTACTATCTTGAATGATCCGTCGCTTGTAAAACCATTGATTGCAGGTATAATTCTTTTCTGGGGCGGATTTTATGGTGATCTGGCCGAGTCTTCACTCAAACGTGCGTGCGGAGTCAAGGATTCCGGTGCGATAATTCCCGGAATGGGAGGCGTTTATGATGTGCTTGACAGTCTGATGTTCAACGCGCCCTTGTATTTTGCTTATACGCTTTTGGTTTAAACATAGAGGAATGATCAATCATGGTGAAGAAGAATATTCTGAATCTGCTGAGAGAAAACGCCCGCATCAGTGCGAAAGAGATTGGGGCACGGGTTGGCGTTGACGAAGCAAAAGTTGAAGGAATAATCAAAGAGCTCGAGCAGAGCAATATTATAAAGGGTTATAAAGCTATCCTTAATGAGGGAGCTTTAGACGATAATTCAACAAGAGCGCTGATTGAGGTAAAAGTTACCCCGCAGCGTGATGGAGGGTTTGACCGCGCAGCCAAGAGAATCTGCCGGTTTCCTGAGGTGACCGATTGTTATCTGGTCTCCGGTGACTATGACCTGAGACTTGAAGTCACAGGCAGTTCATTGCAGGAAATCGCGTCTTTTGTCTCCGGCAAGCTTGCCACCATTGACGGTGTTATATCGACTGCTACCGTTTTTTTGTTGAAAAAGTATAAAGAATCCGGAAAAATTCTGGATGATGAGGAAGAATATGAAAGACTCAAAGTCTCCCCGTAAACCCCGTACAGCTGATCATATAAATAATATGCCGAAAAGTGGCATTAGAGATTTTTTTGAACTCGTAATCGGTTGTGATGACGTTATTTCACTAGGTGTCGGCGAACCTGATTTCGTTACGCCGTGGACTATCCGCGAAAGCGCTATTTACTCACTTGAGCGCGGTCACACCAGTTATACCTCAAATAAAGGGCTGTTCTCGCTGCGTAAGGAAATCTCTAAATACGTTTCAGAAAACTACGGCGTACAGTATGACCCTGATAATGAGTGTCTGGTAACTGTTGGAGTAAGTGAAGCCCTTGACATTGCCATCCGGGCTATTGTAAATCCCGGTGATGAAGTTATTTACTGTGAACCATGCTTTGTCTCATATGCCGCTGAAATAGCCATGGCTCACGGTGTGCCTGTAGCTATTGAAAACAGTGAAGATAATGAATTTTCTCTGGATATAGGAAAGCTTAAGTCTAAAATTACTCCGAAAACTAAAGCTTTGCTGCTTAATTTCCCCTGTAATCCTACCGGGGCTACTCTTAATATGCAGCAGATGGAGGAAATAGCTGAGATTGCTATTGAAAATGATATCATCGTTATTACTGATGAAATTTATACTGAACTGACTTATGAAGAACGCCTTCCATCCATTGCTTCACTGCCCGGAATGAAAGAGCGTACTATATTCCTGCATGGTTTCTCTAAGGCTTACGCTATGACCGGGTTCCGTGTAGGATATGCTTGTGGGCCTGAAGACCTTATTGATGCTATGAATAAAATTCATCAGTATATAATAATGTGTGCTTCAATAAACGCTCAGGAAGCTGCTCTCGAAGCCTTGAAAAATGGTCGTCAGGCTATGATAAAAATGCGTGATGAATATCGCGAACGCCGCAACTTAATTGTTAAGGGATTCAACGATGTTGGCTTGAAATGTCTGAAGCCGAAAGGTTCGTTCTATGTATTCCCTAATATCACTTCTACCGGTCTGTCATCTACAGAGTTTGCCAAGCGCCTGCTTGAAGAGGAAAAAGTGGCAGTTGTTCCGGGTAACGCTTTCGGAGAATGCGGTGAGGGGTATGTCCGTGCCTGTTACGCAGCTTCGACTTCCCAGATCATGGAAGCTCTGGATAAAATCGGCGAATTCGTAAAAAGACTTTCTAAGTAGCTCAAAACAGCTTGGATATAAATTCTATTGAGGATTTGATAATGGATTGCATTTTTTGCAAAATTGTAGCCGGAGAAATTCCTTCGGTAAAAGTATATGAAGACGATCTGGTTTACGCATTTATGGATATTTCTCCTATAAATAAAGGGCATGTTCTGGTTATTCCTAAAGAACACCATCACAGCTCATCAACCGTTCCTGAAGAAATCGGCGGCAGAATGTTTCACATTGGCAGCCGTATTGGTGTGGCGCTCAAGCGCGGACTGGATTTCGAAGGTTTTAACCTGCATCTGGCAGATGGTACTTGTGCCGGGCAGGTGGTCAATCACGCTCACTTACATGTAGTGCCTCGAGGCGTTGAAGACGGTTTCCACTGGAACTGGCGCCAGCTTGAATACGCCGCCGGGGAATCTGCAGAAACAGCCGAAAAAATCAAAAATAAACTTAAGCTGTAGATTTTAAACTGGCATCTGCAGCCTTGATCAGGTGTTTTTTATGAGTAGAAAGATTGTTCTCTACATTGCTGTGAGCCTTGACGGTTTTATAGCTGACGATAAAGGCAGAGTTGACTGGCTGAGTGGGCATGATGATACCTTGTCGCCGGATGAGGATTATCAGGCGTTTATTAAAGATGTGGACACTATTATTATGGGAAGAAATACCTATGATCAGATAGTGAAGGACTTGGCTCCTGATAATTGGCCTTATGAAGGCATGGATTGCTATGTAGTCACCTCAAATGCCGGGCCAGAAGATGCCAACGTCAGCTTTGTAACAACTGATGTCTTTGCTTTGGTTGATGAACTGAAGGCAAAAAAAGGCAAAAAAATATGGCTGCTTGGCGGTGCCAGGCTGGCAGATGCCTTGATGAAGGCTGATTTGATTGACGAATACCAGATTGCCATTATCCCGACAATTCTGGGCAGGGGGCTGTCACTGTTTAAAGACAACAACCCTACCCTTAAACTGCGGCTGAACAGCGCTAAGAGCATGAACGGAATTGCCATGCTCAAATACTCCAAACGCCATTAATTCCAAAGCGAATGCCTGAATGGTGGTCTGTAACCAGGGTCAAAGCACTCTTCAGTAAACTCGGTTATAGCCCACCCTAAAGCATGCTGAACCGGATAGGTGACGTGACAATTGTCCAGAAAAACATAGTTTTCCGGATCATTTCCCGGCTGTGGAGGGTAAGACATTGACTCTCCAACGTATGTACTTCTGAACAGTGACATATTGAAGAAGGCGCTGGCTGCATTCATTATTTGACTGCCTACAGAGCCTGGAGGGCCGTTTTCACGGTATTGTTTTGCCAAGCCATAGAAATCTGACATGCTGACCCGCTTTGTATATCCTCCAAGCCAGAATGCTTTATCCGTTACAGTAAACTTTGTCTTATAAGTTTGGTTAAACTCTGCTGTATTGTCCAGCAACTCATTAAACAGTGTAAAGATATCAAAAAAAGCGATTCTGGTATCCGGAAATTCGTGTTTAATTCTTTCAGCCATTTCTTCAAGTTTATGATTATGAGCCACTACTGCTTCATGGAGATTGACGTTCTTTTCTATTTTATCAGCCGGAGTCCTTGAAAAATCAGGCAGGTTTATGAATAAAAACCTTTTTGCTCCTTTGCAAACAAATCCTCTGACAACTTTTTCTATAGCGTCAATCACGTCATTAGTAGTTTTATCTACGTCAGGAACTCCATGGGTAAAGTAATCATTTCCACCCATCCAGATGACAAACAGCGTATCTTTTTCATTGTTGGTAGAATGTGGAGTGGTCTCATAATGATGCAGCATGTTGCTTATATTATCATGTTGCTTATATTATAAGGCAGGTACATGTCTTTAAGGGAATGAGCTATACAAGTAACTCCGCCTACAGCGAAATTGTGAGTTTGAACTCCTTTATTCTGATAAAAATGGGCAAAATCATCAGCCCAGACCGGACCATTGCAGAAGCGGCCGTAATAATATGGAGGAGATTTAGGCATGAAACCTTTGAACATACCATAAAGAATTCCGATATCGGTCAGGCTTTCTCCGAATATGACAATCTTTGAAAATAGATTACTGAAATGTACTTCCCTGACTCCAATAACCCTGCTTCTTCCTGCTAACGGCATAAAAACATCTCCTTAATAAGTATGACATTTTAATGAATCATATGTTCCTCTTATTTTTAATATATACAAGTCAATCAAACTTTGATATACAATAATTTGACTATATACTGCGAGTTACACGGCTTTTTCTGCCTGATAAAAACTGTAAAGCTGGCTGTTCAGCCTTTTTTGACCCTGATATTTCATGCCTATTTTATGCATGACTTTTCTGGAAGCCAAATTATCAGGTGAAGTGAAACCAATTATTGCCGGGAAATCACATTTTTTGAAACCGTATTCAAGAACCGCTTTCCCTATTTCAGTAGCATATCCTTTTGACCAGAAATTCTGATTGATGGTAAATTCTATTTCCGGTATATTTTTATCTTTAAGGTAGCGGTTTAGAGCAACAAGGCCGATAAGATGACCATTTTTTCGACAGATAAGAGGACAGTTGAAAGTACCTGGTTTTTTGCCAAAATCATTTTTTTTGCAATAATCTACCAGACCTTTGCACCTTTCAATATTCCACGGATTTTCGTTGCTATGATAGTGAGTTGCTGGATTGGACATAACCTCGTATAGATCTTCGATATCATTGTGACTCCAAGTCCTTACGTATAAACGAGGAGTCTCGATAAAGATACGGGCCGAAAAATCATTCATTACGGAATGTTCCAGAGAAAGTTTCCTTTTTGCTTAAACTCGTCGAGCTGCTGGATAGACTGCTCGCTTTTGCGGTCAACAGATTCATGAGTGTTGAACGCGTTGTGTGGAGTGAAAATTACATTGGGCATTTGCGATAGTTCGGTAAGAGCTCTTAGTTCCGGTGTATCGGCTTCTATTTCACCGCGCATAGCCGGTCCAATAAGCTTTTCGTTTTCGTAAACGTCCATTCCAAGGGCGCTTAAATGCCCTTCTTTTATTAGTTTCAACATGCCGGATAACGGAGAGAGTTCTCCTCTGGCTACATTGACAAAAACTACGCCGAGTTTGGCCTGTTTTAACTTTTCATAGCTGAAAAAACCGTCGCTGGTTGGATTCAAATCCATGGCAGCTACAATAATATCCGCCTCAGGAGCAGCTTCTTCATAGCTGGTATATTCTACAAAATCATATTTCTGCAGTGGGTCAACGGCTTTTACATTCATGCCAAGCCCCTGCCCTATTTTAACAACTTCGCTTCCAATATTGCCAACTCCAACTACGAGCAGTTTGCGGGCACGGGTTTCGTAACCGGTTATGCCGTCACGGTTGAAAGTTTTAAACTGGCTGGTCTGCTGTGGCAGCTTGCGCAGGAGAGCCATCCATAAGGTAAGTGCCTGTTCCGCCACAGAACGATTGCAATACAGCGGCAGGTAGCCGTATTTCAGTTGTATGGCTCCGGTTTCTTCCCGATAAGCTGTCAGGTGATCAAAGCCTGTACTTCTGGAAAGCAGAGCTTTTATTTTGCCGGCCCATGAGGCGGGAATTTTTGACTGCGTTCTTACAGAGATAACTGGTGCCGGAGGTTCTTCAGAACCGTACTCCTGAATCGTTTTCCAGGAATAACCAGCCTCAAATCGCTCAGAGTTGTATTTCTTAAAAGCTTCCTGCTCTTCCTCAAACGCTTCAAAAAAGAAAATATCCATCTACTCAGACACTCATAAAGATTAGTTAGCAGTTAATCGCGTAAAATAATTTAACCGCAATTTCAAACTATACAATAAGTTGCATGCAATTTATGACAATTACATGATTTCAAACTCAGTTAAGCTTTGATATATAAATAAACTTATGCTTTTATTTACTAATATAAATAATCGTAAATTTTTATCAGTTTTGCAAAAATAATAAAAATAAAACCAGTTGTTTTTAATTAATATTATTCTTGTTTATTAAAAGGTTTTAGCAAAAATCTAAAACGTTTTTATCGTTGTAATATTATTACATTTAAAATTGTATGACTTTATGTACACATTGAATTTAAAATAGTTTTAATTTAATAATGAATTCTTACTCATTTACTAATCTATTGAAATATTAAAATATCTTATTTTCTAATGTAACTTTAGTAGAACCAGCTAATGCATTTTAGTGTCTAGTTTTTATACCACTTATGATTGCGTGATCATAACAGCAGTTTTTGATTGACAGCAGCATTGACTGTTTATTTGGCAGGGGGATTCGGTAACACGAATGTGCTTGCATCTCAAGAAGTTTCAATTTTAAACCAAGGTTGTGTAACCGTTTCATAAGTCAATTTCTGCAGTAATAAATGACCCGCAATCATGTTATAGCAGTAATTATCAAAGCAAGGACCATATACTAATGAAAAAAAGCAATATTGTAATGTGCCTGGCGGCAGCCTGTATGATTGGCGGCACTGGACTCAAAGCTGCGTCTCAGCAGCCTAATGAACTGCCAAAGCAGAAAGAACATAAAGTGCTTGGCGGATTTTATTCTGACTGGACACGCTGGCGCAAAGGTTTTCCCGGCACCCAGCAGGCAGCTCCATGGGATAAGATTGACTTTGTAGCTATGGCCTTCTGGGGGATAGCTCAGGCTAAACATTGTCCCAGCGCCTGGGATACTCCTTCACTTGCCAGTTATAACCTTACTACTTACGGCGGAGTTAACCCGACAACAAACTTCCTTGGCGGTACTCAGTGGACAGCCAGCCCGACCGGTGCTGAATACTGGCCCGGCAGCATTTTCTCAGCTGACCCTGACACAGACCGTCAGTTTCTGCAGGACTTGAACATGGTTATGGCTCAGCGCGGCAAACCTGTAATTATTTCTCTAGGCGGCTGGTCTTACACTCATCGTTTCCGTGACATGGCTGCATGGGATAACTATCAGGATGGCTCTCAGATGAGCAGCCTGATGAGCGATATTAATAAATTGAAGAACCAGAGCTGGTTCG
>JAAEMX010000049.1 GCA_024225035.1 Lentisphaerota bacterium
AGCACCGGTATCGAGGACTGCACGACCACCCGCCACTCGCTGGTCGAGAACGAGGGGATCGGAGTGGTGGCGCTGCTGTTCATCCCCGCCCTGCTGGCGTTGGGGCCGGTTGTGCGCCCGGCGTCCTGGTCCCGCGCCACCTTGGCAGTGCTGCTGATGGTGCTCGCGATGGTGGGGATCGCATCGGTCGGTCTCCTCCTGGTGCCCACGCTGGTCGTGGCTTGGGTGGCCATGGTCGCCGGAGGCAGCCATCAGCCCGAGTCCGCAGCCACCCGGACCTGACCTTGGGCGGTGGCATCCCAACCAGGCTTCGTGGTCCGACCTCTCGATCTGGGCGACATCGATGCGCACCTACGGGTTCTCCGGGCGGACGACGCCGGCGAAGCCGCCCACCGGGTGGCGGCTCAGCTCTGGCGTGACGGGCCGCCAGATGAAACAAGACGCCCCCACCGCTCTGGCGTACTGCCCTCTGCTGCTACCGGTGGGTGACACCCCCACCGGGGAGCTGCTGGTCGATTTCGAACAGCTTGGTGTGGTGTCGGTGGTTGGTGACCCGGCCGGCCATGACGGCCTGTTACGGAGTCTGGTGGCGGTGGCGTTGGCGTCCCCGTGGACCGGTGACACCGAGATCGTCGCTATCGGGGTCCCCGGCGTCCATCCCGCCCCCGGGTCTGGGGTGGTGGTGCCCGATGACCCGCAGGCGTGGGCCGAAACCGCGGCCGTCACCGCCCGCCGTCAGGCCACTGAGAGGACCCGCAGCCCCTACGAGGAACGAATCGACGGCCTTGTTGGGGACACCGTCAACCGTCTGGTGATCGTGGGCGCAGGCCATGCCGGTGTCGCCCAACACCTGGCCGGCGCCGCCGAACTGGCCCACTCCACCCTCACGGTGGTGTCGGGTTCGGAGCTGGGGGCCGAGTACCGGCTGGTCGCGGGGCCGATGGGTGTGGGGTGGTGGAACCGATGTCGTTGCGCTTCTACTTGGATCTGGTTGATGAGACCGATCTGGGTGCCATCGACCAGCTCCTGACCACCGCCCAGACCCATACCGCCCCGGTCGACACGGGCGAAACCCCCGGGGTGATCGCCCCCGGGCCCGGCCCGGTCACCCCACTGGGGGCGGTGGGGGGGGGGGTGGCCGAACGTA
>JAAEMX010000050.1 GCA_024225035.1 Lentisphaerota bacterium
GTCTTTTCTAGTTCCTCAGTAATACCATCTTGCCACGCTTGTTGCTTAGCTTGCCGTTTTTGATACTCCTTATAAAGTCCAGTCAAGTAGTAGGCTGCATTGGTTGCAAAAGCGATAAGGACTAATGCCGTTAGTGCTATGCCAATAATGCTGGGAGCAAATTTGTATTTTACGCATACTCTACAAAACGAAAAACCTAAAGAAATGGCAAAAATCCAAGCCGCGGTTTTAGATATGATTCTTATGTGTCGTTGTATCATAATATTTTCCTCTTTCTCTGGGGTTATAGGGGGCGGTGTTACCACCGCCCGGTCGCGGGAAACGAAAGGAGTCATCATGGAAATCTCTATGCCAGAAGCAAATCGTCACGCTGCCACAAGCTTGTGATGTAGCGAGCTCCGGCTTCAAACCATTTAATGTATTGCGTAGTTTTATCTTCACTGATTTTGTGAACTACTATTTTGAACAGCTCACCATTGCGATTTTGAATCTTGAACGCTGGCATTTTATCCTGTCGCAATATTCCTTTAGATATAAGGAACTTGTTTAAGGACTGTGCTCCCGTACCAAGACGCTTGGCGATCTGGGTTGTTGTGAACAGGCTTTCGCTGTCGCAGAGTGAATCAGAGTGTGCAGCTTTAGGAATAAGGTTTTCTTTTTCTTTGCGCTCCTGTTTTAGCGCAGTCAAAACTTTAATCATGCTGTCCGGGTCAGAAAGCGCTTTTTCTACAACATCTGGAGTTGCGTAAGCCCCATGCTTTCTGATTGACGGCAATACTTCACCTGTTACCCAACGTTTGAATTTTTTAGCGTTAGGTTTTCGACTTCTCAAGATCAGAGAGTAGAGGCCGGATTCGTTGATGATAGAAACATCACCGTTGGGGTTAGAGGTGAAGCTCGGATTATTAATCAGAGCTTTTTCTTCCTCATCCAAGTATTTTGTTGCGTCGCTGGCATATTTGAATCCTAATACATCACACACATCCTTGGCAACAAACCACGGCTCTTCATTACGATTGATAACTCGAACGTTGGCATCTTCGAAGTTAAACATGGCTAATTCAGTAGTAGGAATGGTTACTCCTTTAATATTGAATGTTGTTTGTTGTGGTCGATAGTATCGATTTTGCCCCTGTTAAGACTAACAAGGCCATGGCAGCTAGCCAGTTAGGTGAAATGCCAGTTTA
>JAAEMX010000051.1 GCA_024225035.1 Lentisphaerota bacterium
CCGCAGTAGAATCTAATTTACTATTTCGTTCTCCCGATTTATAATTTTATTGGTATATTTATTAAGGGGAAATAAACCGGGAGTACAATTGGCTTCAACTCCACACCCCCGGTTAAATAAAACAATAAAAATTGTCCTAAAACAAATATACAAATTATTATCCGCTTCTGCCAGTTTTTCTGAGATTTTATGTCCTATATGTGCCTCTTCTGTCAAATATCATAGTAAATATCAGAAATGGTTATATCATGAACGGATTTCTATAATACGTGTAAAATGTTCCAATCCTCATTGCGGTACAACTCATGCTCTAATTCCTGAATTCTCTGTTCCTGGCTGCTCTATAGCTACAGCAGAGCTGGAAAAATTTATCAGATTAAGATTGCATGGAGTTTCCGTTGATACTGCAGGTCAGTGTTTTGTTAATGCCGGAATGAGCCCTGACTATCCAGAAGAGATACACAAGCGAATGAAAAAATATTTTCATCGGATTGAGGCTGTCTTCCGTCCCTCAAAGAGGTTTATCAATTATCAGGAAATAATTATGACCTTAGCTCATGTTAAGAATGATCCTATCCTTAGCATTAATCTCCAATCTATTGATCATCGGTGCAATCCCGTACTTTTCTCCCGTATTAATATTCTCTTTTTTCAAGAAAATATAATAGACCGTGATATTTCCCTTAATCCACCCTGCTCCAGATCTCCATAGATGTTTAGATTCTTCCTAAATTACACTTTAGGAGGAAGATTTTATTGAATCAGGAAAAGAAAAACAGACTTAGGGAGCAAATCAGGGATTTTCGATATTCTGTAGTAGCAGAGTTATGTAATCCATACATCGAAAAAGATGAAAAGTTAAGATTAACTAAGGAAAAATGTGGAAGGACATATGAAATCCCAGGATCAAAAAAAACAAGTATTACTACAGATACGATCAAGAATTGGGAAAGAAAATACAGGCTCTATGGTAAAGATGGATTATTTCCAAAAGTCAGAGAAGATAGAGGAAGACCACGTTCCATTGATGATGTTGAAGCGCAGGCCATTATTGATTTATTAGAGAAGAAACCTGAGATGACAGCTTCTTCGGTGATCAAAGAATTACAAAAAAGGGGAGTTATTACCAGGAATGTCAGTAGATCTTCTCTATCTCGGTTTATTGATGCGAATAACCTGAAAAAGAAAGACAGGATAAGGCAGAAAGAGGATAAACAACAACTCAGGTTTGGTTTTGAGCATCCTTTACAATGCATTCAATCCGATGCCATGCATGGATTTCCTATTCCTGATGGGACGGGGAGGAAGAAGAAGGCAATACTTCTTGTTTTCATTGATGATGCTACTAGGCGGATTCTCTATGGAAGGTTTGCATTCAGTGAAAAATCTATCCTTTTTGAGAATGGAATACACCATATTCTGGCAACCTTTGGAAAAATAGGAATTCTTTATACAGACAATGGCTCCACCTTTGTCTCCAATCAAACCCAAAGAATTGTTGAGTCCCTAGGCATTCATTTAATCCACTCTAGACCCTATAAACCTCAGGGAAGAGGAAAAGTTGAAAGATTTTTTAGAACTGTAAGGGAATGCTTTTTAAGGAACCTAAACCAATGCGAGATTCAGAGTCTCGAACAGCTCAACCACCTTTTCTCTAAATGGTTGAATCTGGAATATCACAGAAATATTCATTCTGCTCTTGGAACTACGCCTATTGAGACATGGATTAGCAAATCTGGGAATATCAAAAAAATGGATCCCTTTATTGAACTAGATAAAGCCTTTCATCATCAGATAAAGCGGAAAGTTTATACAGATTCAATAGTTTCGGTTCTCGGAACAGCATTTCAGGTTCCTTCCATTCTGATTGGGAAAAAAGTAGATGTGACCTATAATCCGAATCCTCCTTTATTATCCATCAATGTTAGCTGGAATGGAAAGGATTATGGAGAAGCCAAACCTGTAGATATTTATGCCAATCGAAAGATTAAAAGAAACAGGGAATTCTCCGGAGAACTGGATTTCGTTCCAGACAATAATATGAGTATAGAATCTGGAGTGTTGCTATGAGGCAGAGTGATATCCTATCCTATTTTAACCTGGAAAAACATCCATTCGATAAAGAGATCTCAACACAGGAGTTGATAGAGCTTCCTTCGAATATAAAAGCTCATGGAGAGCTACAATTACTGATAGAAACAAAAGGAATCGGGATTCTAACAGGTCCTTCGGGATGTGGAAAATCATCACTGATAAGGAAAACAGCCCATACATTAAATCCCGGTCTGTATCGTCCATTTTATGTATTTCATTCTTCTCTGAGTACCGCAGATTTCTACCAGTCTTTTGCAGCAGCTATGAATCTATCCCCTCAAGGTAGAAGAAGTTCTATTTTTAGAAGAATAAAGGAGCAAATTATAAATCTCAATGATCAGCAGAGAATCCATCCTGTAATTTTTATAGATGAAGCCCACTCTCTGAATACCGATTCATTAAAAGAGATCAGAATGTTAACCAATTTTGAATATGACTCTAAGAATGCCTGCACTATACTTCTTTGTGGTCATTCTGAACTTATACATAAATTAAAGTTAAATATACTTTCCTCTCTTGCAAACAGTATAACCCATAGTATTAAGCTTGATAGCATGTCTGGCGAAGAAACATTTACTTACATTGAAGGTAGAATTAACAGTTGTGGGGGGCATCCTGGATTGTATACAAAAAATGCTATGAAACTGATTCATGATATTTCGGGAGGAATATTGAGGACAAGTGCCAATGCTGCCTGGAGATCCCTGATTAAAGCTTATGAACATAAATCAGCACAGGTCGAAAAGGAATATGTTAATATGATAGTTAACCAATAATTCAAATGATTAATATTGCCCGGGGAAACTCGGGTTTTTTTTGGTCTTTAGAAAAATCCCAGAATTTAATAGGATTGAAAATAAAGCAAGAAAATGGAAGAAGATTCAGCTTATACGAAGGAGAAATATTTCGGTTTTTGATCAGAAAATAAAGCGGGAATCAACA
>JAAEMX010000052.1 GCA_024225035.1 Lentisphaerota bacterium
CGAGGCGTTTGTCCAGAGCGACAGCGGACGGCAATCGCAGGAGGGAACCGGACTGGGACTGCCCATCAGCCGAAAGTTCGTGCAGATGATGGGCGGCGATATTACGGTTGAAAGCGAGGTTGGCGGAGGCAGTGTCTTCAGCTTTCGGATTCAGGCAGAGGCAGCAGGGGGCGCGAAGATCGAACCCGCCCAACCGGAAAGACGCGTTATCGCGTTGGAAGCGGATCAGCCCCGTTACCGGATTCTGATTGCTGATGACAGAAAAACCAACCGCCTGCTGCTGCTCAACGTGCTGAAGCTGCCGGGCTTCGAACTTCGTGAAGCTGCACATGGCAAAGAGGCGCTGGACATCTGGCAGGAATGGAAACCCCATATGATCTTCATGGATATGCGCATGCCGGTCATGGACGGTTACACCGCGACGCGAGAAATTCGAAATTCGAAACCTGTCCCGAGCGAAGCCGAAGGATTCGAAATTCGAAATGTGCCGATCATTGCCGTGACAGCCAGCGTATTCGAAGAGGAACGGGATGATGTTCTGGCCGCGGGCTGCGATGATGTGGTGCCCAAGCCGTTTACGGATTCGCAGATATTTGATATGATGACCAAACATCTGGGCGTACGCTTTGTTTACGAAACGCCGCCTCGGACGGAGGTGAAAGACATACCCGTTCAGGAGCATGGCGCCCGGACCGTAGCCGCGCTGGCAGCACTGCCGGCGGATGTGACAACTGAGCTGGAACAGGCGCTCCTGGATATCGATCTGGAACGCGCCGCCGCCACCATCGAGCATATCCGGGCGCAGGATGCCCGCCTTGCCGATACATTACAACGCTATATTGATAATTTTGAATACGAACGGATTGTCACGTTGATTCAGGATGCCGCGTCACAAGAAGGGAGGTGCTGACCGTGAATATCCGACTGAAACCCTTCTTAATCATTTTTGTGCTGTTGCTCGTGCCGATTGTACTGCTTGAGGCCGTGCTCTATTATGGGGAGATGTGGGCCAACAGAACCACGTCGGAAATTCAGATC
>JAAEMX010000053.1 GCA_024225035.1 Lentisphaerota bacterium
TGCGTACCAATTCCGGCATCGGTTACAATTACAGGATTTTTCGTCGCCGTGGAAATTTTCGGAAGTATGTTCTGCAATGTTCCTGCTTCGCTGACATTTCCTTCAAGTACCTCACTTTTTTTCGGAAAGCCGTCCGCATCCATCAAAAGCCCGAGCGTTACAAGAGGACAGTCGCTTCTTTTTTCTTTTGACTTCCCAAAATGGGCTTTTTTATTGTATTTGCCGCTTCCCTCAAAAAAGGTGTTTGTCAGATCATAGAGCAGGATTCTTTCGTCAAGGTTAAAAAGATGTCGTTCATGATTTTGCAGATGACTCTCAATTTTATCTTTGTTACTGAGCAGCATGTCGGAGACTCTGTAAACCCTGTCTTGGGACAGCGGCTCAAAGCTGGTATCCATCAAATCATCGAGCGCAGTATCATTTTTAAGCCACAGATGCGTTGCCCGTTCGGATGCCGGTGCTAAAAGCCGAGCTGCGATAACACCTATGGCAGCTTCAATAAAGGGATGATTGAAGCCAAGGGCTTCAAACTTGCTGTCCAGTCTGAGTTCTTTTATGGTCTCAAGTACCACGCTTTCTCCGCCCACTGAGCGTATCTGTTCATTTTCCAAACTGTTGATGTCCACTGTCTGAAAATCCGGCTTTTGTGCATCTTCCGTACTCACCGGTGTTTTTTGCCCGTGCCTGCGAATGATTTTTCGAGCAAAAGACCGGGCAAGCCGCTCTAATTCATTGGAAACCGGAAAAAGATTATGTTGCCCGGAAATGATGGATTCGATTCTGTTGGCCAGATCCTTCCATTGCTCCTCAGGGACAGAGAAATGTCTTCCAAGATTCAACACCGGGCGATGTCTCGGCCCTCTTTCTGTGCGTATGGATTCAACCAATTTATAGGTGTGGTACTTCTGACCGTTTTTTCTGTTCGTATGTGTTGTTTTGCGAATAAACATGTGGCAAGATTAGCA
>JAAEMX010000054.1 GCA_024225035.1 Lentisphaerota bacterium
CGGGACCGGTGCTCGGAAATGTGCAGAGCTGAGGGAACTACTCGCCCGGCCACACCAGCCCGAGAAAGGCACATCTGATCGACCACAGGCATCACATATTGTCCGCCCGATATCCCGCCAGTGACCGCCCCATATCGCCGGGTCGGAGCGCCGCCGTTCGGAGGACCCCGGAGTGCCCGAGCCGAGAATCTCCGGGGCCGGAGAAGCAGTAGCTCACGCTCCGGCAACGTATCGGAGCAGCCCCTCAGCCCTTGCCTGCTCAATGTCGCTGACGGTCTCCTCCGGCCCAGCAGAACCCCCTGCGAGCACATGACGACGATCGATGCTCGCCCCATCGAACTCGGCGTGCATCCTACGGGTAGCCGCCTCGTCGCTGAACCCGTGCCCGGTCCGCCCACGGACCCGCGCGACACACACATCCACCGACGGAAGCAGGATCACGTAATCGAGCTCAACCAGACCAGTTGCCGACGCGAACGTCGACAACAACCAAGGACCAACCACTCCGTCGTAGATCGTGTCGTAGTCCTCAGCGAAACGACCGGCAGTTGACGCCGCGGCCTCGGTGACGATCCCATTCTGGAGGTGCGACTCAGGCAACCACGGCTCAATGGCGCCCTCGGCCAGGAAGCCGAAGAACCGGTCCCCCTCGACAAGAACACTCGGCGAAAGCCGCGCCACCAACATCGCTGAGATGGTCGACTTCCCGGATCCTGGCGGACCAGTCACGATCAACAACGAGACCATCGACCCAGTCTGGCCGAACGCCGCGACCGCGCGCCCCGAGTTTGCCGGCAACGAAGCATCCCCTAATGCTCGCCCAATATCCCGACCGGCACCGTCCCAGTGCGGTTCGGTGACGCTCGTCCTAACCCTGCCTTTGGTGCCCACATGGGGCCGAGTCGACCGACTAACCAGATCCGACCCAGCGAGTGGTCGGAGCTGGCGTCGGTTGAGACGAGCCTCGGTCCGCTCGACTTGAGGGTGGTGCAAAGCGTTGAGGAGGGCGAGGAGCTCAGCTTCACGTCTGGGAGAGCCGAGGTCGCCTATCTGACCCTGGTCACCGCGGCCGATGCACTGGAGATCCGCAAGGTCGAAGTGGCCAAGCGCTACCGACGACACGGAGTCGCATCGGCACTTGTCTCCAGCCTGGTCGTCGGCGCTCGTCGTCGACCGATCTCCAGACTCCGGCTCGAGTCGGTCCCGGCGGCTCTCCCGTTTTGGAAGGCGATGGGAGCCGAATGCGGCACCGCCAACGAGCACTGTCTCCACGACTGTTACATCGATCTCACATAGGCGCAGGTGGTCCGGCAGTCCACCATCGCAAGTACCCCCGCCCAGTCGCCCATAATCCCGTCGTCGACCGTCCCCGATCGCCAGTGATGATGTGGGGGCGGGGTTGATGCCTCGTGTAGAAGTTGGCGGGGCCCCGTTTGCCTGGTCTGGCTCACCGATCGCCTGACCCCCTCGATGAGGGGCGTCTTGGTGCCGAACCGTCGACCTGGCTGGCGGGACCCCGCCGGCACAACCAGCTGGACGAACGTGACCTGATAGAAGCTCGTGCAAGGAGCCTCGTCACTGGCCTGCCCGTAGCCCGGCTGTGCGTGCCATCCACACCACTACGACGGGATGGCAAGGTCCACGATGACAGATCCAACAACCACGATCACCGGTGGGGTCGACACCCACAAACACACCCATGTCGCCGCCGCACTCAACGGCCTCGGTCAGCTCCTGGCCACCGAATCATTCCCCGCCACCGGCTCGGGCTACCGAACCATGCTCGCATGGCTGACCGGCTTCGGGACCGTCCAGGCCGTCGGGGTTGAGGGAACCGGCGCCTGGGGTGCCGGCTTGGCCCGACACCTGACCTCGGAAGGTGTCCAGGTGATCGAGGTCCAACGCCCCAACCGCCAACACCGACGAGCACCTCGTGCCCACTCGAATTGCCGGTTCCCGAGCGGGTTCGAAGGTCGTCAACGGGTGCCGATAGGCGTGAACGTATGATCCACCTCAGCGAAATCCTGCAGCGGGGTAAGTAAAGACTTCTTGACAGGTAAAGAAGTCTTGACCACACTATGTGCATGACCAATATGACACGACCTCTTGGGCGCCTCACCGACCAGATCCTCGACCTCGACTACGGAGATGAGCAGGAGCGCCTCCGCTACTACGAGACCTATGCGATAGCGATA
>JAAEMX010000055.1 GCA_024225035.1 Lentisphaerota bacterium
TCTTCCTGAATAATGGTAGTTACTTCATTTTCATTCAGGTGGTTAGCCCGGCAGTTGGTATCGCCAAGTTTAAAATCGACTGGTCGAACAGTTCCAGTAATGCCGTAAATCGGCTGGTTAGATGGACTCCACCAAAAACCACGTTCATTATCGCTTTTGGCAATCATACCAGCGACGCGGGAACTTGCTGGGTCATTAACTTCAGCATCGGCTTCGGTATCCCAGATTTTGACCTGTGGGTCAATGATATAAGCTCTACGGCTATTAATTGTTTCTCTGAAACTGATTGCTTCAGCGTCATTGGTATTCGGACCGTCCAGAATCGTGACCGCATGCAAGCGCTCAGCGGCACTAACCAGAGCTGCAGCAATAGCGGCCTGATCAGAAAATCCCGGTGCAATAATTACTCTCGGTTCCACTTTAGCAATGGATTTGGCACTGAGTAAAGCTTTGATTCCGGTATATGCTCCGGTAGCAGAATCCACATCACCAATAATATTGGAAGTGGTTTCAGCATCGTCCGCACCCTCAGCAACTCTGATAACCACAACCATAGCACCAGCCTGATCGAAGATGCCTTGCATCGCTTTGTACAACGTTCCAGTTTTACCCAATTTGGCAGCCTCGGAAAGGCGTCCCGCAATTAACACTGGAGTATCTAGTGGAAAGGCTGCGTCATCAGCATCTGGAGCAGTACCCACAGCGCCAATAACTGAGCTTTTTACCGTTCTAATGGGGCGAACCCCACTATCAATTTCGACTACTTCTACACCATGTAAAAATTGTTCCGGCATTTAAAAATTCCTTATTTTATGAGTTATTCATATACTCGATTAATTCTGCGGTAGTTTTGGCATCCAGCGCGTCTTTCTCCGCCCAGCCTGCTTCAATACAACTGCGGATGTATTGCACTCCTGCCACGTAAAAGGCAGCGTATTCATCGGAAGACTCCAACATTACATATTCATTTCCAGCCTTGATTTTATGTGGATAAGTCAAAAGCTCTCGCATGTCGTATTCGGCTTTATAATTCATCTGATTTTCCAGCGAAAGCTTGACACTTTTATCCTCATATAAGAAGCCGTTTAGAATGTTTTCATCAGTTTCAACATCAATCTTAGCTTTGAGTAGTTGCAGTAATTCCTGTTTTTTACTGGTGTCAGCAA
>JAAEMX010000056.1 GCA_024225035.1 Lentisphaerota bacterium
TTCATATTCATATTCAACTTGTTGTATCTTAAATATAATGCAGTCTTAAGTAATAATCAAGCAGTAATTATTCCTACAAAAGGAAAAAAAGAGCAATTCGATCTTCACCTCAAGATTACCAATACCACGAAATCGGAAGTCGCGCTTGATCGTGTTGAGGTTATAGAGATTATGGTTCCCTTCAAGAAAGCGGTGAAATCGCCGGGGCGTAAACCCGATAAAATAATTGTTAAAGCCAAAGTGTTTGTTAATATCATGAATTATACAAAGTTTAAAAGTCATTTGCACGGAAACCGGTTCGCTGGTTTCTGTGCAGGTTTAGCAGTTAATTTGAAAACGTTCAATTACCATAACTTATTCCGTAAAAAAGATCCCCGGCTTCAGTTTCATCACTCCATACAGCCCCATCAGTTGACGTCATAATACGGCCGCTCTCGCCCACAGCGACAAATGTTCCATTACCATAAATTATTCCCTGTAAATAATCCCCGGCCTCAGTTTCATCATTCCATACAGCCCCATCTGTTGACGTCATAATTCGGCCGCTATCGCCCACAGCGACAAATGTTCCATTACCATAACTTATTCCCCAAAAA
>JAAEMX010000057.1 GCA_024225035.1 Lentisphaerota bacterium
GCGACCAGCTCCAGCGACGGACCATCAACCGCGATGTCGTAGCCCGCGGCGACAGTGACCAGCATCCCCACCACATGAGGGACGACGGTCCGAATCCAGCTCACCACTATTTCATTCATCTGGTTTCCCTTCGTTTCGTTTCACGAGTCTCGGACCAACAGCAGGTCGAAGTCGGCCGTCACGTTTCCATTGTTGTTTTGGACGGCGGTGCATCTCATCTTGAGGTCTGTCAGCGCAGGAAACGACGGACCGCCGTACAGGGTCTGGGCCGCCGCGTCGGCTGTCGACACGACAAAGGTCCGTTGGATGCGGACTGCCCCACCCATCGGACGGGACCAGAATGCCATCCTCGCCCGGTTGTTCGTGTTGTCGAACATCGACGCAGAGTATCGGCGCAAATAGCCGGTGTGCCCCGCCGGGATCGTCGTCGCCGCAATGAGGGTCTGCCCGTGCTCTGCTGGCACCTGAGCGAAAACGTTGGCGGTCGTAGACGTGTGCCTCACTGTGATGATCCCGGCGTTGACCTCACCAGACCCGGCGGTGAGCACGAACAACCGGTTGACGCGATACCACAGACCGACGGTGGCCACAGGGGTGGAGCCGTCGAGGGTGACATCTTCGGATTGGGGGTCGCCGTTCTCGTCGAGCCCCTGGAGCCGAACGGTTCGCGCACCCGTCCCGGCGGCACTGTCCGCAGCCTCAGCGGAGAACAGCTCGCACGTTTCCGCCACATCCACAGTGGACGCGCCGACAGGGTGGCCAGTGTATTCGCCGCCCCCATGCCAGATGTCTTCGGGGCCCGCAGAGTCGATGTCGCCGTTCTGCCCGAACTTCGACACGATCGACCAGCCGGGCTTGCGGCCCAACATGATCGACGTTTCCTCATCCCCGGCCGGGCCGAACGCCATCATGAGCGGTCATCCCCGAACATCAGTGCATCAAGTTTCGATTCCAACAGATCGATCCTTTCGGCGGCGTGCTCCGACGCGGCGCTCGCGCTGGCCCGCTCGGCTGCGAGGACCTCCCGCTCCGTGGCGAGTACCGCCTCCATAGCTTCCAATGTCTTATCCATCGCCGAATGGGATGCCGCGATCTTCCAGATCGCCCCCACGATGCCCGCCAGCCCCGCGACCAGAGCACCGGCCAACGCCTCGTTCTCGATCGCGGCGAACAGTCCTGCC
>JAAEMX010000058.1 GCA_024225035.1 Lentisphaerota bacterium
GAACTTTCGCCGGTTTACTCTGTATTACAGGAGGCCTAGCCCTTATTGGTTTGTGGATTTATTTCATGTCTCATGTTCTAGACCAGAACCATCCCGATATTATTAGCTTACTCGAAGGAATTGGATCATTTATAACCAGGGGGGACACGCTAGATTTTTTTATTAAATCGGCACTATGTGTATTTGGATGCTTTCTCTCCGGCGCACTTATTATGTTTAAAAAGTATTCGTGGTTAAGTATCTTGTTAGTGCTTGGTAATAGCGTGGCAGTGTCAATCATGTATGCATGGTTCATCACAGCCTTGATAGCGTCACCACTTTTATTTTCATATTGGGTGGTAACGGATGCATAACACATATGAGCCGCCGTCGAGTCAAGGGCAATAGTCGATAGTCACCGGAGCCAGTTGGCTTCAGTGCCAGGTATCATCGATCGAAGTTAAGATGCTGTCTTGGATTCCAATAAGGGTTCTGCCTAAACACATATTGAGAGTCACTGGCGAATGGATGCTCTCATCGCCGCTCTAGAATCAATTCGAGTTGACCTGGTGCCGACCTACTCAAACGCGATGGTTGGATAATACTTTCCAGTTAGCGACAGGCTCGGGTCAGGTGCAGTTCCTTAAACTTCAACCGGTTAAACGGAAGCACACGGGCAGTCCAATCAAACGCCAGGGGCTATCACGCAGCGCTGAGCAATGTCGGTCATCCTCATCGTGATAGAAAATGCCATTGCGGCAAGCTTTCGCGTATTGATGCCAGTTAGACGTCAGGCTCTGCCCGTGCCTTCCTAACTCGATGCGAGGAAACGATCCTGATCAAACAGCTTCTCTCGCTGCAACATGAAATACACGGCACGCCCGAGTTTGTGGGCCAGTATGGTCAGGGCTTTGGCCTTGTTGTGTTTACGTGTTTTCTTTTCAAGCCAGGCTTGAGCCTCTGGATTACCGCGCAGGAACAGGACCGCTGCCTCGCCGAAGGCCCAGCGCAGGTAAGGGTTACCGATCTTGGCGCCAGCCGTGCCATAGACCTTACCCGCTGATTCGCGTTGGCACTTCACCAGGCGGCAATAGGAAACGAAATCCTGCACCCGGGGGAACCGGGTAATATCGTGGATTTCATACAAAATCACGAGTGACAGAATATCGCCGATCCCGTGAACCGATTTCAACACGATCACGGACTTTGAATCAAATGACTTGGCAGTCCTCTTGAGATACCACTCGAGTTTGCCCAATTGCCCGTCGTAGAACTCGATTCTGGCCAGGTCAAGATCGACACTGCGTTGTACACTCGGATCAGGAAAGGCATGGTGCATCGGTTCGCGTTGTTTTTCATAGCGCAGATTCTCGGGGTGCGCCGGCAGGTTGTACTGGCTCAGGGTGTTTTTGATGTGGGCGAACAGATCGCCGCGCTCACGAGCCAGTTTGATGCGGCGGCGCATCAGGTCGCGGGTAGCGCGCATCTCTCGCGGATAGACGTAGGCGTAGGGAAACATGCCGCCCTTGAGTAGCCGGGCAATCTTTTCCGAATCAATTTTGTCATTCTTGGCCTTGCCGCCGTGGATAGCCTTCATGTAAAGCGCGTGACCGAGTACGAACTCGATGCCATGATCGGCGCAGAAATCGGCGACCCAGTACCACGAAAACATGCATTCGACACCGATGATCAGATCATCCTGGTATTGATCGATCACCTTCAAGAGTACTTCAGGTGATGCCTTGATATTTTTGTGAACTAGCTTCTGTCCGGTATCATCGAGGATACAGACATAGAGTGAACGGGCATGCAGGTCAATTCCGCAGGTATAACGGTGTTGTTGGGTGTAGAATCTCATTTGAGTCTCCTCTCTTCATCAATTGTGCGACAGTGCACCATTTGGATGGTAGGTCATGCCTGCCAAGCCCGATACAGGGAGGAGGCTCAATGAGTATCAAGCGCATGCAGTCGGATTGCCAAAAGGCTACGCCTTTTGTCAACCGCTGATGCGAGGCGTTCAGGCTGTAGGAAAATAGCTAACTCCCTGATTTAAAAGAGCCGAATCTGTTAAAATAGTATTTTCCCGTTTATCAGTCGTAATCATGTCAAATTTCCTCGATGACAACCTGAACCAAAGCGTATTTTTTGACATCAATTATCTAGAAGTGCTGGGCGATAACACCTTTGAGTATTGCCTTTATCATCTACTCGAACGTGAAGAACTTATCAGCGATTTTTTAGCGCGTTATAAAAACCACAACGTCGGTCGCAAGGCCTACCCACCGGCCCTGCTGTTGCGCATCATCTTTTATGCGTATTACCGGGGCCATATATCAAGCCGAGTCATCGCAAAACTCTGCAAAACTGATCTAAAATTCATCGCGCTGGCCTCAGGCCGGCAACCGCATTTCACCACCATCGCCGACTTTGTCAGCGGCAACTGTGAGTCGATCCAAAGCTTGTTTCACAAGGTATTACTGATCTGCGACCAAAGCGGCCTTATCGGCAAAGAGCACTTTGCTATCGACGGCTGCAAGCTACCCACCAACGCCTCCAAACAATGGAGCGGCACCCATGCTGAGCTACGCAAGAAATCAGATAAACTCAAGAAAGCCGCTGACAACATCATCAACAAACATATGAGCAATGATGCGGGCAAGGAAAACGGTGGCCAACCCGACAAAGACCAACAACAAGCCATCGAAACACTATTAAGGAATGCCAAAAAGATCGATGACTTCCTCGCCACCAACGAGCCTCGCATAGGCAAAGGCAAACGCCCCAAAGAAGTTCAAAGTAACATCACCGATAATGAGTCGGCCAAGATGACGACATCAAAAGGCACTATCCAGGGCATGGCCTTCGTCACCGCCTCTGACGAGAAACACCAGGTCATCCTCCATGCCGAGGGCTTCGGTCAAGGTCAGGAACAAGCCACCTTAAAACCGATGGTCGAAGGCATCCGCAAAAGCCTCGACGAAACCATCTTTGATCACGACGTTGTCCTCACTGCAGACACCGGGTTCTCCAGCGAAGACAACATGCAATACCTCTTCGAAGAAAACATCGATGCCGTCGTCCCCGACAACCAATTTAGAAAACGTAACCCGGTATTTGGCGAGTCAGAAACCTATAATCGTCACAAAGAAAACCGCAAAAAAACACGTAACGGTCAGCGTAAAAGAGATGCCGTCATCCCCTCCGAAGACTTCACCGTAGACTTGGAAAATCAGCACTGCATCTGCCCTGCCGGCAAAGAACTGCACTACCTCGGTGATCACTTCGAAACCGCAAGCGGTCGCTACACCAGATTTAGAGGGGAACTCAAAGACTGTCGCAACTGTCAGCTACAAACCCGCTGCATGAAGAAGCCGGTTAAAGAGCGTGGAAGGCAAGTATCCTTCCTCAATACCGAGCAAAGTAAAACCAGTTATCTGGACTTAATGAAACAAAAGATCGACAGCGAAGCAGGCCGGAAAATATACAGCCGTCGCATGTGGACTATCGAACCGGTGTTTGGCAATATCTGTAGCAACAAAAGGCTAAACAGAATCAGTTTAAGAGGCGAAACCAAGGCCACGGCACAATGGCTGCTGTACTGTATGGTGCATAACATCGAAAAGTTATGGAAGAACACAGAAATAGAGCAATGGGCATGAAAGGCCCGCAAAAAGGCCATTTAAAGCGATACAACGGCTCAATAAGGGCCTTAAATCGAAATGTTGAAAAACAACACGGCATATAAGCACGGTGGATGAAAAGTGGCGAAAGGGCGAATAGAGTTTTGAAAAATCAAATAAAGGCTGTGGAGAATTCCGTGGTTTATATTTTTCTACAGCCTCGTTAGGCATTCGAATGAAAATTATTCAAGCATTACTCGTATCGTTTGTATTCACATTCGCCCTCGCAAATGATGATGTAGTTCACTTGGTTGGTCCTGGCGACTCAGCATATGAAAAGCTATCGTCACTTAAGATGCAGAATAAATTGGTTGCATCAGCTGAGAAGTACAAAAAATATGGTTTTGTAGATAGAGCAACCCATCATGACATGGCTTTTCCAATAGATGTTAATGAGTACTCATCAATGAATGGATTTGGTGTTATGTGGGTGACCTCCCATACCCATGTGAAAGAAGAGTTGCCCCTCAAGAATTTACGAATTTATATGGAAAAATTTGGAACCATAGGACTTGAGCCTATGTATGTTTTTTCCAGTGAAGAGGCTAACGATTTGGTGTCAAAGGTTCTAGGTAAGTACAGAAACGACTCCATATTCATGGTTCCATTTTTTGAAGAAACAAAAGGTGCAACTCTCGTGGCTGACTACTCGATTAATCGAAATGATTTTGTGCTGGGGAAAATAGTTAATGAGTTTCCATTTTTAATTGAAAACCCAAAAAAACTTACGAAGGATGTGGCTTATCCGGATATGGAAAATTTCCACAATATGTTAAAACGGGAATATCCAATTTCCCAAGATTTAATTGAATGAGGCGAAA
>JAAEMX010000059.1 GCA_024225035.1 Lentisphaerota bacterium
CATAGCACTAACGGCATTAGTCCTTATCGCTTTTGCAACCAATGCAGCCTACTACTTGACTGGACTTTATAAGGAGTATCAAAAACGGCAAGCTAAGCAACAAGCGTGGCAAGATGGTATTACTGAGGAACTAGAAAAGACCAAAGATGGCCTTAATTACATTGATAGGTATCGACGAGATATTATGAGCCGTCTATCGGAACTTGAAGAAACCCCAAAAGACTCAGCATAAGGAGGCCGTTATGCATATCCACGACACCATGAATTTTAGAAGAAGCCTATGCTGTGACTTATGCTTAGAAGATGACTGCAGTGAGTGCCCTTTTTATAACCGGGCTTACTTCCGAACCCTGTATAAGCAATAGGAGATCAAAATGCGCACGTCCTGATCCGAGCGATTACGGCGGTTGCTGTAATTATCAGGCTTTTTCGAGCGCCGAATTAGAGGATTACCGAGATTCTGATATTCACCCTGTAGATGATATGGAGGAAATTGAAGATGAATGAAGTAGCTAAAATTGAAAATATGAGTATCGCCGAAATCAAAAGCAATGTGCAGGTGGTGCAGAACGTTTTAAAAAACGTCATGCTGAAAGGCTGTCACTATGATAAGATC
>JAAEMX010000060.1 GCA_024225035.1 Lentisphaerota bacterium
GATGGTCATGGGGCCGTCCAGTTTGCCGTTTATGAAGTTTGCTTTCATGGCAATGCGGCCGTCATCGTCATAAAATACGGATTCTCCGTTTAATTTATGATCTGCAAAAACAGAATCCTGAATCAGAAGGGTGTTTTCATTGTAGGTGAAAAATTTTCCCTCCAGTTTTCCGTTTTTAAAGTTTGATACTGTTGTCAGATTGCCATCGTCATCATACTCTTTTATCTCACCGCTTACAGATTCATCTTTTTCTTCAATGTCCGGTTGTGGCGGTTCTGGCATATTTTTATCTGTCATGATGCGGCATCCTTTATTTGTATGAAACAATTTGCAAAATTGTTTTACAGTTGCCTTTGCCAGAGGTTCTGACAGCAATCAGGCTCAAATGGCCTGTCAACAAACAATTCCAAGCTGCAACAGTAAAACGGTTTTGCAAAGGGCGCATTCCCAAAAAGTAGGAACTTTTTTGGTTTCAAGTTTAGCAAAATTATAACCTATTGATTTTATTAGATGATATATTTAAAATGGTATTCAGACAAAAAGATTTGCAGCAAATAATATCAGATAGTTATAGTTCTTCCTACTTTTTGGGAATGCTCCCTTTTGCAAATCAAGTTATTTACATATGATTTTTTGATGCATATTGCAAGTATTAAATAGGGACGCAAATAAACGCAGATTTCCGCAGATTTTTTTATTATCTGCGTTTTTCAGCGTTCATCTGCGTCCTGATCTTTACCTTTTCACTGGGCTGTGCATCAGGTGAAATGGGCATCCTTGAGTTGCTGAAACTGGATAAGCATCCTGACAAGA
>JAAEMX010000061.1 GCA_024225035.1 Lentisphaerota bacterium
GAGGACCAGATCCTCACCGCCGATACCAGCGGTATCTCCGATGCGGATGGCCTTGGTGCATTCTCATATCAGTGGTTGCGTGATGGCGTGGCCATTGGTGGAGCAACTGCAGGCACCTATACCCTGGGTGATGCCGATGTGGGTACTTTGATCAGTGTGGAAGTAAGTTACACTGATGGCAATGGCACCAGTGAGGGTCCTTTGACCTCCGCCCAGACTGCTGCCGTCACCAATATCAATGACGCACCGGTTGGCATTCCACCCATCACCGGTACGGTGACCGAGGACCAGTTCCTCACCGCTGATACCAGCGGTATCTCCGATGCAGACGGTCTCGGTGCATTCTCATATCAATGGTTGCGTAATGGCGTGGCCATTGGTGGAGCAACTGCAGGTACATATACCCTGGGTGATGCCGATGTCGGAACACTCATATCCGTTGAGGTCACCTATACAGATGGCAATGGCACCCCTGAAGGACCGTTGACATCCGCACAAACTGCTGCGGTGGTGAATGTCAATGATAATCCGGTCGGACTACCAACGATAACGGGAACGGTTACCGAAGACCAGATACTAA
>JAAEMX010000062.1 GCA_024225035.1 Lentisphaerota bacterium
GTGGTGTCGGTACCCAGCTCCGAGGTTAATATTGGGTTGCTGTGTGTTGGTGGGGTATTTCTTCCTACATCGACAAAGCTCATAAACGCTCCATCGCCCGGAGTGAGCACAGCCCAGTAATATGTGCCGTCATCTGTAAGAGTGACTATTGTGTCAGAGCTATCAAAAGTAGTATCTGCTGAAATAACTACGGATGGCACACCTGAAAATGAAACTGTGTTGGGAATTGCTACATAGACTGATCCTGGTGCTCCGGTCGTGTCAAAAGCCCATATTCGATCCATGCGGTTATTAGCATTGCCATTGTAGGTGCTACTAAAGCTAATGCCTGCGCCATTGTGTCCGGTAAGCGCAAAGTTGCCATCTCCCAGACTGGTTCTGCCAACGTCTTGATTTGCACTTGTAAAATCCTGATCGTTTGCAAGAATAAGAATGCTTCCAGAGTTTACGCTTTTTGATATTTTTTGATTTAGTTCAGAGCCATTATCTTGTCCAATACCAATGATGTTATTGTCGTAGCTATCTAGAGTGCCATCTGCATCATAGATTTCAGTAGTGCTGCTGTTTAGGTAGGATGTTGCTGTAGTTTGGTCCAGGGTTATTCCGTATTTGA
>JAAEMX010000063.1 GCA_024225035.1 Lentisphaerota bacterium
AGAAAAAATGCGGAAGGGACAGAACGGTTGATATCAAAGCCAAGATGTATTTTTGCTTTTTTCGATTTCTTTCTGTAATCAGCCCAACTCATTGACAGAACGACGTCAGTCAGGGAACCGTCAACAGCGGTAAGATCACCGAAGTCAGCGTAATCATACGGAAGAAGGCCTGCTGCATGAGGCTGAAGGGATGTGTATACAAACAGCAACTGCTCAAGTCCGCGTGTGTTGAGAGTTTCAAAAAAGGTGCTTGTTCTGATACCTCCGTCAGGTGCTGTCACCTCCCGGGCAAACTCATCCTCTTCAAGTACCTGTAAAAGATGACGGCCTGATGTGTGTTCTTCAATGTGAAAAAAGGTAAGAGCTTTCAGCTGATCTTCAAAAGTCAGAGCCAGCGGTCTGCTGCTCTGAGATTCGAGAGGCGGGACGGCTTTGAGGATTTCCTGAACCGGTCGGAACAGTTGCACAAAAGTCGGGGACTGAATGTTTTTATCTGTAGGAACAATAAGTTGTGGCATTTTCATAACCTCCGTGATTAATTTTATGTTTTCCATATACCACAAAATCCTTTGCAATTAAATATAAAATCTGTTATCGAATAAAAACACTCATAAAATGGAGAAAATCTGTCGCA
>JAAEMX010000064.1 GCA_024225035.1 Lentisphaerota bacterium
TTCAAGTTTACCCTTTGGTTCAATCAGGGTTTATTATTGAAATGGCATACTGGCAAAAAGTGCCTCCGCTTACTTTAGATGAGGGTTGCACAACTAACTGGATGTCAATCAGTCACCCTGATATTTACCTTGCAGGAATTGTAGCGGAAATTGAATCATTTGCTAAGAACTATCAAGTTGCAGGCCAGTGGGATGAGAAAATGACTCGTTCTATAAATGAATTAAAAGAATCTGATATCAAAGAAAATTGGTCAGGTTCTCAATTAGTGATGAGGTGTGAATAATGGCTGAATTGGCTAGAGTAGGAAACTGGGTTGGGGAGTTAACTGCAACTACAGGAACTGGTGATATAGAATTAGGCGGTGCGCTTAATGGATTTACAACTTTCTCTTCCATGGGCGATGGAGAAGTGTACTATGCTCTTGTAGAGGGTGATGATCGCGAAGCAGGCAAAGGTACATTAGTTGGTACGGTATTACAAAGAACTGACATATACTCTACTCTGGTAGATGGGGTCTATAATGAAGTTGACCCTCAGCCAATTGAATTAGAGGGTCTTGCTAATATCTTTTGTACTTTTAATGAAAGGGCTTTCAGAGAGCTTAATCAAGAAGCCCTTACTGTTTTTTATGATAACACTATATCAGGAGCTAGTAGCACTAATGTAGGAGAAGCTTTAGATGAATTATTTAGCGCTCCTGGCGCTAGAGAATTCTACAAAATCAAAATTGAAGTTGCTGCAGGACAAAGCTTGCTTTTGCTAGAGTCTAGTTTTGAATCTATCATTTTAATAGTAGATGGAGTTGTAAAGCAAGAAACCAGCGGAGACTATTCTGTTGATTACGGCAATAGATCAGTTATTTTAGCAGAGCCATTAACAGGATCTGAAAAAGTTGAAGCTTGGGTTAACCAAGTAGAGTTTATTCCTGTTGATTTCAAGATGCAAGATGCCACTGATGCAGAGTTAAACGGGGGATCTAATCTAGACCCATTGGGATACTCTTGGGATGCAAGTAATGGAGGAATGGGGAGTCAAGGAGGTCTTGAACTAACTCCAGCTTTTGATAGTTTCCCTGTTACTGTTTATGCAAATAAACTTGATATAGATGGTAAAGAGCCACCTGTTGAGTATTTTAATGGAGCAGAGGTTGATATATATTTAGATGGAGCTTTTGCCTATACCAAAACAATAGCAGTAGAATCTTATATACCAGTAGTTGATTTTCCTGAAAACTATGTATGGCTTATAACTTGGGATGGACTAGTTTTTCAAGCATATCAATCAATAAAATTTGTACCTACAAATGTTGAAGAAATACCATTACAAGATGGTGACGCTTGGGTCTATAATAGTTCTGAACAGATGTTTAAACCTACTCAAATAGGTTCTACAACTAACATAACTAATGGTATAGGCTCGATAAGCATAGATAGTGACGGAAATATTTCTTCATCATCTAAGTCTATATTTGCTGAAACTGAGGAAGATGGAGATTTATCTTGCTTACTAGGTAATGGTGGTGGACTCTATATAATCAGTGGCACTGAGAACCCATTCGGAACTGGTGTAGCTGATTCAGGTGGTTTTATTAGGCTTAAAGCTGGTGATTCTAAAGCAGATGACGGTGGAGCAATTATATTACAAGCTGGAGATTGTGTACATGAAAATAGTAGAGCTGGTAGTGTTACCTTTGAAGCAGGTAGTGGGCAATACGGCGTCAATGTAGATGGTGGTAGTGCAACCATACAAGCTGGTCAATCAGATAGTGGAGAAGGTGGTTCTGCATTCCTTAAAGGTGGCAGTAATTCTTCTAGCTCAGAGAATGCTGGTAGTGTCTATATAGAATCTGGTAGTAACAGTGATGATGCTAGTAGAAGTGGCTCTGTGTTTATCTCAGGCGGTGGGAACAATAGAGGTCAAATCATATTAGGCAGAGATATTTCTTATATCAAAGCTGGTACAGAGCTTAATATGGAAGAAGCAACCATCAAAGGTGGTGAAGCTACTTTTGATACTTTAAGGTCTGATACTCTTGGTACTGATACTTATGACTTACCTATAGACGCACCTTCTGCTGGACAAGTAATGGTTGCTCAATCAAGTAGTGAAACAGCTTGGGTCACTCCTGATGCTTCTGTACCTACAGTAGTAGTTACTGAATTCCCTGCTAGCCCTGATGCGAATACGTTGTACATAAAGGTGGTTTAATATGATTACAAACTTAACACCACCACCTGACCCTAACCCTGACCCTGACCCTAATAATGACTTAGTGCCTATAGGGTATAAGAAGTTAGGTGCAACAGTTAGAATTGAAAGAAGAGGAGTATAACATGGCATTAACTAGAGGAGAACTGATAACACTAATAACTAATGACCAAGATGTAACTAGTGCAGATGTGTCGGAAATAGAAGATTTTAGTTACTTATTTGAAACTGCTGGTAATACTAGTTTCAATCAAGATATTAGTGGTTGGAATGTAAGTTCTGCTACTAATATGAAAGGTATGTTTAAAGGATGTTCAACCTTTGAGCAAAATCTTGATAGCTGGATTGTAAACAACGTAACTGACATGTCTGAAATGTTCTATGGATGTTCTAAATTCTTTCGCAGCCTTAATAGTTGGGATGTAAGTAATGTAACTGATATGAACAGAATGTTTAGGTCATGTTCTAAGTTTAATGGAGATATATCTAGTTGGGATGTAAGTAATGTACTGAGCTTTGAACGTATGTTCTTTGCCTGTCCTGTCTTTAATGTAGATATAAGTAATTGGGTTTTTAGCACTAATCTTACTAGTTTAAGAAGTATATTGTTTAACTGTGCTAAATTTAATCAACCTATTGGGAATTGGGATGTAAGTAACATAGAGGATATGCACCAATTACTAGGAAACTGTAGGGTATTTAATCAGGATTTATCCAATTGGGATGTTAGCAATGTAACAAACATGCAGCAAATGTTTACAGGCTGTAGAGAGTTTGACCAAGACCTTAGTACATGGGATGTAAGTAATGTAGAGATTTTCTATGCAATGTTATTTGATTGTGATAAGTTCAATCAAGATATAGGCATGTGGGATGTAAGCAATGCTACAAGTATGTTTAGGATGTTCTACAACTCTGCCATTATATACCAAAATCTTACATATTGGGATGTTAGAAATGTAACTAACTATTCAGGGTTTGCAGACAATACACCTATGCAGGGTGTAGTTGAAGTCTTACCTTACTTTGGTCAGAACATTGAGCCACCACCTTATCCTGTAGACCCTACAGATGATATTAATAACTTGCAATATAATGGCCAAGGAATATTAGATGTAAAATACTCAGATGCTAATAGCATTCTACAA
>JAAEMX010000065.1 GCA_024225035.1 Lentisphaerota bacterium
CACAGCCAGTAAAATTCTGTAAATGACAAATAACAAATAACATAGTAACATAATCCTGATCTGACGATTCCATTTCCATATTCAGTTCACTTTCGTTGCTGCTGACCTATTCTAACCAGCAGCCGGTAAGATTGCTGAGATATTTTTTCGGTGCGCGCTGAAAACTGCGCTGCCGGCAGGCTTTAAAAGTTCAAGCAGTTTCTGCATAGCTGCCCGGTAGCTTTCACAGGAAACATTTCGTATCCTTTCGGCAAGATCCGGAATGCTGTTTGAGAGAGACCGGGCTTTTACAAAGAATTCGCCCGCGCTTTCAATCACACCGCCTGAAGTGCTTTTGCGCCCGGTTACTTTTCTTTGTCCCCTTTTTATGGAACCGAACTCTCTTTCCAGTTTATTATTATGGGCCGGAAGATTCGGAATATCATAGCAGTGAAAAAGTCCTCCGCTGTAACGTTCCGTTACGGCAACAACATGATCGACAAATATTTTCATAAATGATTTGCGGCCTCTTCTGCCTGACTGTTGTTTTTTTTGCTGTTCTTTCAAAAACGATTCCAGAGCCTGTCTTACTGTATCCGAATCACTTTCCATATTAAGAATACGGGCGATTTTGCGAATTATGGAAATACACGACAGCAACCTGTCGGCCAGACGTTTCACCGAATCAGGATATTTCAGGATGTTGTATAATTTCCTCAGTTCTTTCCATGGTCCTCCGGGCTTACGCAGCATTTTCCGCAGTGCTTTACGAATTTCCAGAAGACGATCACAGCGTTTCAGAACTGCGGGATCCAAAGGTGCCTTCCCTGAACATCCGGCAGCTGTCAATGCTGCTTCACACAGTTCCAGGGCCAGTTCCACCTCTTCAATATCAGGATATCCCTTTCCGGGATTCCTGCGAATTCTTTCCTGCTGCCGCAAAAGCTTTTTTCTCAGTTCCTTTACATCCCTGACAGTCTGGCTGACTGCATCTGAAAGCTTTTTCAGATCATCTTCCAGAGGTGCATCCAACTTTTCAAGGCAATGATACTGGCACCACTGATACGGAGTATCCGGGAAAACTTCCCGGATTGCCGGCACAAGTCCTTTTTCTTTGTCAGTGATTATCCCTTCAACTTCAATTCCCAGTTCTTCAATCTGTTTTTTCACCTTTTGTAAAACAGGAACAAAATCATCCTTTCCGCGAAGTGCCATGCGCTGACTGTAAAATATTTCTCCGGATATTACGTCCCTGATTACGTAAAGAACCGGACTCGTTTTGCCAAACTGGACTCCGTCAGCCGAAAGTATCACACGACCCTGCTTTTTCAGTTTTTCCGACAATTCGTCACTTTCTGCGTCTGCACAATAACACATTGCGAGATATACTTTCAGAAGATTGCCCACTGTCTTCTCGCTTACAGATATTCCGTGTCTTCCGGTAAGCTCTTTGTGTATTTTCGGAACAGACATATTGTTCTGAATGTAATTCTCACCAATGAAGATGACTATGTCAAGGCCGAACTCACGTCCTTTGAGAGCCAGTCTGTCTTCCTCAGTCGGCCTGTGGTATACGTGATAACACTCACATTCCTTATTTGTGCAGCCGCGATCTTTTGAGAGTACAAAAAGTACTCCCTGAAATGTTTCTGTAAATCGCTCGCGATGTCTTATTACAGAAAGTGGTTCACCACATATCGGACATATTCCCGGTTGAGCTTCAAGTATCAGATTTTCAACAATACAACGTTTTTTCTGTGTTCTCATATTCCGGCCAGCCTTTCTTTCGTAAAAAATTAAGTACAATCTTCTGAGTATCCATAGTAAGTATTTATCCAATCATAGTGTTCAGTTTGGGGAAAATCAAGCTTTTTTACA
>JAAEMX010000066.1 GCA_024225035.1 Lentisphaerota bacterium
GCCTTAACAGCGTGGCTTGAATCTACCCAAAATCCCAATCCAAAGGAGCCGCCGATAGAGTTTGACGCGGCTCTGGAGGGTTGGAATTTTATGCGGGGTATAGATTGGGCCGCGCTCCCATACGTTGCAGAGATGTACGGGATAAAAGATGTCGAATTGTTTATTCGACAGTTGGTAATTATAAGGAATTTCAAAAGTGGCTGACGGTATAGATTTAAAGGTTAGCGGGATTGATGAGGTTAATAAGGCTCTATATTCTTACTCGCAGCAGCTTGGCGACAAAGTAATATTAAAAGCATTGAGAGAAGGCGCTAAAATCGTACAGAAGGAAGCACGAAATAGAGCACCAAGGAGAACAGGGAAACTCAGGCGGAATATTGTAGTTAAAAACTCGCAGATATACAGCAAGCGAAGAAACGCATATAAGTTAGGAGTATATCTATCTATTAATAAAAAGGGGAAAGCGAGTGATAGGCGCAATGCGTATTACGGCAGATTTCATGAGGACGGATGGAATACGCACGGAAAGCTAGAAGGGACAAGGCAATCAATTACGCAGATATTTGGGAAACGCACAGGACGAAAGACACAGCGCGGTAAAACAGATATGCAAGCGCAAAAATTTATGAAAGGTGCTTTTGACTCTCGCAAACACAAAGCATTAAAAATGATCATAAAGGCCACAGAGCGCGGCTCTGAAATCATCAAACGTAAAACAGGATTGAAATAATGGCAAAGGGTGTAACAATCGATTTCACTGCTAATCTTGCCCGCTTTAGTTCTGGGCTAGACAAGGCCACTAATGATCTAGGCAAGTTCCAGTCGAATGCAAAACGGCGATCTAATGATCTCAAAAAGGCATTTGGCGGGCTAGCTGCTTTGGTTGGTGGGATAGGGTTTACTCATCTTATAAAATCGTCTCTTGATGCAGCAGACGAGATGCAGAAAATGTCCCAGCGTATTGGGGCAAGTACAGAGGCATTATCAGAATATAAGCATGTCGCAGATTTGACAGGGGTAAGCTTTAGAACTTTGACGATGGGCTGGCAGCGAATGACGCGGCGCATTTCTGAAGCTGCACAGGACACAGGCGAGGCCAAAAACGCACTAAAAGAATTGGGCATAAGCGCAAAGGAGCTCAACAAGCTTGCACCGGAACAACAATTCGAGGTTCTAGCGGATGCAATGGCGAAGGTGACCAGTCAATCTGACAAAGTCCGTTTGTCAATGAAGCTGTTTGACTCTGAAGGCGTGTCGTTGCTTCAAACAATGCAGGGTGGGGCTGAAGCAATCCGAGAAATGCGGGAAGAGGCGCAAGCTCTAGGGCTAACTGTTAGCCAAGATTTTGCAGATTCAGCAGCCGCAGCAAATGACGCTATCACTAGAATGGGAGCAACCAGTAAAGCCTTGGCGCTGACATTAGCTAAGACGTTAGCGCCGACTATTGAATCCATAGCGGTTTGGTTACAAGAGAATATCCCAGATGCTGTAAACACGGCGGCAGGCGCATTCAACTGGTTACAGCAAAAAATCAGTGAGGTAGGAGCGGGCTGGTCAGCAATGCTTGCTGATGCAGAAAATAATCTAGCAGATGTGGCGGATTTCTTTGGAGCTGATGAAATAGCGCAATCTTTTAGAAATGCGGGCAATGCTTACGCAGACTCTGCTAAAATATTCGCTGATGGTGCCGAGTATTATAGATCTGCCAGGGTAGAGGCCAACACTCTTCAGAAGTCGCTAGAAGCGGGAATATCTTTCAATCAGTTTTATAATCAGGCAATTTCTGAGTCATATGAAATTGAGAAGAAATTGAAAGGCAGTAAAAAAGGATTGACAGACGCTCAAAAAGAATTGAACAAGTCATTGAAAGAATCACAGTCAGTATATGATAGCACTAGAACCCCGCTTGAAAAATATAACATTGAACTAGAAAAGCTCAACAATCTCAGAACGAGTTTGAAAGGTACATCTGGGGCAATTGATGATGACACTTATCTTAGAAAGATAGACAAGTTACAAAACGATCTAAAACAATCTTCAGGGCTTCAAAGTGTTGTTGATAAGGTTGATGTAAACGCTCCTCTTGTCCGACAGCTTGAAACACTCCAGCAATTAAAAGAAGCCTTTCCAGAGTACACAGATATTATCATGGAAGAGGAAATGAACATCCATGAAAAAATGGATGGCATGACAGAGGATTTAGTAGAAAACGCGGAGATTGCAAAAGAAGCATGGGAAGATCTAGGGCTAACTTTTGCCAGCGCTTTTGAGGATGCCATTGTCAATGGTGAAGATCTCTCTTCTGTTCTGAAAGGGCTGGAGCAAGATATCATCAGAATGATTACGCGGAGCTTAGTTACTCAACCGCTTGGAAATGCAATCGGCGGAATGTTCTCGGGCGGCGGTGTTGGTAGTTGGCTCGGCGGACTATTCGGCGGATTCAGGGCAGAAGGTGGCCCGGTAACGGCCGGTAAATCTTACATAGTAGGGGAGAAGCGGGCGGAACTTTTCACGCCGGCACAGAACGGCTATATAAGCCCGTCAACGGCGGGTGGTGGCGTTAATGTAACAATGAACATATCAACACCAGACGCCAATAGCTTTAGACGTTCAGAGGGGCAGCTGGGCGCTCAGGCGGCAATGGCTATAAACAATGCAGGGCGCTACTTATGAGCTTTTTGAATCTCCGCTTTCCGATAGACATAAGCTACGGGAGCAGCGGCGGGCCAAATTGGAATACAAAAATTGTCGAGTATAACTCTGGACATGAGACAAGGCTTCAAAAATGGTCACGGCCTCGATATAGTTTCGACGCGGTATATGGTGTGCGCTCTGTTGCACAGTTAAATAGCCTGCTCGCAACTTTTCACGAAGCAAGAGGAAGTGTTCACTCTTTCAGATATCAAGATCCGCAAGATTATAAAGTCTCTGACGAGCCGATGACGCTCGACGGTACAAACGCAAGTCAGCTTATAAAAACTTATGGCTCAGACGCTAATAATTTTATAAGAAACATTACCAGACCTGTAGGTGTCACGTTTAAAGTAAATGGCGGGGATTATTCTCCATCACTTAATTATCTCACAGGCGCGGTAGCTTTAGTGTCATTATCAACAAAGACTATTACAAATATCACACAGGCTACAAATGGAGTAGTAACAGCGGCGGCTCATGGGTTCAGTATTGGCGATGTGATTCTGTTAGATAATATATCCGGGATGACGGAATTAAACGGGGTTTACGCTACGCTGACCTCTGTCACTACTAACACCTTTCATACTGGAATAAATACTACTACTTATACAGCTTATACGATTGGCGGTTCTGCTGATAAATTCCCACAGGGAACGGATGTTGTTACTTGGTCTGGTGAGTTTGACGTGCCTGTGAGATTCGCAACTGATAAACTAAGTACACAGATAACCTCTTATAAAATGGGAACAACTACCGTACCATTAATTGAGGTGAAAGAGTGAAGACGGTCTCTGCCGAGCTTAAATCTCATCTAGCAAGTGAAACCCCAACTGTTGCGAAGCTATGGCGGATAGATAGAAAAGATTCAACAATCATGGGGTTTACAGAACATGATATAGATATTCTATACGATGGCGTTACGTATCAAGGCTCGACAGGTTTTACACCCTCTGCTATATCTACATCTTCAAGTCTCTCTGTTGATAACTTGGAAGTACATGCTTATCTTGATAGCGAGAATATAACAGAAGCGGATATTTTGTCCGGGCTTTTTGATCTTGCAGAAATCAATATATATCTCGTGAACTATAACGATACTTCGATGGGTGCGGTACATCTAACTCGCGGAACTTTAGGAAATATCAGTATCGGGGATATAACTTTTATTGCTGAAATGATGAGCTTATCACAGCAGCTACAGCAAAACATAGGCCGACTACATGGACCAGACTGCGACGCAGATTTGGGGGATGATAGGTGTAAAGTAAATCTTACATCTTATACAGTAACCGGTACTATCACAGCCGTTACAGATAATCAGATTTTCATAGACACAGGCAGAGCAGAGGCGGACGATTATTTCAACTACGGTAAGCTGACATGGACAAGCGGGAACAATGACGGTAGAAGTATGGAGGTTAAATCATCCGGAAGCGGAACATTTATTTTATTCCAGCCTATGCCATCAGTTGTTCAA
>JAAEMX010000067.1 GCA_024225035.1 Lentisphaerota bacterium
GTACAGTTATTCTTTAAGAACTTCGTAATCCCTAATACGTTAAATGATTTTTACTTTACAAGTTTGTACTTTGGGGGAACGATGACTTTTCTTGCAAATCTAGCAGCCTTTGCAGCCATCTTTTTATGCTGGCGATTTCATTTCATTTTGGCAACCCAGAAAGCTGAGTTAGCTATGCTTCAATCGGAGTTTAGATGGTTAAAGGAATCTGTTAAAAGAAATATCATTGAAGATACTCCTGAAACAAAACAACCTGCTAAAAAAGTAAGTAATAAAGATCAAGTAACTAAAGCTCAACCTGTGTCAAAGGATGCGGCATCTAAAAGATCACACAAAAAACAGGCTGCTAGTGAAGTCAAAAGTACCCCAAAAATAGCGGCATTAAAAACGAGCGATGCTGATTCAAAAGTAGTGAAAGAACTGCCCAAGACCGCGGAACAGGCCTCATCAAAAGTAGAAAAGCAACAGGCCGAACCATCTGATAGCACGAGTGCGGCAGCTAATTCTTATCTCCGCAACAAGCAACCGGCATGGAATAGTGCCCACTCGAAAGCTAAAACCTCAAATCAGCATTGGGAAAAACTGTCAGAAAAAGTTTTGGAGAGCTTCTCAAATGGGCAATGGGCAGTTTGGCTCGGAGGAATAGCATTAGCTTTCGGTAGTATCTTCCTCATCAAATACTCAATTGAGGTTGGCCTGTTGGGTCCAAAAGCCAGGCTTGCTATTGCCGCTTCATTCGGCCTTGTAATGATAGGGGCAGGAGAGTTTTTCCGTCACAGGCCGTTTGTGATCCATATAGCCAAAATCAACAAGGCCTACGTACCTGGCATACTGACTGCGGTGGGGTCACTGATGCTCTTCGCTGTGACTTACATCGCATATGTTGTTTTTGGGTTCATCGGCCCTGCTTTTGCATTTGCTGTAATGGGAATATTATCACTGAGTACTTTGGCACTGGCACTTTTACATGGGCCTCCATTGGCAGCCCTAGGCTTATTGGGATCATATATAACTCCAGCTTTGGTAGATAGCAGCGAGCCAAACTATGCGGCGCTGTATTTATTCTTGTTTATTGTAACATGCTCCTCGATCGCACTAGCCTGGGTAAAGCAATGGAGCTGGCTTGCTATTGCTTCAGCGGTTGGTGCTTTGGGCTGGGCTGGGGCATCCGTTTTGATGGGCGAAAACGATTTGCTGTATTCCGGCTCATTCCAAATCTACTTGGCTGCCCTCTGGATCGGGTATTCCTGCTTGGGAATACTTTGGAGTGACGACACCAAAAACCCGTCATTCTTGAAAAGAAAATTACCGCTCTGTTTTAGAATATCCGATATTGATAGTAAGTTGTCGAATGAATTTGCCGTAACCTTTTTTGGCATATTCGTCGCACTTTGGGCAATAACACTCTCTTATTTCCATGTTACGAGTTTTCAGTCGTTGACAATGTTTGCAGTTATGGGACTTCTCTCTGTAGCGACATTTGTCTTTGCTGTATTGCATGGCGAGCGAATGGCGGTCTTGGGATTGGTGGGATCCTACATCGTTCCTGCGTTAACACTGACATCAAACTTCCAAAGCAGTGACAGTTATATCTATCTGTTTGTCGTCACATCTACTGCCCTTTTAACTTCATGGAAACGCAATTGGGTATGGTTGATCATGGGCTCTGCAATTGGTGCGTTAGGTTGGTCAGTTTTGACTATTGCGAGGCTCATGCCGTTAGATACGACGTTATTTAGTGCCTATCTTGCTTTGTTGGGGATTGTTTATTGTTTAGTTGGCCTTGTCTGGAAACAAGCGGCATCGGAAGCCGTATCCGGCCCTCAAAAGAACAAATCCAAATCCTTAGAAACTGTGGTATCAACACAGACAAAGGACCTTCGTCTATCTGATGTTTTGCCAACAATTATTTTGCTCTTAGGGCTGATTTCTGCAGTTTACGTACATCTTGAGGCATATAAAGCCTCAGCGGTCACGGCGGTTGCTGTAATCATCTTTGCCGCTTGGGTTACAGCTTGGATGAGAGACAATCTGTCCTTACAGTTCACGACAGGTGCTGTAATCGGTTTAGTTGTATTGTTTGGGCAGATTTTCAGAAATGTTACGGCACATTTAAATGTATTTTCTAGTCGCGATTGGCAATTGTATTTCACCTCGATATGGGAACCTTCCACCATTGCGATCAGCTTGTGTCTGGGATTTGTAACGCTTGTTCTTTGCTTAGGTATGTTGAAAATCCTTTCAGGTATTGATGAAAAGCAGTTTGGTAATAATGTAATCCACTGGGCTTTGCCTGTATCACTTGTTCCGCTTGCTAGCTATGGAGCAACTTGGCTTGCACTTGGAATGACTAGAGACAGCATTGGGATATTCATCCTTGGTATAGCAGGAACAATTTTGCTTGGTTTATCAACTGAGTTAATTTTGAAACAAGTCAGGGCACTGACTGCTCACAAAATGATGGAAGTGTTCCCTCTGAGCTTGATTGGTGGGACTGCAACTTTATTTGCAGTGCTCACGATCTTCTTCAACTTTGGTGGCGCTAATCTGGTCGTATTGAGTGCGTTCCTTGCTACGGCAATTGCTGCTTTGACAATTGTTCGACCGGTCGAGGTGCTTCGTTACGGTGCTATTGTTGCTGCAGTTACTGCAATGGGTACAGTCATCTTGAATCCGACACTTGATTTAGTGCCTTCAAAAACAATTTTCTTCAATTCCATTTTGTTAGCTTATGGCCTGCCTGCTTTGGCTTTCTGGATTGCAAGTTGGTTGCTTTCAAAAACTGGCAGGGACTTACCTCAAAAATTCTTTGAGGGAGCGGCTGTATTGTTTACTGCCCTACTATTCACCCTGCAAATTCGCCATGGCATGAATGGCGGGGATATTCTTAGTGGAGAATTCAAACTTGAAGAGCAAGCCGGGCATACTATTACAGCGCTTGTCATGGCTGGAACACTTATGCGCCTGAACGACAGGTCACCTAGTGTAATCTTCCAGTATGCAACCTTGATTTTCGGATATATTTCACTGGGAATGGTGTTGCTATCTCATGGTTTGATACTTAATCCATATTTCACCAATCAATCCGTTGGCTCCGGCCTCATTTTCAATACACTGCTAGTGGCTTATCTGGTCCCAGGCATTATAGCGGGAATAGTACACTGGATTTCTCGTAGCAGACGTCCATTGCATTATGTCACAGCGTTAGAGACGGTAAGTTGGCTGTTGTTGTCAGGGTTTGTTTTCCTGACAGTAAGGCATCTTTTCCATGGTGAGTTCATCGGAAGAGATTTCCAAGATTTCACAACTGAGGAAATTTACACACATACATTGAGTATGCTGGTAATTATTGCTGCAGTAGGCTTTCTGTATGAAAGACTGTTTAACAATTGGAAGAGTTACATCTTACCGTTTGCGTTTGTTGTGACGATCGCAACTTTCATATTCATAAATCTACTAAAATATCTGCCGCTTCGATATGGTGTCGAAGTAGGAGAGCAAACGATTTTGAATGCTCTGCTACATGGCTTCCTACTGCCTACCATTTTATTCTTGGCAATTCGTCAAATTGCCAAGTCACTGAAGGATTGGGATGTACCGTATTTCTCGCAATCCTTAGGTGGATTAGCTCTTGTTACAGGTTTTGCATGGGCAACATTTACAGTGCGTCACATTTGGCACGGTTCAGCACTCTATAATTTGAAGCTTTATTCTACTGAAACCTATACCTACTCGGCGATGTGGTTACTTTTAGGGGTTGGGATATTGTTGCTGGCAGAATGGAAAAATTCAAAGGAGATGAAGGGTGCATCTGCAATATTCATTTTTGCCGCTACCATAAAAGTCTTTCTGTTTGATATGTCAGCTCTGGAAGGCGGCCTTAGAGCCTTGTCATTTATAGGATTGGGTGTCGTATTGATTGGAATTGGTTTGTTCTTTCAACGATTGCTCTTTAGAGATACTAATAAAACGGATGAACAGAAAAGTTAGTTGAATGTTTGTAATGGGTTCGCGTGGTAGTTAGCCAGTCGTGCGCCATTCTGGCAGCGACGTCTTCAATTCAGGCAAAAAGGGCTCTGAGCAGACCAACAGTGAATTCTGCTGAAGTGATCAAACATGAGTAAGTCTCCCCATTTAAAACCTTGTAGTCTCGAATGGCCGGGTTGCGGAGAGGCTGGGTAAAACCCCAAATCTTGCTGGGTCAGTTTTTCGGGGTTTTGTGCGGCTGCTGCGAGGTGGAATTCATCACGGACGCCACAAGGACCGCGTAGTCGAAGGCGGTCGAGCTTCAGGATACGCTTGAGATGGGCAAATAGCATCTCGACCCTTTTATACAGCCGTGCCTATCCCCGACTCAAAAATTCGGTGTCTTTCCTGCTTGTTCGCGCAGCCAGCCAAGAAGCGCCCCAACGTTATTGCTGTTGTCGTGGTCATGGACGCCTTTGATATAGTAGCCGCCGTCGAGATGGACCGGTGCGTCAAAAGCGAGGGTCAGCTGTTGCGATTTCACGAGATCTCCCACAACCGCTCGCCAGCCCAGCATAATGCCGTCGCCGGTCAGTGCTGCCTGAACCGCCTGAACGTAGTTGCTGAACCGCAGGGCGCCAGACAACACCGGATTATCATGGCCAATTCTGTTGAAATACTGTTCCCAGCCCAGCCAATCCGGGTCGATCACCGTGACGTGA
>JAAEMX010000068.1 GCA_024225035.1 Lentisphaerota bacterium
TGTACTAGCTCAAACCTGATCTGACAGTTACCGATATTTGCTTAAGACTGTCAGGTTAAATTTGAGCTAAATTCTTTTCAGCCCAAATACGTTTTCCATCAAGTAATGTTGCAAATGGTGTTCTACCATTGCACACCTTGCCCTGATGGGTTCGTTCAGTATTATAGAATTTCAGCCAGCCGTCTAGATCAAGTTGCAACTCTTCTAATGAGCTATAAAGCTTCTTTCGAAAAGTAATCTGATAAAACTCCTGCAAGATCGTCTTATGGAAGCGCTCGCAGATCCCATTTGTTTGTGGTGAGGCTGCTTTCGTTTTAGTATGATCAATATCATTCAGCGCTAAATAAAGCTCATAATCATGATGTTCAACTTTACCGCAATATTCTGTCCCCCTGTCAGTCAGAATACGAAGCATTGGTAATCCTTGGGACTCATAGAATGGCAACACTCGGTCATTCAATAAATCTGCGGCTGTGATTGGCATCTTGGTTGTGTACAGCTTGCAATGAACCACTTTGCTATAGGTATCAATAAAAGTTTGCTGATAAATACGACCAACGCCTTTTAGATTTCCGACATAAAAAGTATCTTGCGCTCCAAGGTATCCTGGATGATGCGTTTCAATTTCACCACAAGCAACATCATCTTCATGCTTACGTTCTAATGCAGCAATCTGCTGATCATTCAACTGAATACCTTCTTGAGCAACTTTCATTTCAAGTGCCTTTAATCGCTTTTTGAAATTCTCAAGATTGTGTCTAAGCCAGATAGAGCGTACACCGCTGCCAGATACGAAGATGCCAATCTGACGTAGCTCATTACTGGTCCTATGCTGACCATAAGCTGGATATTGGATTGCAAAATCAACAACAGCTTGTTCTGTTTGCTCATCTACTCGGTTTTTAAAATTTGGAGTTCTGCGACTCTGATTGATGAGTGCATCCATATTGCCTGTACTGGCAAGTTCTTGATAGCGATAGAAGGTATCTCTAGATACTCCCATGACTTTACAAGCTTTGGATACGTTCTGGAGTTCTTCTGCTAAATTCAGCAGACCGACTTTGTGTTTGATGATTTGATTGTTAGTATGCAACATGAGAAGTTACCTTTATTGATTGAGATTCGACACCTTTAATCAAAATCGGTAACTTCTTCTTTTTCAAGACCTGTGTCAGATCAAGTCTGAACTAATACA
>JAAEMX010000069.1 GCA_024225035.1 Lentisphaerota bacterium
CTGGGCATCCCCTCGAAGTGTGGAGAGATCCACTATGAGGTGATGTCATGTCAGAAGTGCGAAGAACCTACGACCCGGAGTTCCGTGAGGGCGCGGTGCGGATTGTCCGGGAGACCCACAAACCGATCGCTCAGGTCGCCGATGATCTGGGGATCCATCCCGGGACGTTGGGGAACTGGGTCAAAAAGGACCGGATCGAGCGGGGCGAGTCCGAGGGCTTGACCGTTGATGAGCGGGCCCGCCTGGCCCAGCTCGAGCGAGAGAACGCGGAGCTGAGGATGGAGCGTGATGTACTCAAGCGATCCGTGGTCCTGTGGGTCAAGGAGGCAACGCGATGAGTGTGGCATCGTTTATCGCCGCCCAGAGGACCGATCATGGTGTGGCCCACGTGAAGTGTTGCCGGTGGCTCGATGTCAAGGCGTCGACGTTCTACAAGTGGTTCAACCGTGAACCGACCGGACGTGAGCGGCGTCGGGCTGAGCTTGATGGGGCGGTGAAGGCGTCGTTTGATGACTCCGGTGGCACGCCGGGCACCTATGGGTCGCCGAGGGTGTGGGAAGACCTGGCCGCGGATGGCTGGTCGGTGTCGGTCAACACCGTTGCTTTGTCAATGGTCCGTCAGGGC
>JAAEMX010000070.1 GCA_024225035.1 Lentisphaerota bacterium
CTACCGACCCTCATCGCCGAAGGCGGCCAGAACGGCCGGCCCCTGTCGGCCAAGACCGTTCTCCGAGTCCACCGAGTGATCCGCAAAGCCATCGGTGATGCCGAACGCAAAGGCATCCTGCAACGCAACGTCGCCCGCCTCGCCGACAAGCCCAGCATCGCCCAACTCGACACCGAACGCCCGGCGTGGACTCCTGAAGAGCTGCGCACGTTCCTCGACGCCGCCGAAGGCGACGAGCTCTTCGCTCTCTACCGGCTCGGAGCACTCACCGGCATGAGAAGGGGAGAGCTGTGCGGTCTCCGCTGGGAAGACGTCGACTTCATCGGCCAGACCGTCCGCGTCCGAAAGGCACTGGCCATGATCAACGGCACACCCTCAGTTGCCACCCCCAAGTCACGCCGCTCCCGCCGAGTGATCGACATCGACGACCGCACCATCCAGATCCTTCAGGAGCACCGTGAACGACAGCTTGAAGGCGCCGAATTCGTCGGCGCAGGCTGGCAGGAGACCGGCTACGTCTTCACCACCGTCATCGGCACCCACCAACACCCCGACAACGTGAGCAAACGGTTCGTGGCCCTCGTGCGCGGCATCGATGTGAAGTACATCACCCTCCACGGTCTCCGCCACACCCACGCAACCCACCTGCTCGCCATGGGCAAGAACCCGAGAATGGTCAGCGAACGCCTCGGCCACGCCGACGTCGCGTTCACCCTCCAGGTATACGGCCACGTCCTCCCCGGCCACCAGCGCGAGGCCGCCGAAGCAGCGGCAGGGCTGGTCGACAACTATTCCGAGTTGAACCAGTCGTCTCCGGTTTCCGCGCCGGGTAGGTCTCTTCCAAGCTCCTGAAGAAATCTCGATGGCAGGGTTGTGCCGGTCTTGGACTTCCAGTGCTTCCGGCCGAGCGGCAGGCCCTGACGGTGAGCCTGACCAAGCTCAACGCGCTGGAAGCTCGATAGCACCAACGTGTTGGTAGTGCGAGTCAGCGCAACGTAGAAGAGTCTCCGCTGCTCATGAAGCTGCTCAGCCATCTCCTCGAGTCCAAGGTCCGCGTCCTCTCGGGGCAGTCGAGGGATCAAACCATCGATCGCTCCGGCGACAATGACGGTGTGAGCCGTGAGCCCCTTGCTCTTGTGGCAGGACATGATTCTGACGTAGTCAACGTCGACCGGGACCTCCGGTTGAGCAATCTCGCCTCGAATCCTCTCCACGAAGGCAATAAGGTCCTCGTGGCCTTCTTCCTCCCATGGGTCGATGCAGGAGAGGGCGCAGTCACGAAGGAGCGCTAGGTTCTCGTGCCCTCCAGGGAGCACGACGTCGATGAGACTCTGGGTATCAGCCGCCAGGGGCTGGAGCTCCTTGAGGGTTTGCTGAAGTATGCGCCATCGATCCAAGAGAGCGGCGGTGTGTGGAACCTGCTCAGAGCCCGCTTCCATCCGCACGAGCAGCTCCGCCACGGAGATCCTCAGTTCGTCGGCACGGTCCCACGCCCGCTTGTATGACTTGCGTCGCCCATCGGTCGACCCGTGTCCGAGCCACGCCCGCAAAGCAACCCGATCCTCCGGAACCGCCAGCAGGCGCAAGAAGAGATACGCCTCTTGGGCATCTGGCGTTTCCAGTGGCTCTTGGGTGAAGAAGCTGTGCGCCGCAACACCAAGGTTTCTGATCGCTTCACGGATGCCGTGGCCGACTCGGCGGTCGTTCACGAGGATGAGGCACTCCCCTGGAGAAGCGCGCCCGTCGGCTATCGATGCTGCAACGAACGAGGCGATGCCCTGCGCTTCATCCTCCATCGTCTCGAACCTGACATGGTGGATTTCGCCCGCGGGGTTCGATGGGAGCGCGTTCATCACCGGTTTCGACCGGTCCGGGTTCTTGGCGATCAGGGAGTTCGCCATACCTACGATTGCCTGGGGACACCGTCGGCAGTCGAGCAGCTCGGCCTTCCTGTCGTGCTGGAAAATTCTGATTCCCTCGGGGTTGGCCCACCTCACGCTGTAGATCGACTGGTCGTCGTCACCGACCACGAGAAGGTGGTCGTCGCCAGCCAGCAGATCGATCAAGATCTGATCGCCGTGATTCAGGTCTTGGTACTCATCGACGAGCACGTGATCGAAGTCGAACCGTTCGGGAGCAAGGGGGTCGTGGAGAAGATACTGGAGCGATGTCGGCACCAACTCGGCGAGCAGCATTCCTTTGTGCCACCGCAGCCAGCTGTCGAGCTGCGCTTGAAACGAGGCGTCTAGCCCGGTCGCTGGCGTGGGGCTCTCGCCGGGACGCTTTGCCCAGAAGGCTTCGAACGCTTTGAGCGTTCGGCGGCGTTGGTGCAAGGTCCCGAAATCTCCTAGCAAGTCCCGCAGCATGTAGTCCTCCTCAAACGTGAAGAGAATTCTTGGAATCTTCCCGAGCTGATCTAGGAGTCTGCTGAGCAAGGGCGTTTGGTAGGGGATGTCGGCTCAGGGGGAGGTGGGGCGAGGTCGCTGGGGGTGGTTGGGGTGGTGTCCGCTGGTGGGAGTTGGCGGGGTCAGGTTGGGTGAGCGTGCCCGGGTGGTCGGCTTTGGGGTGTGGGGCGACTCGGAGCGGGGTGGTCAGGCTGGTGCTGTGATGGTCCAGCCGTTGTTGTGGGTGAGGCCGAGGGCGAGGAGCCGTTTCAGATTGACCGCGGCGCAGCGATGAGCCCAGCCGAGCTGGTTGGGTTTGGTTCCTCGGTAGCGGAGCCGCCGGTGGTTGTCTTTGACGAGCCAGGCAATGGTGCGTTCGATCATCGGGCGGTGTTGCCGGTAGGTGTCGTCGAAGGCGTCGGTGCGGGCCAGGAGCCGGGCGGCGGTGAGTAGCTGATGCTGGGGGTGTAGCACGATGACCCGTCCGGCCTTGGCGGTGGTGCATTGCTGGCGGACCGGACAGGTCCTGCAGTGGCCTCCAAAGCGGGCAGAACCGGATTGGGTGATGGTGACGGTGATGTCTTCGGGGCAGGTCACGGTTCCGGCGTCGCGCTCGAAGTGGAAGTCGTCGAGGGTGTAGCCGCCGGCGATGGCGGGGCGTAGCGGCGGCGGTTTGATTGTCGCGGTCATCTCCCGGGACTCGAGGTGATCACGGAACTCGCCGGAACCGTACGCTGAGTCGCCGAGGATCTCGGTGCCGGCGGGCTCGTCGGCGATCAGATCGGGGGCGGCGTCGGTGTCGCCGACGTTGCCGGGGCCGATATCGCAGGCGGTGACCAGGCCGGTGTCGGGTTCGGCGGCGATGTGGGCTTTGTAGCCGTCGCGGTAAGCGCGGCGAGTCTTGTGGGCGTGGCGGGACTCGGGGTCGACGGTGGAGATGACCCGGTCTGGGGCGGTCCCGCGGGTGATACGCCATTGGCCGGGCTTATCGCCGGGTTCGACGTCTTGACCGGCCACCAGTGCCAGCAACGCCACCGCGTCGCCCTGTTTGTCGCTCAACACCAGGCCAGCCTCGGTGAGGTCTTGGGCGGCCCACACCAGTTCGTTGGCGTCATCGACGAGTTCGGACACCAGCCGGTCCCGGTCGGCGGGGTCTTCCCAATCACACGGCGGGCGTCCCCGCTCCAGGTTGTGTTCGCGTACCCACACCGACGC
>JAAEMX010000071.1 GCA_024225035.1 Lentisphaerota bacterium
AACTACCGCGCAACTGCGCCGCGGGTACAACCTGGTTCGCGATGAAGCGGGCAAAGATACTGAAACTACCCTGAGACAAGCCATTTTCATCACACTTCCCAAACCCTCATTTGAGAAATGCTCGAATGGCTGCAACGAGCCTTCTGCGGGCCTTGGATTCGTGTCGCAAATCGGATGCTTCTACATGATTTGCGCTCAACTTATTGACCAATTTGCTCATACGAGGGGTCGTAGCCTCACCGCGACGTTAGATTTGATATCCGCTGTTAGACCGACCAGCATTGCTGACCCAAGGTAGACGTTCGAGTATCAGCTAAGATTCGTTCATCGGTTGATATCTTTTTAACTCATCTCTATAATTTTGATGCCAGACGAATTGGATTGCAGCCTACATAATGTTTTCAATACCCACATATTTTACGAAATACTATGATAGATCAAACTGGAATGGCCCATATATTTGTATATTGATTGGAGCGATTTTTATCTATTTTGGTTTATATGGGTATTTGTCGAAAATTAGAATTGAAGCCTCGTCAATTCAAGTATCTTTGGTCGTGTTGGAAATGATAGAGAGTTCAGGCGAAAAGCGGCATCTTTATGCCCCAAAATTTCAGATTATCGAAGGTACGCATAAGGGAAAAACGTATTTGGGTGATTTTTACTCTAACCCTCCAATCCATGATGAAGGTGACAAAGTTGATGGCTGGTATAACGAAGAGACTGGTCTAATAGAAAGTGTTGAGATGCGTACCGTTTCCAAATATTTTTTGTTATTTTTTTCGATGGTGGGATTTGGAGTGGTGCTAGGCGGGTTTCATTGGGCAGCACACAGACGAATCATGTCGCCAAATTATCGATCCATGTAGTTAACGAGTTAAGTGTCTGCAATTGGCACTTCATAGCAGTGGCTGTGATGGCGCAGGCAGGATAGTTGCACGGAAATCCAAAGATACTTTGTCCGCATTGTTGCCATTAGGTTTATGTCATGTGGAAGCAGTTATTAGCTCTTGTCGTACAACTTCTGCACGATCGAATATCGGCAGGTTTTTGTGAAGGTTGACATTTGGAACAGGCAGCCGGATTGGGAAAGGGTGACCCATAGGCGATTTTGTCAAAGGTTTTTCATGCAATAGCCACACGATTTCAGCCATTCCTGCCACCGCAGGTAACAATATCGTTAGATGCACCGCGTTGTTTAAGCTGGCCAGAGATAGTAATGTTTCTGGCA
>JAAEMX010000072.1 GCA_024225035.1 Lentisphaerota bacterium
GCCATGGAGGCCATGGTGGCCATGGAGGCCATGGAGGCCTGCGAGGCCTTCCATGGAGGCCATGGATGCCATGTAGGCCATGGATGGAGGCCATGGAGGCCATGGAGGCCATGGAGGCCATGGAGGCCATGAAGGCCATGGAGGCCATGGATGCCATGGAGGCCATGGAGGCCATGGAGGCCATGGAGGCCATGGAGGCAATGGAGGCCATGGATGGAGGCCATGGAGGCCATGGAGGCCATGGAGGCCATGGAGGCCATGGAGGCCATGGAGGCCATGGAGGCAATGGAGGCCATGGAGGCCATGGAGGCTTCCAAAGCATAGGAATCTAGTCGAAATCTAGCCTTTTAAAAGTCACATTAAAAAGTCAATATAGAGATTCTGCAACTAAAATAATAATAAAAAATATAATGTAAATACAAACATGTGTTTATCATTTTGTCTTGTTAAACATTTTTTTTATTTTGTATAGGAATATAGTCGGAATATAGTCTTTTTCATGTCACATTAAAAACTCCATATAGAGATTATGCAACTAAAATAATAA
>JAAEMX010000073.1 GCA_024225035.1 Lentisphaerota bacterium
AACGCCGAAAAGAAAAGCTTCATAACGCCTGGCAAAGTTAAGCCAGTCCCAACTTTGTCAGGCTTTTTTCTTTTATTTCATCCTCCTTATAATATAACTGAAGAAATTTCTTCAGGTTGTAGGCAGTCTGGCATAGGAGCGACCACATCCGATGTCCTTCCAGTCTGTGCCACAGGCTTTTTCTGAAACCGCGGAGGTTTTTGGCCGCGGCAATAAACCCTTCCGTGGCCGAGCGCGCGCTGCGGCAGAAATCCTGTTTTTCTTCGGCAGCATCGGTGCTGCGTCCCATGAACACACTGCTGACATTTTCAGGTGTGTTTTTCAGATTTTTCAGGCTCTGATCGGTGACAGCAGTGTCAGGCCAGTCTTTCATCCGGTCTCTGAAAAGATTCAGTGCGGCCGGATAAAGCGTCTTGTCGCCGGGACTGCCGATAAAATTTTCAACTGTAATCATAAAACCCTGCCGGTTGAAAGACATCTGCAGCGTGGTTCCGAACTCGCATTCCGGATGACTCTTCCCTTTTTTGATCGGGCGGGCGTCGGGGTCATCGAGAGAAACAATTCTGTCTTTTATGTGCCGCTCTCCCCCGAGTTTCTGCTGAGTCTGTTTTTTCAGCAGTTCCAGGAGCTTAAGCAGCTTTTTTGCTTTCGGCTTCTGGCTGGCTGAAGCGTTCAGCGACTCAGCCAGGATCCTGAATGTTTCCGGGGCCGCAAAAAAAAGAATGCCGAATTCGGCCAGCCGTTTCA
>JAAEMX010000074.1 GCA_024225035.1 Lentisphaerota bacterium
CGGGAATATGGGACGCGGGATAGGGGATGCGTGTGTCGGTCGGTTGGCCCCTCCGGGATCGGCTCTCTCGGATGGGTAGCGGAGGCGCTGTCGCTTGGGTGGAGTCAGTGCCGCCGGACCGGACGTGATCCACAGCACCGGTACGATCTTGGGATGGTGTTCGCCACAAACGAGACACCGATCGGTTTCGCTCTCGGATTGGGCGGATTGCTGATCATTGCCGGAATCGCACTCTGGGTCGTGGCCCAACGAACGGCGACCGGGGTTCTGGGGCGCAGCCAATTTGTGGGCATCCGCACCCGGTCCACCATGGCCTCAGACCAAGCGTGGCTCGCCGCGCACCAGGCCGCGCAGCGGGCACTCCAGGTCGCAGCCGTCGAGTTGGGACTGACTGGGGCAATGGCGGCGGTGGCGGGCGGAAACAACGACTTGCTCATCCTGATCCTCGTTGTCGGGACAGCGCTTATGTCCGGGGCACTCGCCAAGGCAGTGATCTTCGCCACCCGGGCTGCGAGGGCGACTGACCCCACGGTGTAGCCCGTCGGCTCGAAGAGCGGCTCCCACCTCGAACCGACCCGATCACACCACCGGCCTGTCATGGCCTCTGTCCCCGAGATAGTTGGGGCTGGGGTAGCTCAGAGCATCTGCTATCGCTCATCTGTCCTGGCGGTGGTGGCCGCTCACTCATGGCCGGGAGGCGGACGGGCCCTTCGACGCCAAGACCCGCTCGGTAACGCGCCGACCGCCTATCCCGCTCCCGGCGATAGGTGACAGGGAGTCGGCGGGTTATTGGGACGCGCGGTAGGTGGCACTTCCCAGCGGTCGGAGGCGTCGACCCTTGAAGGCCTCATGCGCGATCGTGCATCGTGATTATCGGGTGGCGCGGGCAGCGCCGAGGGTGTCCGGGTTCGCCGGTATTGCAGCGACGCTGTGCGCTCCCGGTTTCGATATTCCCGGTTGTCCCCGGTCGAAGACGCAGGAACGCTACGTTGCGGAGGAGTAAGACTCCCGAGCTGTCTCCTTGCTGACAGACTCAGAAGATGAACGTTCGACGCCTCGACCATGTTCAGCTCGCCATGCCTTCTGGCCAGGAGGAGATGGCGATCGCGTTCTATGAGGGCGTTTTGGGAATCCCCCATGTCCCGAAACCACCGCATCTCGCAACTCGTGGAGGCTGTTGGTTCGAGTCGGGTGAACTGAAGATTCACCTCGGCGTCGATGAGGAGTTCCGTCCAGCGAGAAAGGCGCACCCGGCTCTGATCGTGGATGACGTCCGTGCCATGGCGGATGTGGTCAGCGCTGCTGGTCTCCGCATCGTGGACGACGAACCGTTGGCTGGCTATGAACGGGTCTACGCCGATGATCCGTTCGGAAACCGCATCGAACTCATGCAGCCAATCTGACACACGTGCCAGAGAGCGGTAGTTGCATTGGCGCAGTGGCTCGATATCAAACCTCAGAACCTCGCGAGTCGTCGGTCACTTCGCGCAACAGTCCGGCCCAACTGTGGCACCCGATAATCGCGATGTCTCGGCACTCCCGACTCCGGAGAAGACCCAGGCCCCGAGCACTCAGGGGAGACCGAGAATGAGTGTCACCGAGCCGGCGAACTGGGGCGGGGGGCGGTCGGGATATCGGGATACCCGGTAGGGGATGGTCTTCCCGGTCGCGGTCGCGGTCTCGTGGGCCGGGACACGGTGAGCGGGCCCTTGTTTGGCGTTGTTCGGTGGTGGC
>JAAEMX010000075.1 GCA_024225035.1 Lentisphaerota bacterium
GATGTGAGTTTCGCACCCCCGGACATTGCATTGAACCTGCCTGTGCGCTGTTATTCATATTTTTTATCCGAATTCGCCAATTTGCTTAATATTAACGGATCTTATGAAAATGCATCCGGACTTCTTAAGAAGTTTTTCGGTCTGAATCTTTACGTTTCGGCTTTGGAAACTGTTTCCGATGAAAGTTCGGATTGTTATAAGGATTATTATTATCTTAAAAATACTCTTCCGAAACCGCTGAAAGAAGAAGATTATACAGTAGTCAGTTTCGACGGAAAAGGGGTTCCGATGATTAAAAAAGAGGCGGCAAAAATAAAAGCCAAACTGGGTAAAGGGGAGAAAAGACAGAAAAAAAAGGAAGCTCTGGCAGGAGCCAGATATAACATCAGTGCAAACATTCGGACTCCCGAAGAAGTTGCGGCCAATCCGGTTTATCCGGATAAAAAAGAAGACGAGAAAACAGAGGACGGAAAAAAGGTAGAAAAAGCTCAGAATATCAGGTATATTGCCAGCGTCGAAAAGCCTAAAAAAGAAGTGATGAAAGAGATTTGCGATGAAGTAAAAGATGAAGATTTCACAGAAGAAAATCCGCTGGTCCGCGTAATGGACGGAATGAATTACCTGTGGGATATGCTTAAAATTATGTTCGGAAACATTGAAAACAAAGTTCTCATCCTTGATATTATTCATGTCGCGGGATACATCCGGCTGACCGCTCATATTATATGTAAGGAAGGCAGCGACGATGCGAAAGAATATGTATATGAAAAACTGCTGCTTATATTGCAGGGAAAAGTTGCATCCTATATTATGGAACTGCAGACGGATCTGCTGAGCGGAAACTGGAATAAATCACAGTCGGAAAAATTTGAGAAAGTGATAACTTATCTGAAAAACCATAAGCAGTATATGAAGTATGACGAGTATATAGCGAAAGGCTGTCCGACAGGTTCAGGGGTCGTTGAATCGGTGTGCAGCCATGTAGTCAGTGACAGAATGGAACTGTCGGGAGCCCGATGGAGCGTTAATGGTGCCGAGTCGGTTCTGAGGTTACGCTCTGTGGCAAAAAGTAAAGATTGGGAAGACTACTGGAAATTTTTTATTGCGCAGGCTGGAAATGCCAGAAATAATAA
>JAAEMX010000076.1 GCA_024225035.1 Lentisphaerota bacterium
GACCTTAGTCAATCCGGAGGTGGCCGGCGTGGTGTATCAATTCACATCGGGGCGCAGCTCTGCACTTATCGCGCCCTTGCTGGGAAGCTTTGAAGGCTACCTGGTTGGCGACGGATACTCCGGCAACTTTGCGGCAACGAAAGACCTTGATGGTCTGGTGTTGCACGGTGGCTGCTGGGCTCACACGTTGCGTAAGTTTCGTGACGCGACCAAGGAAGCCAGCAAGATGGCGAAGCTGTACATGAGCGATATCCGGGAGCTGTACGACTTGGAAGATGAGGCCAACGACCAGGGGATGAGCGCGGAACAGCGAGTAGATCACCGACAAAGCCGAGCCCGACCAATCCTTGCCAGAATCCTGCGGCGTACCCGAGGGTGGAAAGACATCTTCAGCTCCAGCGGAAAGATGGGAGAGGCGATCAAGTACCTGCGCAACCAGTGGAAGACACTTAAGTGTTTCCTGCTGGATGGGCGGATTCCTTTGGACAACAATGCGTGCGAACGAGCGATCCGCCCCATCGCAATCGGACGCAAGAACTGGCTGTTTGCAGGCAGCGTGCGAGGTGGAGAAGCGGCAGCGATCATGTACTCCTTGGTCGAATCTTGCCGTCAAGCTCAGATAAGTCCTTGGGC
>JAAEMX010000077.1 GCA_024225035.1 Lentisphaerota bacterium
GCCATTGGCACAGGAGCACAAAACACAATTGATATTGAAGCAGGTTGCACAACATCTGGCATAGCTGCCGATATTTGTACAAATTTATCATTAAACAGCTATACAGACTGGTTTTTACCTTCCAAAGACGAACTTAATGCAATGTACCAGTATAAAGAAGTCATTGATGAAACCGCAATAATATACGGAGGTGTTGAATTTACTGATAACTTCTTCTATTGGAGTTCTACGGAGGTCGACTACGACTACGCCTGGGTACAGAATTTCGGCAATGGCAATCAGTTCGATTTCCTCTTTAAGAACCTCACATACAGAGTGCGTGCAGTTCGGGCTTTTTAACTACTTGCCTGCCGGTAGGCAGGTTTAACCATTTAACTATTTTGTTACCGCGATAGCGGTCGATTTTATTTTTTTGGAGGGCAAACGCCCTCCATTTTTATTCGTGAGACCCATATTTCAAAAGCCGAAGGCGCATTGAAATATGATGGTCGAACGAATCCCGACATAAGGCGGGATTGTTGGTTCAATACTTCAGGGCTTGCCCCGATTTCGCTTATTGGGTCTAGGGTTTAATGCCTTTTAACGAAGAGAAGAAAAAAGGAAAAAGAACGAAGTAAAAATTTGGTAACCTAATTGATTTTAGCATAGCCATTTTTTTTTATTTCTTTATCAGAAATTCATCAAGACTAAGTTTCGTTAATTCTTTTCATTGAGTTAATGCGATTGAAATCTTTTTAATCTTAACTCAATGAAAACGATCTATTTACTCTTATTATTAGTTATATTAGTTTTTTCATTATCCGCTCAAGAAGCCGTCCCCGCAGCCGGAGGTGATGCATCAGGAATTGGAGGCTCAGCGAGCTATACAATAGGTCAGGTAGTGTATACCACAATATTCTCTGAAACAGGTTCTGTGGCACAAGGGGTGCAGCATGTTTATCAGGTAGAAGTCACCACAGGCATATCGGAAACAGGTATTCAATTACAGGCTACAGTTTATCCAAATCCAACCATGGATGTATTGCATTTAACCATAGAAAATATTGATGCCCACAACTTTAAGTACCAGCTATACAACATTCAAGGAAAACTGATGACTAAAAATAAAATAACGAATAATCAGACACAAATATCCATGCAAGAATTCGCTGCAGCAACTTACTTGTTGTCCGTTTCTAACGGCAGGGATGAAGTGAAGACGTTTAAAATTGTAAAAACGAAGTGATGTGGTAATGGGAGACAAAGACCTTTTCGGTTTGATCGTTCATCATTACTTATAATAAATTCCTGATTTTGTTTCGTTGCTATATTAACCTAAGAGGTTTAAATGAAGTATTAAATAAGGAATTGAATAAAATAAAATTAAAAAATTGTTCACCATACCTTTTGGTTCTTTTAGGTTAAGAAAAAGAATATAAAAAAAACTACAGTAATGAAAAGACTACTTTCTAATTTAAAAAGCGTATTAATCCTCACATTAACTAATCTGCTGATCCTCACATCAATCATGGCGCAATCGCCACAAAAGATGAGTTACCAGGCAGTAGTGAGGGATGGCGATCAAAAATTGGTAATAGATAAAACCATTGGCGTAAAGATCAGTATTCTATATGGCACGCACAATGGGGAAGCGCATTATGTTGAAGAGCAAGTTTTAAGAACCAATGCAAATGGTTTAATTACTATGGAAGTAGGAGTAGGCAATAGCCTTAGGGGTACAATGGAATCCATAGAATGGAGTAAAGGGCAGTACTTTATACGAACAGACATTGATCCATCGGGAGGAAGTGATTATACGATTTCGGGTGTAAGTCAGTTGTTAAGCGTTCCCTATGCATTTTATGCAGAAACAGCATCAAAATTATTAGATGATAATTCAAGGCATGGTTGTGGGCAATGGGCTAGACCATGGCGTAGTGAAGGTAATAATTGTATTGATGATGATATTCATTACATAGGCACTAAAAATGATGCCGATCTGGTTTTTAAAACTGTTGAAATAGAAAGAATGCGGTTAACCACAGAAGGTGTTTTAGTAGTAGATAGTTTTCAGTTAGATAGTGAGACCGCAGCAGGATTTGTCTTGATTTCAGATGCAGAGGGTAGAGCAAGTTGGGCGGATCCCTTGTCAATTGCAGGGTTAGAAGGTCCAACCGGTCCGACAGGATTGACTGGAGCTACGGGTCCAACAGGACCAACAGGAAATGATGGTACAGCTGGAAACGATGGAGCTACCGGTCCAACAGGACCAACAGGAAATGATGGTACAGCTGGTAACGATGGAGCTACCGGTCCAACTGGTCCAACAGGAGATGATGGTGCAGCTGGAAACGATGGAGCTACCGGTCCAACTGGTCCAACAGGAGATGATGGTGCAGCTGGAAACGATGGAGCTACCGGTCCAACGGGTCCAACAGGAGATGATGGTGCAGCTGGAAACGATGGAGCTACCGGTCCAACAGGTCCAACAGGAAATGATGGTGCAGCTGGAAACGATGGAGCTACCGGTCCAACAGGTCCAACAGGTCCAAC
>JAAEMX010000078.1 GCA_024225035.1 Lentisphaerota bacterium
CCCAGTCCCAGTGGACCGACGACAACGGCCAACGCCGAGAACGCCTCGAATGCGTCGGACTCCGAGTCGACTACCTCGATAACCCCACGTCCGAGTGAACCTGGGTAAGGCGGCACCTAACCGGCCCAGGTTGGGTGCCGCCTCCTGCTGGCACCATGCAGCCCGATTCTCACGGCTCGATGGCCACCCGCCAAGATCGGAGACCACTGAGGGGTCCTTCATCGCTGGGCGACCCCCTGAACCCCACATGTGCAACGCACCGGAAGCGCTCTCCAAGTCGATAGGACCAGACCCTCGAACTAGAACCCGGCGCGACTAGATCGCCATCAGTTCTCCAGAAGCTCGACCGGGCCTTGGGTCAGGTCAGTTGAGAGCGGAGGTCCAGCAGCCGGGCTCCTCTGGTTGGAAGTCGACCTCTTCGGCTTGGAGTTGTTGGTGGTCGAAGCTGGTCTGGGCAAGCAGGGTGATCCGACCTGAATAGGCATTCACGCTCACGAGGATTGCTTCGTCATCGCCGTTGGTGACAACCGCGCTCACGTCGTTGAGGCCACAGCCGTCGGCGACGAACTTGTAGCCGCCGGCTTCGATGGCGGCCGCGACCTCAGCGAGGTTCGCGGGGTCGTCCCCGCGAGCAGGGCCTTGCAGCTCAACCGTGCTACGCCCAAAACTCGACCCGATGCCAGAGCCTTCTTGGCCTTCCCCGAACCCCCAGCTATCAGGATTGCCGGCACTGCGCGTATAGCGGTAGAGTTCCTCATAGCCGAGGGCGTCGGCGAGGTCGTCAACGTTTGTTTCGGCTTGTTGGCGGGCATCTTCGGCTTCGTCGACGAAACTGGCACCACAGGCCCCAGCAACGAGCATGATCACAGCGCAAACGGCCGCGAGGATCTGTCGAGGGATCCAATCAGTCATGTTGTTGGTCTGGTGATCACGAAGGTGCAATTTGATCCGTCGGTGTTGCAGGGTCGGCCACAGGGTCTTGTCGGCTTGCGAAGTGAGCGGGTTGAGCCCCAGTTGGCTGAGATCGCCAGCCCCAGCAGCCGCTCAGCTGTCCCACCGCCGCAACCGGACTCGAACCGATGGGGCACACGGTCCCGGAGAACCCGATGGCGGCCCTCGCCTACCGGCGTGCCACGATCATCGGCTCGTCTTCGAGGGGTCTGTCGCTAGCGGCAGACCCCTCGTTCTGTTGGTCAACCTGGGGTTTCGGCGTAGTCAGGGCCACACCTTAGTTGAGCACGCCGCCATCGAACGCGGCCATGTTCAGGGCTTGCAGGGACGG
>JAAEMX010000079.1 GCA_024225035.1 Lentisphaerota bacterium
AAGCCGGCGGCTACAAGTTCGTCGCCGACGGCTGTGGCCTCAACGACGTGAGCGCGGTTGTCACCAACGGCGATGACGAAGCAATCCTCGTCTCGGTGCGACGGTCCGACGGCCTGATCACCCTGCTTGCCCAGACCAGCTTCGACCACCAACAACTCCAAGCCGAAGAGGTCGACTTCCAACCAGAAGAACCCGGCTGCTGGACAGCCGCCCTCGAGTGAACCAGAGCCCGCACCGGTCCAGTTGAATCACGTGCCATGACATCACGTCGCCTCGGGCCGTCCGATACCTGTTGATCTAGCGGAGAACTCCCCATCCACCGGCACTGCATATCCCCATATTTGGCCGCAATGGGTCCTGCCCTCGCCGCAGCCCTCTGCCCCGGACCCGCGCCACTCCCGAACTCCCCGGGTGCCAGGGAAGCGGCACCCAACCTGGGCCGGTTAGGTGCCGCCTTACCCAGGTTCACTCGGACGTGGGGTTATCGAGGTAGTCGACTCGGAGTCCGACGCATTCGAGGCGTTCTCGGCGTTGGCCGTTGTCGTCGGTCCACTGGGACTGGG
>JAAEMX010000080.1 GCA_024225035.1 Lentisphaerota bacterium
CAAAGTTCGGCTATTTTGCGCCCTTTAAGACCTGCCATCACGATTTGAAATTTTTCCTGTGCTGTCCATTTCTTGCGACCCATAAAAAACTCCCATTTTTTCTCTTAATTTATAACTTCTCTTAAATGGGAGCAATATAAAACAGTAGGTATAGTCGGTGGCAACGGTAGCGGGAAAAGTACTTTATTAAGTTTAATTGGTGGAGTTATCATGCCTTGCCTCGAAGCGGTCAATATTCGTGGTAGTGTAAGCATGTTATTAGAGCTTGGCGCAGGCTTCCACAATGACTTGAGCGGTAGAGATAATATCATTCTCAATGGAATCCTCCAAGGGAAAACAAAACGTGAAATGAAAGAGATGATGGAGGAAATTATTGATTTTGCAAATATAGGTGATTTTATAGATTGCCCCATTTCCCAATATTCATCCGGCATGAAAGCTAGACTAGCCTTTGCCGTTGCAACTGCAATCAAACCTGAAATATTATTAATAGATGAAATACTAGCAGTAGGAGATATAGATTTTGCTCAGAAATGTGAAAAAAGAATAAAATCCTTGCTGAACAATAACACTACTCTTATCTTGGTTAGTCATAATTATAATGATATTCAAAATTTCTGTGAACGTACAATTAAAATTGAAAACGGAATAATTGTCTCTGATTGCAGTACAAAAGCTTTTTGCTGCTCCGATGGATAACCATATAAAGATAAGCCTATCTCAAGTTTGTTATCATTTTCATAAAATGTAGTATGAAAAGAGTCAGTTGAGGAAAAAATAGCACCAAACATTTCAAATATTGGATTTGCTTCTTCGCTGTTTTCAAATCCTTCCTATTCTGTTTTTGAAATTTTATCTTCACGCTTCTCTTCAATTCCAATATATATATTGCCACCATAAGAATTTGCAAAAGCAGAAATGCTTTGAGATCATTTGCTGGGAATTATTTTTTTTGATTTAAAATCACAATATTGATTTTCTTGTTTTGATAGAATATCTTTGACAAATTCACCGCTTACTGTTTCTGTATCCATTGGATTCCCCTCGAACTCTCTTAGTGCTAAAGACCTTTTTATAATATACATGAAATAAACTTTAAATGCACTTAATTTAATGTAGTGACCATTAATACGTAAAGGTACTGTTGGAGGTTTTGAAAGCCTAGAGGTGGGGGGACCAGCGCCCCGTTTAAAAAAAATTTTACCTTTTAAATTTCAGGGGTACAAGTTGCAAGTTGCTTGCAGATAGAATATTAGCTCTATTTTAAAATGTACCCCGGGTACAAGTTGAGCTCAAAGGGGGTACAAATTTTGTACCCCCAGAGGTACAAAGTGAACAAGTTTGAGCTTAGAAAATGTACCCCAGGGGGTACAAAAGGGGTACAAATTAACTGGGAAAGGGTACAAATATGCAATTTAAAAGTTGATAGTGCAGTCCATGTAACCTGATATTCTAATTAACATGCTTGAGTCTAACTTGATTTAACTCGAAGGAGGAATATGTTTCTATACCTTTTCCTACAAGGCTGCCCTTGAAAAGAAAGGGCACTGTATTAAGCTAATATTCACAGTGTTTTTACGAATTCAAAATTTTTCTTAGAACCCTTGAGCCTCTAACTTAATAGCTGGACATATGAATGAATGATTTTGCAGATAGTATATATGAAGATGAAACGTTTAAACAAATTAACGCTACTGGACTTGTATTTGGCAAAAAAGAATTTTTTGGATGTACTTTCAAAAACTGTGACTTCTCTAAAAGCAATCTCACTAATGCGGTGTTTGAAGATTGCACTTTCAATAGCTGTAACTTAAGCCTGTGCAATGTACTGAATACCAGCTTCAGGATGATCGAATTTAAACATTGCAAACTTACGGGTATCGATTTCTGTGATGTAAATACATTTTCTCTTGATATCAAGTTCTATAATAGTCGCGTTCAAATGTGCAGTTTTTCTGATTTAGATTTAAAAGGAGGTTGCTTCAAATTTTGCCAAATTTTTGAAAGCGACTTTTTCGGCACTAACCTACAAAAGGTTAGTTTCCAGAATTCCGATCTGGCTCAGTCAAAGTTTCAGGACGTCAACCTTGAAAAAGCAAATTTAAAGGGCGCTAAAAACTACCAAATAAATCCTCTAATCAACATAATAAATGGAGCCATATTCTCATTACCAGAGGCAATATCATTATTGAACGCTTTTGAAATAAAGCTAGACTGACAGTATAGCTTGTAATTCTTAAGGGTACAAAATGATTATTACCAGTTGAAAAAGTAGCGGCTCCTGACTTAAGATGAAAAAAAATGGCTGCTGAAATCATCTTAAATCCGGAGCCACTCACTTTTCGGAGTACAACGGAAGTCAAAATACTTTTGGGATCTTTCATGTAAGCCATCCGGTTGTCCAGGCCATCCGGCAAACATAAATTTTAATTGCAAATATTGATTAAGCGGTCTTGAATCACAAGAGATCGCAACAATCCTAGTTAAATTTCGCTTTTGAGCTGCTCAACCCACTTAGCAATACGCTCGTCAGTTAATTCGCCTTGATTTTCCTCATCAAGCGGCAAGCCAACGAAATGATCACCCTCAACAGCTACTGAACCAGAAAAATCATAACCTTCGGTTGACCATGCACCGATAAATTTCGCGCCTGAATTAGCCAGCCTTTCTTTCAGTATGCCAAGGGCATCAACAAATGAGTCACCAAAACCAGACTGGTCACCACAGCCGAAAAACGCTACTTTCTTTCCATTCAAATCAATGTTGTCAAGCCAATCAGCGCCAAGCCAGTCATCCTGCAGTTCACCAATGCCCCAGGTAGAAGAACCAAGAACAAGTACATCATACTCACTGGCATCAGAAGCTGAAAATGCACTTGCTTCCAGCAAGACCGCTTCAGATCCAAACTGCGATTGAATTTTTTCTGCTGCACTTTGGGTATTACCAGTAGTGCTGCCGTAAATAATAGCAATGTTAGCCATGATGACACCTCAATAAATTTTAAATTTAAGAACCACTCTTTAACAATGAGTTCTTTTGTTCTTTTCTATGTTAATTAAATTAGGCCTCCCTAATTATTATACAAGTCTTTTTTGTGAAATCCAGACTTATTGCAATTTTTAGCAGAACTGCGTGCTCAATAAATTGTATCATTATTATCAATAACACAGGAACAATAAACACTTTTCCCTGTCTACAATTCTATCCTGTGTTTACCAGCAAGCTTTAGTCAATCTAAAAATTAAAGTTATAAGACAGGTTCCCTGCATAATTAATAAGTTACAGGAGATTTATTATTTGCTCAGGTAAGAGGAGAAAAGGATAACTCACTCGCATCCACGATAAAACAAGGAGTTACAATGAAAAAAGCTATTATCGTAGCTAGTGCTATCATGTTACTGGGAGTATTTGGAAGTAAGACTTACGGACAAAAACAATTGTTTGGCTATTATACTAACTGGTCAACGTATGCAAAAGAATTTCAACCTGACAATATTTCAGTATTAAAGCTTACCGCTGCACTATATGCATTTTTCAAACCCATTCCAACATCTTTTACTATTGAAAGCAGTGACGCATGGTCAGATTTTGGCGATGGTGGAGGGAAAGATAATATTAAGAAATTTATTAATGTTATGCACTCGCAGAAAAAACCCGCTATTATGTCTATAGGTGGCTGGAGCTATTGCTATCCTGTTGACCTTCTCGGCCAGTGTATCCAGAATAATAAAGAGTTATTCGCTTCAAACATTGTAAACTTCATTGATAATGTGGTTAGAGCAAAAACCGGCCTTAGCTTTGACGGTGTCGATATCGACTGGGAACCTTACGGCAACCAATGGAATCAATGCTCTCAGCAGGAACTGCAAAACTATGTTAATTTCCTTGATGTACTAAATAAGAAAATTAAAACAGCCTATGGAAGCTGGTATTGGCTGATGATCGCCATGCCCGGCAGCAAGGCATCTATAGAGAAGCTCGGCACCACTATGGTTACCTATAATGGTGAATCCATGAGTGCGCTGACAGCAATATCAAAAATCGTTGATTATATGAATGTAATGGCTTATGACTATAATGGTCCTGCATTCTCAAGTTACACTGATCTCCTTTCACCAGTATACAGCGATCCTCAATCCCCTACCCCAGCTGGCGTACAGGAAGCTGTTGAGCTTTATAAAAAATATTGCCCATCAGAAAACACTTGGAAAGTAGTACTCGGATTCCCCGCATATGGACTTGCTTTCCAGAATATTCCGAATATCACACCTCCATCACATGATTTTGCAGTGGGCACATATCAGAGCTCAGATCCTTCCAAAGATGTTCCTAACGGTCAGTGGCTGAACGGCAACTTTGACTACAAATTCATTGCCAAAGCTCCGTTTGAGTACAGCTACGACATTTTTGCAGATGAGGAAAATACTCAAATAACCGGACATGCTGCATGGACATCTAACCTTAGCTATGACGGCTATGATGATGCCGGCAACAAGAAGCATTTTGACTCCCCTAACGTATGGATCAGTTGGGAAACGCCTGGCACTTTAAAGGAAAAAGCAAAATTAGTTAAAGATGCCGGGTTCGGGGGCATGATGGTCTGGACTTTGGATGCAGATATCCCTTCCGGTCAGCAAGGCTCTTTAATTGATACTGCCAGAAATGCGCTTGATAACTAAAGACATCAAGCGTTAAATTATACTTGTAAATATATAGACGACCTGAAAAAAGGTCGTCTTTTTTGTGTATAAGCACAAATAAAACAAACGCTCTCTCTGACACCAATAAACACTTTATCTTTTAAAAACCAACTACTTAAATATAGATATTAAAATATTCATATTTTTTTATCTAATACTCTTGCTTTTTCTCTTATTGGTTGTATAATTTCATTATAACAATTAGATATTAAAATATCTATATTATTTTATCTAATGAGTTTTGAATAAAAATTAACCGTTTTAGGACGGTTATTATTGTTACAAAAATCTTTAAACAGGACATGAATGCCAATCAGGAGCGCAACACCATGACCAAGGAAAAGAAAGAAACCAAAGCCGACAATGCTGAACTTCAGCTCAAAAAACTGGACACCACAATTGCCCAGGTAAAAACAGCTCAGGTTCAGTATTCAACCTTCACTCAGAAACAGGTAGATGAAATCTTTCGTGCCGCAGCTCTGGCAGCCAATAATGCCCGTATCGAACTGGCAAAAATGGCAGTTGCAGAAACCGGTATGGGCGTGATAGAAGATAAAGTCATTAAAAATCACTTTGCTTCTGAGTATGTTTATAACAAATACAAAAACACTCCGACATGCGATGAGATCGAACGTGATGAATCATTCGGTATAATCAAAGTAGCCGAACCTGTAGGCGTGATTGCGGGTGTTGTTCCAACTACAAATCCGACATCAACCGCCATCTTCAAATCTTTGATGGCGTTAAAAACTCGTAACGGCATTATCTTTTCACCACACCCACGTGCGAAGAAATGTACAATAGCAGCAGCACAAATTGTGCTCGACGCTGCAGTAAAAGCAGGTGCTCCTAAAGGTCTTATCGGCTGGATTGAAGAGCCAAGTGTAGCCCTTTCACAGCATCTGATGAGTCATAAAGACATTAGTCTGATCCTTGCAACTGGCGGTCCAGGTATGGTAAAAGCCGCTTACTCAAGCGGACTCCCGGCATTAGGAGTGGGAGCAGGAAACACTCCCGCAGTTATGGACGAAACATGTGATATTGAGATGGCAGTCAGCTCTGTTCTGCAAAGCAAAACATTTGACAATGGAATGATCTGCGCATCTGAGCAGTCTGTGGTAGCTGTTGCTGCGGTTTATAAAGAAATCAAAGCTGAGTTCGAAAAACGCGGTGCTTACCTGACCAATAAAGCAGAAACAGCTAAGCTCGCTGAATTCATTATTCAAGGCGGCAAGCTTAACGCTTCTATTGTAGGGCAGCCAGCTTACAAAATTGCTGAAATGGCCGGTTTAAAAGTACCTAAAGAAGCTAAAGTACTCATTGCTGAAGCTGAAGGTATCGGCTGCGATTATGCCCTGTCTTATGAAAAACTGTCTCCAGTATTAGCGCTTTACAAAGCTAAAAACTACGTTGATGCCTTTGATAAAGCCCAGGCGCTGGTTGAGTTTGGTGGACTCGGTCACACAAGTGTACTGTATACCGACCCACGCAACAAGGATCGTATCGATGAATTCGGCAAACGCATGAAAGCCGGACGTACTCTCATCAATATGCCTTCAAGTCAAGGCGCTATCGGGGACGTCTTTAACTTCAGACTAGATCCGTCAATGACACTTGGCTGCGGAAGCTGGGGTGGTAACTCTATCAGCCAAAACGTAGGTCCTAAACATTTGATTAATATCAAAACAGTTGCTCAGAGGAGAGAAAACATGTTGTGGTTCAGAGTTCCGCCAAAGATTTACTTCAAATACGGCTGCCTGCAGGTGGGTTTGAATGATTTGGCTGGAAAGAAACGTGCCTTTATCGTAACTGACCGCTTTCTTTACAATAACGGTCACCTGGAAGGTACAATCAAATGTCTCGAAAGTCTTGGAATTCGCTTTGAAATCTTCGCTGACGTTGAGCCTGATCCGACTCTGGCAACTGCTAAAGCCGGTGTTGAACGCATGAACGCCTTCAACCCTGATGTAATAATCGCGCTTGGCGGAGGTTCTCCGATGGACGCGGCCAAGATCATGTGGCTGATGTACGAACATCAGGATGTGGCCTTTGACGATATAGCTATGCGTTTTATGGATATTCGGAAACGTGTATACCAGTTCCCAAAACTCGGTGAGAAAGCTATTATGGTCGCGATTCCGACTACAAGCGGTACTGGTTCTGAAGTCACTCCTTTCGCAGTTATTACTGATGAAAAAACTGACCAAAAGTACCCACTGGCTGACTATGAGCTCACTCCGAATATCGCAATTATTGATACTGAGCTGGTAATGAGCATGCCGAAGAAGCTTACTGCTTACAGTGGCCTGGATGCATTAACCCATGCTCTTGAAGCAAGAGTTTCTATTCTGGCAAGTGAATACACCAATGCTCTGGCTATGGAAGCTATCAGGCTATTATTCAAATATCTGCCTGCAGCATATGAAAACGGTCCAAATGATGAGAAGGCCCGCGAAAAAGTGCACCATGCGTCTACTATCGCTGGTATGGCTTTTGCCAATGCCTTCCTCGGAATATGCCACTCTATGGCGCACAAGCTTGGAGCTGAATTCCATGTTCCACATGGACTTGCAAACGCTATATTAATTAGTGATGTTATTAAGTTTAACGCCACCAACAAGCCGACCAAACAGGGTACTTTCTCCCAGTACAAGTGCCCGGAAGCAAAAACCCGCTATGCGGACATTGCTACTTTCCTCAGCCTTGGCGGCAATACGGAAGACGAAAAAGTAGAAAAACTAATCGAAGCAATCGAGGGGCTTAAAGCCAAACTCGATATCCCGAAATCTCTTAAGGATTACGGCATCCAAAAGAAAAATTTCGAGGCTAAAGTCGATGAACTTTCAGAAAAAGCTTTTGATGACCAGTGTACCGGCGCCAATCCGCGTTACCCACTGATCAGCGAAATCAAAGAACTCTACCTGAAAGTATACAACGGCTGAAAACACCGGGGGCCTCGGCCCCCTACCCCATAAAAAAACAATGAGAATACGCTCCTCATTTGTTACAAGAAAGAAGATTTCTCTTCCTTCTCTGTTGTCTGATGCAGAGGCGCCACCATCCCCGGCGCCTCTGCTCTTTTTTTATTCTCCTGCTCAAATAACAGTTTAACCATAATCATCACAACACGAAATTAGTGTAAAACATAAGAGAATGTTAGATTTGTGTTGAATTTATTAGAAAATTTATGAAATGGTAAGAAATAAGGAACAAAATAAAGAAATGTCTGTCTGACTTCCTTTAACAAAGGCATTGTGTATCGCTTTTTAAAACGAATTTAAACCCTGTATTTAGGAATTAATGCCGATATAGAGGACAAGACAATGACTAAAGAAAATAATGAAACTGATGATGGCACCGCTGGACTTGAATTTAAACAAATGGATAAAATCATTGCCAGCATAAAAGATGCCCAGGAAAAGTATTCCAAATTTGATCAAAAAAAGGTTGATGAAATTTTCAGAGCAGCAGCTCTGGCAGCAAACGACGCCCGCATTGAACTCGCAAAAATGGCTGTTGAAGAAACACAGATGGGTGTGGTTGAAGACAAGGTTATAAAGAACCATTTTGCCTCAGAATATGTTTACAACAAATACAAGAACACTCCGACCTGCGGTGAAATAGAACGTGACGAATCTTTTGGTATTATAAAAGTCGCCGAACCCGTCGGAGTTATTGCAGGAATTATACCTACTACCAATCCAACGTCTACTGCAATTTTTAAATCTCTGATGGCCTTAAAAACTCGCAACGGAATTATTTTTTCCCCACATCCGCGAGCCAAAAAATCAACTGTGGCTGCAGCGCAAATTGTTCTTGATGCTGCAGTAAAAGCCGGTGCCCCCAAAGGCCTTATCGGCTGGATAAAAGAACCAAGCGTCCCGCTTTGTCAATATCTTATGGGACACAAAGACATTAGTTTGATCCTTGCAACGGGTGGTCCCGGTATGGTAAAAGCAGCTTATTCAAGCGGTCTTCCTGCACTTGGGGTTGGAGCAGGAAATACTCCTGCGGTTATGGACGAATCTTGTGACATTGAAATGGCTGTAAGCTCTGTTTTGCAAAGCAAAACTTTTGACAACGGCATGATCTGCGCTTCAGAACAGTCAGTTATCGCGGTTGCTGATATTTACAAAGAAGTTAAAGCCGAATTTGAAAAACGCGGCGCTTATCTTACTAACAAAGCAGAAACCGCAAAGCTCGCTGAATTTGTTATTCAGGATGGAAAACTCAACCCGACAATCGTCGGACAACCTGCATATAAAATTGCCGAAATTGCAGGTTTCAAGGTTCCAGAAAAAACTAAGGTGCTTATTGCCGAAACCAGTGGTATCGGACGTAATTATCCATTATCATACGAAAAACTCTCTCCCGTGCTGGCGTTATATAAAGCTAAAGATTACATCGATGCTTTTGATAAAGCCCAGGCTTTAGTGGAATTTGGTGGTCTCGGACATACCAGCGTACTTTACACAAATCCGGATAACGGAGACCGTATCGACGAATTTGGCAAACGCATGAAGGCCGGACGCACCCTGATCAATATGCCGGCCAGCCAGGGCGCTATCGGCGATATTTTCAATTTCAGACTTGATCCGTCGCTTACACTCGGCTGCGGAAGCTGGGGCGGAAACTCAGTAAGTCAAAATGTCGGCCCGCAACATTTGATCAATATCAAAACCGTAGCTCAGAGGAGAGAAAACATGTTATGGTTCAGGGTTCCGCCAAAAATATACTTCAAATACGGATGCCTGCAGGTAGCCCTGGGCGATTTGGCTGGGAAAAAACGTGCTTTCATCGTAACCGACCGTTTTCTGTATAATAATGGTCATTTACAAGGTACTATTAAATGCCTTGAGGACCTTGGTATCTGTTTTGAAATATTTGCTGATGTTGAACCTGACCCGACTCTTGCTACCGCAAAGGCCGGTGTAGAGCGCATAAATGCATTTGAACCTGACGTAATAATTGCTCTCGGCGGCGGCTCTCCGATGGATGCCGCCAAAATTATGTGGCTGATGTATGAACACCCGGATGCCGCTTTTAAAGATATAGCTATGCGTTTCATGGATATCCGTAAGCGTGTATACAAGTTCCCTAAACTTGGAGAAAAAGCCCTGCTGGTCGCCATTCCGACTACCAGTGGTACCGGATCTGAAGTTACCCCATTCGCTGTTATTACTGACGAAAAAACCGGACAGAAATATCCACTTGCCGACTATGAATTAACCCCAAGCATTGCCATAATCGATAGCGAGCTTGTAATGAGTATGCCCAAAAAGCTTACGGCCTACAGCGGCCTTGACGCTTTGACTCATGCATTAGAAGCATATACTTCTATTTTAGCCAGTGAATATACTAACTCGTTGGCCATGGAAGCCATAAGACTGATATTCAAATACTTGCCGGCAGCTTATGAAAATGGTCATAATGACCAGAGAGCTCGTGAAAAAATCCATCATGCCTCTACCATAGCAGGCATGGCTTTTGCCAATGCGTTCCTTGGAGTATGTCACTCCATGGCGCATAAGCTTGGCGCAGAATTCCATGTACCTCACGGACTGGCAAATGCTCTATTAATAAATGAAGTGATTAAATTCAATGCAACCAATAAACCCACAAAACAAGGGACTTTCTCTCAGTATAAATGCCCGAAAGCAAAGACCAGATATGCAGCCATTGCATCCTATCTTGGACTTTCTGGTAAAACTGAAGGCGAAAAGGTCCAGAAACTTATCGAAGCGATTGAGGAGCTTAAAACAAAGCTCAAAGTCCCGAAATCTATCAAGGAGTACGGTATTCCGAAGAAAGATTTCGAAGCTAAAGTCGACGAACTTTCTGAAAAAGCGTTCGATGATCAGTGCACCGGTGCTAATCCGCGCTATCCGCTGATCAGCGAAATCAAAGAACTTTATCTGAAAGTCTATGAAGGTTAAAATTTGAACAGCCTTTATAAGCACAATCTGGAACGAATTAATTTTTCATCCAGTTAATATATCATCCCCTCTCAGTTGTTTGAAGTGTGGAGGCATCAAGTTTTATTGGTGCCTCCACAACCTTGCAGGACATCATAATTGAATTCTCGCGAGGGGACGATAAACGTATTAGAAATATTTTTAAGATTTTTTGAACAAACGCCTTGCAGATTAGCAAGCTTTTCTATATAATATATTCGATACTTTGAGTTGAAATTTCATGAACTATTAATTCTGGAGGAGAATCACTCAGCTTCATGATAAAGCCTGTCTATCAGATACGGCTTACCGAATATCTTGCAACCAAAGGAGGATGAATATGGAGAGACGAATACTGATTATTACCGGTAGTCATCGAAAGACCGGCAATACAGCGCTGCTTGCCGGATGGGTGGCAGATGGAGCTCGCGACTACGGTGCCCAAGTAGACTTGGTTGACGCGGCACACCTGAAGTACAAAAGTAATGGCTGCACATCTTGTTACGGCTGTCAGGACTCAGCTGAATATCGCTGTATCATAAAAGATGAAGCTTCTGATATAATTGCTTCAATGCCTGAGTATGATGCCGTCGTGTTTGCCACTCCGGTCTACTTTTTCAGCCTGAGTGCACAGATAAAACTGATTATGGACAGAATGTATTCTTTATTTAAATTTAAAAACAATAAATTTAAAAATAATTTAGACAAAACTAATTTTGCTGTAATAGCCTCCGCTGCAGGTGATATGGGAAGCGGATTGGAAATGACAGGAGCAATTATTCAAAAGCTGGCTGGTTTCATAGGCAAAAAACATAAAAGCCTGCTAATCCCTAACGCTCCAATGGATCCGGTAAGAACTGCTACCGATTTGGAGATTAAAGAAAAAGCTATGGACTTTGGAGCTGAACTGTCTCAATGGTAATCAGGAATCTATAATGAATTTTGAAAACATATATGTACACGTCCCTTTCTGCCAAACCAAGTGTGACTACTGTGGTTTCTACTCAGTATCATCACCTGAAAAACAGCAGGTAGACGGTTTTATTGACAAAATCGAACAAAAACTAAATATTGCAAATCTGACGCGACCTGTAGATTCCCTATATTTTGGAGGCGGCACCCCTTCACTACTTCGCCCGGAACAGCTACAGCGCCTGATGGATATAACGTCCAAATACATTCCACTGTCACAAAACTCTGAAGTAACAATGGAATGCAACCCGGAAACACTTTGCCCCGAAAGATTAGATATCATTCGTCCTGTTGTTAACCGCGTCAGCATAGGAATCCAGTCATTTGATGATGACTTGCGTGACAAACTGGGGAGAAAATCACATCAGGAACATATCAGTAATTCTCTTGAAATGATAAAAAAACGAAATTTTGACAATATAAATATTGATTTGATTTTCGGCATCCCTGGTCAAACCGATGAAGACTGGATCAGTGAACTGAATCTGGCTGTTAATTCAAATATAAATCATATATCCTGTTATTCGTTGACCATAGAAGAAGGTACTCAGCTTGCCGAAAAAATTGAAAACCTTGACCCTATTGATGATGAAAATACAGCGTCAATGTGGGAAAGAACCGGTAAATTCCTTGAAAACAGAGGATTTCCTCGCTATGAGGTTTCAAACTACTCTGTTCCGGGAGCTGAATGCCGCCACAATATGAATGTATGGTATGGCAAGACCTATCTAGGACTTGGCCCGGCTGCATCATCATTTGACGGCAGAATCCGCTGGACTCAGCCTCATTGTCTCGACTCCTGGCTCGGTGATACTCCACCAGAAAAGGACATTATAGAACCGGAATACCGCATGATTGAAATATTCATTATAGGCCTCCGTACCGTCAGAGGCTGGGATAGCAAGCTTTGGGCAAGCATTCCATTGCAGCAAACTCTCAGCATTGAATGGCCTTCACTTATTGAAAAAGCCTTAAAAGTAAAACACCAGTACCCCGAACTTTTGGCTGTTGAGCCTGATTCCATAAAATTAACCACTAAAGGTCTGCTTTTCTGGAATACTATTGCCGAGGCATGGCTCGAGTAGATATAACCTCGTACAAGTTGTGGAGCTTACTATGAAAAAATTTTTGATTATAATAAGTGCTGTTCTTTCACTGGCGTTGTTCACAAGCGGCTGTCGCACACCGTGGCTTATCAATAATGAACAACCGGGAAAAACCTGCGTCTTGCTCAAGAAGCAACTTCTCATAGTCAAGCTAAAAACCTATCCGGCAAAATACGAGAAAGACTTTGGAGAGTATTTCCGCCTTCACATGGTTAAATTATTAGGAAAGAATCAAATTGTCTACAGCGGTGATCTATTAAGCATGCAGGATGCGTTTAATAAAGCTAACGGCACCAGCAATGCTGATAAGTTTAAAGTGAAAACCAATGAGTTTGTAACTCTGGGACAGGCTTTGGGGTGTTCTACTGTTTTATGCGGTGTCATATGCGTAAAAGAACGACCCGAATTATCAGTCGAGGTGAAACTCTGGTGGCTCGATACGAGCAACGGAGAAACACTCCTGACTCTCAGAAAGAATTTTGATACGACGAACCGCTACGAGCGTAAAGACTTCTCAAATTATCTAAAACAAAGCCTGACAGTCATAAAAAATGAATCTCAGCAAAGAAGTGTTTTTATAAGATACTGCGCAGAGAAAACTGCTGACAAATTTAAAACTATTGCTGAATTCAAATAGCTGCAATCGAATTTGCTAATTACCATTTAAAAGATATTTTAGTTTTCAAAAAAGGAGTTCACAAGTTGGACGATACAGATAAAAAATTACTCATGTTGTTAAGCGCTAACGGGCGCCTGAAAAATAGTGATCTTGCGGAACAGCTTAATGTTTCGGAAGGCACTGTCAGAAATCGTTTAAAAAAACTTTCTGAGTCCGGTGATTTTCGCATCACGGCTACAGTCAACCCAGAATCAGTCAGCAACAGACAACTGGTGCTGCTCGGAGTAAACATTGCAGCGAGCCGCGAACTTAGAAAAATCGCTGAACAAATATCAAATCTACCTGACGTCGATGCTGTCATGATCACCAGCGGACGTTATGATATCATCATCGAAGTATGGCTGGAAGTCAAAACCGGACTCATTCGGTTCATTGACGAGGAACTTTCAAGTGTAGAAGGAATAGTTTCCACAGAAAGTTTCATGGTCATGAAAAGCTTCAATAAATGGCTGAATATCCAAAAAGACTAGCGCTATTCATTTTCCAATTACATGACTTGAAAACGGAGCGCAGATTATGAATTCAGGCTCCAAAGTTTATATAGGAACAAGCGGCTTTGCATACGACCACTGGAAGGGAGTTTTTTATCCGGAAAAACTCCCGGCGCCTGTCCGCTTCCACTACTATTCAAGGCGAATGAATTCGGTTGAGATTAACTCAACGTTTTATCGAACCCCTTCGCCTGAATGCTTTTCTAAATGGCACCATAGTACTCCGGACAACTTCTCATTTGTTCTTAAAGGCAGCAGGTTTATAACTCATTACCACAAACTGAAAGTAACAACAAATTACCTGACAAGGTTCCTTAACCCAACAGGTAATCTGAAAAATAAACTAGCAGCAGTGCTTTGGCAACTGCCTCCTGATTTATCTCCTGATATTGAAATTTTAGAAAAATTCTTAGTTAATTTATCTCCATTCAGGAACTGCAGTCATTTTTTTGAATTCAGAAACCCTTTGTGGTACAATAATGAGATTTCCAGTTTATTAAATAAGCATAATGCAACCCGGTGTTGCTCAGACTGGCAGGATTTACCATTTGACCTGACTCAAGAAAATCAAGTCAAACCCCAATACATAAGGCTGCACGGCCCTTCAGGTGCTGCTTACTGTGACAGTTACAGACAGTCATTTTTAGAAACACTTGCCCAAAAAATTATTGATAACTGCAATCATAAAATAAACACATACATATTTTTTAACAATGATATTGGCGGACACGCAATAAAAAATGCTCAAACTCTCATGAAGATACTTAGCTGACAGCACCATTATGTAGCATAACAATTCCGTGAAAGTTGCAATTTTCTCACTTTCTGGTTAAAATATCTAAAAGGAGGTAATTTATGGATGGAGTGAAGGTCAGGAACATTTTTACAAATTGTCTCGTAATATTTGGAGTTGCCTGCGCTATTCTAGTCTTTCTAGATGCAACTTACTGGCAAGTCGGTATGTCACCCTTGTACAGCACTCCAGGTACATTGTCATTTCCAGGAAACATCGGAGTGTCTTTAGTATACTTGTTCTCATTCCCCGGCTTTATATTTTTTGGATTATCAAGGATGGCCTTACCTACCGATATCCCTGTCACAGCAGCTCATGTAATCGAATATACCGCTTTATTCCTTGGACAAATTATTTTCTATTATTTAGTCGGATTACTGTTCGGATCTTTAATCAAGTCAGCATTAACTAAAAAATAATATTTTACTCTTTGTCAAGTTTAACCGGTATATTTTTTGATATACCGGTTATTTTTTGCATTAACTATTTATTAGATATATCATAAAATAATTATAGAAATATTTTACTCTTCCCTGTCCTCATGCTCATAAACAACCACAACAACGCAATAAAATAATAAAGCCCAAAAATAAAACCATATATTAAACTTGAAAAACACAAAATAATACCTTACAATATATAATTGGGACTTTATATATAAAACCAGCCAAAGAGAACATTCTTATGAAGCGCAAAATATGGAGCCAACCTCACTTCACCCTCATAGAGCTCCTTATTTCCATTAGCATCATAGCAATTCTCATAAACCTGTTACTACCGGCATTCAGCAAATCTAAAGGACGAGCAAGATATGTCAGATGGATGGCTTTTAACCGTCAATGCAGCAATGATCCTACCTGCACTATCAACTTCAATTTCCAGGAAGGAAAAGGATATATACTGAATAACTCTGCGGTAGGTAACGAACAAAAGGGCTTTGACGTAAAAAAATACCATGGTATTGTCAAAGAAGGAATAGGTATTATTCCAGATGGTGCAAGTAAAATACTTGAAAACCCACAATGGACCCAAGGACGTTGGTGGGGAGACAAAAGAGCCTTGCAGTTCGACGGAACAAGCACTTATATTGAAGTCGATCAGGTTAAACATATAGATTATGGCGATGAAGATAATTTTACTATTTTAGTTTGGATTAAATTTGACCGCCTGCGAAAATGGGATGGAATTTTTGCAAAGAGTTACATGGCAAAGCCACCAAAAGGTTATGGACAGTATGATATGTATTTTGATGGCTCAACATATGACAATTCAACTGCAGCAGGTCAATTTGAGGTTGACGTATGTAAAACATGTATTGGATTTGACGATGTCTGTGAAGATGGCTCTAGAAATGTCAGACTTGACATGGTAAACTGGTTTCATCTTGTGCTCCGAAACCGCCACGAAAATGGCAATCAAACTGTGGATGTCTTCTTCAATGGGAAAAAACTTGTTCACCGTGCAACAAACTTCTATCAGGCAATTTTATCAAAATGCGATGCAAGGCTCATTATCGGAGCATTGCGTTTTCGCCGTGACAACGGTAGCGGCAACCCAACAAAAGAAGGTAGCATAGGCTGTCATTTTAAAGGTAAAATTGATGAGTTTCTTATTTACGGCAGAGCTCTTTCTGATAAAGAAATATTAGGACACTGGCAGATGGGAGCAGAGCACTTCTAAGCCCACAAGTCAATTATCTTAATTTAATTATACATAAATATAATTATATATATAAACAAGTAGATAAAATATCAAATAATTGAAAGTATAATTAGCTGTGCATATCACATTGCTGAAAAAGTAAGTTGTTTCATCAAATTTGATAACCGTGGTATTAATCGGTAATTAATTTAAAAAGTCAAGTTCATATAAGCCATTCAAAATCAAGTCAACAAATATTCATATCTGCAACATATTCCTTTCAAAACAGCTAAGATATTTGTTTTACGTCACTTAGAATTTGTTCTAAATGATATTACTTGTTTTTTTTGCAATAAACGTATAAAAATACGTTTTCATGGGTTTGTGTTTTATGCAAATTAATGTTAATTTATAAATTAGCAGGAAATATAAGATTAGTTTGTGAGGTTATATGTCCATCAGGTTCAGGTGTAACAATTGCAACCAGAAGTATGAATTGGATGACGATCTGGCTGGCAAAAAAGTATTATGCATGAATTGCATGAACAGCATCGTGGTACCTGGTAAATCAACAATATCCCCACACAAAAATTCAAATCGCTCCCAAAAAAGAAATTCTCAAGATAGCAAAATCCGATTCTGGTGTAAAAAATGTGGCCAAAAATATCGACTGGGAAGAGAGTTTGCCGGAAAAAATGCCAACTGTAACAAATGCGGATCTACATTACCGGTTCCATATGAATCAGAAGACGGGCCATTACAAAAATTCTCTCAACAATCGCCTCCCAGAAGAAGTAAAAGTTCCGACAAAATCAAATTCTCGTGTAAAGTATGTAGTCAAAAATACCGTTTAGGAAAAGAATTTGCCGGCAAAAATGCTAACTGCAATAAATGCGGATCTACATTACCGGTTCCATATGAATCAGAAGTAGATCCTGCCATCAAAGCTCGGGCTCAAAGTGGTATTTATAATAGATACGAACCTTCTGATCATGAAGAGAAAATTTAATTATGGTGTAAAAAATGCCGCCAAAAATATCGTTTGGGCAGAGAATTCATAGGTCAAAGGGCTGTTTGCTCAAAATGCCAGGAAGAATTCACCATCCCTGCAGTCTCTGAAGATGGACCTCCGGCAAGAGCACGAAAAAAAGCAAAAGCAACAGCAATTAAAGGCATTGATCAAGCCCTTAGAATGGCGCATGGTGAAAAAGAAGATATCATTTGCTGGTGCAAAGAATGTGGCCAGAAATACCGTTTATGGAAAACATTTGCCGGCAAAAAAGCGGAGTGCACTCGATGTGGACACATGATGCAGGTCCCATTGAAATCTGAAACCAGCGCTGCGCAGAAACCCAAGGGCCCTAAAGTCAAGCCATTAAAAATCAATAAACCCGGAACAGGAAAGCAAAAAGCTTTTTCGGCATCGCCACCGAAACCTAAAAGTGTCCATCATGCTGAAGAAACAGAAAAAAAACAAGCTGCCACTCCTACAGAAAAGCCTGAAAAGTCCAAAGCTCCACATCCTCTTGAAATTATAAAGAAACGCGAGGAAGAAAAAAAACAAAGAAATACTGCTACTCTTGAATAGAAAGAGACTTTCAAAAAAGAAATCAAAACTATAGAAAAAGAACAACACAAACAAGAGAAAAAACAACAATACCCTGAGCAGCAAAAGGCTCTTGACAAGTTATCCCATGATAATGAAAAAGCCAAGCGATTAAAAAAACAGTCCATTGAACGGGCCAAACAGGAAAAGATTGCTGCAGCAAGAAGAGCGGCTATGCCAAAACAGGCAAAGCCTTCGATATTTGAACTATTTCTAAAGGAACGAGCCGAGCGTTCACTTGTTTTTGCTACATTGTTACTTCTTTTTGAAGCCTTAAAGAATTTATTACCTGACACAAGAAGGAAAACTTCAAAGAAATATGTCCTTTTTGCAAGTATCACATTGGTTTCTCTATTAGTTTTCAGCACACTAAGAAGAACCAGCGAAGTAGAGAAAAAACACAAGCCTGAAAAATGCCGTTACCATACTATGTGCAAAAAATGCAAACAACGTGGAATCAGGCGTCTTGCTAAACTGGAGGGAGCAACCCGTACTAACTGTAACGGCAGCCTCGGGATGACTTTTTACTGTGAAAAATGTAAGAAATGCTTTCCATATATGGTTCCTATTGCTCAAGCAAAGTCAGCATCTCGTAAAGACATGTTTGTCAATACTCAACCTCCACAGTGTCCGGTTTGTGGCTCTTTAAAAGTCAGATACATTACAGTTAAAGAAGCCCTCAAAGCCAGAAAACGACGCAGATAACACCACTCCTTCCCCTTTATAAGTAATACAAAAATTATATATATTATCATCTTATAATTGAAACACATAATATACATCCTATATTAAATTGTTGGCAATTTATTTTCCAATAGAGGCAAAAGGAAGTCGTATATATTTTAACAAAATCCCCCTTCAATAAAATTCTGACTAATTCATAAGGAAGTTTTTCTTAATGACAATTTTACCTCAAATAATTCAAGGTTTCAGAACTCTACTGACAGACGAATAGAAAAAAATGCTGCTTTCTTATAGAAATAAAAACGGTTATCTAGGGAGTTATCTTAAAGCCATTATAAGAGCCTCTCAAAGTGATAAACTTGGTAGATATGGTTTAGTGATGGACATTCAAAAGGGCGAGTCAGTAATTTTGTATAAATAACTTTTTCTTTATTTGTTTAATATAGAACAATTCCTTTCAAAGCGCTAGCTTTGCTCTTAAAAAAATGCGCAGTTAAATCTCCGGAGTAGATGCGCCGGCTGATCCGTCAGTCGGGTAAGGCGAAACCGTCCCGGGAGTGAACCTCTATCATAACGGAAAGCGTTCGTCAAAATGAATAGCAAACTGATTCAATGCAGCCTTCCAGTTGCGTATCGGCATGGTCCAGCGCTTTGAGATGTTGCGTAACGCCAAGTACAACAATTTGAACACAGACTCATCGTTGGCAACGCCCCCTCGATTCTTTAAAACTTTTCTCAAGGAATGATTTACAGACTCAATGGCATTCGTGGTGTAAATCGTCTTACGAATGTCATTGGTGTACTTGAAAAACGGAATGACATTTTCCCATTTGCCAAGCCACTGTTTGCTGATGGTCGGATATTTGGCATCCTATTTTTCGCAAAATTCTTCAAGCATCGTTTCAGCCTCTTCAACATTCAGGGAACCGTAGGCTTGAGGTCACCACTCACTGCCTTCTTGTCTTTGTGAGGGACATATTTGAGCGAATTCCGCACCATATGGACTATGCAGAGCTGAACTTCAGTCTGAGGAAATACGCTGTTTATAGCCTCTGGGAAGCCTTTGAACCCGTCGTCAACGCAGGCGATAAAAATATCTTCAATGCCCCGATTTTTAAGCTCAGTAACGACGTGCATCCAAAATTTAGCGCCTTCATTATTGGCAATCCACATCCCCAGCAAGTCTTTTTGTTCCTCCATAGTCACCCCCAGGGACAGGAAAGCGCTTTGGGGGGCGAATCTGCTTTTCTTCACGGCACTTAAACACGATGCTATCAAGAAATAATATCGGATAAAGCGGGTCAAACTGGCGACTTTGCCAGCTCCGAACATCATCAATAATAGCGGTTGTGACCTCAGAAATCAGAGTGGGAGAATCCTCAACGTTATAGATTTCTTTGAGGTGGTGTTTTGAACGTCTCTGGTTGTCATTCCAAAGGCGTATAGCGAAATGATTTTTTTATCAAAACCGTCAAAACGACGTTGATTTTTAGGAATAATTTGCGGTTCAAACTTTCATTCACGGTCACGAGGAACGGTTATTTCGGCTTCCATCGCACGCTCAATAAGCCGTTTTTTGAGCTCCTGCATGATACCGGTTTTACCGAGTAAGTCCTCTGGATTTTTGTAACCATTCAATAATTTGTGTTTGAAATGTCCATAGTTTTTTTTCCTTTCGAGTTAAGGTGTTAATTTACTACATCTGGCCATTTACACAAAATTACTGACTCGCCCTAATTTTAATTAGCTTCTATATTTTATTTTTAAGTAGTATCTTATGTTTCTTTACTTCTGCAGTTGACCATTTTTACTTTTTATTTTTCTATGTATCGGAAATTTTAAAAGATATACTTAATATTATTTGTTGTCATCTCCGGAATAATCCTTTCCCTTAAAACATTAGAGGTATTAAACTGCTTATCTTCTTAGAGTCAGGTAAGCTATTTTCCCAAATTGAAATAATTGATTATATATGTTTGAAATTTAGAAGAGACAAATATGAACAGTTTGTTTATAACCGACCTAACGAGCAATTGCCTTCCCCCGCATTTAGTGCTAATATAAAGATATACTTATTTAAGGGAATTAAAGGTACAATACCATGATTCATATTTTGTATATCATTGCAATATTAATACTCGTAGTATGCTATATTCTAACTACGATGTATTTCATGACTCGTGGCAAAAAACAAACGGACACTTTAATTCACGACCTCGAAAAAGACAAGCAGGATTTTCTAAGCAAAACCCTTGCTCCAATGCGGGAAAGTGAGGAAGAAAAATTAAAAATTGCTGAAGCCAACCTCAAGCTGCTTGAACATCAGGAAAAGCTGCAGGAACAAAAGCTGGAAATGGCTGAGGCAAACCTCAAACTGCTTGAACTCAAAGAGCAAGTAGAAAATGAAAAAGAGCGTTCCGAGAAACTGCTGTTAAATATCCTTCCAGCAAGAGTTGCTCAACAGCTTAAGGAGACAGGCAGAAGCGTTCCTGAGTCTTTTGACAATGTAACAGTTTTCTTCTCAGATATAGTAGACTTTACCAGACTTACCAGCTCCATTGACCCTACTGAAGTTATTGATGAACTCAGTGACATCTTTACTGAATTTGATAAAATATTCTCTCGTAATAACTGTGAGCGCATCAAGACGATCGGCGACGCTTACCTCAGCGTTTCCGGCATGCCTACGCCTGATACAAACCATTTTTCAAATATTCTTAATGCGTCTCTTGAGGCTATAGAGTTTCTGAACAAACGTAACTCACAATCTGCAATGAAATGGCATATGAGAATGGGAGTCCATTCCGGCAGAGTTGTCGGCGGTATTGTAGGAGTTGAAAAGTATATCTATGATGTTTTTGGAGACACAATCAACACGGCCGCGCGCATGGAAAGATACTCTGAACCCATGCACATAAATGTTTCAGAAGAAACCTATAAATTAGCCAAGGATCAATTTGATTTCACTGAACGCATACCAGTCGAAGTCAAAGGTAAAGGCACAATCAATATGTATTTCCTTAATGGCAAAATAAAATGAGTTTTATTTTAAGTCCATCTTCTTATTAATTCCGTTTTTGAAATTTGAAACTTTACTTTTCTGTTTACTGTTGAAACTACTCACTTTTGACTTTTTTGAATTGCCAGTAAATACGATTGGTTTAGATTTAAACTTAATCTTTACTGGCTTTTCACTTTTGCTTTTTGAAGGGAGCTTCTTTTTACCAAAAGAGATCTTTTCCCCAAATCCCTTTTTACCAAAACTCAATTTCTTTTTGGCTGCAAACACGTTTGTGCTGAAGACAGTTGACACAGCAATACAAATTAATAATAGCCGCATATTGGCACCCCCTGAACTGTTTACCAACCTTGAAAAGTCGAACTGAATATTAGACATGCCTAAACTGATTATAATTCTCGTTTTGATTTTTTGCACTCCATGTTATATTAAATTTTGTCGAAAATTAAAAAAATATTTAAAATATTTTTGACAGAAGATAATATTTTACTCATGCCAAACAGTAAAATAAAAACGATTTATCTTCAAAAACCTGAACTAAAAGGAAACATTCATGTCGAAACTCAGCTTAGGAATCCCCAAAGGAAGCCTTGAAAAAACCACTTGCGAAATGTTTGCAAAAGCCGGCTACAATATCTCTATCAGTTCACGTTCATACTTTCCTTCAATTGATGACAATGAGATTGAGTGCATGTTAATTCGTGCTCAGGAAATGTCACGTTATGTAGAAAAAGGAATACTTGACTGTGGTTTAACCGGATTCGACTGGATACAGGAAAATGGTTCGGAAGTAGAAGAGGTAGCGGAACTTGTTTACGGCAAAGTAGGACGCCGTCCGTTACGCTGGGTACTCGCAGTTCCTGAAGATTCCAATATCAAATCGCCAAAGGATCTTGAAGGGAAATTAATTGCAACAGAAGCTGTAGGCATGACAAAGTGCTACCTGAAAAAACATGCTGTAAACGCAACAGTTGAGTTCAGTTGGGGCGCCACTGAAGTAAAACCTCCCAAGCTTGCAGATGCCATCGTTGAAATAACTGAAACTGGCTCATCGCTCAGAGCTAATAAACTGACTATAATTGATACACAACTAGATTTATTGCCAATAAAGAAGCGATGACAGATGAGTTTAAGCGCGCGAAAATTGAAAAAATAGCTATGCTGCTCAAAGCAGTCCTTGCAGCTGAAGGCAAAGTTGGTTTAATGCTGAATATCCAGAAGAAAAACCTGGATCAAGCTCTGGAAAAACTTCCTGCTCTAGAACGCCCAACAGTTTCTGAGTTGGCAGAAGACGGCTGGGTTGCGTTAAACACTATTGTTGATGAATATATAGTTCGCGATCTGATACCAGAACTCATAAATTGCGGAGCTACTGGAATTGTTGAGTTTCCATTGAATAAGATAGTGATGTAAGATACAGTTTTATCAGGAGGCTTCGGCCTCCTTTTTATTTACTGTAAACCGAACTCAGCAAGTGTGGAATAACTTCATTAACATCCCCTGCCCCAAGTACTGCAATAACCGATGAATCAGGCAAGTCTTCCAGAATAGCTTCAGGCATCTCACACCAGTCACCATTCAAGTTAAATGCATTATTACCAACCTTAGCAGCCAAGTCGGAAGAGTCAATTTCTCCTACCTCTGTCCATGCGGCAAAAACAGGAACAGTAAAAACAGTATCTGCCTCACGCAGCTCCTCTGCAAACTCATCAATATACTTGGAAAGTCTGGCAAAACGATGCGGTTGAAAGACGACCCTTAAATGATGGTTTGGATAATTTAACCTCAACAACTCAATTGCATATTTCACTTCTGTCGGATGATGTGCGTAGTCTTCTACAACCGACAAGTCATCACCTGAATAATGAACACTCATCCGCCGATCTACTCCAGGAAAACCTTCTAGCAGGTGTGCTGCTTTCGCAAACGGAACCCCAACCTCTTCAGCAATAGCACACACTATTGCAGCATCAATACGCATAAAACCTTGTAAAGAAGAGGGAATTAATTCAGATAAGACAAGGGCATTATTAATAATTCTGACATTATCATGTACTGAAAACAACGATCCTGAAATTTGATCATCCCAATAAATCAGCTTTGAACTTTGATTGGCAAAATCACCAAAATTTTTAAAAAGCTGCTTGTCTCCTCCAACGCTCCAACTGTGGTCATCTTCAACATTTGTAACCACCCCCAGCCATGGAGAAAATAGAGAATGAGTCCCATCACTTTCATCTGCCTCTGTGACAAAAATATCTCCATCGCCAGCAGCGTAATTTTTAAAATCATTCACCTCACCACCAACCATATAACCGCAATCAAGACCTGATTTTTTGAGCGTCCAGGCCAGCATCGCAGTAACAGTGGTTTTCCCGTGAGAACCACTAACTGCTACCTGACGCTTATAAAGCGAACTCAGGCGTGCTAGAAAGTCTCCACGCCTTAAACATTGCAATCCTCTTGTTTTGGCTTCCAGCAGTTCAGGATTATCTTTATCAGCAGCGGAGGTATAAACAACAAGCCCTACATCATTTGCAAGGTTAGCAGCGGAGTGTCCACAAAAAACATCCGCACCAGCGTCAGCCAGAACGGATGTTTTATCATTTAACTTAATATCGGAACCTGAAACAGCGTTTCCCCGTTGCAGCATTATGCCGGCAAGCGGAGCAGTTCCTGCCCCACCTATACCAACAAAATGTATTTTATTGGGAAATAATTCCTGTTTATTCTCCAGATTCATCTGCTGTAGCGGTTTCCGACGTTTTAAACTGTGTTTCATAAAGGTTACGATAAATTCCGTTATGCTTAAGCAGCTCATCATGAGTACCGCGCTCAGCAATTACACCACTTTTCAGAACAATAATCAAATCAGCATGCTGAATTGTACTTAAACGGTGTGCAATAGCAAAAACAGTACGGTTTTCCATCGCGCGGTTCAAAGCTTCCTGTACGAGACGTTCGGTCACAGTATCAAGAGCACTGGTTGCTTCATCAAGAATCAAAACAGGTGGATTTTTCAAAATAGCACGGGCAATAGCAACGCGCTGCTTTTCTCCGCCTGACAGTTTAAATCCTTTTTCGCCAACTTCAGTATCATAGCCTTCACCGTGTCTTCCGTCAACAATAAATTCATGAGCATTGGCCTTCTTGGCTGCCTCAATAATTTGTTCACGAGTGGCATCTTCACAACCATAAGAAATATTGTGCGCAATTGTCTCATTAAACAAAATAGGAGTCTGAGTAACAATACCAATGTGCTCACGCAAGGAATCAATTTTTAAATCTCTGACATCAGTATCATCAATTGTTACTGAACCGGAATTAACATCATAAAAGCGAGCAATCAGATTTGCTATCGTAGTCTTACCAGAACCAGTTTCACCAACAACGGCGACAACCTGACCTTTCTTAATTTTAAAATTAACATCTTTGAGGATGTCATTTTCGCCATATGAAAAGCTCACATTGTCGAAGGATATCTCTTTTTTGAATTCACCCAGCTCAACTGCACCTGAGCGTTCTCGAATACCCGTATGAGTGTCAATCAGGTCAAAATAACGGTCTGCTGCCGCCATGCTACGCTGTAAATACGTAACAACTTTGGCTAAATCCTTGATTGGGCGATAAGCCAGAATTGCCGGAGCAAGCATCGCTATTAAAGCAGTAAAATTGTAGCCTTTGCTGTATGAGTAAACCAGAAATACAAGCGTGGCCGCAACACCAATAACTTCCATCATCGGGCTCATCAGCAATTGCATCTTAAGCGCATGAACAACAGTTCTGAAGTATTTACGATTAACTTTATGAAAGCGTCTTGCCTCCAACTCTTCGGTATTACTGGCCTTTACAACCAGAATTCCAGTAAAGACCTCATGCATGCGAGAAATAACTTCAGCTATTTTAGCGAAAGAACCTTTGTAAATTTTACGGATCCTGCGTCCAAGAAACGCCACCGGTAAAATAATGATTGGAGTTCCTACCAAAATAACCAGCAGTAGCGAGTAATTTTGGAGCTTCATACTGAAAATTACAATTGCCGCAACACATGAAAGAATTTCAATCGGACAACGAGTTGCGTCTGCCACAATGTTTGCAACAGATGTCTCAATTGCCGAAGTATCATTAGTACAACGACTGATAAGGTGACCAACGTCCATCTTACCATAGAATTTAAGCGATTGTCCAACAAGATTTCTAAATATTTCATCACGTAAATCAGCAATAACCTTTGCCCCGACCCAGCGAGTACAATATCTGTTGATATAAGTCATCAGATTTTTCACTGTCCAGCCAATAACAAACGCTATAACATAAATCAGGAAAAACTGCCACGCCATACGACCGGCAGAATCAATTACTGAGAATGAATAATTAAACGGCCAGGATACATTGACCTTGCTTTTGTTTTCAACTGTAATCGGCAAATGAAACTTTTTAGAATAATGCTCTAATTTATCCAGTGATTGAATTAACTTAGGATCTTCATCAACCGGATTTAAGACCTTAGCAACAACTTTCTCTTTTTCCGCTTTGGTCATTTCTTTACTGCTGGTATTTTCCATAGCAGTTACGATTTCTGTGGCCTTCTCTGAAATTGCTGTCGGCTGACTGCCACCGCCAGTTGATTGATCAACAGCATTCATCAAGTCCGGCAACACCATCAAACTGGCAAACAGAGAACCGCCCACCATAAAACCGGCTAATACACCTATAGTAAGGCGAAACCAGTATGGTTTGGCATAACGAAGCAGTCTCAGATAACTCTGCCGCTTGAATTCTTTTTCATTTTCTTTTATACGACTCATTTAACTACACAAAATGTTTTCGATTGACTCAACGACAAATTTGCGTTGCTCTATAGTGGACTCCGGGAAAATAGGCAGAGCGAGAATTTCTTTAGAAGTCTGCTCACTTACTGGCATATCGCCGTCCTTATAGCCCAAGTCCTTAAAGCATTCCTGCTGGTGAAGTGAAAGCGGATAATAAACACCGCAGCCAACACCTTTTTCCAGCAGCTTAGTACGCAGCTCATCACGCTTACCATCCTTAACCAGAATACTATACTGGTTGTAGATATGACGATTAGCAAAATCAGCAACAAAAGGTGTTTGAATTTTGTTGCCAAGTTTAGATGCGGTAAACATTTCATTGTATTCAGCTGCATTGCGAGTACGTGCCTCTGACCAGGCGTCCAGTTCACGTAATTTGATAGACAATACAGCAGCCTGCAACGCGTCAAGTCGGAAGTTTCCGCCAACATAATGGTGTATATATGTTGATCCCTGACCATGATTTCGATATACTTTCAGCAACTCAGCTTTTTTGTCATCATTAGCAGTAACCATACCGCCATCGCCAAAACAACCGAGGTTTTTAGTTGGGTAAAAAGAAAAACAGCCATAGTCGCCAATGCTTCCAGCACGTTTTCCTTTATATTCAGCTCCGATTGACTGACAAGCATCCTCAATCACAACCAGGTTATGTTTTGAGGCTATAGCGTTAATCGCATCCATATCGCAACATTGTCCGAACAGATGGACAGGAATAATTGCTTTGGTTTTTGAAGTTATTTTTTCTTCAATCTTTGCCGGATCGATATTGTATGTATCTGGATCAATGTCGACAAAAACCGGAGTTGCTCCAACTCGTGAGATAGCTCCGACTGTAGCAAAGAAAGTAAACGGAGTAGTAATAACTTCGTCTCCGGCTCCAATATTTTCAACCATTAAGGCGATAATCAGCGCATCGGAACCGGAAGTTACTCCACATGCATGTTTAGTACCGCAGTACTCTGCGATTTCGTTTTCAAGTTTCTGCACCTTTTCGCCAAGCACAAAGCGTTGAGAGTCACAAATCTCGCTTATCTCTTTGAGTATCTCATCTTTAAGCCCAACATATTGCTGGGAAAAATCAAGTAAAGGTACTTGCATATTTAAACTCCAGATTGTTCTGTTAAAAATCATGATAAGATAGACCGCATTCTCTCTTTATGCTACATTTAATAAATATATTTTTCATAATTATTCACCTATTTTATTGACCCCAAGTTATTCTTCAACTTGAATCAGTATGAGAGCCGGGCTATTATCGATTGATTATAAATATGTTTAAAAGCAATATATAAAGAAAATAGCAAAAGATATTCTAAGGCATTTATTGGAACAACATAGCTGATTTTTTTATTTCCAGTGCTATATTTAAATGATAATATTTAATAAACGACTAACACAGTGGAGCTCAGTTTGAATAAAGGGTTCAAAGCAGAAGCAAAAATTGAAAAAATAGTATATGGCGGCTCCGGACTTACCCGCATCGACGGTAAAGTCTGCTTTGTGCCAGACACTATAGATGGTGAAACAGTTATTATTGAGGTGACTAAGGAACGCAGTGATTTCCTCAAGGCAACGTGCCTGAGAATCCCTACTCCGTCACATAACCGCATTGAACCGCAATGCCCATTGTCTAAAGTTTGCCCAGGCTGCGTCTACCAGCATATCAGCTTTGAACACGAGAATACTCTAAAAAACAATCAGTTAATGGAGTTTCTTAAAAAAAATATTGAAGTATCTGAAGGCGCTTTGAATGAATATTCAGCACCCCAATCGCCGCTTGGCTACAGAAACAAAATTACCCTGCACGTTCAAAAGGACGGCGGCGAAACGCTACTTGGGTACAAACAGCCCAATGGAACAGTAATGCCGTTAAACAACTGTCCTATTGCTTGCAAAGAAATCAATGACAAACTTGCTGAACTGACAGCTGATAAAGGTTTTTTTCATACGCTGCATCACGGGCACTCCTTGACATTACGCCACACCGAACAAAATGATGTTATATACTGGCGGAATAATCCACCAGCTAAAATGAGTTGGCTTAAAGAAAATATGCCATTCGGTAGTTTTTCTGTACCCGCAGGCAGCTTTCAGCAAGTAAATCCTCATGGATGCAATGCGCTGATTGAAGCAGTCACTAAAGTGATTAATCAAATTCAACCTGAAACAGTAATTGACCTGTATTGTGGATCAGGACTTTTTGCCACGACTGCAGCAGCGGCTGGCGTTAAAGATATTGTCGCTGTTGAGTCAGATGAAAAAGCGATAGCGGCAGTAAATTATAATTTAAAACAGCAATGTGTTGCTGCCCCAACTATAATCAGTGATGATGTCGCCAAGCAACAAGATACAATATTAGAAAAAATCAATGATAAGACTTTACTAATAGTTGATCCTCCACGCAATGGACTCAAAGGAAAAGTTAGAAACATGTTGACCTCAAGCAAACTTAAAAAGCTTATTTACATTTCATGCGGCCCAGACACCTTAGGTCGGGATTTACGCGATCTGGCAACAGCTGGTTTTCGTCTGGAGAAAGCACAAATGATTAACATGTTTCCACGCACTGGACACTTCGAAACATTTACCTACTTAACGAGATAGAACAGCAAAAAAATGAATAGCAGCAGTGGACATAGAGAGACTCAGAAGCAAATACTTAAAAAGCGGCATTAACGCTCTGCATGATTATGAAGTATTGGAATTGCTGCTTACTTTTGTCATTCCCCGTCGGGACGTTAAGCCAATCGCCAAAGAAATGCTTTTAAAATTTAAAGACTTACAGGGTGTCATGGATGCCAGCCTCAAAGATTTAACTACCTGTAAAGGCATTGGTGAAAATGCTGCAACCATGTTTCTACTACTTAAAGATATGTGCAGCGAATACCTTACCGTAAAGATAAAAAAAACAGACGTTGTCGGTTCTCCAACAGATGTCGTAAACTTTGCAAGAATGGTACTTGGAGGAGCAAAGCAGGAAACATTTATGGTGCTATATCTAAACACTAAAAATCATGTCCTGGAATACGACCGCCATGAAGGCACCGTTGACAGAGCAGCAGTCTATCCCCGCAATATCATAAAACGCTGCCTGGAACTTCATGCCTCAAGTATTATCCTTGTTCACAACCACCCTAGCGGGATGACTAATCCATCCCCCGCAGATATCAATATAACCAGAGGTATCGATCAGGCAGCAACTGCTGTTGGGATCGCCCTTCACGACCACATTATAGTCTCCTCACAGGGTTATCATAGCTTTCGCGAAAACCGTCTTATTTAATCATCCTAAATTCAAGCCCATCCCCACATAAATACCCTCTTACTTTCATATCTTTTTCAAAAATTTTGTCTATGAATGTAGTTTCAGGGGGTTGAGATTTTTCATTTTGGAGTTAGTTTAATTACTTAACAAAGTCCTTTTTACACTTTGAACAAGTAAGACTTAATATAATCGCAAAGGAGCGGAAAACATGGATTATGTTGCCGAAATGAAGAATCTTCCGAAAAACCATGATTTCTTCATAGGTTACGACAGTGATGGTTGTGTATTTGACACAATGGAAATAAAACAGAAAGAATGTTTCTGCCCAAACTTCATCAAATATTACGGCATGCAGGCTGCAAGCAAGTACGCACGTGAAGTATGGCAGTTCGTTAACCTATACAGCAAAACTCGTGGCTGCAACCGCTTTCTTGCAGTACAACGTGCTCTGGAACTGGTCAGCGATCACGAAGAATTCGCTAAACGGGGAGTTGAACTCAACTCTTATCCCGCTCTTGATGCCTGGATTGAAGAAGAATCTAAGCTTGGCAATCCAGCGCTTGAAGCTAAAGTTGCAGCATCCACTGATGAGGAACTCACTCATATTCTCAAATGGTCTGTGGCTGTTAATGACTGTATTTCTGGCATGGTTTTCGGCATTCCACCATTTCCAGGCGTAACTGAAGTACTGGCGAAATCAGCAGATAAAGCTGACCAAATTGTCGTTTCACAAACTCCACTCGAAGCGTTAACTCGTGAGTGGAAAGAAAATAAAATCGATCACTATCTCGGAATGATTTGTGGCCAGGAACACGGCACCAAAACAGAACACCTTGAGTACACCACTAAAGGAAAATATGACTTAGACAAAGTTCTAATGATCGGCGATGCACCAGGAGACCTCAAGGCTGCCAAAGCTAATAACGTCCTTTTCTACCCGATCATTCCTGGTCGCGAAGAAGAGTCCTGGGCCAAGTTGAACGGAGAAGGCATTGACCGCTTCTTCAACGGAACCTATGCTGGAGCATTTCAGGAATCACTTCTAAATGACTTAGACAAAGCTTTACCTGAAGCCCCTCCATGGAAGTAAATTAATGATTCAAACGATACAAGGCTCCGCATTCAAGCGGAGCCTTTTTCATATCAACCCCCATGCAGTAAATTAAAAAACTACACAATTGAAAGTGGAGTTTTCTCTTTTTATAAATCTTCCTGTCAGCTTTTTACATAACAGCCTGTTGTTTAAGCTTAGAATATTGCTTCTTCAATTCATTATAGCCGGTCTGGTACATAGCTTTTTGTTTTTTAAGAGCCGCAACCTTATCAATAAATGGCTTAGCCTTTAGCTTGCGAATTTCTTCTTTAGAAAGGTAAACTATACGTATTTTTTTCTTGCTGTATTTATGAGGCAATTGCCTCATTGGCTTTAGATACTTTGCTCCGCTACTCTTCCAATACCATCCTTTGGCATGCTCTTTGGTCACCTTGACAATTGAATTCAGTGCTGTTCTAACTTTAAATGAATTTGATTGTATTTCATTATCAATCTGTTGTAGTTTTTTTTTGATTACCAATGCTTTTTTCTTTAATGAATCCATCTGCCGCTTCACATTAGCATTACTGACAGACTTCTTTTTTTCTTGACTCACTTTCAGCTTATCATTTAGCAACTTTTCTTTTTTCGCAGCGACTTCTTTAAATTTAGCAAATTCATTTATTACTTTATTTAATTCGTTCTTTATTTTTGTTTTCTCACTAGAAACACTCGACACCCTGTCCTTCAAATCAACAACGTTCTTTTGAGCAGCAGCCAGCAACTCTTCAGTTTTCTTTATTTTCTCTTGAGCAACCTTCTGTGACTTCACTAAACGGTCATTTTCAGTTTTCTGACTAAATCCCCAGTAACAAGCTCCAGCTACCCCTAATAAAAGAATAAAACACAACGCTTTCACAACAACCAACCTCCTTCAGAAACCATTCTTAAATCATTAATTCACCAAAAACTAATACCTTTAAATTATCAAAAAGGCACACTGCAAACCTAGCATCACAATTATTTTCATTCAAATTAATTAAAAGATAAACTTTACAAAGAAAAATAATTATATTTTTTAACATATTATATAAATAAATATACTTAATATTTTTGAATCCAATTAACTAATTCAGAAAACCAAAACTGGAGTAGCTACAATGATATTCATCAACACCCCCTACCTCTTTATTCACCTTATTATTGATAAAAAAATACTAATCACAATATAAAGTTTAAAATCTCGTATTCTCTAGCTATCTTCCTCAGCTTGAAAATCTCTCTTGTATTTTATGTTTTAATTCATCTAATCTTTTAAGGCTGGCTGCCATCGAATTTCTTAAAAAAAATGAAAATATATTTTAAAATTTAAAATTACAGGTTATCGTAAAATAGAACTATGAATAACAACGAACGGTGTACAAATGATAGTAAAAAAACTGGCTAGACTTTTCTCCAGTGATATCGGAATAGACCTTGGCACAGCTAACTGCCTGGTTTTTGTACGGGACAGAGGTATTGTCCTCTCTGAGCCGTCTGTTGTGGCTATAAATGAAAATACGAAAGAAGTATTAGCTGTAGGCGAAGAAGCAAAGCGTATGCTTGGACGTACTCCTGGAAATATTCGTGCAGTCCGTCCAATGAAAGATGGAGTTATTGCCGACTTTGACATTACTGAGGAGATGCTTAGATATTTCATTCAGAAAGCCGTACGTCACGTTCCTCGACGTCAGAGAATGTGGCCTCCAAGAGTCCTTGTAGCCGTACCTTCTGGAATTACAGAAGTTGAAAACAGAGCGGTGAAAGACAGTGCCAAACGTGCTGGCGCCAGTGACGTATTTATTATTGAAGAACCAATGGCTGCCGCTATCGGAGTAGGACTACCTGTTACCGAACCTTCCGGCAGCATGATTGTTGATATTGGCGGTGGTACTACAGAAGTAGCAGTTATCTCACTTTATGGTATAGTTGGAGCTCGCAGTGTCCGCGTCGGTGGCGACGAACTTGACGCAGCAATATGCCAGCATATGAAGCGTGTTTATAACCTGATGGTTGGTGAACGCACTTCAGAGCGTATAAAAGTAGAAATTGGCAGCGCTTATCCAGTTAACGATGAAGCTGAACTGGAAGTAAAAGGTCGTGACTTAGTATCCGGACTTCCTAAAACCGTAAAGATTACTGCTGGAGAAATCAGAAATGCTCTGCAGGAGCCAATAACCAGCATCATCGAGGCTGTGCGCGGAACTCTGGAACGTTGTCCCCCGGAACTTGCAGCTGACCTCATTGATCGCGGTATAATGCTTGCTGGAGGGGGAGCGCTTCTTAAGGGTTTAGACAGACTCATTATTGAAGAGACAGGTTTACCTGTGTTTGTTGCGGAAGATCCACTTAAAGCAGTAGCTTTAGGAACTGGCGTTATGCTTCAAGACCTCGATATAATGGTTCGCGCCGCATCATAATTTCACCTTTCTTAAAAACAATATGCCTGTCGTTTATGTAGTGATTGTACATTAACGACTGTTTCTATATTAATCTTTTTGACAATAACCTTTTTGCATCTTGTCAGCATCAGGTCTATATTTCCACCGTAAAAGTACAAATGAAAGGAATTTGCTTTGGAATACTCCGCCGCCATTGATTTATCCGGTTGTGAAGCTGGTTTTGCAATTGCTGAAAGCGCCTCTGCCAATATCATATGTTCCGCCACAAAACCTATGAGCGGACGCAGTTCCTCTGGACTCCCAGACTGGATTCTGCATATGCTGAAAGACGAAAATATTGCCTTAGAAAATATTACTAAATGGACTGTCGGTAGTGGCCCAGGCAGTTTTACCGGCATGCGCCTTGCAGCAGGCCTTGTTGAAGGTTTAACCTTTTCCAAAACCAACGTTCATACACGTTGTGTTCCAACAGCATTTGCTATGGGCATGGCTTTAGATTCGAGCAGTAATGACAAAATTGCAGCGATATTTGATGGTCGTAACAAAGAAATTCTTTTGTATGAATTAGAAAATAACAATAGAGAAATTCAGGCGACCGGAGTGACAGAAGTCCTAAATCAACAACAGGCAGAAATTTTTTTCACAAATAATAAGTTTGCCTCATATGTAGCATTTACTAATGAAGCTACTGCTATTGAAAAAATCGTCCCAGCAAGTATTTCCAATAGCATTAATTACCTTAAGCACATTCCAACGGAAAATCTCATTAAAAGCAATTTACCGTACACTGATAACCTTACTGAGCTCGTTTATATACGTCCAGCAGTATATGCAAAAAAACAAACAAAGAAGTAAAAGTTATGACAGCAAAAGGAAGCATTTCAAAAGTTAAAAATGGTAAGTCAAAGGCTCGCAAAGGCTGCATGACAATAATCCTATCACTTTTTGCTGCAGTAATTATTTTCTTACTGATTGGTCTGCTTGTACTCGGTTCTTTAGTATTTGACCCGGAAAAACAATTTCACGTACAACCATTGACCACTGGTGAAGTTTTTATACAATCCCAAATCATCAACCGTATTATTCCAGTTGTGATGAACAGCCAGATAAATACAGTTGCACAACTTGAATTGACTCCTGCCGAAGTTAATGCGATAATAAGGTTTGTTGAGAACTCTGGAACAATTGGAGACTTTCTGGCAGGGCAAAAGACAGTTTCCCCTGAAAGCACTAAAATTCCTTATAAACTGAGTTACGATAAAGGCGAATTCACAGTACAATTTTCTGCTGATACCGGTTTTGACAACCCTTTTGGCTCTCATGTAATGATCAACCTTAAAGGAACTCCTTTAATAAACGATAAAGGAGCATCACTGGAAGTAGAAGAAGCCTCAGTTGGATTAGTGCCAATCCCCACACGCCAGGCTGAAATTATTCTCCAGACAATAATAAACAATTACCGTGACCACGATGTATTTAAGTCAATCAAACATATAGTAAAAAAAGCATACGTAGCTCCTAACGGTAATTTGATTATTTTCTACTACCCGTACCGCCTGCGACAGTATGTTATGAAGAGCTTTCTCTGGAACTTCAACTGATTTTGTATTTTTTACATTCTTCAAGTTGAAAATACTGAGTTTAGATATAATATATAACCTCAATCAATTTGCCCGGGTGGCGAAATGGCAGACGCAACGGACTTAAAATCCGTTATCCTTGTGATGTGTGGGTTCGAGTCCCACCCCGGGTACCACCTCTTTTTTACCTCAAAATCAACCACTTTACTTGCATTTCTGTCTGTTGCGGTATATTGCGCCTATCAAGCAAAAAGGGGTAAAAAGGGTACAAAAAGGGTACACGTTATGAGCAGGACTGGACGAAAGAATTCAGGAAGGATTTTTCTTCGGCGCGGCACCTACTACTTGAGGTACCGCATTAATGGTAAAGAAAAAACCGTTTCGCTGAAAATTAAAGAAGGCGAAGATAATGCCAAAGCCAGAGCCAATACCGAGGCTGCAAAATATTTGCCTATCCTCAAAGCCGATACTCGCGAAGAAATCGCAGCTCAGGTAGCCATTGCCAAACGCCTGCAGCGCGAATCAAGATTCCTTGCTTTATCAAGTTTGTGGCAGACCTTTTCAGAAAGCCAGACACGCCCCGACAGCGGAGCACGTACCCTCGAAGACTATCGCCAAAAGCTAAAGTTTTTCCTGCGCTGGCTGAAAATAAATTTACCGCTGGCAGAACAAATTCATTATGCTTCCAGTTTTGGGCGAACGATATAACAAGTCCAAGTCGAGCATTGTCAGGTCGGTCCAAAGAGTATTTGCCGCTGCCGGTTTTGAGAACCCAAAAGAAGAAGGCAAACGCCGTGTCACAAAATACGGCTTCCATTCATTCCGACACTCATTTGTGTCATTCCTGATTAACGCAGGGGTGCCGGTAGCCGTAGTGCAGGAAATCGTTGGACACGGCAATCCTATAATGACTCAACACTACACCCACATTAGCCAGAAGCAACGCCATAAAATATTAAATGCCCTGCCCGGGCAATATTCGAAAGCCACAACTCCTGAAGATAAGCTACATGAAATAAGAAAATTATTAGAAAACAAGAAAAAGCTTTCAAAATTAGACAAAGAACTTTTTAAAATAACAGAAACCTGATAAAGCCCAACAGGGGTAAAAACTTTTCACCCCTCCTCTACTCCAAAAAAAGTCCACAATTCTCACAACTAAGACATTCATCAAAAACAACTTACAAGTTGCACCTCCTAAAATAAAGACTCATGAAATTTGTCTAAACGGTGCGCAGGTTACCTTCCTTCTTTACTATATAAAGTTGTCACAGTATCTTTGAAATTATAGTCAATAATTAGCTGAAAGTTGATTGCATTATATGTATACTACAACAACTTATGAAAAAGTATTAATTGAATAATTATAAATAGAACTAGCTATCAGACTCAATCCGATGTCAAAGACACAGGAGGTTCACTAATATTGCCAGGGCGTTAATTCTGCTTTCTAAACTTAATTAATGACTCTTAAACTATAAAATGCTTGTTATCTAAAAATTATTAGAATATTCTTTCAGATAATTTAAAAGTCATCGTTGAAGGTTATAATATTTAGTCGTTTTAAGAGGAAACTTATTTGGAATAAAGTATTTACATGAGAGTTTTGTTTTGTATCCTTTCTTTATTCGCAGCTTTAAACCTTTTTGGCAAAGAAATCAAAGAAATAAATGTAGCTTACCCTATAAGCCCAGTTCTACAACTGATAGTCATGAAAAAAAAGGGCTTACTGGAAAAAGAGTTTGCAAAAGATGGGATAAAAATAAAACTTCATGCTATCAACAACGGTCTAAAACAGGCTCAGGCAGTAGCCGCAGGCAAAGTTGATATATGTGCATCTATAAATACTACCAGCATAATTATAGCGGCAGGCCAAAATATAAAACTAAACATAATACGAGCAGTTTGCAACCCTACTGGTACCTTGGCTTTGATGACGACTAATCCAAATATTAAATCAGTAAAGGGGTTAAAAGGGAAACTATTGCCTGTCCTAGCAAATGTACCTTGGATCAACTGTTGCTTGAAGCATTGTTTAAAAATAATATGACAATGAAAGATGTTAATTATATACCAATGCCAATAACAGAAGCATATAATGCCATGTTTGCCGGCAAGGTCGATGCGACGGTATTGAGTACGCTTAAAATGTTAGAAGCTAAAAAAAGAGGAGCAAGAGTCTTGACAACCGCAAAAGGGCTAATGCTACCTAAGTTAGTTGTTGCGGTTAATGAATCTTTTGCAAAAAACCACCCAGACTGGATCGCAAGATATATCAAAGTCCAGGATGAGGCCATGGAATTTATTAAAAGCCATAAACACAAAGCGTTGCAATTAGCGGCCGAAGACCATGAGATTTCTTATCAGGACGCTGAATGGTTATATAACAACACCAATTTCATAAATACCTTAAGCACTGATGAAATAAACAGTGTAAAAAATGATATTGATTTTTTGTTGTCTCTAAAAAAGTAAATGCCCTTTCACAAGATGCTGCAATAGACAAAGACATTGACTTAAGATGTAATTATGCCGCTCAGGGAAAAATCATTCCCCCCTAAACAACATGTCATGGTTTTAAAACTGGTGGCTATTATAGGCATTAGAATTTTCTATTGGTTCATTCTTCATGCCACAGTTTGATTATATACAGTTATTTGTGATGCTGATGTGTACCATGTGAGTGGAAGTAGGCTTCAAAGATCAGTCATATTTCAGCCGTCTATTCAAAAAATACACAGGCCAAAGTCCAGCCAACTTCCAAAACAGCAATATTTGATTGTAAAAACGCCTGTTGATATGAATATAATCAATTCATTTCCATGCAGCTCTTACTCTTTTCCACAACGCTTAAAATAATGCAAAGAATCTCCCCAATCATTATAAATGATGGTTTCCCCTGCCTGCGCAATTGATTTTTCCAATGCTAATCGACTCTGCTCAGAGTTCTCATCCAACCCAGGTTTACCAGAATAAAGTTGATATCCTTTGCGATACTCAGTCGCAGTTACATTCGGCATTATTACATTTCCACCAGCCAAAAGACCAAGTTCACGACCTAATGGATCAAGTGCCTGTAATGCAGTTGTTGAAGCAATATTTACATCATTGAGCAAAAGACGAGCTGCTGCAATCATTTTCAAACCTAAATTAAGCTGTTCCTTGCGTTTCTGTTCAAAGCCGGGAAATTCTTTTGCCATTGGAGTATCCGGATGAACAAGATAAGGTCCCATTCCAATCATATCAATGTCAAATTCTTTGAAAAACATTAGATCATTAGCCAAGTCTTCAATGGTTTGTCCTGGAACCCCAATCAACACGCCGGTACCCGTTTGATAACCAACATTCTGCAGGCTGTGTAAACACTCCATCCGGCGTTCATGTTTGTGGTCACTAGGATGCATCTTCTTGTATAATTCTGGGTTTGAAGCCTCAATACGAAGTAAATAACGATGCGCACCAGCGTCAAACCACCTCTGGTATACTTCCTCATCTTGCTCGCCTAATGACAAAGTTATACCAAGACGCCCGTTTGTACGTTCTTTGACCTCATGCAAAACCGATTCAATCATTATAATAAATTTTTCATCAGTACGCTCGCCGCCCTGCATTACAGCTGACCCGTAATCAAAGCTATAAGCTGTAAGCAGACCATCGACAATTTGCTGCTTGCTAAGCTCAAAGCGTTCAACATTGCGATTGCTGTTACGAATGCCGCAATAAAGGCAGTCTTTAACGCATTTATTACTAATCTCAACGATGCCGCGAAGACTCACACGTTTACCAATATATTTTAACTTGACCTGATAAGCAGCCTTAAATAACTTTTCTAAATCATTTTGTTCAGTAATATTCAAAATGTCTATAAGGTCTTGTTTTTCCAATTTCGATCCCAAATTGATTTTTTCAAATAATCCAGACATAAACACTATAGATTCTTTTTATTAACGTTTCTAAACTCCCAAAAGAACAGTAATAGATCAATTAAGAACAACAGATAACTATATAGCCATTTAGGTGTAACTTCTAGAGAACTTACTAATTTTTAATACCAATTAAAATCTCATACTGATTTAGTATTGAAGATAAAACATAGTTATTACCTTGGTTTTCACAATAATATTTAAAACTATATCGTTGAAAATGGCATATAAAAGGCTATATTTTATTCGTACTTTAGGAAATAAAAGTTTTACAGCAAAAGGCTTAAATGAAATTCTTATATATTTTTCTGTCTTTATTCGTAACTTTAAACATTGTTGCTAAGGAAATAAATGTAACTTACGTAAAAAATCCTTTTAATCTTCAATTGATAATTATGAAGAAAAAAAGTTTACTGGAAAAAGAATTTTCAAAAGACGGAATAAAAATAAAATTTCATGTCATTGACTCTGGCGCAAAACAAGCTCAAGCGGTTGCAGCAGGGCGTGTTGACATATGCGGAGTTATTAATACTACAAGCATTATTATAGCAGCGACCCAGAATATTAACATACACATGGTTAGGGCTATTTCTAAACCTGTAGACGTTTTTTCTGTAATGACTGCGAATAAAGAAATCAATTCCATTAAAGATCTGAAAGGTAAAACTGTTGCAGGACCTCCTGGAACTTTGTTACATCAAATCCTGCTCAAAGCATTATCAAAGAATGGAATGAATTCCAAAGACATAACATTAATACCAATGTCAATACCTCAAGCATCTGCAGCCATGCTTGCAGGAAAAGTCGACGTGGCATTATTAGCTGCAGGTCAGATGCTGAAAGCTGAAAAAGAAGGAGCAAGAATCTTAACAACAGCAAAAGGTCTGGTGCTTCCCAAATTAGTTGTAGGTGTTAGAGAGGCTTTTCTTAAGGAACACCCGGACTGGGTCAGCAGATATATAAAAGTTCAAAATGAAGCTATGGAATTCATAAAAAATAATAAATCTGAAGCTTTGCAGCTAGGAGCTGAAGAACATGGTATTTCATACAAGGAAGCTGAACAATTATATAAAAGGTCTCACTTAACTAACACACTAACCTGCACTGATATAAGTAGCTTTCAAGAAGATGTCAATTTCTTGCTAAAACACAATCTGATTATAAAAAAAATAGAAATAATTCCAACCAATGCCGAAGTAAAACTATATATTGTAAACCTAATAAAAGCGAAATTAGCAATGCACGAATTCGGTTTCAGGTCCATACTCCAAAATAATAAAGTTCTGAATGAGTTTTCATTCAACAATACCTCAAGGAGTCCTTTTTCAATAAATTAATTTTTTACATCATGTGGTGCAAGATTTTGATCCTCCTCGGAAGCAAACTATATATTAAATCATTACAAAAAGACAATTATTTTTTTAGACTTCTCATCATTATTTTGTTTCATGGATAATATAAAACGGTATTCTTATGGAAAATTTCATAGGTTGCTTTACTTCAATATAGCTCAAGTTGATTATTTATACAATTCAATTTTTTTCCCAATGTTTTTTCATACCATAGCTCTGTGTACTTGTTTCTTGATGAGGAAATATTTTACGATATCTCTATGCAGCGAACCTGCAGGGAATTGCATAGAGCTCAGTTCATGGGCGTAAAGGATTTCACTATTCATCCTCCAATGGTACTTGATCCGGAAGTGACTAATGATGAAAGATGTAAGCTCTTTTGTAAATTCTTAAATAAACTAAGCAAATTCATTGAAGAAAACAGCATCAAAATCAATATTTCTCTGGAAAATGTATTTGATGATGAAGCAATGCTGAAAGAGCTGGGAGAGTTGTTGAAAATTATTAAAAATGCAGGATGCAATAATACTGCACTTTGTCTGGATACAGGACACCTAAATGTAATCGGACAAAAGCCGGATATGATTATTGAAGGATTACCGGCAAATTCAGTAAGCGCAGTCCACCTGCACGATAATTACGGTATAACGGACAACCACAACTTACCCGGTGATGGCAATATTAACTGGAGTGGAGTCTTTACCGCTCTGAAATCCATTAACTTCGACAATCCTTTAATATTTGAGGTGTTGTCCGAAAAGTCAAAATCTATACGTACAGATATAGATAACGCGTGGAATAGTGTAAAAAATGCTATGCAGAATCCTCCTGGACCTTCCAGTAAATCTATTATTAAACCTAATAACAGCTTAACAACCTATCTAGATGATTTAAGAGTAAAATACGACTATGCGGAGTTAATGTTCTCAAAGGGGAAATACGAGGATGCTGTAAAATTTACAATAAAATCATTAACGCAGAGAGATTCTTAAACAAATCCCATTGGGCTCTTTTCAAAAAGGCCTATATCATACAGAAAACAGGAAAGCTTGATAACGTCAAAAAACTTTGGAAGGATTTTTCAGAAAAGAACAAATTATTTATTTTTCAGGGTATGGCCGAAGAAGTCCTAAAAAGAATATAGAAATTAACTATTTATGAATAATCAAGGTTAAAACAATGAATAACGATACTGTTAATGTTACCATCATTGGATTTGGAGAAATGGGTAAGCGCCGTGCTCTGGAATATCAGACCGCAACTTTTGGAAAAATGATTTTCAGCGCTGTTGTTGAGCCAAATGACAGACGTTATAAAGAAGGCTGCGAATGGGTCGGCTACACACCAAACAGATATACAAACATTTCAGAAATGCTTGCAAAAGAAAACCTTGACGCCTTGATAATTGCCAGCCAGAATTGTTTCCATTTGGACAACATTAAAGAATGCTTGAATACCAACCTTCCAATAATGCTGGAAAAACCTCTGGAAAGCTCTTTTGATAAAATATGTGATCTGGTCAGAGTTACACAATCGTATTCTCAACCAATAATGGTAGATCATGTAATGAGATACGCTCCAATCATAAATAAAGCTAAAGCTCTGATTGATGCCGGGAAAATTGGAAAAGTTTGTTCTTTTAACTTCACCCAGTATCACGGCGGACATTCGATGTTTACAACCTACAGAAGAACTATAGAAGACAGTGGCGGACAGTTAATTGAAAAAGCTACTCATGATCTGGATATTGCCTTTTTCTTATGCGGCGCCGCTCCCAAACAGGTAAAAGGAGTTTGCCGCTTATAAAAATATGGTGGTTCAAAGCCTTCTGATCTAACATGCAGTAATTGTAAAAATTTATCCTGCCAGAACCGTGTGCCTAAGAAAAAAAATACGGACTCTGCAGTAAAAGATGTTGATTGCAGTAACGACCTTTGTTGCTTTGCCGAAAATGTTAACTCTTTTGACAATGAAATGTGCATGATAGAATGCACAAACGATGTTTTTGGAGTTTATTCCCATTGTTTTTTTGTAAGTAATCACTTTTCCAGACGATATGAAATAATTGGGGATAAGGGATTAATGTATATTGAATTGTCTATGCGTGAGAAAAAGATGGACTATGATGGAAGAATAACTCTGGCAAGGAACAACCCATTCTTAAACTCGCGGGAAGAGTATACATTTAAATACGACGGCAAAATCCATTATAACGGCGGACCTTTTGCAGGCAGACATTTTTATGATATAATAAAGGGGCAAGCCACTCCTTTTACAACTGTCAAAGATGCTTTCGCAGCCGAAATGGTTGGGCTTGGCGCGATGAAATCTTCTGCAGAGAATAAAACTGTAGATATTGTAGGTGATATGGTTCCTAAAGATTTGAAAAAATATTTTTTAAAAGCCTATTTATAGGTTTCCAAAGATAAAATTCATAGTATCTTGCAATGATTACGGTCATAAGTGGCTGGATGATTAAAATTGAAAATCTAACTTGCAACTTTGACCATAATACCCTTTTTTACAAAAGGGCATTATGCTGTATTTTTCTAAAAGAACTTCACCGGGATCTTGTTGTTAAGTTCCAATAAATCAGTTGAAGCTTTACGGTGGTTTCTAAACTTGGTTTGGCTTGTCAAGTTACCATCCATTGAAAAATCCGCCATTCCCATGGAATCATCAAGCTCACTCCCGTGGGCTCCATTTAATCCACTTTTTGCAAATTTAAGAGAGAATTCGTCATCAACCATATGAGGATGGTGCTGCCAGCAATGAACACGAGGACTCCAGGCTTCAGATATTGCAATGTTTTTTTCCCAGTAGTCATAGCGTTTGCGTAGTATTTTTTTCAATACTACAGGATCATATTGGTACATATGGTGTGGTTTTACAAACAAATCTTCTCTCACTTTAATCCATGGCAGTTCTTTGCCTTGCATCATCCTACGGCATTGAAAATTCATACCGTGGTGTTTGTTTGTAGGAATATAAGCGACCAAGCCGTGTTCATAATCGTATAAACGCCCAAGGCCATCTTTATACTTTTGCTTACATTCTGGTGTTCTGAACCTAACCATTAAATCTCCGCTTAGAGCGCTTGGTAACTTTATGTCGTTCTTCGCCTCTTTTACAGTTATAATCCGTCTCACAGGTATGCCTTCCCGTAAACACAGTAGGTGATGGCCAAAGCAGGTCCCGAAGATGGGTTTTTCAGACTTACCAAATTCCTCAATAATATAAGGGAATAATATAATCTCCAGCCTTTCCATCAGGTCATAGCTAGAGTGAAATTTAAAATTTTTCCTCGGTGGATATTTGAGTTCTTTACCCGGTTTATTTCTTAATGCTGAGTTTGGAAATAAATCCATAGGTAAATTCTTAGCAGTTGGCTCTATTATCAAGATGTCATTATAAGCACAAATATAACTTATATTGCGCCACGTATCTGATTGTAAATTGCTGCGCCCATACTCATATGTACGAGTTTCATACACACTGCGGTTATCGTGACGTTGTACTAAGGTTTTCATCCAATTTTTAAATAGAGTATTTGCCTTTGCCTCTGAGTTAAACATTTCCACTTTTCCCGTGCAACTAATTGATGGTTTTCTGCTGTATTCTTCCCATTTAATTACGGTTAACATCGTGTCTTCGCCAAAAACCTTCAGCCAGTTATCCGGATGACCGTATTTATCATATTGCAAAACTAGTACTTTTCTCATAATTACTGTTCTCTTCTAATCTATTGCTTAAGTTAAATAGCTACTATTATCATTTTTATAGCATATATTAAAAAATGACTAACAAAAAAGCATATTTGTTCGCTATGATATACAAAAAACTTAATATATTTATAAATTAAGAAGTGTTTAAATGAGACAATCTGCAAGTAAGGTATTTAAATAAAATAACGTAATTTACTGTGTGTCAGAATCTTTACTTAACATAACTTTGTTGCTTTAAAGCCCTGCCCTAATGAGCAATTCTCTAATCGATAATTTTCCGCAGATCATTCCTTTATGCTTAGTTTAGCTCCGAAGCCTATCCTTCTTGCCTTCATTAAAGTAAAATTGCAGATTAATAATAGAGGGTGGGTATCAAATGATAAACAGGGTAATTTAGACCATTCTTTGTTTAGATATAAAAAATTGAAAGCCGTAACCAAAGTAACGGTTACGGCTTCAGGTTACTTGCCAGCACTGACCCCAAATCATACTATTGCGGTCAGAATGCTAAAACCTATTGAAGTGCTCTACTTAGTTTCCTTAGCAGAAGTCAGCATTGCTTGAACATATTCAGGTTCCAGAGTAACTTTGCGTTTAAAAATAAACGAAAGAATATTCTCTCGTAATTGCATGCCGCTTCTTTGATAATACTGACTATTCATTAAAAAATCATCATTATCCTGAGTATACATTTGGGTAGCTGTTCCAAATTGCTTAAGATTACTTGTACAGGCAATGCTCTTGCTTTGCTTAATGAAGTCAGCAACATAGAAGATAATATTGCTATAATAGCGATCACTATAAGAAACTCAATAAGTGTAAACTTTTTCTGATTCAAACTCATGTTAGGGGGCGCCTTTTTATACTTATCGTTCAAAATTTAATCACATACAAACAATCATATCATTAAGCAATTCAAAATAAGCAACTTATACCCTTTTCATGATTATTTACCTGTCAAATCTACATCAAGAGTTTTACAAAGGCCTTAATGACAATCAAAACTTTAATTAACTCTTGTCGGCCAATATCTTTTCATTCTAAAAATCCTTGAGCGGTTCCGTTCCAAAGAAATTCATTAACATCAACATCGCTATACTTTCAGCAGCCATATCAGGATCAATTGCTGAAGGTGTTATATTAACTGAAAAATCATCATTTACGATACTGGACATATCAGTATAACTTTTTACAATGTCAGTAGTTAATTCTGGAATATCATTTGTCCAGGATGGCATAAAAATGGCTTTATGATTGAAAAAAAAGGCCAACCCCGCAATTTTCAGCAAATGCATTTCGCAGGTAATTACAGCAAATAGGATCAAATTTTTTCGTAGCTTCAATGATTGGACTCAATGAAATATTTTTAACTTTATCACCTAAGATATCGCGCAATATACTATGATTAGGCCCTTTTAGAACATCTTCAATTTTATGGCATATATGCAGCAGCCGTCGTACAGTTTTCCAGGTACCAGTTCTGCCGTCAATATTAACTTTATCGTTTCGAGTCGCTTTCAGGAAACCGGTCGAGCCCGCAGGGTGCTGACTCCCCAAGTACAGCTGACCATTTAAGAACATCCCTATTCCGTTTTCAGTAAACGTCAAAAATGAATCCAACATTATCTTTCAGAAAGGGAAATTGAATAAGGACGAGTTTTATCTACCGACAATGTACCTGCGTCATAAACGCGCGCTTGATATGCTTTGTTCGCAACCCGAATGGAACAGTAAAACTTTAATTGTTCGAGGTGGCAGCCAAGGCGGCTGGCTGGCTCTTGCCTGCGTTGGCTTGGATGATAGAGTTACGAATATTTTCGCAGGTGTTCCAGCTATGTGCGACAATACGCAGAATTATTCATTTAAGTATTGGTTTTACGATTCGAAAACTGATCAGGGAAAAATTGATCAGATTTAAAAAGTGCTTCGTTATGGGGAGGTTGCTAACTTTGCATCATCAATAAAAGCCGAAGCATATTTTGATGTGCCTACCTTGATCAGGCATGTCATCCGGCTTCAGTATACGCAATGTATAACAACTATGCCGGCAAGAAAGAGATTTACGAGGAACCGCTTGCCGGGCACGCCAACATCCCTCAAGCAATTATCTATATTAAGTATTCAGAAATAATGTTAAGATTAGGAGCAGAGTAGAAATTACATACTCAAAAAAAAATATAATTGAAAATTATAGCTATTTACTCCTAGCCTTTAATCATCCCCCCTGCTCCTGCAATTAATATACTGAATTCAATTTCCAGAAGCAAGGGGAGCGCCTCCCCTCCTCTACCCCCTTGTTCTTAATTGACAGGCAACTATGCACATAGATTTATTAGCACTTAAACTGTATAATTATATATAGAACATCAAGAGGAAGATCTTATGTCAAAAGGATTTAATTTTTTCCCCAAAAGGAAGAAGTGTCCTTACTATAGGTTTTATCTATTAATACCATTGGGTTTGCTTATTATTTTTATTATAGGTTCTGCTTTTTTCATTCATAATAAAAATAGACAATGGCATGATCAAAGTTGTAGTGCACCCCATTTGTCAATGGCGGCACTACATATAAGTGAGAAAAATTTTGATTTTTCATTTAAGCACCTCATGCCGCAACATTGAACCATCTTTCATACTCATATGGAGTCATATAAGCTAAGGTCGAATG
>JAAEMX010000081.1 GCA_024225035.1 Lentisphaerota bacterium
AAAGGAGCTCCTGGAAGCGTATGAAGCGGCCAGCAAATTTAACTGGACTAAAGAAGAATTGGAAGTATATGATTGGTGGTCTATGAAAGACCAGGATCAAAAAGGCTCTATACAATTAGCCAGGGATGAAGGCAGGGATGAGGAACGAGAAAAGGCCGAGCAGGAAAAAGCCGAAATGATTCTCCGGATGCACCGAGAAGGAATTGATCTTGAAACTATCGCCCGAGTAGCCGGTATATCAGTAGACCGCGTAAAAAAAATAATTGAAGGAAAAGACTGATAAATCACAAACCATAGCATATAATCCATACCTTGAAAAAAAATTCTCTTTTAATATACCGCGTACTAATAATATGCCTGATAATCGTCTTTCCGGTTCCTTTTTTCGGAGGTATCAAAAACCGGTTTTTTCCTTGCGTTTTGGGTAGTATTTCGCTATATTGCACTTAACAAGAATAGAGGAGTTAACGGTGGAATTCGTAGACATCAAAACAGATATAGCATTTAAGAAGGTATTCGGAAATGAGAATAAAAGAGAGATACTTATATCTTTCCTGAATTCCGTGCTTGGACTGGAAGGCGTACACGAGATTAAAACCATAACCATTCTTAATCCTTACCAGGCCCCGAAACTTGACGGGCTAAAAGAGACCATTCTTGACATCCGTGCCGTGGATAAAAGAGGCGTCACCTTTATTGTGGAAATGCAGCTTGAGAAAAAGCCCGCATTCGCCAAAAGAGTACTCTACTACACCTCAAAGGCTTACGTAAACCAGCTGGAAAAAGGCGGCGATTACCCCAAATTAAACCAGGTTATATTTATCGGTATCCT
>JAAEMX010000082.1 GCA_024225035.1 Lentisphaerota bacterium
CAGAGCTGCTATACATGCTGCATATATAATACGCGGGAAAGAAAAAACCGGCGGAGGTTATGAACCGTTGACGAGCGGACAGAGGATGCAGTGGTGGAGAGATAAAACCGGGCTAGGATATGTCAGCTATTACGCTGCTCTTAATAGAGCGTATGCGGAAATACAGAAACATTAAGAGATTTGAAAATGGAATGGAAAAAAGCACCACTACTAGCAGTCTGCTTGAGCGCCTTGTTAGTTGGCGGTTGTAGCTCACAAGAAGGCGAGATGCGTAGCTTCACTAAGAATACAACTCATTGTGATTTGACTTCGGCTGATAAGCGCAGTGATTTCATTTTGCAGTGTTTAAAGAACGCCAACCCTGAAAGCGATGAAGAGCCAGAAGACTGGATTCGCCAGTGCCAAACTATGGCAGAACAAACAATTTGCCCGATAAGACAAGTGGAGATAACTGAGGAGTGCCGTAGAAGCACTTTTGGCAGCTGCGACTATTGGCGTGAATTTAACCGTGAGCTGGTAGCCAACTAAAACTAGGAGTGAATAGAATGGCCAAATTAACAGATAAATTGACAGTACGGGTTAATGTTGAAGGATTGCTACAAAAAGAGCTTGTCAAGGTAGTTGAAAAGATGCATGAAGACCATGGAGTAATGGTTGAAAACATCGATCTTAATTGGGTGAAAATGGCAGACGGGAAAGGCAAGCTGACTGATTGCCGAGTTAGAAGCAACTACTACATACAGCTCAAATTTTAACTGTCTTTCTGTACATGAAAGAGGATTTGGAAATGGATATGATTGACGAGCTATTAGAGCGGCACACAACAGGTAATGTTTTTCCGGAAAAAAACCCTGTTGTAGGGGCTACCATTGAATTGAGTGACATGGGTAGGACTGAACATCAACCTGTGAGCTTTGGTGTGCAAAAAGAATATATATTACGCCTTCAAGTTGGCGTCAATTTTATTGCTAATGACGTGCAACTCGAAAAGAAGCAGAAGCAAGCAGAAAGACAGTTAAAATATGAGCTGTATAAAGACATAATTGGAGATATACACGAGGCGCTAAATGTTTGTGGTGACGTTCAAACACAAAAAATACTTAGCCGAATGTTAGCTAAGATAGGCATATATTAAGAGGATTTGAAAATGGATGATTCTGTGAATGGTGCCTGGTACTGGGTTACAGATGGGAAAGACACATGGCCAGCAATGCGCGATGACAAGGCCGCTGGAGGGTGGTCAAATGGTGACACTTGGGAGGATTTTACCAACGACATTACAGGGTTTGAAAAAATACGAGAAGATGACCTACCACTTGACAGACTTAAAAGCGAGGTGGACGATTTGCGGGCGGCTATAGCTGAGTTGGAGCGGTACTTTACCAGCGGCAATAATGTGCCAGTAGAGAGGGCGACGATTAAAGCCGACGACTTCCGGCGGATTGTTGACGTATAACGCTAGAAGTTATGCGCTACGGCGCTTGGAGGTGCATCATGGGTTTAGATGGTTTTATGTGGGTGGTTAATGGTATTGGCGTTGTGTTCGGTTTAGTGGCCGGGTTTAATTTTGCCGATCACAGAGGGGCATCAATTGCATCGCTTATGATGGCCGCTATCTGTATGTTATTAAGCTTAAGCCCAGCCAAAGGCTTTTGGGTAGGGCTTGGTTTTGGCGCATAACCACTAGCTAACTTGCCGTGAAAGGCGGGAGCCGACTGTAACGGTCAAATTAATCGCCTTGTTAGGCGGTGACTATTGGAGGAAGAAAAATGAGTGAATGTAAAGAGAATGGAAGTTATAAAGGCAGTTGTTGTTGTAACTGTAAACACCTAACGAGAGTAATGAAGCACCCTCTGAATAAAGGTGAGGCAAAAGGTTCTATATTGACAGTGTTCGGTTACGCTTGCGGATCACCTTCAGAGCAAGAAACAAAAAGCGTAATATTTTTTGATAGTGAGCATGGTATGTGCGAAATGCACGAAACCGCATAACGCTTGAGGTAACTGGCAAACGTATGAAAAAGGAAAACAATGGATAACCAACTAAATTTAATTGAGCCACCAAAGCAGGCAAAACCGCAAAGTGAGTTTGTCCACGTTGACCGACTTGTTAGCAAGCCAGAACCGGAGATTACTCTCTTGCATGGTGATTGTCTGAAATTGATGTTTGACTTGCCCGATAACTCGGTTGATATGGTGTGTTGCGATATGCCCTATGGGACAACGGCTTGTAAATGGGACACTGTTTTACCTCTTGATATGTTGTGGCACCATTACAAACGGATAGTAAAGGATAATGGGGCTATTGTTCTGTTTTCTGCACAACCGTTTACATCAACCTTGGTTGCCACAGAACCAAAACTTTTTAAATATTCGTGGTTTTGGAGGAAGAACAGGGCCACCAGCGTACTAAACGCGAAGAGGCAGCCGCTGCGTGATGTCGAGGAAATTTGTGTTTTCAATGCAAAAGGATACAACCCGCAGGGGTTGGTTGAGGTCAGCCAGCCTAGCAGGAACAGCAAGAAAGACTATGACAATTACGGAAATGGAACTTGCAAAAGTTATACCCAGAAATACACGAATTACCCACGGCAAGTTTTAGAGTTTAAGTCCGTACAACGGACGATTCACCCAACCCAGAAGCCCGTTGAACTTATTGAATATCTAATAAAAACCTACACCAACGAAGGTGACACGGTGCTTGATAACTGTATGGGATCAGGGACAACGGGTGTTGCCTGCAAAAACTTGAATCGTAACTTTGTAGGTATAGAGCTGGATGATAAATATTTTGATATAGCAACCAAGCGAATTGAGGAATGCTAACGCCACTAATCACCGGGCGGCTGTTTGCTCCGGTGAATTTGCATTGTTATATTTTTTCATAAATTGGAGAAGAAAATGAGCATTACAACAACAGAATTGATAAAGTTATTGAAAATTGTTGAATTCGGAGCATCAGGGAGACCCAGGGCTATATCGTTTAATTTCCCCACTGATAATGACCCTAAAGGCTTTATCCACGAACCAGATATCAAGATAACATCAACAGGCGATGGGTGCGCCGGAGCAGAATTGACTCTCAGGATTATTAAAGTTCAGACTAAAATATAACG
>JAAEMX010000083.1 GCA_024225035.1 Lentisphaerota bacterium
TGGCGACTTCATGCTTGCGGTGTCCGCCTTCGTCAATTATTCCAAGTATTGGCTGGATACCTAAATATTCAGCATACAATACGTCTTCAAGCGTCTGCACTCGCCTAAATTCAGCACCTTGTTGTTTGGCGACTAGCCGCCGCCGCTCGTTAAGTTGTTCTCTTTCCTCTTCAGTTAATTCCAGATATTCACAAAAACCATAAGCCAACTGCCAGCGGTTGCAGTTAATGTCCAGCGCCCGGATTTCCCACTTCCAGCCGTAATCCTGCGTATCAGCGGATAAGAATACCCCTTCAATAGTATCCGGGTCTGGCAACTTAGCCGCACAATGACTGCGGATGGCATCGACTTGGGTTGAATTGACTTTGCGCTCCCGAAATGGTAAGCCCCGCCATGAATTGTCAAAGAGAATCTGTTTTTTCAAGCTCCCGGTGTGGCCTGCCTCCAGCTGTACTGCCGCTACTTTATCCCACTTAAACGCCTCAAACTGACTCGCTAACACCCCCCACTGAAAACCATAATGTGGACTCTTGCCTTTGAGCCGTTCTGGATGGCGATGAATATAGCCACCTTGTAAATTCATCTCCCGCTTCATGTCCTCAGTGTGTTCAAACTTACACACTGGACACACCAGCCGAGCGGTGCCGAGTACGAGATTCTTTTCAGCGTCAGTTTTAAACTGCAAATTATGAATATCTGCCGACCGCATCGTCAGGCCGGGGTGGTCACTCTTTAAAGATTTACACTTAGGGTTTTGACAGTGTAGATACCAGAAGCCCATACTTGAGCCTTTAAACTCCTGCCAAATTTTAGAAGCCTTAGTACCAGTGGAACTATTCCGATCAGAGCCTTTCACTGTGCATACCTTATATAATATAGACTCGGCAAATGACCGGGTACGTTTGCGCATATCTTCAAGATTATCCACCGTGGCGGCATGGTCTATCCAGTCATCAAGCTCATCAGCGACATTGATCTTCGCTGACTTGGAAGTAATGCGCCGACCGGAGCCCTGAAAAAAGCTGGTCAGTTGAGAAAACTTATAACGATCGGCACGAACAGCTTTAGGGGTAGCCAACTCTGCCGCCAATTCCGGAATCGCTTCCATTAGAGGTTTAAATTTATCAGTATTAATTTCAGTCGCTTTATCATCTGATTCATAACACACCAGTGACAAACACTGTTGAAAAATGAAAGTCCACAAAAGACCACACACCCACGCCAAAGTTTTTCCGGTCTGCTCAGGCGCGCACACCGTAACTTCCCGCCGAGTTCCGGCAAAATCCCACGCGTCAATTGCCTCACGTAAATATGGAGTCAGGCTCAAGTCCAATTTACCACGGACTCGAGCTGACACCATGTGTTTAAAATCTATACTTTCCTCTGCCCAGTCTGCCGGACTTACTTTCTGCTTTATACTCAAATTGCTTACAGCAACTCGAATACGGCTTTTGACAGATCGGTGTAAAGCTTGGTGATACAGTTGTCCACAAGTTGATTCCACTTCTCGTGTTCCTTTTCATCAATATGCTCAATTACAAACTCTTTTAGAGGAGCAAAGTCCTTTACTAATAGACGGGTGTTAAGGTCGATGAACTCCTCGAACACATGAATACGCTTTTCCATGATGGTCTGCTCAAGCTTTTTGATCTGGGTTTCAAGGTGGCGTTGCTTGGTTAGCTGGAGTTTTTCCTTGGCGGATACAACGGCATGTTCGGGCTGTTCGCCTTCCAGTGGGGTAATCTCCCATTTGGCATTACATGAGTCGGGTTTGGAAATGTCTTCAGCCGTGTAGACTATACCGTCTAGAATAAAACGACCACGCTGGCAGTGTTTTAAAACATTCTTGTGGCTTATATGGTGCTTTTTGCAGATGTCTTGAACTTTCATAATTTTGCTCCTTTAGATTTATATTCATTTAAGCAGTAGCATCTTTTAAAATAGAAGAAGCGTTAACTTGAGAATGGATTTGGATGAATGGTTGATGTATAATAATACTATCAAAAGGAACAGGAGGAGCTTATTATGACAATATCTTCTGAAAATAATAAGGGACAATGTGACTTAAAGGAATCATTACTTCATAGAAACCCTAAAAAGACAGTTGGTCCTGAAAACATATGGAAAGATGACAAACTCAATAGAGAGAATTTTGCTAAAACCCTAACCAACTTTATAAAAGGTCTGTCCCATCCCCTGGTGATTAGCATAGACGGTTGCTGGGGAAGTGGCAAGACATTTATGCTTGAGCGTTGGGAGTGTTACCTTAAAAAAGAAGGATTTTCTACCATATATTTTAATGCTTGGGAAGATGATTTTCACAAAGACCCTCTTGTTGCAATATTGGGGCAACTTGAAGATCATTTTAAAGGGAAAAAATGGGAGGAGGCAAAAAAGTATGCTATGCCACTTATAAAAGCAGGAACTAATATTTTTGTTAAATCGGTTTCTAGCGGAGCTGTTGATCTAAACAACATTAATCCTAAGAACAATGTCTTTACTGAATATAAAAATACTAAAGAAAACTTTAAAAATCTAAAGAAAACTTTAAAAGATTTAATTAAAAAAGAAGAAGAAGCGAAAGAAGAGAAGTTACCGTTAGTTTTTATTATTGACGAACTTGACCGCTGTCGCCCTACTTTTGCTATAGAAGTTTTAGAACGTATAAAACACATCTTTGACATTCCAAATGTTGTATTCGTCCTTGGTATTGATCGTGAACAACTTGGACATTCAACAAAATGTGTTTACGGTCAAAAGATGGATGCAGATGGGTATCTTAAGCGTTTTATAGATATAAATTTTATTTTATCACAAGCTTCTCCAAGTGTTTTTTGTGGACATCTATTATCTGAGTTTGGCACAAAAGACTTCATGTTAAAAAGAGGCGATGAGCACAAAATACACAAAGATGACTTTAACTCATTCGAAAAATTTTTCCCAGAATTATGTAAATATTTTAATTTTAGTCTCAGAGATATTGAAGAGGCAGTAAGTATTTTTACTTTAACGGCAAAAAATGTAAAAGATGGATATTACCTTCATTCCAAATTGCTAGCCATGCTAATAATATTAAAAATTAAAAAGAAAAATTTATACAGAAATTATATTCAAAGTAAATGCTTTCCTGCTAAAGTTCTTAATTACCTGCATAAAAAAGTGGATATAAAAAATTTTGATCCAAACGAGTTAGGTTATAACAAGGTTGAATTTGGTGTTGAATTTCAATTCTTAGAGTTTGACATTTATGCTACTGGCCTAGAAAAAGATGAAACTTCTAGTGAACGGTTTAAAGAAATACTTCAAGACAAAGAAAAGTTAGCTTTGTTACATAAAAGTTACTCTCAAGAAAAAATTGAGAAATTTTCAAAAAACATTGAGAACTTTTATTTTAAAAAAATAAATAAAATGAATATAATAAATAAGGAGACATTTAAACATTTATCAGACAAGATTGAATTAAGTTCTTCATTTTTAGACAAGGATATTTAGTTATATTGATTTTATTTGAATGTGTAAAATTGGGACTAAAAAATTTACATCATAAGAAAATAATATTGAATTTTGGGGGCCTTAATTCTAAGTAACCCATTTTACATTTGTACCCCTTTTGTACCCCCTGGGGTACATTTTCTAAGCTCAAACTTGTTCACTTTGTACCTCTAGGGGTACAAATTATGTACCCCCTTTGAGCTCAACTTGTACCCGGGGTACATCTTGAAATGCAGACATAGTGCTACATATGAATAACTTACAACTTGTACCCCTGAAAATTAAAAGGTAAAAATTTTTTTAAACGGGGCGCTGGTCCCCCCACCTCTAAACAAATAAATGCCACCACAGTACCTTAAGTAATCAGAGTTGTAAATAATTACAAAGGTAGATTTCTATATAGTTCCAATGTATTATTATACACAAGAGGGACAGTCAAAATTAGGAGGAGATTATGCACAAAGAAAATTCTTCAGAAACTAAAAATACATGTAAATCTCAAAAGAAAATATGCTGATGAATGTATAAAATACCTAGAGGAATGCATAAACCTACAAGGCATTAATCTTTACTATACAAAAATGGCTCTACGTGATAAGGAAGATTTTGCTAATATACGAGAAGACAATGATGCTAATAAAAGACTAAATATGATATTGGGCATTAATCACTAAAGGAGTGGTAAAATGAGTAACTATGACATTAATAAACTACAAAGTTTGATTAGCAGTATGCAGCCAGCACTAAACAAAATGGCAAAAAACTTTGAAAAATTGCAACCAGCACTAAACGAAATGGCAAAAAAACAGGCGATTATTAATGCAAAATTGCAACCAGCACTAAACGAAATGGCAAAAAAACAGGCGACTATTAGTGCAAAATTGCAACCGACACTGAACGAAATGGTAACTATAGCAACTCAAGCAGAAAAAGAGTTAACTAAAATCAAAATAGAAAATAAATTTTTACAACTGAATGAAAGATTTGAAAAAATAATGAAATTGCTCGGCTGAGTAAATAATTTTGCGTAAATGACCTGTATTCTAATTTTAAACCTTTTCCCAAATAGGCCAGTTTTGGTTAACGGCCTTAAAAAAATTCAACTTTTTAAAATTCGACTTTTGAAAGTGACGTGCAGTGACAAGTCATTCAATTGGTGCATCAACATAATAGAACATGCACTGATGCACATATCCGTTGGTTAATTTTGCATTATATTATACATTTATAGCTATTGGGAGAATTGCATGAAACAAACAGATAAAAACATATTGTTGGATGTTTTCAATATTCCTGTTGTGGAAATATTACAAGAAGGCAATAAATTGGCATTGATTACCAAAAATTCACAAAAAGATCATTCCAGCTCTTTTATTGAAAAATCGTGGGATCGCTACTTTATTGATTTATCATTTGGGAGCTATAGAAAATTAGTAACTGAAACAAATAATATAGGCAGAGAAAGGACTTGGCATTATCTTCTGAAAAATCTCGCATTCGTTGATAAATTATATTCTGAGTCTGCCAATGAAACTAAAATTTTAGATATCGGTTGTTCTAGTGGTTATCTAAGACGATTTATTGAAGGAAATCATAGTGGTGTGGATTCAGCCAAAATATATTATTGGGGTGTTGATATTAGAGAGGACAAAATTCGCGAGGCAACGCATACTAGTAGCAATATTGAAACAGGGGCTGGCGGTGATTTAACACCAACAGCATTTATTGTTCACGATACAGGCATAAATTTACCTTTTAAATCGAACTCATTTGACTATGTGTCGATCTTTGAAATGATGAAATATTTACCCATCAGCGAAGGCAAAAAGCTTATTTCTGAAATAAAAAGAGTTCTAAAGGAGGGGGGTACTTTATCAATCTCGACACCTACTAGTTTTGAATATTATAAGGAAAAAAGACCTGAAAATATGATTTCACTTTCTCCAAATGAGCTAATTGATATTCTGGAATCAAATGGTCTAATTATAGATCATGTATATGGCTCGCAAAGTTCATATAAATTCTTAAAAGACAATATTAAGAGTGAACATAAAGTAGCATTTGATGCACTAAATGATTATTTTCCAAATGAGATAACAACGGCTATTCTTACGCCACTATATCCTGAATATAGCACTCAGATCACACTTTATGCTCATGTGTAATGACCAGTCACAAATGAACTATACTGCGAGCATTATTTCCAAGTGCTTGGGATATCGAGAGTTTGAAATGGAAAGTGTGCCTGAAGGGAACCTTAACTACAGTTATAAAGTCACGAAGGATAATAAATCAATATTTGTTAAGTTGTTTGCGGATCGCCTTTCTTTCGAGAAGAGGAAATATAGAAATTTGCGACAGCGATATGAAATGGAAAAATTCGTGCTACAAACATGTAATAACGCAGGACTCCCCACACCAAAGTTATTAGCAAGCTTAGATAATTATGCAATTCTAGTGCAGGAACACATTAGTGGTAAAAGCCTTATGGCTTGTTTTTACAACAAAGAAGAGCCCGACAGCACTTTGTTTTCTCTTGGGATGTGGATTGGAGGTTTTCATAATTTATTTGAAATACAAGATCAAAAAAAGCAGTCACTTTATGACGAATACTCCTATATCCAGTACCTGGATATTCATGACAACACCAATGTAGTTAAACGCTTTTGTGGTCTCCTACGTGGAATAATATTTACAAAGAAAGTATTAAGTCGGAGCGACTGCCATTTTGGCAATTTTATTATTAGTAACTCTATGCTGTACGGTATTGATTTTGAGCAGTGCTTATATCAGCCTCCTGGTATAGATTTGGCTGGAATATTTGTTAGTTTCTTAGATATAACAGAAGAAAAGCTGGCTGATGATGCAACAACTGAACAATCGATCAGCATGGTTGATTTTCGTCATCTGCTTGATGGATATAAAGAAGCGACAGGAGAGGATTATAGTGCCATATTTAAACCATATATAGCCACTGTGTTATTAAGGAAATATCATAAAACTGGTAGAAAGAAATTTTTATATTATTTGCGTCAGTTAGATAATTACGTTTCTTGATAGCTCAAGATACTATCATTTAAAAAAGGAGGAGGTAAAAATGAAAATAGTATAGGTTAGATTATATTGTCAGTCGATTGAGAAAAGAACTTTAATTCTAATGTTTGGAGATTAACAATGGCCAAGAAAGAAATAAGTGAAAAACGACTTCGTGAAACAGTAAAAGGAACTCATACAAAAAGAAGAACGGTTGTACCAGGTGAATTAATAACCCGTGTTATTGATGGGATTGTTCATCAGGGAGAGGTTATGGATACCACGTGGACAACCACGACAACCACGACAACCACGTATGGGCTGAGAGATCCTAGATCCAAGCTTATTTTAACAAAGGAACAACTCATAAGGAAAAAATATAATTTTCCTGTGAACATTAAGTTCAAAGAGAAGAAATAGTATATTACAAAAATATACACAACAATGGGGGGCTTCCATACCCTCCATTGTTGCCGATTATGAGGCTAAAAATACTTAGCTCATTATTTTGGGAGTCTCTGAAAATTTTTCGACTTTTTCTAGCCCCCCGCTAACCTCCCTTCCTAAGCTTAACTAATTCTCTTAAACTGTAACCTCTTTCCCTTTAAAATCATAAAATATTATTTATAATAATTGAAAATTAATTTTTTCAACTTTATAGTATTTACCCGTTTTAAGAGGAAACGTATTAAGAATAAAAAGGCTTACATGAGAGTTTTATTTTGTATCCTGTCTTTATTCGCAGCTTTAAACCTTTGTGGCAAAGAAATCAATATAGCTTATCCTAAGCGCCCGTTTAATCTTCAATTGATAGTCATGAAGAAGAAGGGATTACTAGAAAAAGAGTTCGCAAAAGATGGAATAAAAGTAAAATTTCATGATATCACCGATGGTCTAAAACAAGCCAAGGCCGCTGCCACAGGCAAAGTTGATATATGTGGAAGTGTAAATACTACCAGCATCATTATGGCAACAGGACAAAATATAAAACTAAACATAATAAGAGCAGTTTGCAACGCTACTGACATCGTGGCATTGATGACTACTAATCCAAATATTAAATCAGTTAAAGATTTAAAAGGTAAAACTATTGCCTGTGTTAGCAAATGTACCATGCATCAAATGCTGCTTGAAGCATTAGCAAGAAATAATATGACAATAGAGGACGTCAATTATATACCAATGACGAATGCAGAAACATATAATGCTATGTTTACTGGCAAGGTTGATGCTGCGATATTGAATACGGTTGAAATGGTCAACGCAAAAAAACGAGGTGCAAGAGTCTTAACAACAGGAAAAGGACTAATGCGAATTAAATTAGTTGTTGCTGCTAATGAATCTTTTGCCCAAAAACACCCAGACTGGGTCGGTAAATATGTAAAAGTCCAAAATGAGGCTATGGAATTTATTAAAAACCATAAACATGAAGCATTGCAATTAGGAGCTGAAGACATTGGTATTTCCTATCAAGACGCTGAGTGGTTGTACAACAACACCAATTTAATAAATACCTTAGACAAAGATGACGTAAACAGTTTAAAAGAAGATATTGATTTTTTGTTTCAACAAAAACTTATCCCTAAAAAAGTGAATATCCTTTCAGAAGCTGCAGCGGTAGATATATATTTTGAAAACTTCGTAAGAGACCAAATCAGTATATGTGCGGTTAGATCACGTAGCGTTCTTGCCCCTTTTCATTGCTCAAGCGATAACACCTTAAGGCATAATTGATAAAACTGCAAAACACGAATTCTAGACTTCTTAATATTTTTAGCCTTAATTTACAAGCTTAAATAATGGCTTTTAGAGAACAAATATTTTATACTCTAAAAGCCATAGATTATAATTGAAAAATACGTTATTGAAGATTATAGTAGTTAATCGCATTGAAAGAAAATTTATTTATAATCAAGAGGTCTAAATGAGAGTTTTATTCTGTATCCTGTCGCTGTTCATAACTTTAAATCTTTTTGGCAAAGAAATCAATATAGCTTATCCTAAGCGTCCGTTTAATCTTCAATTGATAGTCATGAAGAAGAAGGGATTACTAGAAAAAGAGTTCGCAAAAGATGGAATAAAAATAAAGTTTCATGATATCACCGATGGTCTAAAACAAGCCAAGGCCGCTGCCGCAGGCAAAGTTGATATATGCGGAAGCCTAAATACTACCAGCATTATTATAGCAACAGGCCAAAATATAAAGCTACAAATAATAAGAGCAGTTTGCAACGCTACTGATATCGTGGCATTGATGACTACTAATCCAAATATTAA
>JAAEMX010000084.1 GCA_024225035.1 Lentisphaerota bacterium
GCTTGCTTAAACCAAATTTCTTTTATAAAATATATATTCTATATCTTATTTGTGACTATTGCAAGAGTAATTGTTTAAATTACTGCAAAGAACTTAGCTGACCAGTATATTTTTGGTTCCTTCTATGCCCGTGATCACAATAATTTATGTCAAAGATTGTATTCATAAGTTATGCAAGAAAAAATATTGAGACGGCAGTAAAACTTTTCAATGACCTTGAAGCTAATGGTATAATTCCTTGGTTAGATATATACGAATTACTTCCAGGTCAACAATGGAAACCAACTATCATTCAAGCTATCAAAAAATGTGATTATTTTATAGCTCTTCTGTCATCAAACTCAGTCAATCACGAGGGCTTTGTACAGAAAGAATTGAAGGAGGCTTTAGAAATATTGGATGAATGTCCTAATAATGATATTTACATTATACCAGTTCGACTTGATAATTGTGTACCGATTGATGAAAGAATAAAAGACCTTCATAGGGTTGATATTTTTCCTGATTATGGTATAGGTTTTAAGCAAATTTTACGTGTTTTTGAGCCTGAAAAAAGAGAAGAGAAAATAATTGCGAATCAATATGATAAAACTTATTACCATACTGACAATACTGAAAATGTAATTCGCAATATTATAGTGATCACGGGCATAGAAGGAACTGTTTTTTTACTCAATGACTATCTGTAAGTTCTTTTTTCAGCCATCTTCATTCTCATCATCTCCCAAGTAATCATCCGACTCTGTATCCAGTTCCCAATACTCATCTTCTTTCAGTCTCACTTTTTCGTACATTTTATGACATATCATGATAATCTCCGCTGTTTTTTTTTGCCTCAAAAATACGGAATGCGTCAGAGATCAGACCATCCTCAGGCATGGCATGAATGAAGCACCAGCGGCGCCCTTTTCCCACAGGTCTTTCAGGAAAGTCATCGTCGCCAAACCATGAAAACCTGTTCCCA
>JAAEMX010000085.1 GCA_024225035.1 Lentisphaerota bacterium
CGAGGTCGAAGCCGTGATCACCGAAACGTTGGGCCCGTTGGAGGAGGTGACCTCAACCAAGCGGGCGTGCGAGCTGTTGGGCGCCAACCGGTCCACGATCCTGGGTCGCCGTCGTGGGCCAATGCACGGTCCGCCTGCCCGCGACCCGAACCGGCGAACAAGTTGTCTGAGGCCGAACGTCAGCACGTGTTGTTGGTGTTGCGCTCCGAGCAGTACTGCGATCTGGCCCCCGCCCAGGTGTGGGCCCAGCTCCTCGATGACGGCATCTATCTGTGCTCGATCCGCACCATGTACCGGCTTCTCGCCGCCGCGGGCCAGAACCGGGAACGGCGCCGCCAACGCACCCACCCGGCTCGCACCAAACCCGAGCTGATCGCCCGGAACCCGAACCAGGTTTGGTCATGGGATATCACCAAGCTGGCCGGCCCCGAACGCGGGATCTACTACGAGCTGTTCGTGATCATCGACATCTACTCCCGCTACGTCGTGGCCTGGACCGTCGCCCCAGCTGAGACCGGCGAACTCGCCGAAGCGTTCATCGCCGATGCCATCGACAGCCAACAAGTCGACCGGGACCAGCTCACCCTGCACGCCGACCGAGGGTCCTCGATGACCTCGAAACCGGTCGCCCAACTCC
>JAAEMX010000086.1 GCA_024225035.1 Lentisphaerota bacterium
CTACTGAAGCTACTAAAGCTGCCACTGATACTCAGAAGGCTGCCGAGGACAAAGCTACTGAAGCTACTAAAGCTGCCACTGATACTCAGAAGGCTGCCGAGGACAAAGCTACTGAAGCTACTAAAGCTGCCACTGATACTCAGAAGGCTGCCGAGGACAAAGCTACTGAAGCTACTAAAGCTGCTACTGACACGCAGAAAGCTGTGGAAGACAACGTAACTGATCTTCCCAAAGCTACTGATACTACTCAAAAGGCTGCTGAGAATAAAGCTACTGAAGCTACTGAAGCTGCTAAAACCACCACTGATACTAAAACTCCTGATATGACTAGTTCCACAGATAACGTCATCAAGAAAACAACTCCTGTAAAAAAGATCAATAAGATTTACTCAGACAGGAACAAGGCTCTTGAAGACGCTATGCAATAATTTTGATGTTTCTTATAAGCCTCGCAAATGCGAGGCTTTTTTTATGCAAAAATACTAGAAAGCGTTTGAATAGATCAAGCCAACAAACTTTGACGCTCGTATTAAATTTTCTCTCTAACTACCATTTCAATACGATAATCAAGAGCACGCTGATCAGACATAAATGACTCCAGTGCACTTAAATTCATCAGAGCATCAAGATCAATATATCTTTCTTTTAGTTTGTCTTTCCAACTCTCAAACAGAGGAATTTTACCGTCAGTCTCAGCCGCCATTATCTCATCCTCCATCCAGCCAGGGAAAAGGCCTGCATAGCCGGCTTCAGCCATTCTGGTCGAGATCACTTCAGGAGTAAGCTGATCAAAGCCTTCAGCTATCAAAGATTCTGTTGCAGTTTTAAAGTCTTCAGGCACATCCCAAAGAACATTTATGAAATCTTCTTTTGCATCAATTTCTGGATCGTGATCCAAATGAGCTATGACAGACTGTGGATTACGCTCAAATTCGGTCGCAACACTAACCGGCAATGTCATAACATCTATCCCGGCAAGAGTTTTAACCTGTTCTGCAGAGCGCATGCTGGCTCCAATTAATAATGATTCAGAAATTCCTTTCTGTCGCAAATCCAGGACGTGACGCTGAGTAGCCAGTACTGCCTTTTCCCCTATATTTTCTCCACTGCCAAGTCCATTATCTGCAACAAAAGCATTCAGCCTTCCCATGAAAACGTTTACGAAACTTGGGTTTGTAACTGCTGCTGCAAGATAATTTTGCCTTGCGGAAAAGCCTAAAGTAAGGTTAACCGGGATTCCTGCGCGTTGCAGCCGTCCCGCCGCGATAAGTCCTTCCGAAGTCAATGGAACTTTCACAAAAAACTTTTTAGGGCATATTGAATGAAGCCGACGACCATAAATAAAGCTTTTTCCAATATTGTGAGCAAGGTCTGTATGTAGTTCCACACTTACATTGGCGTCAAACTGCTTGACAAGTCTTAAACCATGCAGAGCATTTAGTATAAAAGCTATTTCAAATACTACTTTTGCCAAATCAAATCCCGGAGCAACATCTTTAATTAAGTGCGCAGCCTCTATTATAACATTGTCATAAACCCCTTTCTGTATCTCTTTATTTAAAAGGGTGTTATTTGTGGTAAGTCCTGAAAAATTGGAATTCCAAAGTCCATCAGCCTTATCAATGTCACCGGTATCCAGCCATAAATTGGTTCCCTGACTTTTTAATTCATCCCAGTTTGCTCCCGGATGTATGATTTTTCCGGCACCTAATTCGAGTTGATAAGCTTTTTCGTGAATAAATTCGCTAAGCTTTTCAGATAGAATCAAATCTGTCATATTTCACCTCTCCCACAATCATAATTTCTGTAATACTATTTCTATTATACGTTGTGAAGTAGCGAATTACAACATTTTCTTATTTTCCCGATATTTGAAATAAGCATAATTCATGCCTGAAAATTCATAATTGGTTGAAAACTACTATCATGCAAAGTATTATTAAACTCTGGTTTGTCTATAAAACAGAAACGCAAAAGATGGTATGACTGAAAATGCAGAACACTATAAATAAGCTTCATAATATTATTTTTAAATTTCTACCCCCTCATCGACCACTTTGAAAATAATATAAATTGCCCATTAATCAACAAACCGATAAAAATCTAACCGGGACCTGACTGGAATAATTCAAATTATGAAGAATCGCTGTATATGAACTCTGAACAAAATAAATATAGATGGATATTGCTGACAGGAATCATTATAATTGCAGTCAGTTATATGGTCATTGGCGCTTTGTTACCCGCTCACGTATTCTGGATTTCTGACGGTGGCAATAAAGCTATTATTGTCCAGAATATAGAAAGAACAGGTTCGGATTCGATCAATTACCCAGCACAGCGATACGATAAGCTAAAAGATTATTTTCCTGACAGTGTCTTTCATTTCAACAAACGGGGAAATAAAATTCATTCGATCTTCTCATGCTATTTCCCACGCATGAGTGTACCGTTATTTAAAGCTATGGGATGGAGCGGACTCTATATCCTGCCGATGCTGTGCGGATTATGCCTGTTAGTTATAAGTATCTTATTAGTTAAACGTTTGAAACTGCCTCCTTTATGTGAACTTAGTTTACCATTGCTGGCCTTTGCTACTCCGCTGTTTTTTTATAGCCTTACTTTCTGGGAAATGACTCCGGCTGTCTTGCTTTCGACAATTGCTATAATGCTGCTTTTCAAGGATGAAAAGCATTTCTCACCAAACATAATACAGTGTTTTTGCTGCGGATTCATTTTAGGGTTAGCGGTTATTTTGCGTGAAGAAGCTTATGTGCTGTCCACATCTGTTCTTTTAGCTTTGTTTTTCAGCAGAAAGCGCTTTCACAAGCTGCTTCCCTGCGGGTTTGGTCTGGCGCTTCCAGTATTTCCTTTGTGGCTTTTTCAACTGCTCCGTCATGGCCACATACTCGGGTTACACGGCAGTACTTACCACTCTCACAATACCGCCTCTCAAGGGTTTAATTTAATCACTTTTTTATTACAAAAACTCAACGGATATTTTATCTATTTATTCAAATTAAATTCAATGTCCTTTGAATGGCAATGGTACTATCTGCCACTCCTGCTCCCTGTATTTGCGGCAGTGGCAGCGGGTTTATACTACAAGCATTACCGTCACGGACGAACTGCTAAAACTATCATTTTAGCAGCGGCAGTCGTCAGCACCTCTATCCTGACAGTAATGTTATGGATCAATAAATCACCTGTTCTCAATTCAATTTTTACAGTGGGGTTTCTTACTTCATCACCATTGTTGCTGCCCGGAGTAATAAGCCTCCGGCCTCTGCTGTTTACTCGCCGTTATGGAATTGGTTACCTCACTCTAATCTCTATCACTTTCTGCCTGCTACTGCCTCCTGTATTATCACAGAACGACATGGGCGTCATCTGGGGAGCAAGGCACTTTCTCTTTTTATATCCAATAATGCTGCCATTAAGCATCTACGCAGTCGCTCACACTTTTAATTTACACAAACATAAAATAAGCGTAATCATTCTGCTTATGCTTTGTCTTATTTCATTTGCAATTCAAATACGCGGTATTCACAACCTTTTCATGATGAAAAACAATATGTCAAAACTCAATCATCAGATTGCAAAGAATACTGGTAAGCTTATCATTTCTGATATCTACTGGCTTGTACCCATGGTTCCAGAGCTATACTTCCAAAAACAGTTTATGCAGTTTAAGTCCGGAAAACAAATGGTCAGTCTGGTGAAACAACTCAAACGTCATGGTGTAAATAATTTTTCCATGATTCTTTCTAAAAATCCACATTACCGAAGAGCCGAGGCAAAGGATTGGAACAAAGTCAGCCGTATTCTGAAAATATCCCGCCCTATTCAGGTTCACCTGCCTGGTGCTGATTTTATGGATGTCTTTATTGTGCCCTGTGAAATTGTCCAGCCTCAGTAGAAACTACTTTTTCCCTTCTTCATTCAAGCGTTTAAAGTAGTCCATCAAAGCCTGAGCTCCGTGCTTGCTGATATAGGTATTTATGAAGCGGAAACCTCCGCCATAAACTGGATCGGGGTTATTCTGCATACGCTCATTGTATTTGGACTGCCCATACATTTCGTTAACCGCAGCCGCTATATACTCAGCCCAGCCTTCTTTGATTTTCAAGTCTTTGATATTGGATAACTGCCCCTGCATCCAATCGTGAGCCAGCTCATGAGCACATATCTCGATAAGCTTATATTTTGGCACCCCGTAAAGAGCATAAATGTAATAACGGTCATTAGTTTTGTAAGACTTTGTGTCCTCTTTTTTGCCGCCTAAAAGAGAATATTTTGTTTCAGTCACAGTCTTAATGGTATAGTTGTGTTTGTAAAGCCCAAGCTCCTGTCCCGGTTGGTGGTTTGAGGAGTTTTTCTCAAGGAATTTTGAATCAACCAGTTTAAATATAATTTTATGGTCAGTGCCAATCCCTAAGTCTTTACGCATTTTTTCACGTACGTTATCAAAAACTTTTTGAGCTTCTGCCTGTTTAAATATGGCATGTTTATAGCAGTTGGGGCATATCCACCGCCCGTCCTCAAGCTTCCGGCAATGGTTAGGTAGTCCGCAGCAGAAACACTTGGGCAGTTTAGCACATTCCGGACAGTAAACCCGCTCGCCGGAAGGACTTTTTATCTTAACTCCGTTCTTAAAAGGAGTTCCGCAAAGCGAACATCTCGGCAGTGTAGTCTTCACACAGTTTTGTGAACAATAATACTTGCCAGCTTTTTTAAAGTAGCCCTTTGTACATTTCCTGCCGCAAGCGGCACAATTCGGCAATGTTTTCTCATAGCAATACTTACCACAATAAGCTTTCCCATCAACTTTTAAATAACGACCTTTGACTTTTCTGCCGCATGACGAACAGTCCAGAGCCATGGTGATTATAGAAAATGCAAACAGTAAGGCAAGAATCAGGAAAGAACGTAAAGCTGCGCGAGATCGTTTCATTTAGGTCTCCTTTCGATAAAAGTAATTCACAGTTACTATAACCCAATTTCATACAAAAATCTAAGAGCCAAATATATTTCAAACTTTAAAATCTTATATTTTGAAACTATATTGCCATAGATAACTCAGAGGCACATATGGTCGATAAAATTGTAAGGTCCCAACGAAAATCACTAAGTATTCAAGTATCTCCCAAAGGAGAAGTGATCGTTCGTGCCCCATTACTTATGCCTCGCAAACTTATTGATCAGGCCGTAAACAAAAATCGTGAATGGATAAATGAACGTCAGGTTGAATTCAACCGCCAGTTGGAAGAACATCCTCCTCCGGGATTTACTCCGGGAGACTGGTACTATTTTCTTGGAGAAAAATATCCGCTTGAATTTACTTTAAATGCCGCGTTTTCCCGTATGATTGAACTGGCAGGTTCCTTCAAAACTGCTGCTGCTGAACCTGAAATCATCAAAAAAAGATTGATTAAGTGGTACCGGAAAGAAGCCAGTTTTTATTTGAAAGAAAGAGTGGAAATTCTAGCGGAACACTTTGACTGGGAAGTTTCTGAAGTAAAAATAAATTCTGCCAACAGGCGCTGGGGCTCATGCACCTGCCAAGGCGCTTTGAACTTCCCGTGGCGACTGGTCATGTGCCCGCCGGAAATTATTGATTATGTAATTATGCACGAACTTGCCCATTTGAAAGAAATGAACCATTCAGCCAAGTTCTGGTATGAAGTCCAAAAGATGTGCCCTGACTTCAGTAAGCATCGTAAATACCTGCGGGATAACGCCCATAAGTTCAAAGGGTTTTAAAAAGACTAGCCCTGCATATTTTCAAGTTCTTCCCAACGCGCGTACAACTTTTCAATTTCAGCATGTGCCGCATCTAATTCCTGCTGCAGCTCCGTACTTTGATCACCATGTTTAGTGAAAAAATCAGGATCTGAAAACATTGTTTCTATTTCTTCAACCTTGCTTTCGGCTTCCAAAACCCTCTCTTCCATACCGTCAAGCTCACGCTGCAGCTTATATGAAAGTTTCTTGGGTTTTGCCGGATTTTTCTGAGGTTCTGCTTTTGCTTTTTCCGGCTTTTTAACAACCGGAGCAGGCGCCTTTTCACGCTGCTGCCGTTTTTCCAGATAATAGTCATAGTCACCGACCTGGTAAACAACTTTACCTTCGCCTTCAAAAGCTATTATGCCATCACAAATACGGTTCAAAAAATAGCGATCATGGCTCACCACAATGACGCAGCCGTCATAATGCTCCAACGCTTCTTCCAACAGGCGCAGCGTAGACAGGTCAAGATCATTTGTAGGCTCGTCAAGAATCAGAAAATTGCCGCCGTTCTTCAAGATTTTGGCAATTATTAAACGCGCCTTTTCTCCCCCGGACAGATACTTCACCTGCGTTCTGATGCGTTCATCCTCAAACATAAAACGTCTGAGGTAGGACCAAGTACTGATTTTGGAATCACCCAGTTTCACAAAATCATTACCGTTACCGATCTCATCAAAAACTGTATTCTCGGAATTAAGTCTCAAACGGTTCTGGTCTACATAGTTGAATTCAACAGTAGAAGCTATTTCAACTGTCCCGCAATCAGGCGCTAACTCTCCGGTTATTATCTTCAGCAATGAAGTTTTGCCGGTACCATTGCGTCCGACAATCCCAATTTTCATGCCGGGTTGAAACTCAAAATCAAACTCAGGAATATACTTAATACCATCATACTCAAGTGAAACTTTTTTGAGATCAACAGTTTTGTTGCCCAAACGCGATGCCGGCGGTATAACCAGGTCAATTGTCCCTGCCCTTGCCGGGCCGGATTGAGCCTCTGCATCATAAAAACGCCGCAAACGCCCAAGGTTTCTGCGAAGGCGTGCTTTGGGAGAACGCCGTACCCAGTCAATTTCTGAACGCAAAAATTTACGTCGTTTTGTATCAGCTGCGTCTTCTCTGGCCTCGCGATCGGCTTTCCCTTCAAGGAAGTCAGTATAGGAGCCTTCATATGAATAAAATTTGCCATTATCAAGCTCAACCACTCTGGTAGCTACGCGATCCAGAAAATAACGGTCATGCGTTACAAAGAGACATGTACCGTTATATCCTGCAAGGAAGTTTTCAATCCAACCAATAGTTTCAGTGTCAAGATGGTTAGTTGGTTCATCAAGCAACAGTAAATCAGGCTCGCCAACAACTGCTCTGGCTAAAGCAACTCGTCGCTTTTCTCCGCCGGAGAGCGAATTGCAGAGGCGCTCAGACTCCGGAACGTTAAGCCTAGTCATTATTTCACGCATTCTGGATTCAGGATTCCAGGCGCTATGACGGTTAAGCTCCTGCTCTATGCGGTGATGTTCAGGTGAATTAAGCGGCAGGCTCTCGTACTTATGCAACAGGTCATTGAAATACTTCATGCCGTCAAAAATATTATCATATACAGAGCGTTTTTCATCGAGAGAAAATTCCTGAGGTAAAAATGTAACCCGGATATTTCTGGCAAAAGTAAGGCTCCCCTTCCCGGGATCCTCCTGATTCGCAAGCATCCGCAGGAAAGTTGACTTTCCACAACCGTTGCGCCCGACCAGCGCCACACGTTCGCCCTCATGAACAGTCAGACCGGTATCATCCAGCAACTGCTGGGTACCGATACTGAAACTTAAGCTTTCCGCTGAAAATATTACTCTGCCGATATTTTCGACCGCCATTTCAAAAACCTTCTTTCATTTATTATATCAGAATCGTGCTAATATAGTTGGTTTAAGTAAAAACTCCAGCAAAACGGCTTTATGATTCGCGCAAAAGAGTTATATTATATGCGACAAAATAATATATGGATATTTAGAAATGAAATTATTTGATACGCATTTTCACTTTTACGGTGATCAGAACCAGCGCGAATATTTCGACGCGATAAAAATACCCGAGCTGGCCTACCTGCTTGCAGCCGGAGGCGATTTTGAAGGCAGTGTTCTGGCACGCAATTTTGCAGAAGAGATTGAAAATTCATGGTTCGCGGCCGGGATTCACCCTCATTCAGCAGAAAAAGAAAAAAACGAACTTAAAAGGTTCTCCGAGTTCAGAAATCATGAAAAACTGGTCGCTGTCGGAGAAATCGGGCTTGATTATTTTTATGATAATTCTCCACGGCGCTGCCAGAGAGAGATCATGGGACACTTCCTGCAGCTCGCACTCGAATGGCAGCTACCCGCCATTATTCACTGTCGGGATGCTGATAACAAATTTGACGCCTACCAGGACTGTCACGCTATGTTGAGTGACTTTGCATCTGACGGCGGACGCTTTGTGGTGCATTGCTTTTCCGGCACACCGCACTGGGCCGAAAAATTCATGGAACTTGGAGCCTTCCTCGGTATAACTGGAATCGTAACTTTTCCCAAAGCCAGCAATATTCGGGAAACTTTACAGGTTATCAGTGATGAACTGCTGGTTATCGAGACCGATTCTCCATATCTGGCTCCGGTACCACATCGCGGCAAAACCAATAACCCGGGCTACGTCATAGAAGTAGCTAAAAAAATTGCAGAAGAACGCAGTTGCTCAATCGAGCAAATAGCTGAACTAACCACTAAAAACGCTTTTCGTTTATTCAATTTGGAGCAATAGCCATGCAGCAGTTTGAAATGCTTGAACATGCTCATTTCTGCCCGGCGGCGGATAATGATATAGTTTTAATTTTTTCTGGAAGGAAAATTCTTGTTTATAGAGAAAACGACAAATTTCGTTTTCCCCATGCAAAAGAAGTTGCATTTCAAACTGATTCCAAACTGCTGAAGTTTGGTCATATTGGCGAATACAACTGCTTGACCGGTGAAATCGGCATACAACAGAATAATTCACTTGAATCCCTCGACCTGCGTGAAGTCATGCAGTTCACTTCTCCGGCTGAAGCCGCATCGGCTAACCGAGCACGCCAGTTATTATACTGGCTGCGTGAACATCAATTTTGCGGTGTGTGCGGCAACAAAACAGAACAGAGTGATCACGAAACAGCTAAAGTTTGCCCGGAATGCGGCGAAGTATCATTCCCGAGAGTTTCACCTGCGGTGATAACAGCAATCACTAAAGGAGATCAAATGCTGCTGGCTCATAACCGTAAGTTCAAAAAAGGTCTTTACAGTTTAGTGGCCGGCTTTGTTGAAGCCGGAGAAAGTCTGGAGCAAGCCGTTGCCCGGGAAATCAAGGAAGAAGTAGGGGTTGAAGTTAAAAATATCAAATATTTTGGAAGTCAGGGCTGGCCGTTTCCACACTCTCTTATGGTTGGGTTTACCGCTGAATATGCAGACGGTGAAATAACCCCTGATGGCAAGGAAATTGTTGAAGCGCAGTGGTTTGATGTCGACAAACTTCCATACCTGCCTTCTTCAACCAGTATTTCCCGTAAAATTATTGATTCGGTGATAGAAAAACTCTCCCCTGCAGAATGAATCTACAGAGGAGATGGTGATTTACGCTACGCGATAGTTACATCGTGACAGAGATAAACGTCCTGTATAGCATTAAGTAATTTGATACCTTCAGTCATCGGGCGCTGGAATGCTTTTCTACCTGAAATCAGGCCTGTCCCACCGGCACGTTTATTAATTACCGCAGTTTTAACAGCTTCGGCAAAGTCATTTTTGCCGGAAGCTCCGCCACTGTTAATCAGCCCTACTCTACCCATATAGTTATTGATAACCTGATAACGTGTCAAGTCAATCGGATGATCAGTGGTCAGGTCAGTATAGACTTTCTCGCTTGTCTTGCCAAACTTCAAGGCAGTAAAACCGCCGTTGTTCTGCGGCTGTTTTTGTTTGACAATGTCCGCTTCCAATGTAACACCAAGGTGGTTGGCCTGACCAGTCAGGTCCGCAGATACATGATAGTCTTTATCAGCTTTGAAAGCAGGATTTCTCAAATAACACCACAAAATAGTCGCCATGCCCAGCTCATGAGCATGCTGAAACGCTTTGCTTACTTCAATAATCTGACGAGAACTTTCCTGAGAGCCAAAATAAATTGTGGCTCCAACCGCAGCAGCTCCCAGGTCATGAGCCTGTTTGACGCTGGCAAACATTATCTGATCAAATTTATTTGGATATGTCAAAAGCTCGTTATGGTTAAGTTTTGCGATAAAAGGAATTTTATGCGAACACCTTCTGGCAACTATCCCCAAAACTCCCAGAGTCGAGGCCACCGCGTTACAGCCGCCGTTAATCGCCAGTCTTATAATATTTTCCGGGTCAAAATAATCCGGATTCGGCGCAAAGGAAGCTCCACCTGAGTGTTCTACACCCTGGTCTACCGGCAGTATTGACATATAACCGGTTCCGCCTAATCTACCGGATTTAAAAATCCATTCTAGATTTTTTAAAACATTTATATTACGGTCAGACGGGATAAATATCCTGTCGACAAAATCGGCTCCTGGAAGATGCAGGTTTTTTTTAGAAAATTTAGCTTTATAGGAAAGGAGTTCGTCGGCTTCATTACCAAGATATTCACAAATTTTGTCAATCATCTTACACCTCTCTGAATAAATGATTACACAATACGGACAGCAAGGTCAAAGACAGTCTTTATATAAGCCTTTGCCTTATAATCAGGCTTTGTATTGCAGTTTTTCTGAGCAACTTTCTACTATGGAATTAAATATAATGCGCGGTCAGGACTTGTGCAAACCTGGTAATGAAATAACCCGGACAAACCGTAAGGCTGCCAACAGGATCAACTTACCTGTTTTTATTGTATTAAAATATCATAATTTTTTATAAAAGAATAACTTACTATTCTCTATTCAGTATTTATACACATAACTTTCGAACCTAAACATTCTCAATTCTCAAGCTTGAAAACCTGTTTATGGCGTTCTATTATAGCTAAATACTATGAATTTTAATTCAATTAGATCGCAAACATAATAATAGTATTTATTATCACACAGAGCAATTCTATTCGAACCTGAAATTCATCAGGCTAACATGCTGATGAATCCATTTTTCAACACTAAATGCAAACAAGGTTTTGGATACATGATTGCTGTCATTTGTGATAAGGACTTTAACCATCAGGCTATACAAAAAGATTATTCAGATATTGAAGCCTTTTACACATCAGAAGATTTTCACAAGAGTAATAAAATTTTCAGTGCTGTATTTGTAAGTTTTACTTCAAGTATTCAAACAGAAAAAACTGTCAAAGAAGTAAGAAGGTCCAGACATAATTACGCTGTACCTTTATTTACAAATCACAATAATATAAAAGAAGGTTTTCATGACGGCAACTTTGAGCACGCTGACAAATGTAAAGAAGCAATAGATGATATTACTGACCGACTAAATCTGCTGAAAACAGTAGAGAAACTACCGGTAAAATATAAAATTTTTGGACTACATGTCGAAGTATACTTTGATATGTTTTCATAAAGTAAAAACAAAGTGAGGAAGGAGGTGTCAAAATGATCAACTCGAAGAAAATTTTTCTAATGTTAATCAGTATCGTAAGTTTTTGTTTTTGTGCGTCTTCCTTTGGGCAGAAATGCGCAGTCACAATCTCTAACCAGTCCAATCGACCTATCTACGTATATGATTTTAACTACGGAACTCCAGCAAGCGTACAGCCCGTAACTAAAGGCAACCCGTTGGATAAAGGTAAGTCATTGACCTTAAACTTCCAGCCTAACCCTAAAATGCGAATATACTTTTCTGATAAACCGCTGGCAGAAAGTTTAGAAAAAGGGCAGGCCCCAGACCCATTTAATATTAATGTGGATGGAGCTGTAATGTATTCTTTTGTAGAGTACAATTATGAACCCGGTTACTCACGCTATACGTTTGACCTGTCATACATAGATGAATACTCATATCCAGTAACGGTTATGTTTACCAATATAGGTAATTATAACGGATGTCAGGATGGATTTGAGTATGGTCCTCAAAAAATGTCCGCAATAACTACTCAGCTTGAAAATCAAACCGACTACAAATGGAATGCACTTATCTGGCCGTTAACTAACGTAAAAACTCGCTGGGGTCAATATCCAAACGGCATTTACAGAGTAGCGGGGCCCAATAAAGTATGGGCTGCCGAAACTACTGATAAATATAAAATAGGCCCGTGGGTTCCAAGTACTTATCTGGACTTTATTCTTTCATTACCCAAAGCAGGAACCAAGCTGTTTTCAACAGACACCAACTGGAACGGCTGGCAAAACTGGAACGCCAGTCACACTCCAAGCCCTTCCGGTACCGGTTATGTGAAAGCACTGCATAAAGCCGCAATTCCTGATTCTAAAGGTAAGTATGGATTCTTCTGTTATCCGAATGACAATTCGACAGGTGAGTTTACCTGGATACCGTCTACGGTAAACTGCACAGTAACAGTTTACCCGTATGACAGTTGATTTATCCAAACATAAAAAGTCCCGCCGTCACCGGCGGGACACTCTCCTCAGAGAGTTCTCCTCGTCCCATGCATTTCCATGCTTAAAAAAAATCAAGCCGGAAAATAAAAGCCGGAAAAATCCGGCTTCTGCAAAACTTATTTTTTGATGTAGTCCAAACCAACTGCCTGCATGATAGCAGACAGAATAAAGTTAAAAGGCTTATTAAAGTGCGGCAGGAAATAAACATCAGTCATAGCCAGTTCCAGTAATGACATTCCTTTCTGAATTGCAAGCGCGAGGTAATAAATGCATTCAGTATGGCTTTGCTCGCCGTAAGAACCGATTTGAGCCCCTACAAGGCGTAAAGTATCTTCTTCAAAAACCAGTTTACAGCTGACTTTATCAGCAGTCTCCATGAACTCAGGACGACTGTTGTCAGCAAAATAGGAGGTTTTTACTTTCAGGCCGGCATTGGTAGCGGCTTCTTCACTTAAACCAGTGCTTGCCAAACTGTTACCAAACACACAAATAGCGTTAGTTCCGGCAATACTTTCCAGTTTAACAGCTTCAACACCATTAATCTGGCTCGCAGCGACAATACCTGTCTTAACAGCATTTGTGGCCAGAGCAACGTAAGCGTGACGCTTCAGGGCCGCATGATAAATAGCAGCAGTATCACCAAGCGCATAAATATCAGGAATAGAAGTCTGCATTGCAGAGTTAACAATTAACGCGCCATTTGGAAGTTTGTCAGCATTTGGCAGAAGCTCAGTATTTGGTTTAAAACCTACGCACTGAATAACCAGATCAGCGTCATATGTGCCTTTGGTAGTGATAACTTTTTTAACCTGCCCGTCAATGCCATCATATTCAGTAACTCTGGCGCCAAGAACAAGGTCAATACCTTCTGCAACCATATCATTCTGCAAACGATCTGTAAATTCCGGATCAAAATAGGTTGGAACAACTCTGTCCTGCATGTCAATTAGAGTTACTTTTTTCCCTTTTTGATGATAAGCCTCAGCAAGCTCAATTCCAATATAACCAGCCCCGATTACAGCAACGCTTTTAATGCTTTCATCATTAGCTTTTTCAATAAGAGTTTCAGCGTGCTGGAATAATTTGCAGATTTCTACGTTCTCAAGTTCTCTATTTTTGATAGGGAAATCTATGGGCCAGGAGCCAGCGGCATAGATTAGTTTATCATAATTATCCTTAAATTCTTCTCCGGTCTCCAAATCAACGATCTGCAGCTCTTTTTTATCAGTATCAATAGCTTTAACGTCACACTTCATTCTGACTTTCGCGCCAAGTGCTTCGAGCTTTCCACAGTCTGCGTAAAAAAGATCGTTCACATTTTTTACTACCCCACCAACCGTCAAAGCAATTCCGCAGCCCAAAAATGAAATATTGTCATTTCGGTCATAGGCTATAACTTCAATTTCAGGATTCTGAGTTAAAAGGGTTCTGATGGCCGATGTACCGGCATGATTTACTCCGACAACTACTACTTTCTCTTTCATCATCTTGCTCCTGTATTACTTAATGGTGTATTACTTAAAAATTCCTCTACGCGTTCTCCCATTTGCCTGGCGGATTAGCCTTGCAAGTCACTGATAAAGTTGAACTTGCGGAGTTCCCAGTAAGGCAGAAACAAAACTAATCCTATTAGAATATTTACTTCTTAAAAAAATCAGCAATTTGATGCCGAATGAAACATATTATAAAATAACAGCCATGCCTGACAATAAAAGCGTAAATCAAAAGAAAAGTGCAAATTTTTAATAATGATTACTATTTTTATTTGTCGAACTCCTTAAAACAAGATGAGTTGACAAAACCTGCTGCTTAGGAGGCAAACCTGAATTCGGGTTACCAATTCGAGATAACAACGTTAGAGCGGATTGCCTGCCGAGCCCGGAAGCATCTTGAAATACTGTCGAAATGGGAACAGCGGCAATTTGAGTTTCAAGTATGTCAGAAAAACCAAAAACTGCTATTTCTCCTGGAACTTCAATCTTTTCTTGCTGCAAGGTCTTACATGCTCCTATAGCCACTGGGTCATTCAGACAAAATACCGCGTCAACTTTACGCCCAATATTCAATAATTTCTCCATTCCACAAGCTCCTGCATCAACATCGGTTCCTTCTTTCATAATCAGCTGACGGAAAACTTTCATTTTATTGTCAATAAGAGCCTGCTCGTACCCCCGAGTACGTTCACTTGACACCCAGGACTCAACATCAGATGTAATATGAGCTATTTTCTTGCATCCTTGCTCTATTAAATGCATAACCGCACTGTATGCACCGACATAATCATCAACAATAACCGAATCAGCATCTATACCAGGTAAGAGCCTATCCATGAAAACCATTGGGCACTGCTGTTTCATAATCACCTGTGCTGACCTCGAACTTTCCTTGAGAGTCGCCGGACTCCAGATCAATCCATCTACATTGCGCTCGAGTAAAGCTGAAATGTCATGGAACTCTTTGACCGAATTATTATAAGTACAACATAAAAAAATTCGATAGCCGTTATAGGATAAGATTTCCTCGATTCCACATAGCATAGTTGGGAAAATAGTATGCTCCAGATAAGGCAGTACAACTCCTATTGTCATAGTACTTCGACTTACAACAGGCTGCATTGACATTCTATTAGGAACATAACCAATTTCTTCTGCCACTTCGAGAATTTTGCGCCTGACCTTCCTGCTTACGCCGGGCTTGTTATGTACGGCACGAGAAACCGACATCATCGATACTCCTGCCATTTCCGCAACGTCTTTAAGACAAACCTTCATTTCTCCTCCCTCTGTTAAGGCAGCCCCCCTAAGACCTGCCTTACCAAAACCTAAAGTTACGTTAATTTCACGTTAATTTAATAAAGGCTAATATTTACAACTTGAAAAATACAATAGATCAGCCAAAATACAACAGTTAACACTAACTTATATTAAGCATAACGAGGAGCCGGGCATGGAATTAAAGGAATGTACATACTCCAACTGGCCTAATTGTCTTGAATTATCAAATAACTTAATAAAACTTGTCATAACTCTTAACGTTGGTCCAAGAGTTGTATTTTTTGGTTTTAAGGACAGTCAAAACCTGTTCAAAAACTTTGAAAATCAAATCGGCACTAACGGCAGAGGAAAATGGTTACCTTATGGTGGGCATCGGCTATGGCATGCTCCAGAAAAGGCTTCACGTACCTATTGTCCTGATAACAGTCCTGTCGACTATTCCTGGGATGGAAAAACTCTGACTCTGAACTGTCCTGAAGAAAAGCCTAACCAAATAAGAAAAGTCATAGAAATTGAAATTAATGAGATAACAGCAGAAGTCAATGTTAACCACAAAATATATAACACTGGCAACTGGGCAAAAGAATTAGCAGCCTGGTGCCTGACTGTAATGGCTGCAGAAGGTCGCGCTATTATTCCGCAGGAACCGTTTGTCCCGCATGGAATAAACACTGATGAATCTTTAGCTCCGGCCCGGCCTTTAGTCATGTGGCAGTTTACAAAAATGGACGACCCACGTTTCACATGGGGTAATAAATTTATACAAATGCGTGAAGGTTCCGCCGTCAACTGTAAGCAGAAGATCGGTTTGCTCAATAAACAAGGCTGGGCTGCTTATTATTTGAACGGTGAAGCTTTTGTCAAAAAGCAGGAAATTCAGGAAAATGCTGTTTACCCGGACTATGGCAGCAGCATGGAGTTCTATACAGAACCCGGCTTTCTTGAGATAGAGTCTCTATCACCGCTGGTTACCCTCAATCCCGGTGAATGCGTTGAGCACTTGGAGTGCTGGCAACTATTTAAGTGCCATCTTAGCAAGGATGAGGATGAGGTAGAAGCAAAACTTTTACCGCTGATAAAGGAGTAAGTTATTCATCACGACAGTGATGGTGCAATAATTTATGTCGAGAGGAGAAACATAAGGACCTGGTCTTTCACGTATGGATCAGGTCCTTGCTTTTTTATATTTTCTGAGCACCATAGGCAGCAAAGCATGAATTCTTATGCAAGATATCAACATTCGCAAAGCCTACTTTACGCAATAAATCAAGTTGCCAGCTGACCGGACGCGGAGTGTCTTCTTTTTCTATATAAGCAAATACTTTTTCGCGGTATTCAGTGCCACCAACACTGTCCAGGTAATCGCCGTACCGTTCCCACATCATGGTGAATATCTCAGGGCTTTCCTGAGATACAATGTCTGTAATCCAGATACTGCCGCCGGGCACACACAGCCTGAAAAGTTTAGAGAAAACCTGCTCCCAGTCATCATCATCACGCAAATGATGTAAAACAGCAGCTGCAATTATTATATCATAATGATTTTCAGCAAGATCTACAGACCTTATATCCTCTTTAAATATACGAACCTCACCAGTAGTTTTTTTAGAAATACGGTGTTTTGCGCGTTCAAGCATGGGCATACTCAAATCAAGCAGGTCACAGTTGAGAGGATTGATTCTTTCAAGAAGCTTCAGGGTATTATTACCGCCACCACAACCGACATCAAGGATATTTTTTGCATGCGGTGAACACGCTGCTCCCGCTGCAGTAATCAACTCCATAGCCAAGGGTGCATCTATTGTAGACTGCTGTCCGGTTTCCAACGTTGAAAAACGTTCGACATCGTTGTCAAAACGTTCCTCTATGTCTTTGTTGGTAGATTTTTGATCATAATCCATTTTCATAACCACCTGCCCATTATAATTCTAGTTTAATACGCAATTTAAAAAATCGAACTATTATTACATGAACACGCAGAAAGACAAAAAAGTTCCTTATTTAAGGACTTATTGCGCTTTTTTCATAGCCGGATCATCATAATGCTGCATTAATCTGAACTGAGAGAGTTTAGAAAGATTTTTCATAGTCAAGGTGAAAAGGCCACCGACATGATTTGTCTTAATAGCTGAATAATCCTCACGCATTTTTTGAATAATATTTTTCAAACTTCTGTTACTTACACCACCACAACGCATTTTCACCAGGGCAAAGGGTAGATAAGCCAATCTGGTACTTTGTTTTTTCATTATCCGCAGCATGAAATCATAATCAGCAGCAATATTATAGGATAGATCAAAAAACTCTCTATCATTCAGTTGGTTTTCCAGATATACTTTCTTTTTCAAAAACAATGTTGGATGCGGCGGCATCCAGCCGAATTTTAAAGACTTAGGATCAAATTGGCGACTATGCCATTTCCTTATGACTTTCTCTGCATGATTCTGGCTGATATACAACAAATCACCATATGCTCCGTCAGCGCTATGCGCTGAAATTGATTTTACAAGTTGACTAACAATGCAAGTGTCCGCATAAAAATCATCCGAATGCAGAAATGCAACTATGTCGCCAGACGCCATATTGATGCCTTTATTCAGCGCGTCATAAATGCCTTTGTCAGGTTCTGAAACATACTTTGAGATAACCGAATTATAATTCCTGATGATACTGACCGTACCGTCTTTTGAGCCTCCGTCAACAACAATATACTCAATATTACCATAGTCCTGCTCCGCTACAGATTCGATTGCCTGTGGCAAAAAACGGGCGCTATTAAAAGTAGCGGTAATTATAGAGACTCTGGGCTTTTCAGGTTTATTTAACGTAAACTCTTCTGCTTCTGTACACTTATCCATTGCTACTCCTCCTGAGGCAGACAAGCTCCTACCGTGATCAATACACCAGAAGGACCTTTGAGATACCTGCCTGCGGTGCGTTTCTCTTAGCCGAACGCACACCTGTAATGCAACAACTATACGAGGAAGGAAAGGAAGCTGAATATTTTGAAACACCTGAAGAATTTGTTGAAAAGTGTAAATACTATCTGAAGCACGAGAATAAAAGACGGCAAATATCTAAAGCCGGTATGATAAAAGCTTTAACAGCAGGCTACGACGTCAATTCTAGGATGCGTCAATGGGTAAATGACATCAAGGACTGGATGGAAATGTCCAAGGAGGAATAAATGCAATGCTCCTGTAAAATATGCGGCAACACAAAGTCAAATGAACAATACATATTCGAGGAAAAGATGTACGCGACAGGCGACAGCTTTGATTATTTTCAATGCTCAGCCTGTAAAACGCTGCAGATTTGCTCAATACCTGATAACCTCGGAATGTACTACCCTGATTCATACTACAACTCGAAAATAAAATTCATTGCGTCTTTGCGGAATTCACTAAGACTGAAAAGAGACCATCATAGTTACGGAAAAAAGAACTTCCTCGGCAAAATTTTAGTCGAAAAAATCGGCGCTAACTGCAATACTGCTGCTTTTAGATGGATACAGAAAATTATAAACCCAGCTCATGACTGCAAAATTCTTGATGTAGGCTGTGGTCCAGGCAATTTCTTACTTTTTCTTGACTCACTCGGTTTTAAGAACCTGACAGGGCTGGATCCATTTATTCAAAAAAACAACTTCATGGGTAAGAATAAACATATTCAAATCAAAAAATGCCAGCTAGAGGAACTCAACGGTCAATATGATTTAATAATACTCAATCATTCTTTTGAACACATGCCGAATCCTCAAAAAGCATTCAATAAACTATGCAGCAGTATAGCTCCGGGTGGGCATATTCTCCTCCGGGTTCCGATTGTGAACTGGGCTTGGAAACACTATCGCCACAACTGGGTTCAAATTGATGCTCCAAGACATATTTTTATTCCGTCTCTAAAAGCGATAAAGATTCTTTGCAGGAATAACGGAGCTGTAGCTAAAAAGGTCAAATTTGACTCAAATGCATTTCAATTCATTGGCAGTAAAAAATATTCCAAGGGGATAGCGCTTAATGATCATTTACCAATAACAAACAAACAAAAGAAAAATTACGAAGAACAAGCAGTTGATCTTAATAAAATTCAACAAGGTGACCAAGTCTGTTTCATCATAGCAAAAAATTAAAAAAAGCATGCCAAAGAAAACAATAAAGACTATACATATGATTTATCCGGTAACTTCCAGCCCAACCGGACAGCAAATTGCTTCAGGGCAAATCATTAACTATTTGTCTAGGCAGGAAGAATTTACAGTTAGGTCATTTCAATTAAAAGGCTATGATCGCACATCAATTAAAATGCCGATATGTGTAATTAAATTTGTTTGGCAAACTGTAAAATTATGGACTTATCTTTTACGTCTCCTTTTTTATAAACCTACAGCTGTCTACCTGAATTTAGGACAGAGCTGGATGACATTTCTCAGGATAGGAATATGGTACTCGCTGCTGCTTCGAATCAGAAAAAATCACTATGGTATAATATCGCTGCATGGACACTGGTTTACCAACTGGACAACTCAGAGCATCTTGTCCAAAACTTTTGTTTGGATTTTACGCCCTGCTGAAGTTATAACGGTTCTTGGTAACAGCCAGGAAATCAGTTTGATAAAACAAGGCATTTCTCCAGATAACATCAGAATTGTTCCTAACACCAGCACAATAGATCCCCTGGAACTTGATGCAATATCTGAAAAACATAATGAAAACAGCATTAAAATTCTGTTTTTAAGCAACCTCATTCCAAGTAAAGGCTTTATTGAATATATTGATACAATCAATCAACTCTCAAAGCTTAATCTTCAAATCAAAGTTGAGGCTATTCTGTGCGTGAAAGAGATGAAATGCGGATATTCAGAAGACTTTAACTGCCACAGTTATTTAAAACAGGCAATCGATGAAATAAACTTGTCCAGTCAAGTCACATTAAAACATGTTCCAGGAGCTTACGGCAGCTTAAAGCAGAAGTTATACAGACAAAGTCATATTTTCATATTACCATCCAGAATTGAGGGACAGCCGCTGGTTCTTCTGGAAGCTATGGCTTCAGGTTGCGTTCCTATAGCTACAGCTGTAGGCGAAATTCCATCAATAATAAATGATAACGAAGGCATATTAATAGACCGCCCTGCCCCGAGCCTCATCCTAAAATGCATATTAAAGTTAATCAATGAGCAGACTGAAAGAAAAGAAATGGCATTAAATGCAGCCAGTTCATACCGAAGTAATTTTTCAATAAGCAACTACCACCAAAACTGGCAATCTATATTTAACGAATATAAAACGACATTAAGCAGAGACTTTCATATCTGACTAAAACTTCCCGCAACAGTCCTTTATAATAAAAACAAAATCCATTCAACGTATCTTATTAATTATTCTTCCAACAAATGTTATTGATGTTTAATCTAAAATAATTAAACTTTTTTTCACAGTCCAGCTTGATTTTCATTTCAAAAGATGTAACCTAATGCCTCATGAAAATGAAATGGGGCATTAGCTCAGTTGGCTAGAGCACCACACTGGCAGTGTGGGGGTCATCGGTTCAAGTCCGATATGCTCCACCATTTTTTACCTCAAAACACACCTAAAAGGTACCGTCTAGTACCACTTCAGATTTCAAAGCTCAAAATATGGATTATATTCGATATATTTGAAAAGCAGCAGATTTTATGGCGGGAAAGAAAGTAAAATGGGAAACAGGCACCGTTTATCAGAAGATAGAAAATGGAACTTATTATTTCAGGTATCAGCTAAATGGACAGCGTAAAGTTGTTAGTTTGAAAACCAGGAATCAGAAAGAAGACATTAAAAAGGCAAAAGAATTTGTCCCGGTAAAATGATTTCAGCTCACGTAAAACATGCAAGAGGCTTGGAATCAACAAAGCCCTTAACATACTACTAAATGCCTTATCCAGAACAGATGGAGTTAATTATAACTTAAACGTCCTTGGCAACGGTAGCCTGACCTTAAAATGGAAAAACTGGCAACTAAACTAGGTATCCAGAAACACTGCAAATGGCACGGGTGGCTTCACTATCAATCTTATGGGAAAAAGCGACCTGATGGTCGTAACAAGCATAAAAGACCTAACTTCAACAGTACTCCTTGAGGCAATCTCATGCGGCCTGCCAGTTATTTGCCTGAAAAACTGTGGTTTATCCCATGTAATTGATGATTCATGCGGTATTAAAATCCTAGCAAAAACTCCTAAACAGATAGAAAACGATATTGCTGCAAATATACATAAGTTATACAACAACGAAGACTTACACCACAAGATGGCAACAGGTGCCCTGAAGCGCGCTGAAGAGTTTTCATGGGATAAGAAAATAGTTGAGCTTAACAGCATATACACAGAGTCAATTATAAAGTATTACGAGACTAGATATCCGATATAATTATTTTTTGATATAGCATACAATTAAACAATATTAAAAATAACACTTTCTATAATGAGCCTATACATAGTTATAAAACAAGAATAAAATATCATATAAAACTATACAAATAAAATAGAAAAATAAATTCAGGTATTTAACAAACAAATATTTATAAATAAACAATCACATAATAATAAAATTATTTGTCAATAATAAATACAAACAAACAAAAAATAACAATCTAACTATTATTTTGTTATAATCATATTATTTTCATAATTTTTAAGCATACAGTTGTTGATTTTTAACTCTTAATGTCATATAATCTAAATTGTTCTCGACAGTTCAGGGGATGCAATATCCCTTTTTTATTTACGCTCTTCGTGAGCGCTTTGGATTATAAACGAAAAATCAATTAATATTTTTATTATTTTTTGCAGTAAAAGGAAATGGGATATGCAGAAAACAACTTTGATGGCCACTGGTGTGGCTCTCGCGTTAAGCCTGTTTTGCGGGTGTAGAACTGAAGATCAGTATCGCAAAGACAGGGCAGAATTTGCCATCAGGCATTTCGAAAGAATTCAAAAGAAAGTCATTCCGAAGGGGAAAATATTCAGTCTCCCGGACTGCGTCAAGGTTGCCTTTCAACTTTCAAGCTTTCCCAATGCCGGCACACCTGATGGGTTATCAGGCAGCCGATACCATTCTGAAAAGGATTAAATCCCCAAGCAATTCTCACGAATTCACTTTCCTGTCATGGGGAAAATAATTTAAAAACATATAAAGGCAGCTGAGAAAAGCACCTCAACTCCCTTTGTTTAAAAACCTTATTTACCTAAATAACAGATATTATTTTTTGTGAATATAAAGCAGTACTTTAGCGTTTTTCTTCCTGTACTGCCCCGCTATAATATCATTGATGCCGTATTCCATTTATTTGTCCCCAGTCTTTATTTACCTGTTTTACATACAATTAACCCGTGCATTTCCTTTGAATCTAATGCAGAACAACGCCTTAGGAAATGCTCTAATTACAAAGTACGATCTTGATTATTTAAAAGGAAGCATCGACTGCGTATTAGACCAAGGCAGCAATGGTATTGCTTTGATGTGGTCCGGCAAGCGTAAAGACTTAGATAGTTTTCTAAATATAGCCAACAGTATAAAAAATATACCCGTAATAACGGTTCAACGCCGTGTTGACGGTTTTAAAGGTACGCAGTTGCTTGTAGATGAAGTGGAAGCAGGAGTTATGGCAACAAAACACCTTATATCTCTTGGTCATAAACGGCTGGCACTTGTTGCTATATACGGCAGTTTTTTCTCAAATGTCGTCGACACTCCTTTCACTTCCATCGACTGGCCATGGAAAAGCAATGGGCAAAAAATTAGCAGAAATCTTTCTGGACATAACAAAAAAACCGGAAATGTTTAAAAACAATACACAAAATGTTTACTTACCTCCGGTTTTGAAAATACGTAAATCTTGCGGTGCCAATGCCAATATATCAAGAAATGAAATTCTTAAACAGGATTACGACTTAAACCGGGCGCCATAAAACCACAAATATATACTTCAACTAAAGACGATAGATAATATTTATTCCTTGACAGGACAAGTTTGGGATGTAGACTAATTTTAATGCTTTGAAAAGGCGTTAAATTCGTTTAAAATATCAGAAAATTGTCACTATCCGGGAAAAGAGATGAGAAAAAAATTTGTAATTGTTTTAGGATGCCTGATTTTTACTGCCGGCATGGTCATCAGCGCTTGTATTATATCACGCTTTATTGTTAAAGTTGAACAGGCAGACACAATTTCAGTGAAAGGATTTACGGAAATTCCGGTCACTTCTGATTTTGGAAATATGACGATTACAGTTAAAAACAAAAATGAAAAAGTAGAAACAGCTTTTCAGCACCTGAAAGTTAAAGTTAAAGCAGTAAAAAATCAACTAGTTAAAGACGGCTTTAAAACAGGACAAATTGAGTTAAAACCCGCAAAAATCAATACTAAAACTGTTTATGATCAAACACGTGCCAAGTACATAGAAGTAAAACCCAGACAATATAGAGTTTTTCAGAGAATTAATATCAGCAGTAAAAACGTTGAGCTGCTCAAAAAGAGCTCGATTTCGATACAGGACTTAATCATCAAAGGAATTATGCTCGAAGTCGACGGCCCTTATTTTTACGTCACGGACTTGAACAAGGTTAAGTTAGATCTACTATCGAGAGCCACATCCGATGCTGCTCAGCGTGCTAAGGCTATTGCCACTCGCGGCGGAGCTTCTTTAGGTAAAATAGTCAAAGCATCTCAAGGAATATTTCAGGTAAATCAACCCAATGACACTACCGCGTCATCTTATGGTAATTACGATACCTCTACCATTGAAAAATCCGTGAGAGCTGTAGTTTCAGTCAAATACAAGCTTAAATAGAAACTATTCAGATTGAGTAACTGTACAGGCCGATCAAAATGCAATGATTGGTCTGTTTTTTTGTTTTCTCCTATTCTATAAGCAATATTCTACAAATTTCCTGTTTTTTCGCATTCATTCACGCTTAAAATGATGAAACCTAAAGCTTTTTACTGTATAATATATATTAGAAGACATTTGCGATAATACTGCATTTTGACATTTCAACTTTTACAGACTTTCTCACACCGCAGTCTGCCTGGCAAAACTTTAAAAATCATCTTCCAAAAAATTAAATGAGGAGTCTGATCATGATTGAGCTTATCCAGACCGATAATCCCAAATTGTTGGCTATGAAATGCGACGGACCAATTACCGAACCAGAGTTCTGCAAAGTTTTGGGAAGGATGCAGGAAAAATTCAAGGCCAATGATCGGGTAGATTTTTACATGGTAGCAGGAGATGTCCCCGTACCTGAAATGAAACTCCTGCGTCAGGATATAAAAATGGCGCTGGAATACCGCGATAAAATCGGAAAAATAGCTCTAGTAACAACTCAACTCTGGATGAAAATGTACTTCACACTTATTTCATCCATATTTGAAATTAAAGCCAGACTGTTTTCTCCAGATGAAAAAGATGAAGCTTGGGAATGGGTTAATTCATAGCTGTTCCCATCTTTCAGTAACCTCCATTATTTCCGGTTCGTATGAGATGTACGAACCGGATTTTTTATAACCTCACCCTTTTGCGCTTTTATAGAGATTCTAACATAAAACCTGAAACTAAAAATATTGAACACCGCAAATATGAATCTTTTAATAATTACTTCACTGTTGTATTTTTACCTTTTACAACTAAATTAAATATTTACAAGATAGGAAAACAGGAGCAAATATTATCTTTTCCATTAATTTCACAAAAAGCATTTTCACAGAACAACTTATGCAGCATTCTTTTAAATCGAAAAATACTGAATTTTTCTTTAAAAACTGTTCCATTAGCTTAGCTGTGACCTCGCAAAACCCTACCATAATTGGAGATATTTAATGGAGAGAAAGATTGTCAATGAAGGACTCGGGAACAGCTTACAAAAAACATTGCCCAAGCCGTTGGCTAAGCTGATACAGCCGCTTCTGTTTGCTATTCTGGGTATTAGTAAAATTGATAAAATATATAATGGTGCCTGTGCCCTGAAATCAGATGAAAATTTTGCGGAAAAGCTGCTGCACAAAGATGTCATGAATATCAAACTTGACATTACAGATTCGGACCTTGAACGCATTCCCAAAGAAGGCCCATTGATTGTAGTAGCCAACCATCCCTACGGCGCAATTGACGGAATAGCCTTACTGGCACTACTAAAACGCGTAAGACCGGATGCTAAACTGATGGCTAATTACATTCTGGGAGGAATCCCGAAACTGAAAGAGCACTTCTTTCTGGTTGATCCTTTCGGTAACGAAAACTCTTCACGGAAAAGCTTCAGTGGAGTAAGGGACGCTCTAAAATGGGTCCGAAAAGGTCACGCTCTGGGAATATTCCCGGCAGGGGAAGTTTCAGCTTATGACAAAGGTGAAAAAAGAGTCATTGACAAAGAATGGCCCGAAGGCGTGGGAATGATTATCAGGAGCGGAAAATGCCCTGTTCAGTGTGTCTTCTTTGAAGGGCATAACAGTAAATTTTTCCAGTTTTTAGGTAAGATAAAACCAGCCCTTAGAACATTGTGGCTCGCACGCGAATGCAATCGCGCATGCAACCACAAACTCCCAATAAAAATTGGACCAACTATATCTGCGGAAAAGTGCAAAAGCTTTAACTCGACAAAAGAATTAATGGATTTCCTTAAATCAGAAACTTATGCATTAAGCAAAAATAGAGATCATAACGCCTGATCAGCCAAGATACACTAAATCTTAGCAAAATGTAACATAATCTTGCCCAAATCATGCTTGCGGAGATGTTTCTCTGCAGGTATATTAGTTCTTTTAAGCAAATGGAATATACATTCGGAGCACAAAAGATGAAACACTCTCTATCACTTCTTACGCTGTCTGCACTGCTTCTGCTCTGCGGCTGTGAATCGTTCAACTATACCAAGCACCAATCCGTGCCTGTATCAAGTATCCCTGCCGGTGCAAATATTTTTGTAGACGGCAAAGAGGCTGGAGTTACGCCGGCTAATTTGAACCTGCCTTGTACTCAGTCCCATATAGTTTCCCTTTTCAAAGATGGATACAAGCAATGCGATGTTGTTATAAAAAGAGTATACTGTCCTGAAAATGCCGTAATTGACGCCACAAATAACGGAATTCGAAGTGGCGACTTTTTTGGAAGCGCCAATCAAGGAGTTGCCAACGGACTCGCATCCTATGTAATGGCGGAATCCAGAGGCGAAACCTATAAATTACCCCGGCCGCAATTTCCGTATCTCTAAACCCTGAAGAAACAGGTTCTGTAAAAACTGTTACTGAAGAATCATCTACTGACAATGCCAGCAACAAAACTTCTCCTCAAAAGAACACAACCTCAAAATCGGATCAATGTGTAGTAAACGGCACGGTTAACACCGTGTCTTCAGGGGTATCCAATGAAAAACCACACTTTGGAAATGCTATAAAAGAGGCTGGAGTCATCGGGTCAGCCTTCGGCAAAAAGGTTGGTAAAGACTGGACTGTAAGCAAATCTTCACATAGCCATGAATCATTTTCAGGCAACAGTTACTCAAAAACCACAACAAAATCAAGCACTTCGGTAGGTGTTCACGCTGATACCGGACAGCTAATTCAGGCGGGAGCTTCGGTTCTAGGAAGCATCGTTAACGAAATGAAAGACAGCAAATAACTTCCATGTAATTGAATGAGCCGTTGACTTTTATTCCTTCAAGTCATAAATTGAATTATAGCGTTATTCAATTCTATCATGAGGAGGATTTGTAATGGCTCAATTGTTCCCCGGTCATATGGCACCAGATTTCGAGCTTTTAGATCAGGACTGCAACCCTGTAAAATTGTCCAAAATTCGTGGACTGAAAGTTTTGATATTTTTTTTCCCGAGAGCTAACACTCCGGGCTGCACTACTCAGGCCTGCAGCATCCGTGATTCTTCACAGATTTTTAAATCCAAAGGTGTCATTCCAATAGGCATAAGCCCTGACTCTGTAAAACGTCAAAATAGCTTTGACCATAAGCACAACCTCGGCTTCAAGCTGCTTGCAGATACAGAGCACAACGTTGCTGAATCTTATGGTGTCTGGGACAAAAAATCACTATACGGCAAACTTTTTTTTGGGATTATTCGTTCTTCCTTTTTGATAGATGAAGCCGGAATACTTACCCATGCCTGGTACAGAGTCACCCCTAAGGAAACAGTACCTAACGTCTTGAACGCGTTGATGGAATTTTAAGAACATTGACTTTAATGTCACTCAGCTTCTCGAAGGGAGCGTTCATAAAAGGATAGCGCATTGAGTACAAGGCCATGCCGGATTTTACCTGAATCGATTAAATGATCCAGTTGGTCAAGCGGCAGGAGTACGGTGTTTATTGATTCTGTTTCTTCCATCTGAGGCTCAGAAATCTTTTTACAGTTCTCAAAAAGTACAGTATAGCAAGTATTTCCCTGAATGGCAGGATTGGGACAAACTTGACCAATAATTCTGCCATCTTCACCCTGATACCCGGTTTCTTCCATCAGCTCACGGGCCCCGCCGAAAACCGGATCCGGATCCGCAGGATCAAGCCCTCCGCCTGGGATTTCAAGCTCTATTCTGTCAGAGCCATGTCTGTATTGTTCTATCAGGATAATTTCGTTTTCAGTAGTTATGGCAACTACATTTATCCAGTCAATGCACTCAAAGTAGAAGAAGCTCTGCTCTGCCCCCGTGCGAAGATTTCTGGAATCCTCACGCAACAGGTTAAATATCGAGGTTTTGAAAACTGTTTCCTTGCTAATTCTGTGCCAACCGGAGTCCATATGCTCAGCCCTTTAATTACCATGTTTCAATATTGAACTATATCCTGTCTATGTTGAAACACAATACTAAACAACATCAATAATTTCGTCAAAGTCAGAATTCCAATTTGCTTTTTTCGACGCCAAAACTCCCAACAAGTAATAGCCGACTGAAGCAGCAAGGCCGAAAGAAGCCAATATACTCCACAATATAAACGGACTCTCAAAATAGTTCTGAAACATTACTGACACGAACCACGGCCCAATTGCATAGCCAACTCCACGAACTAAAGATATTATCCCCATATACCGCCCCACGGTTCCTTGCTTTGCCATTGCACTGACGCTAGCGTAAATCGCTGGCTGGGTTATTATCTCACCAATTGTAATCAAAGCCACCGCACTGGCAAATTAATAAAACCCGGAACAAACAGCAACCATCATAAAACCAGCAAAATAAACCAGTGCCCCACCACCAAGGCGAAACATCATAGTCATTTTCATGCGGTCTAAGATTCGAGTAAAAGGCATTTGCAGAAATACCACAACCAAACCATTGATAGAATAAATTACGCCGAGCTGATCCTTATTTATTCCACCAATACCTGTTGCAAAAACTGAGAAAACAGAATATAACTGTGACATCAAAAAGTATAAAGAAAAACTTGATATCGTAAACCATAAAAAACGTCTGTCTTTCAGAAAATATCGCCAGTTAAACTCAGGAGTGTTAAGCGGTTCTTTTTCAACAGTTCCTTTAACCTCAGGGCAAGTAAAAGCAATAAAAATTCCACCGGCAAAAAGCAATGTAGCCGTAATACCGAACAAAAGAGTAAATGGTGTCCTGGCTAAAAATGCTCCCAGCATTGGTCCTACTCCCCAGCCAATATTCGTCCCAATTCTTATTATACTATATGCCATGGGACGTTCTTCCAAAGTAGTTAAGTCTGTAAGATAGGCATCTGAAGCATTCTGAAAAAAGTCCCGAAAAATGCTGCTATCATTAAAACAAAAGCAAAAGCCCAGAATGATGCATCAAAAGCCGCCATCAATGCCAGAACAACAAAAGTCAGTCCTGCAGAATTGGCCCGCCAACCAATATCAGACGCCTTCCAATGTGATCGACCAGCCAACCGGATATTGGCGGGCCAAGAACCACACCTACACCCATTGCCGGAAAAATCAGCCCGACTGTCGACATGTCAAAACCACGGTTATTATGGAGATACAATGGCAAAAATGGATAAATGATTGAAAACCCAAGCGAGTTCACAAACCATGCAACAGCCAGACGCATTGGCTTTTGCCGAAGTAAATTCAGCATTTTGAATATTTTCCCTTTTAGCTAGAATATAAGATTTCTTCTCTCTCCGGTCGATTATACACTCATTTGCAGAAATCGCAACACCGTTTCATTATAAATACTAGAATTCTGATTTTGAAATATTAATATCCAAAAAATTGGAAAAATAATGCTTTCGCCCTTAATGTACAGCTATGGAAATTTTAGATAAAAATATCAGATATGCAGTCATTGGCGACCCTATTGCGCATTCACTGTCCCCGCAAATGCAAAACGCGGGATTTGAGGCTTACGGGTTGGGCAGTCCTTACGGCAAAGTACATGTCAAAGCAGATGAGCTCCAGGAATTTGTCGAATTTGCCCGCAAACAGTTGCTGGGCTTTAATATTACTGTGCCGCACAAACAGGCCATCATACCATTTCTGGACTCAATTTCCAATAGCGCAAAATTATCCCAAAGTGTTAATACCGTCACTGTAAAAGACGGCAAGCTTCACGGCGACACAACTGACGGCTACGGACTGCAGGCAGCCTTGAAATCAGACTTTGACCTTGATGTCGAGGGCGCGACCCTGTTCTTCGTCGGTTGTGGCGGAGCAGTACAGGCAGTGGCTTATCACTTAGCCGCACAGCACCCGGCCGCAATGTATTTTGCCAACCGCACAGCGGCAAAAGCCGGAATGTTGGTGGGCAAACTGGGAGCGGCTTATCCTGAAAGCAGCTATGAGTGCTGCAGTCTCAGTGAAACTGAACTGCTCAAAGAATTTATAGAAAAATCAGATGTTCTAATACAAGGAACCAGCCTGGGACTCAATCCTGATGACCCGCCGCCGATTCCATTGAGTTTGATTAAGGATATCTGTGTTTATGATACTATTTATAAAGAAACCCCTATCCAAAGGGCTGCCAGAGAAGCTGGGCTACCTGTAGCTGACGGCAGAAGCATGCTGCTTTTCCAAGGGGCAAAATCATTCAACATATGGACCGGGCTGGATGCCCCCGTCGCTGCAATGCGCAAAGCTCTCGAAACCACAATATCCCAACGCTAAAAGGAAATAGCTAATGCCTGATTTCGGCTCTTATCCGTTTCTTCCGCAAATGATGCCTTTCTGGTATTTTATGTCTTTTGTTATTGGCTGCTGTATAGGCAGTTTTTTAAATGTTTGCATTTACCGTATTCCTGCCGGGAAATCATTATCAACTCCACCGTCGCACTGCCCTTTGTGCAAACACCAGATTCGCTGGTATGAAAATATACCACTTTTGAGCTGGCTGGCTCTGCGCGGCAAATGCAGCAATTGCAAATGTAAAATTCCACCACGCTATTTCCTTGTAGAATTGTTAACCGGACTGTTATTTTTTGTCCTGTTTTATAAAGTAGCTCTGGATCGTCAGCCAGTAGCGGTTTTATTCGTTTATTTTGGCTTAACAATGCTGGTAGTTACAACTGCCTTCATCGACTACGAACATCGCATAATACCAAATAAAACAACCTACTCGGCGATGTTACTGGGGCTGGTTATAGCAACAATTTTCCCAAGGATATGGCATACCGGAAGTCATTTTCACGCTTTTCTTTTTTCCCTTGCCAGTCTTTGCTTAAGCGCCGCCTTCATGGCATCGTTTGCGATATTCGGCAAAATGATTTTTAAACGTGACGCGCTTGGTTGGGGTGATGTCAAATATATTGCGGCAGTGGGGGCATGCATAGGACTGAAAGGAGCGTTCTTTACTCTGCTTTTCGGTTCTCTGGCAGGTACTGTTGCCGGGCTTGGCATAATGCTTTATAAGCACAAAAGCATCAAAACCGCCATTCCATTCGGGCCTTTTCTGGCTGCCGGCACCTATCTATGGATGGTATTTGGAGAGCGCCTGACAATGTTTTACCTGAGTTGTTTTCCCAAATAAGTCAGAAGCTCCAAGTAAGGTATTATCGAATCATACCGCCGATGATTTCACTAACGGATTTACAGCCGTGGTGCTCAAGATATTCGTCAATTCCCTCTGCTACCTTTAAAGGTGCGTGCGGATCAACAAAAATCGCTGTTCCAACAGCTACCGCGCTGGCTCCTGCTAACAGGAATTCAACAGCATCCAGGCCAGTCATAATTCCCCCCATGCCGATAACCGGCACATTTACAGCCTGAGCGACTTCATAAACCATGCGAACAGCTACCGGCTTAACAGCAGGGCCACTTAAACCACCAGTTAAATTAGCGATCTTCGGGCGACGAGTTTCCACGTCAATTGCCATTCCGGTCAAAGTATTTATCAAAGAAACCATGTCGCTTCCGGCATCAACAACAGAACGTGCGAAGTCGGAAATACATGTCACATTCGGGCTTAATTTAGTGATCAGAGGAATAGAAGTTACTTTTCTGATTTCTGATACAACCTTATGTGCCAGCTTCAGGTCTGTGCCAAAAGCCACACCGCCTTCTTTCACGTTTGGACAGGAAATGTTTATTTCGAGCGCTGCTATACCATCTTTTTCAGCTTCAAGGCGAGCCGCAACTTCACGGTATTCGTCAATAGTTTTGCCCCAAATATTAACGATTATAGTAGCACCGGTTGTGCGCAAAAACGGCATATATTCCTTACCGTTAAGAAACTTATCCACACCTGGGCCCTGCAATCCGATAGCATTGAGCATACCACTGGACACTTCGGCAACTCGCGGAGTCGGATTGCCATGACTCGGTTTCATTGCGATCCCTTTAACCACAACAGCGCCAAGCTTGTCTAGGTCATAATAATCCTTATACTCAAAACCATATCCGAAGGTACCGGACGCAGTCATCACAGGATTTTTTATTGAAAATTTACCTAAATCTACAGTCAGATCAGCCATTATTATTCTCCTACGTAAACATCTGAAGCTTTAAAAACCGGGCCCTCTTTACAGGTTCTCGCGTAACGCCAGCCATCCGGATTATCATCTTTTATTTTGACGACACACGCAAAACACGCTCCGACTCCGCAGCACATCAAATGATCAAGGCTAAGTTCGCCATCATTGTATCCTTTGTCCTGCAGTATTTTGGCTAAAGCAAGCAACATTGGTGTAGGACCACAACCATAGAAGCGAATTTTCTTTCCTTGATTCTCCTCCAGCACCTGCGGTATAAGCTCAGTTACAAATCCTTTGTATCCCTCTGAGCCATCATTTGTTGAAGTACGCACATCGAATCCGGCTGCCGCGAATTTATCTGTCAATATCAAATCGTTCTGTGAGCGGGCTCCCAATAACAGCACACCTTTTGTCGGTGCTCTTTCAGCCAGCAAATAAGTTGCGGCAGAACCGTAACCACCTGCAACAATCACTGGAAATTCGTCTTCAGCCGGTACGGAAAAAGGATTGCCTAAAGGTCCCATCAGGTCGCAAACTTCTCCCGGTTTTAGTTCTGCCAGAACTTTAGTGCCCTCACCTACAACCTTGTAAACAACTGTCAGCAATCCATCTTCAGACACATCACTGATACTGAAAGGGCGCCGCAATATGCGATCCCTTAGGTTAGCTATTTTAACATGTACAAACTGTCCCGGCCGCGTTTCACGGCAAATTTCCGGTACATAAAACTGAACCTGATAATATTCGTCTTTTAGAATAGAGTTAGTGACGATCTCGCCTTTTTTCATGCTGAATTCCCGCTGTTAAACATTTTGCATACAATAAGTAAATTACTCCAAAAAACTGAATTCTCAAGTTGTACAAGTAAATGTTAAGCTCACAAGTAATGTGGAAATAAATTCAATCTCTTATGAAGATTAATGGTTTCGGTAAACTTAATTTGCTTTCCTGTCAGAAGAACACTAATTTAAGTGGTTTAAATATATTTATTTAAATTTTCCCGAATTATTTGATTGGATAGGATAAATATGAAAAAAATTGAATATATCGAGCGTGAAAGCAGTGAAATTAAAATAGAAAAACCTCCCGGTGAATTTTACTTGAAATTCCTTTACCATAATCCGCTGGGATCGTTACCGCTGCACATGCTGGTCAAGCGCAAATTTCTTTCTTCCTTCTATGGTCACTTGATGTCCAGAAGCAGTTCAAAAAAGAATATTGCCCCTTTTGTCGAGCAGTACAACATCGACATGACTGAAGTACTGCAGCCGATTGATGAATTTAACTCTTTCAATGATTTTTTTATTCGGAAACTAAAACCCAGTGCTCGTAGAATTCAATCAGGCATAGTTTCCCCTGCAGACGGGAAAGTGCTGGCATTCCAGAATCTGGATGAAATTAGCGAGTTCTTTGTTAAGGGCAGCAAATTTACCCTTGCAAAATTCCTGGGTTCTGAAAAGCTTGCTGAAAAACATCGAAATGCTGCCATATTTATCATTCGTCTGGCACCAAATGACTACCACCGTTTTCATTTTCCATACAGTGGTAAAGCTTCTGCCGCCAAGCGCATAAGAGGTTGCTACTATTCAGTTTCTCCATATGCGGTCAATCCTAATTTTGCCCGTGCATTCTGCGAGAATAAAAGAGAATACTGTCTGCTTGAAACTGATGATAAGGGAACCATGCTGGTTTGTCCGGTAGGGGCAACCATGATCGGCAATATTGTCGAAACTTATACGCCTGAAAATCACGTCAATAAAGGTGATGAAATGGGGTATTTCGGCTTCGGAGGGTCATCGGTGGCATTGATTATCGACAGCGACAAAGTAGAAATTGCCGCGGATATCCTGAAAAATACTAAGGACGGGTTAGAAACTACTATCCGCATGGGCGAAATAATAGGACGCTGATTTTGTCAGTATTAGCGTAATTTCTGTTTCTACACAAAATAAAAAATCTCCCTGAACAATTTCTATTCAGGGAGATTGAATATCAATCAAACAGAACGATTATTAGATCATTCCTGATTTTCTGGCATAGTTAAAAATACCGCCGGCATTAATAATTTCTTTTACCGCACCAAGGTCGCGTGACTGGTGGGTTTCGCCAGATGCAACAACTTTTACCGTGTTGTTATCCAAATCTACTTCAACTTCGTCACCGGTCTTCAGTTCTTTGTTGAGCTGGTCATTCATTTCAACAGGGAAAACTTCTCCGGTAGCGATGCAGTTACGGAAGAAAATACGGGCAAATGAGTTAGCAATAACCACTTTACACCCAGCAGCCCCGAGACTGATAGGAGCGTGTTCGCGACTTGAACCACAGCCAAAATTGCTGCCGCCAACCACGATCTGGTATTCTGTTTTCATTTTACCTTCCGCAATGTAGCGGATTTTGTGTTCATCCGGCAGGCCTACCAACGCATAGCTGCCGAGCTTCTCATATTCTTCCTTGATAGTAGGGACCAGGTTGAGGTACTGAGCCGGAATAATCTGGTCAGTATCAATATTGTCGCCTACGACAAATACTTTGCCTTTAATAATATTAGCCATTATGAATTCTCCTTTTCAGCCGCTTATTTAAGGTATTCCCGTGGGTCTGTCAAATGTCCGGTAATAGCGGACGCCGCGGCAGTGTAAGGAGAAGCCAGAATTGTCTGAGAATCCTTAGACCCCATACGTCCGGGGAAGTTACGGTTAGTTGTACTGACACAAACTTCAGCCTGATTGCAACGACCAAAAGTGTCAATCGGACCGCCAAGACATGCTGCACAGGAAGGCTCAGCAATTTCAAGACAACCTGCATCAATAAAGATGTCAGCCAGGCTTTTGCCGTCAATGCTGATCTTGTTCAGAGCATCAGCTACTTCAGCAGTAGCAGGCACAATAAATGTATCAACAGTAACCTTGCGTCCTTTCAAAACTTCTGCAGCGAAAATGAAGTCCGTGAGTTTTCCGCCTGTACATGAACCGATATAAGAACGGTCAATTTTAACGTCAGCAGCATCTATAACAGTCTTCATGTTGTCCGGAGAAAATGGAAGTGCGACGACCGGAACAAAATCTTCAGCTTTGTACTCGTAAACCGCTTTGTAATCAGCATCGTCATCACTGAAGAAACAGTTAAACGGTTTGCATGAGCGGGAACGGACATACTCAATAGTCTTTTCATCGGGAGCTATGATACCGTTTTTACCACCGGCTTCGATAGCCATATTACAAATAGTCATGCGCTCTTCAACGCTGAGAGCTTCAATAGTGTCTCCGGCAAATTCCATTGCGCAGTAAGTAGCACCGTCAACACCGATATCGCCGATAAATTTAAGGATCATATCCTTAGCTGTAACGCCTTTAGGCAACTTACCGTTTACAACGAATTTTATTGTCGGCGGAACTTTAATCAGCAATTTGCCAGTACCCATAACAAAACCGGCATCAGTATTGCCGATACCAGTAGCAAACATTCCCAGTGCACCGTGTGTACAAGTGTGAGAGTCTGTACCGAAAAGAACTTCACCGGGGCGAATATGTCCTTTTTCAGGAAGAGTCACGTGACAAACGCCTGAATATGCATCCGTGGCAGGGTCATAAAAGTAAGGCAGGTTCTGCTCATTAACGAACTTGCGCAACACATCAACATTACGGTGACATTTTTCATCTGCAGTAAAGATATAGTGATCAGGGATTATTACCACACCCTCGTTATCCCAGACCTTGGCGTCTTCGCCAAATTCACGTTTAAACACGCCAATAGTACCGGGTCCACAAACGTCGTGAGTCATTAAAGTATTAGCCTTGACCCAGATATTATCACCGGGCTTGACTTGTTCGCGTCCGGCGGCATGTGCCAGAATCTTTTCGGTAATCGTCATACCCATATGTAGAGGTCTCCATAGTTAAAGTGTTCAAACCAGAAATATTAACTTACAATAGAATGAAAAAAAATAAAGTATACCGACAAATTTTCTTTAAGGAATATGCTATTATTGGCAATTTTGCATCAAAAAAACTGACAAATCCGACTAAGCGCACTATATTATTGCTATAGAGGATTTACTGATTTAAAGAGGAAATAACATGCACAAGAAATTTATCCTTTCTATTTTTGTTGCAATAGCTTGCATGCTTTCTACATTTACTCTTCATGCTGACACAAAAACTACTCCATACATAGTTTTAAAAAAGAAAATTTGTCAAAAAGCATTTTTCCTGGGTGAAGTAGAACGCGGACGTGCAATTATAATGGGATTCAGCATGGACTGTCAGCTTAAGTATGTGGTGCCAGTCAACACTCAGGTCCAAGGTCGTGTTTTCAATAATGCCGGCAAGATTGTAATCAAGGGTAGAGCCCTGGCAAAAGCTAAGAGTACAACTCAGGAACTAAGCCTTAATATAGCAATGCTTAACCTTAAAAAAACACAACTTATCCAGAAAGACATGGAAGAAGATTACCAACGTGTAAAATCTCTTTTTGAACGTCATGTCTACAGCACAAAACAGTTTCAGGATGCAACCAATGACTACCTGAAGGCTAAGGCTGATTATGAAGTAGCCAGGCTGCAGGTTTTTGAAGCAAGAGAGGATCTGAACAAGTGTTATCTTAGAGCTCCATTTGACGGTGTCGTTGAAAAAAACTTTGTATCTGAAGGAAGCTCAGTAGAGTCAGGCGACCCGGTCTTAAAGCTATGTATTCTTTCTCCCGCGCGGATAATTGTAAAAATGCATGAAGTACTTACCGGGTTAATGAGTGTAAATAATCGCTTTATGGTATATCCTTCCGGAAATTTCTCGCCTTCAGCCGCCTGGCTTAGTCCCAGAGGAATTTTTCCTGACCGTATCGTACTTTTCGTTGATAACAACCTCATTCCCAAAACCAAGCTGAAACCTAACGAAGACAAGCTTCCCAAGATCAAATACATGTCACCATCTGCAACCCTGCGTCAAATGCCCGGCGTTCAAATGTGGGTACCTAACCAGGCACTTTTCAAAAGCCGCGGTAAGTGGTATGTATGGATAGCAGAAGACCAGTTTGCAATTCATATGGACAAACCTTCACAACGTGTCTTCACAGTTCGCAAAGTAGAGGTTGAGCCGGCCAATATGATTATGGAAAGATCAGTTATTCCATATCATGCGCTTAAGAAAGCAGATGGCATTAAGCCGTTCCAGTTAATAGTGGTAGAATCGGATGGCAATCTTGTTGACGGTAAAAAAGCCATGTTTGAGGAATATCGCCGTAAATTCAGACCGGGTGAAAAAGTATGGGTGCTTATACCGGAATTAACAAGACTGGTTCATAGTGTACCAATGTCTTCTCTTCAAAAGCGGGACGGACATTATTATCTGTTCACAGTCAGCAGCAAGAAAAAAGCTCTTCCTATAGAAGTTAATTTATATGAAGAACATCCTCCGACAGCTTCGGTTATAGGAGCTGGCTTGAAACGTGGAATGAAAATACTTATCCCTGCTAAAAATGATATGATATTTCCCGGAGATGAAATTAAACTCGGACGTCAGTTGTCAGGTTCAGATATCGAAAATATGCAAAAAAACAGAGCCGCTCAACCCTGACACGGCTCCGTTTGAAAAAAGGATTTTTAATTTGCTATGTCATACGCCAGCCAGGCTCGTACCAGACTGCTGTAACTCCATGTCAAATTAGTTGCACCTTCCATAAATCCAGTATTCCGGTTGATTTGCTCACTCATTTCCAACGAGTTTTGGTCACAGTGCCGACGCACTGATGCGACAACTTTCTCCGCATTTGAAACAAGCGAACACAACAACTCTTTACCGATATTGCTTTCGGTATCATAAGTACCGATTGAAATCCCGTCTTGCAGCATTTTGAAGAAAGGCAGATTCAAGTTAGTCACCTTTATACTACCTTCAGCCTTAAACTCATCAACCAGCTTCAAATAGTATTCAGCTAAGCCAAGTGAAGTCAAAAACCAGGGGTTCCCCTGCCCGCTGCCATTGGGGTTGTATGCATCCTGAGGGTAACGTCCGATCAGCGGCCCAACTCCAGTCTTGGCATCTTCTACGTTTATCCAGTATGTATCACAGCCATTGGCTGCAAAGCAGTTAACTATTTCATAAACAGTTCGCTGCATCTTTTCACTGTTTAAGTACAAACCGCAATCAGCATTCATCTTGTTCAGTATTGATTTAAATGTACGTGATTCGTAACCTGGCATATCATGCTGCAGGTTCTTATAGATGTGCCCATTAACATCCAGAACCTTGTTAAAATCCGCGTAAATGGCGCCAAGCATAACTGATGCGTTCAACATCATCCCGCGCTGACTCCATTCATCCTGAAAACCAGCGGTATAGCCAGTAATTTCGCGATTAAAGTAGTAAAAATCATCATTCCAATGCCTTAAGGCAAGATCAAGAGGATTATTAGCCATCTCAACATAAAATTGGGCTGCACCCGGGTCATCAATGCTCTTGTCGTTAGCAAGAGCAGCGCCAGTCAACAGTGCTTTCAATTGAGATATTTCAGTAAAGAATGAACGGCTGTAGCTTTCTTCCCAAAGATTGATAGTCTTGCCTTCGCTGTTACCCGGATTAAAGACTTCAGAAAACTGATGAGCCGTATATTCAAGATCACCTTTTATTATTGGATAGAGCACATCCTGGACGTATTCTTCATCAAGTCCCAGAGATTTATCAGGTTTATAAATGCATTCAAACGCTAATCCAACTAATGCTGATGCCCGCAGTGCCGGACCGTCGTCCTGCCTGCTCCAATCCCAGTAAGCCTGACCTGAGTCGATATGGAATTTGGCAGGAGTCATGTGCTCCCCCAGAGATTTTGAGGAGTAAAATCTTATGAAATAAACGTAGTTCTTTAAGTATTCACTGATTGGGTAGCCAAGGTACATTGCATGGTGATTTTTTTTGTATAAATCAACTAAAGTATTCATGACCAAAGCACCATCACGTACCCAATGCGCAAAGTAACTGCCTCCCCCCGTACTATCTTCACTATTTGAGGCTATTACACCCCCCGGAATAAGGTTTGAACGATTCCAGACTGTACCATTTGATTTGATCAAATTGCGACACAGCATTGAAGCAAAATCATCAACTTTCTTGTCTTTATAGGGCCATTCCGCAAATACCGGAATACTAAGAACAACAACTAGCAGCAACAGAGCGAGCTTGCGTAAACCGAGCAACGAATTTCTCATAAAAGATTTCCTTTCTCTTAGACGATTCGAACTAATAAAATACTTTCGAAATAACTAAACAGGTACAAAAAAAGACACACAATTATTTGCCAATGTTCATTTTTTCATATATTCCAAAAGCCATCAGCACTATGTTTTGTTAGTTTATTTTATTATTTTCAATACTTTTTTTACTGTACTTTTAAATTGTAAGTGAAATAATAACGAAGTATATTTCAGCAAGCTGAGAGTTGAGAACAAATTATAAAATTTTTTAATTTTCTAAAAAGGCATAAGATATAATGAGAAAATTATACATTCTGCTTGCTGCTTTGTCATTGGGGTTTATAAGCATGGGTGCAGCAGAAAAAAAAGACAGCCGAATCCCTTATGTAATCCTGAAAAAGACAGCACCACAAAAGACTTTTTACCAAGGAATCGTCAAACGAGGGCATACAGCAAAATTAGGTTTTCTGAACGACGTGCAAATTGAGTACGTATCACCGGTAAACACGGTTGTTGAAGGAAAATTAACCGATACCCAAGGTAGAATCGTTTCTCATGGTGACATAATTGCCGTAGCTAAGGAATAAGAAAGAAAAACTTAAACTTAAAATAGCTCTTTTCAAATTAAAAAAAGCAAAGTGTGACTTGGCTGACGCTAGACGTGACTTTTGCAGAAACAATCGTCTTTATAAGCGCAAAGTGTACAGCGAAAAACAGTATTGTGATGCAGAAAATGAATATCTTCAGGCATTAAACGACTTTGAAGTGGCAAAACTTGAGGTTGAAGAAGCCAGAGAAGCTCTTGATAACCTCGCCCTAAGAGCGCCATTCAAAGGAGTTATAGAAGAAGTCTTTTATGCAGCCGGCAGCACATTGGAAAGCGCTGTGCCAGTATTGCGTATTTCAGTTCTATCGCCTGTTCGGGTTCAAGTCCATTTGCCGGAAGCTTTGACCAGAGAGCTTAGCGTTAACGACAATTTCAAAGTATACCCGGCCGGCGGAGTAACTCCACACGGGGCATGGCTTGATTCAAGAGGAATTTTTTCAGACCGCATTGAACTGGTTGCAAGCAACATCACCATTCCGCTCGGCAATTTAACTGAGGAGCAATCAAAAATGCCCAAAGTTACGGGGCTGGAGATCTGCTCATCAATTGAAAAACACAATCAGTACCCGCTATGGGTCCCGGCAGAAAGCCTTGTAAAAGAAGGAAACAACTGGTATGTCTGGACGGCAGCAGGTCAAATGGCCTGTACGATTGATAAACCTATAGCTAAACAGTTTATCGTGAAAAAAATTAAAGTTAATCCGGCAGATGTAGTAACTGAACATTTCACCGAAAAGTATCGTGCTCTAAAAGACTCAAATGGCATGCATCCATGCCAGGTTGTCGTACTCAGATCAAGCAAAAAACTAATTGATGGTAAGCTGGCCGTAGTGCAGATTATTACATGTACTCTTGACATGCAACACCTATCAATATCACCTTAACCAACAGCAAGTTACAATATACGCACACTCTCAAAAAATCTTACTCAAAAATTCTAATCTTACCCATATCTTACATTGTAGAGCAACAGAGAGCTACCTACAGCAACATATTACGACAAAGGAGAGAAGATAGAGCCTTCCGATTAAGAAACCGGAAGACTCTAGCAAAAGGAGGAGAGAGAGGAAACATTCTTTGATTTTAGACATGGTTAAATACATAATGTTCAATCCCCATTATACTCAACTTTCTTTTCAGTAACTTCCACTTTGCCGTTAGTGGTATCGATCTCCATCTCTTCTTCAAAGAGCGCCTTGCCGGAAAAAAGCTCATAAGACTTGGCTTTATATTTAGCTTTAGTACCCGGGGGGATAGTGGTAATGCTTGAATAATATGAGCCGATAATAATGGACGGGGTCGGAGTACCGCTGCCAGTTGGGTCGGTGGTGGTCATCTTGCCGCCAGTCCCACTGGTCACGACTCGAAACGATTTATGTCGAATGGCATTACAGCCGGAACTGATAACCAGTGCCAGTGCAAACGGCACGATCATGATAGCTTTATTGATATTCATTTTTATCTCTCCTATAGTATTTAGTGCTGTTCTGTTCGAGAATAACGGCGATTCTGGCGAGCTGTTCCCGCACCGCCGCAACATCCCGACGGACTGATTTAATTTCCTCAGTAGTCTTTTCTAAGTGATTAATTCTGACACCGTGGGCAGACATAATAACTTCGGCATCCGCCATTCGGGAATTTTGGTGTAGCTCAAAGCCGATAATGGCAATAATTACTGTACTCAAGAATGAAAACACTCCGATGATAATTTTAAATGATTTTTCCATAACGCCTCCTTTAATCCATCCACGCTGACCAGCCGAGCCGAGCACAGGCACGGTAAGCGGTAAATGCTTTAACTAACCAGTAAGCGATATTGTCCCAGTCAGAGATTTTGCGCCAGCTGTAAATACCAAAAATGATTTTACGCATATTCTGCCACATACGTTTATTAGCATCGTCAAAGCCTTCCTCAGTATGGTCACTGCAGGCATATTCGAAGTCATGGACTAAGAACGCCGCTTCAAATAAATCCAGTCGTGAGGTAAGCTTTTCCCGCCCCCAGTCACCAAGCCAGTCCGGCCCAGCACCGTTGTAAATAGAAGATAGTTCCTTAACACTCAACAGATAAAAGCCTTCAGGCGCTTCGAGATCATACTCATGAATGATATTTTTTAGTTTGCGGATATGTTTCACATCTGTCATAATTCAACCCTCCTTAGGTTCACATTCTATTGCTGTAGTCATACCGCTACTGGTCAAGCGGTGGGTAACCTTTTTAGCGCTCCATTTGCCATTAAAGCCGTCACGCAAGCCTGTGATTAACAGGGGCGATTCTGCGGAGACTTCCGGCTTGCCCGGCATGTTTACATGCAAACTGGCATTTCGCCTGTTAAGTCGATTTAACTGACTAGCTGCGGCAGCCTTAGCTGTGTCCTGATCGGCAAAATTCCGCCGTATTCTCCAGACAGGTTTACCTTCGCCAGCAGTTACAGTGATTTCTTTGCCTTGAACTTTATCGGTATATGTCGCCACCACTGAGGCGTAGCGGTCACGATCGGGGATTTCACCCCGCCAAGAGGTGACTTCAGTATTTCTAATAATGATCATGGGTAACTCACGTCCAGAGCTGGACTTATTTTTACCGATATTGACCAGCATTAAATAGCTGCCATTGGGCTTGAGGACGGCGTTGTGCTCCGCCGCAAGTCGGGTTAGAAAATGCGCGTCCGACTCGTCGGTCTGATCAGTATGCGGAATGTAAATATTTTCAAGATTATCCGGAATCTTAGACTGCATATTATGTTCATTGGCGATTCTATTGAGCAATTCGCCGAAAGTGACTTCATGCCAAGAACGATTCTTCGGTTCTCTGAGTTCCCGGCTAAGATTAGCGCCCCGGGCGGTAATTGTCATGGTAGGTGGCGGACCGGACAAAGTTACTTTATCCACGGTGAATGCACCTTTCGGAATAAGCGCCCCAGCATAGCCGACAGTCACATAGAGTTTTACACCTTTTCTAGGGAGTTGTAAATTATCGGAATCATGGAGAGTGAGCTTTAAGGAGTCAGAGGTAATGCCGTTCTCATCAGTTATATCCAGACTGATTAAACGGCGCTGAATAACATCAGTGATATCCTGATTATCAGCTTTGACTGTATAAGCACATTCCATATTAATCCCATAAGCTAATCGTGTTTTGTTCATGTTCCGGCAAATCCGGAAGCTCTATAATTAAACCAGCCGTTAACCTGCAGCCCAAATCCGCTAAATGTGGATTAGCTTCAAGGACATCAATAACGGCGGATTCTCTGCCATAATACTTAAAGCAAACTTCATCGAGCATGTCATTGTCTTTAGTTCTATAGCGCATTGCTATTCTCCCCATAGTAGTTGAGTTTTAGGGTAAATTTTACTTTGCGTGGTAGACCGCCAGCGGCAAAGACGCTGTCTTTCTGGGTTACTTCTTTAATCAGCCAATACCCTAATATCTCGCCCGTGCCACTAACCATTAATAGTGGCTTACCAGCCTGTGCGGCAGTGGTAATATTATTAAAGAAGCTGAGTGTCCCGGCTGAACCGGGGTATGCTGTACCCTCTAAAGAAATAGATTGGACACCTTGGCCTGAGAAGTGCCAGACCGGAGTATTGAGGAGACGGTTCTGGCTTGACCAGTTAAAGCGCCACTGGCGTTGCAAAGTGGCATAAGCGGCAGTAGCTACTTCAAACTTCAGTTCACCTAATTTAAGCATAACTTGGTTCATAATCGTACAAGCCTCCCTGTCGGCGGTCGTTATCCTGTTCCTTTTGTTTCTGCATAACCATCTCGGCAATCTCTTCCGGGTTCTGACCGGGCTGAGTATTAATGGTAATAGTCTGGTTGTTGTTGACTGTGGACTTCTGATTTTGATTACGTTGCAAAGCTCCGGCTGGGCTGGTGGCTTGAGCGGCTTTAATCGCCTTATCTGCCCGGGCGTTCTTTGCGTCACTCTTTTCCTCATCACCGCCAAAACCAAAGAAGCTTTTAATGCCTTTCCAGATACGCCCCACAACATTAAATTTACTGATTATGTAGCCAATGGCGCGCTTCGCCCCACCGATAATAAAATTCCATAAGTTGCCAAAGAAGTTCATTATGGGCTTCCAGTTGTTGATAATCATGCCTAAGGGGCTGAATGAGAATATCTTCTTAATCCATTGCCAACCAGCTTGAAAGGCACTAGAGGTGCCATCCCAAAGGCTGCCGAAAAAGCCAGAGATTGGTTCCCAATATTGGATAATTAAACTTGCGCCAATGGCGATACCGCCAATAATTAAGCCGATTGGATTAGCCATAATCGCCGCGCCCAGTGCCTTAACACCAAGGGCGACCAACGGTAAGACCACTTTAACACCAACCAAGGCAGCACCGAGTCCGACAATGGTTTTAGTGACAATTGGATTGGCGACAGCCAAGCGCCCAATCGGACCAAGTACAGCAGCCAGTCCCCGTGTAATCAAAGTCAAAGGCGGCAACAGCACATTACCGATTGAAATACCCAAATCAGACATTACTGAACCTAAAATCTTTAATTGGCCGCTGAGGTTATTGAGGCGCTCTTTAGCCATTTTAGCGGCAGTGCCATCGGCTTTGTCGAGCTCTTGACGCAATTCTCTAATCTTAGCAACTCCGCCTTTTGACAAGAATTTCAACATGCCTGACATAGCACGTTCACCAAAGATTGCTTTAACTGCCGCTGCCTTCTGAGCGTTCCCCATTTCAGTGGTAGCCGCGGCAAACTCCTGCATAATCGTTGAAAGCGGTCGCATATTACCGTCCATGTCAGTAATTTCTATCCCCATATCCTGTAAAGCCTGTGCTCCTTCAGAAGTTGGGGCGGCGAGACTGGATAAGATTTTACGCATGGTAGTTCCCGCCATAGTGCCTTGAATTCCGGCGTTGCCTAAAATCCCAATCATGGCAGCGGTTTCTTCAAGAGAAACGCCCAAGTTAGCGGCGGCCGGAGCGACATATTTCATCGCTTCACCGAGCTGAGTTAAATTGGTATTAGATGATGAAGTGGCTTTGGCTAGAACATCCGCCACCCGGGTGCTTTCTTTGGCGTCCAGATTAAAGCCACGCAACATCGCCGCCGCAATCCCAGCAGTTTCGCCAAGTTCCATATCAGCGGAAGCGGCTAAGTCTAACAGTCCCGGCATGGCTTTCACGATCTCTTGAGTTTTAAAACCAGCTTGTGCCAAAAGCGCTTGACCTTCAGCAGCCTGACTGGCAGTGAAAGCAGTTGATCTACCCAGCCGTCTAGCTTCATTAGTTAAAAGTTTAATCTCAGCAGTAGAAGCATTGGATATCGCTTTGACCTTGGACATTGCTTTCTCAAAATCAGCGGCAATTTTTACTGGCAGGCCAACTGTTCCCAATACAATACCAGCACCCAAGGCCTTACTTTTTAAGCCACCCCAAGCTTGGCCTAATTGCTGCCGACCACGCATGCGCATACCTTGAAGCTTAGACTGCATCGCTAAACGACGTTGCTGTTGAGTAACTCGGCCAATCTGAATGCCGTAACTTTTAGCGGCAGTTTTAGCCCGACGATAACGCTTCTCAAGCACCGCGATGCCAGCGGCTAAGCGTTTACTGCTGCCGCCCGCTGCCTGTTGCTTTTGCTTGAGCATAGCGAGTTGCTGCCGATACTTAATAACCGCCTTGCTGGCTGCCAGCTTCTTATTAGTAGTCAGCAAGCTCTGCCCTAGTTTAGAGCTATATTGTTGCGCTGTTTTAAAGGTCGGTTTAAAACCGGAACCAAATACCGCACCAATTTCTACTGCCATGGATTTTTTCATGTTGCATTTACTCCTTAGGACAGGCTTCCAACCATTGTACAAAATCTTCCCCGGTCATGCTTAAGAGCTCGGAGAGCTGCCAGCCCGTATGACTAGCCAACGCTATGCAACCCTCCCGAGCCTGCCGGGGGCTCATGAAGAAAAAGATTTAAGTTTTTCCTGTAA
>JAAEMX010000087.1 GCA_024225035.1 Lentisphaerota bacterium
AGCCGGCGGCTACAAGTTCGTCGCCGACGGCTGTGGCCTCAACGACGTGAGCGCGGTTGTCACCAACGGCGATGACGAAGCAATCCTCGTGAGCGTGAATGCCTATTCAGGTCGGATCACCCTGCTTGCCCAGACCAGCTACGACCACCAACAACTGCAGGCCGAACAGATTGACTTCCAACCAGAAGAACCCGGCTGCTGGACAGCCGCCCTCAAGTGAACCGGAGCCTGCACGAGAATGGCACCCCGCCAGGACTGACCGGCCTGGGGGTGATGGAGGCTTCCGAGCACGGGCCCCAACAGAACCATGCCTTGTGTCACCTTCCGGCGATCGGGGTCAGGGGTCGCTCGGGATATTGGGCTTCTGGGGGCACTGTGGTGGCTTCGGTGGAATCCGTCGGGTAGGTCGATGTCGAAGGCTTGGCAGAGCAGAGCGACATCAGCCTGGTCTTCGGGTCGAGCGGGGTAGCCGGTGTGCCACTTGATGGCCCAGTGGGGTGACTCGCATCGCACCGCTCGGTCTGCGATCTGTCCGTGACCTGTGAGGGCCTCGGCGGGGAAGGTCTCGCCGGTTTCGATTCCCCCGTAGTGAAGGTGTTGGCCAACGGCCTCGTAGAGGTGGAGGTCAACGCGACGGGTGGCGCCATCGTGGAGGACGAAGTTCCATGGCCGATCGTCGCCCCAGGGGAAGAGCCGGTCGACTCCTGTTTCGACGAACGCGTTGACGGCGCTGTCGAATTGATTGGCAGGTAGCCAGAGGTCGAGGTCGCCGTGAACGCGGGTCTGCTGTGTGAGGAGGGCATCGACTGCCCAGCCTCCGCCGACGCAGGCGTCGACGCCTGAAGCGGCGAGGCGGTCCAGGATGTCGACCGCCTCGGGAGCGGACATCTGGTGGGTTGTTGTGGTCCGCAGGTCCTTCATCCAGACAGGATTCCACGCAACTCTCCGCCAGCGAACGCGATTGCCAGTCCACTACCGGCGACACATGCGGAATCGGCCTGCCACGCTGCCGGCGGTAGGAGACGGTGGGCGCCGGGATTCGTGGACGCGGGTTACGGGGCACCCCTGGCCGTGTGGGTCGGGTGATGTGGCTGGGGCCGGCGGGAAGGCTTTCGGTGTTGGTGGAGCCGCTCAGGTCAGAACCGATGCCAGGAGGTCTTCAAGGGTTGCCATCTCGTAGGTGGGCCTGTGTGTCTTGGGTGGTGGTTTGCCTGCCCGGTTGATCCACGCGACTGGGATCCCGAGTTGTCGGGCCCCGGCGACGTCGCTGGTCAGCGAATCCCCAACATGCAACACCCGATCCGGCGGGCATCGGGCTGCTTCCAAGCCGGCGAGGAACAGTTCCGGGCGAGGCTTGTAGGAACGGACATCCTCGCTGGTGATGACATGGTCGAAGGTGAGGTTGTGATGAGCGATTGCCGTTTCGATGTCGACCCGGTCGATGTTGGAGAGGACCACGACCGGTAGGTCGAGGCCGGCGAGGAATCGAGTCGCGTCTTCGAAGATTGGTGGGCGTTCCCAGTGGGCGAATAGCGGTTCGGTCAGTTCGTCAGCGTCGCAGTGGGCATCGAAGTTGTTGATTGTCTGGGCGAGAGCTGCCAGCTCGAGGCGCCGCTGGGTCTGGAAGTTATCTCCGTGGCTGTGCCCGAAGGCGTCGGAGAAGGTTGCCCACCAGCAGCTGCCGATCTCGTTGGGTGTGGCTTGGGCGCCTGCGGTTTGGCTGATCGTCTTGCAGATCTGGTCGATGACGACATCGTCTTCGTGAACGACCGTTCCGTAGAAGTCCAGTAATACTGCCTCGGCTTCGGCCATGGCCGATCGTTGCACGCGGGTCGCTGGCAGCGCCCGAGAATTCCCTGGACCTGTGGCCTTGATTTCGATGCGCACGGGTACTCACGGAGCCGGACGACTTGGTGGCTCCGGCCGGCCGAGGGAGACCAGAGGGAGTTCGAGCAAGGCCATGGCAGACCCGGCGCAGTGGGACGGTGGGTAGCGGGATATTGGGCTCGCGTTATGGGACGCTTTCGAGCGGTCGTAGCCGTCGATCGCGGACTCTCTCGGGCAAGGTTGCGCAGGGTGGATATCGAGTGGGCTGAGCAGCGCCGAGGGC
>JAAEMX010000088.1 GCA_024225035.1 Lentisphaerota bacterium
GACCTGCCCATTCTTTGGTTGGCAGATCAAATAGTTCCTTGGTAAATTCATGCCCGAAAACTCTGGCAATTTCAGTCGGTTCCGCATCTCGCATGGCTTTGGTTAACAGTGTTGGATCGCCAATAGTTGCCAGATCGGTTTTGTAAGGGAAGGATAATAAGAAAACGGGGAAACGGGGAACAAAATCAATATAGATAGTTCGTGTGCAATCCTAAGCAATTTACTTAGTATTACGATCCATCTACAAGGAGTAGTCTATCCTCGAAAGCTCGCCCGTTTGCCCGTTTTTCAATTTATGGCTCAGTAACTGCACGGACTTTAGGGAATTGAAGAATTGCTGACAGGGCGCTGTTTGTAGGTTTCACCAGCGAGGTTCTGCCAATCGCTAGCTACCCTGCCTGGAACTAGATTTCTGTTGTTTGTTCCGAGTGCTCCTGTGTGGGCAACACAGTGGATCATGGTTGTTTCAAACAGGAACGGCGCTGCAATTGCCTCGTCCATTTTAGGTGATCCTTTGCGGTCAGTAGCCCGCATCATCGCTATGAAAGTCTTCAGTCCCAGACAGATGGCAACTTTAGGCGAGACAATCCGTATTTCTTCCAGCGTATAACGTTTCGCACAGTAGGCCATATCACGCATTTTTATATTTGCGGTAGCATTCCCAATTTTTATGAAGGGGAAGAGGTTTGTTAGGTAGCACTCACCGCGACCCACCCCAAAATGTCGTTCCAACAGCCTATCAAGGTTTTTGTTGGTCGGGAACTTAGGATTAAAACCAAGTTCAACAGTATTGTAATCCGGGGGATCAGCAGCGAGTACCTCGCTACTGGACCAATCTTGTCCAATCACCATAATATCAGCGCCGATATTGCAACCAGATTTAGTCCAAGGTGAGATGTGATCGCACTCATGAAGACCCTTGTGAAAATCAGCGATGCAGGCATATCCCTCAAGTCTTGCAGACTGACGTTGTCGCGATAATTCGAGTAGCGCCTGATGTTTCATTGAAAAATGATATGTCATAAGCATTCCCTATCATTGAAATAGTAGGTGGAGTCTGGTTTGGCTCAAAATCAATCATGCGCGTCTTGGAGTATAGAAAACTAATAGTTTACCTTCCGGCTTTCTTCCAACCGTTCGCCCGTGCATCAGCCTCTGAGCAAAACCAACGCTCACCTCTTTGACTGGAGATCACTGTACTTTCGTAGTCCTGCTGTCCGGGAACGTGATAGATTTTTCGCCCCTTGTTGTGGCTGACTTTGATCTTGCAGGAACCATTTTTGGTGAATTTCGAGAATTCGGGATTAGCAAATTGTGTTGCAAAATCACTCGAGTAGAAGAAGCCAGTGCCGAAAACTAGAACGAAAATGCCTACTACCAACGGAAGCAGGCCACTAAATCGGTAAATCCCACGATGCCTATATCGTTTATTCTGTCTCATGGCAGTATCGTAAACGAGGAGGCGTTACTTTTGATGTGCTGCAACACCTAAAATTGTAACTGTTACTCATCTTATTGTCATTGGGCAGGGGTGAGTTTTCGAACACAATCTGTGCGGTGCTCTTATTGGAAATTGTGTAAAAAATGCGTGCATTTGTTCCCTCTATGTTCTTTATTTGAAGATAAGTTAACATTATGAATAACCATACACGTATTTGAATAATAATTGATATCTATGTCTTTGTAATAATTAATTAAATAGCATATAATTCAACCAATTTTGATATAGTGTTTTCTTTGAAATTTCATATGATGTAATCACAAATCCAGAGCATAATTGAATCAACTGTGGGAATTTATATGTTTGCCGGGGATACCCTATCCCTTCACCGGTCATCTGCTGCGCGATGCACGAATAGTAAGTTCGCTGAATTTCCACACTCTATTGCAAACGACTCCAGTTTACGTCGATGGAGCGGCAGCAGCACCTCAGTCCATCTTGAGGGGTCCGAACATGCCGCTTTCGACCATGGCCATGTATGCCTTTTTCATCGCAAGCGCAGTTTCTTGATCCAC
>JAAEMX010000089.1 GCA_024225035.1 Lentisphaerota bacterium
TAATACCTCTGCAGAACGTTCGGAACTCGCTCCGCTCAAACAGCCTCACAACCTGCCGAGGCATCACTCCCGGTAGGCATAATTTACATTCCGAACTACGTTTTTCGGTATATTAAGACACGACCGACCCTGTATAGCGGGGTGCGACCCCTGCGAGGGGAAAAAATACGTCCGAAACTAAATAGTATTGCGATCTGCATCTGGCCTGGAAGTATCCCTCTTCTAAATGTGAGGACTGTTTGAGCGGAGCGAGTTCCGCAGCATTTAGAAGAGGGATGCTTCCAGGCCCGCTCACCTGCACAATTTAGTTTCTTGAGAGAATGGTTGGAAAACATTAAAAGGTTCATAGAGAAATAGGCGCGCTAATCAAACAAAAAAAGACGAATTCCAACGGGAAATTCGTCTTTTTTGGCTTAAACAAGCAGCGCCCCCTTACTTGACACCGGGCGTTACAGGAGTATATTTGGTAATTTTTTTACGTCTTCTTTCACGCGCGCACGTTGGGCACCAGCCGCCTTTGCCCACGCTCTGTGGAGTCGTATCCCAGATATGCCCTTCCCGGCATTTCCAGGTGAGCCGTGTTTTATAATTGATATATTCTTTGGAAAGGCATTCACCGCCGCGTTCCGCAGCCAGTTTCTGCATATCTTCAATAGAAGATTTACCCAGACGGCAGTTGGGGCACCAGCTCCCTTTTTTTACGGTAATAGGCCGGGCATCCCAGGTATGACCGGTGTCGCATTGCCATGTTAGTTTGGTGTTGGCGTTAATATAGGTGTTGGAAAGACAGAGACCGCCGCGATCCTGAGCGATTTCGTGCATTTGTTCAATGGTTAATTTTTTGGTCCTGGTACAAACAGGGCACCAGCCGCCTTTTTTAATATGCATGGGAGCGGCATCCCAGGTATGCCCTTCTTTGCATTCCCAGGTAAGTTTGATCTTGTTATTCTTATAACTCGTAGAGAGGCATTTACCTTTCCTGGATTTTGCCAGTTTATGCAGTTCATCCAGTTTAACTTGAGATTTTTCTTCTTTTTTAAGCCGCTTACATTCGGGACACCATTTTCCGCGTTTTATATCAAAGTGAGAAGCTTCCCAGGTATGCCCTTTTTCACATTCCCAGGTAAGATTGCTCTCGGAATCAATAAATGTGTCCGATAGACACTTTCCATTATACTTTTTTACAATTTTTTGCATTTTTTCGATAGTTGTTTTTGCCATAGACGATACTTCCTTATGAATTTAGGGGGCATATTGCTGTATGGAACGTAGAGGGCGTTTTTTTGTCAATAAAAATTTTCCCATAAAAGAGCTAAATTGTAAAAATGTGACTCCAGGAAAGATTCCGGGTGGGGGGAAGTTTCCCACCCGGATACGGGCTGTTAAATGGCCTGTATTTTGTATTTACCGGTGATTATGAAGTTATTTTTGCTGCCACTGTTCACATAATCGGCAATTTGCATGGCAGTAAAGTTAACCACAAAACCGATAAAAGCCGATGCCTCGTCCAGAGAGCAAATATCCGGCGAATTTGGATTAATATCTCCGGGAACATCGTATCCTTCGTGCCAGATGATTTCCGCTGTCATTTCAGGAGAAAAACCGGCATGAAGCATGGTGATATCGGAAAAGCCGGAGAAAAGACCACGCGAATCGCTGTTGTCAAAGCAGTCAACAGCAATGTCGCCGGGTTCAATATGCAGATCAACAATATGGGACATTTTTTCCATTTTCCGGTTTATCCCCTTATAATTGACCTTTCGAGAGAACCGGTACAAAACCGATTGCAGTGCCTGTGCTTTTGGAACCCCCGTATGTTCCAGAAAGTAGCTCTGGGTCTTAATATTTCTCTCTTCAACCCTGTCGTAATCAATGCCGGTAAATTCCGCGTCAGGAAACATCCTGGAAAGCTGCACCAGCAGGTTGCTGCCAAGAGCGCCAAGGCCGAAAATATAAAATTTCATTTTACCACCTCCATGCTTAAAAGTTTAAAACCGGGAGCTGCTACCTGGTTCGGTAGATCAGGTCCTGGTTTTCGTAGTCTTGAGCGGTAATAACAAGGGAGCTTACGGTGTGCCTTCTGTCATCGCCGCTCATGCAGTAGCCAGCCTCAACTACGGAGAATGATTCGGCATTGATCACGGAGTTAAACGTTGTCCCCGTTGCCGAAAGTTTCCAGTCCACAGTGATGCGGCTGCCGCTCAGGGAGTAGCCGGTTATTTGGGCGCCAACCCTGTTAAATACCGAAGCCAGTCTTCCCGGAAACGAATTCCTGTAATCTTCTTCCGCTTCTTCCCGCCTGGCTTTTTCAAGAGCCTCTTTCATTTCCAGCTGCTCTACGGCATGGAAAAGAAAGAGTGTTTTTAGTTCCGGGGTAATTCCTTTTTTTCCCGGAGGGAGCGATTCATTGCTGTCCAGAAGTGATTTTACCTCGTATATTTGGACATCACTGTAGTTTGGTCTGTAGTAATACAGCTGTTTGTCCTCCCAGGCAATCGCTTCAATTGACGAAAAAGGAGGAGCATTATTACCGTTCAGTTCCGCCCAGATATCCAGTTTTAATTTTCTTCCGGCAACGTCGAAATTTTGAAAGATAATCCGGTTGTTATAGGTGTACCCTTTAATAACAGGAGCTTTAATTTTTTCCGTTTCAATAAAGACCGGTTCAATGATTGAAGCATCGTTCCCGGAGATGTTTACCCGGTACCAGCCATTCTCTATACCACTGTTATGTGTTATCTCATATTTTTTTCTGTTGTATTGAAACCGGTTATTCAGAACAGGCACAACAGCAGTCTGTTCCCTGGTAAATCGTGTCAGGTCGATCATGGCCGCACCTCCTTAAAGGACAGTTTCAAGTTTTTTGAGAGTAATATAAGGTATATCGACCCGGAATGTAAATTATGCCTGCCTGGAGTAATACCTCTGCAGAACGTTCGGAACTCGCTCCGCTCAAACAGCCTCACAACCTGCCGAGGCATCACTCCAGGCAGGCATAATTTACATTCCGA
>JAAEMX010000090.1 GCA_024225035.1 Lentisphaerota bacterium
CTGTCAGGTACTTGGGGCGTATCAGCCTTTGCCGATTCCGGGCAAGACCTCGGTAGCGGTGACAGCGTTTCCACAGCCCTGGGTGATGTGGATGGAGATGGCGATCTCGACCTCGCTGTCGGGAACTACAACCAGGCGAACCGTATCTACCTGAGCGATGGAGCGGGCACCTTCACCGATTCTGGGCAAGCCCTCGGTAGCGGTAGCAGCTGTTCCGTAGCCTTGGGCGATGTGGACGGCGACGGCGATCTCGACCTCGCTGTCGGGAACTGGGGCCAGGCGAACCGTATCTACTTGAACGACGGGGCGGGGGTCTTTACCGATTCCGGGCAAACCCTCGGTAGCGGTGACAGCCGCTCCGTAGCCCTGGGCGATGTGGATGGAGACGGTGATCTCGACCTCGCTGTGGGGAACGTCAGCCAGGCGAACCGCATCTACCTGAACGATGGGGCGGGTGCCTTCACCGACTCCGGGCAAGCTCTCGGCAGTGGTGACAGCCGTTCCGTCGCCCTGGGCGATGTGGACGGAGACGGCGATCTCGACCTCGCTGTCGGGAACTTCGGTCTGGCAAACCGTATCTACCTGAACGATGGGGCGGGTACCTTCAGCGATTCAGGGCAAGCCCTTGGCAACAGTAACAGTCTTTCCGTCGCCCTGGGCGATGTGGACGGAGACGGCGATCTCGACATCGCTGTCGGGAAC
>JAAEMX010000091.1 GCA_024225035.1 Lentisphaerota bacterium
ACACCACTATCATCGGCGACGCCGGAATTCCACTGCTGCTGCGCATTGAGACCCTTGACGGTAAAACCGATGATACTGCCAATGACCTCATTGAACAGAACTTGGGTGACTGGGGCAAGCGCCGCAACAAACTATGTGCTTATCGACGACGTTCAGGCTGGCTGGATATTTGAGGTTTAGTTGATCGAACGTTGGCGATTGACGGTGAGTGTTTTGTCCGGAAAGTCTATACTGCCAATAATCCCTACGGTTTCAGTCTGGAAGTAATTGACACTTTAGAAATAGATATTGATTATAACATTGCCCATTATAACGGCAACCAAATCGTTATGGGCGTGGAATTAACCTTACAAGGTGAAGTCGTCGCCTATCATCGGAAAGTAGTAATTGAGAACCATTCGACCAAATATCACCGCATCCCGGTCGATGAAGTTTATCATTTGTATAAAGTTACTTTCCCCGGACAGTTACGCGGCTTTCCACAAGGCAGCGGTGCAATTTTGGACATCAATATGGCCCAGAAATACCGGGAAACTGCGTTAGCTGGGGCGCGTGTCGCTATTGCTCAGATGGGTTTTATCACTTCCCAAGGAGACTTGGATGAAATTGATTTAGAAGCAAATACCACTGGTACCCAGAGAGATCAAACTATTGGCATGGAACCGGGCATGATGTATCGTTTAAATCCGGGAGATGGGGTTAGTTTTTTTACACCGCAGCAACCTGTTGCAGCGTTCCCTCCCTTTATGAAAAGCATCGGCAGAAGCATATC
>JAAEMX010000092.1 GCA_024225035.1 Lentisphaerota bacterium
GCCGTTTTAGCTTCAAGCTCAATTGTTAATTTTTCACTAGCCATTATCTACACCTTTTAGCCATTCTTGACTAGCCCCGTTAATCATTCTTTCAGCATTAAGCATTACAGATAAATCAACTTCTTGTTTGTTTTCTTGGTCTGATAAGTACATCAACTCAACAAAATCAAGTCGCCAAGCTTCTGATGGCTGAACCTTTAACGTGTTTACTGCGTACTTATACCAGCCCCAGTAATTGAAAGGCTCAGATTTAAAGGCTCTATGTATTAAGCCTCTATATCCTTTTTTTTTACATGGATGTTAGCTTGTATATACTCGTTAAAATCTAAAGCTATCTTTAGTAAAACCGCCGGATATTCTTCGCTAAACCCATTAATGCTTTCAGTTTGAAACCATGAAGTTCTAAACGTTGCATCATCAAATTCATCAAGCGGCACGTTTAAAGATTCATCAGTTATACAATAAAAAATATTCGACGCAATATCACGACTATATAACTTGCTTAGTGTGACGTGCTGAGACACTTTTGATTGCTCAGTTGTTGACGCAAAAGCTTGTATATAGTCTTGCAATACGGTTGATAAATCTAAGCCTGTTGCATCATAAAAACGCTTAAAGACTGCGAGCGACCAACCGCATTTATAGCTTTTATAAGCCAGCTTAAACTCCATTATACAGTTTGAGCCGTACGAGTTACTTCGCCAGAGCTTGATAATGTAAAGCTCGTTGATACTTTGTCACCATGCGGGATAGCATCACTGATACCACTTGGCACAAATTTACCCGTGTAAGATTCACCACCAGTAAAGGTAATAGAGTAATCGTCTTGCTTACCTATAAAAGCTTCTGCTTTGATTGCTTCGTAGTTAGCTGAAACGTTGTAAACCATTGTGCCAGTAATAACAATTTGTTGGCTTGAGATTTCTTCGTCAAGCATTGTTACAAAATCACCTAAGCTTTTATTGCTAATATCAATCGGTGTGCCGTTCATTGTTAATGTTGCTTCCATCTGACCGAAAATCTCAGTCGGAGAAGCGCCTTTTTGAATTAATATATTAGTGCCGTTAATTTCACCAGCCATGTTGTTACCCTCGATTTGTAAATGTTAAAAA
>JAAEMX010000093.1 GCA_024225035.1 Lentisphaerota bacterium
CTGCCTAAGGTTGGAGTCGGGAACTGGCACCGTTGCGTTGATCGATCGGTGGGCGCGGGTCGGCCGGCTTGGTGTCGGGCATGGGTCAGATCGCGTCGGCGAGCTCATCGAAAGCGGCCGCCAGGCGTAGACAGTCGCGGTCGGCTTCGGCGCCGAGCTCGTAGTGACCGCGTCGAAGATTCTGGACGAACGCGTGACCGCGGATCACGATCGACACGGTCCGATCAGTGCTCAGACCGCCCATCGGCCGGAGTCTCGCCTGGAGTCGGCCGTGGTCCCACTCGATCCTGTTGTTCGCGTATTGCTCGGTGTCGTGCGCTGCTTCTGGGATCAGCTCATCGATCACACGTAGCAGGGGTGCGGCCAGATCGGTGGTGACCTCGACAGGGTCGCCCGTGGCCGGTCAACGCGGTCTCGAAGAAGTGCCTGGCGGCGGCGGTGTTGGGTCGTTTCGACACATAGACGTCGATGATCTGGCCGTGTTGGTCGACGACCCGGTGCACGTAGCGCCACACACCGGCGACTTTGACGTAGGTCTTGTCGACGAACCATCGGTCACCGACCGTGTGTCGACAGGGCCGGGCGGCGTCGATGAGGAGCGGGGTGAAGCGCTGCACCCACCGGTAGACGGTGACATGGTCGACGTCGATGCCTCGTTCGGCGATGAGTTCCTCCACGTCTCGGTA
>JAAEMX010000094.1 GCA_024225035.1 Lentisphaerota bacterium
CGGCGACCTGAGCGATCGGTTTGTGGGTCTCTCGGACAATCCGCACCGCGCCCTCACGGAACTCCGGGTCGTAGGTTCTTCGCACTTCTGACATGACATCACCTCATAGTGGATCTCTCCACACTTCGAGGGGATGCCCAGGTGTTCCACCAGCGGCGGATTGACTCGACCGCGAATTCGGCGGTACCGGCGGTGTCACCAGCTGAGACCCAGCCCTCGTTGTTGCCCACGTCGTAGATCCCATAGGGGATCGCCTTGGCATGCTCGCCCAGCGCCGGGTCAGCGAAGTCATGGACCTGGGTTCGTTCCGGTTGGCCTGCCTCGGCCCATTCCCGCCAGTTGTTGGCGTAGTCGCCGATCAGTTCCTTCTTCTTGGTATCGACACTGATGACCGGCTCGTCGTCATCGACAAGGCTCGCAGCGGAATTGATTGGGTGGGGTGCCGCTCTGATCGATGCCGACACCAACCGAGTTGGGGCGGTGACCGGGGTGCTGGCGGCGCTCGATGACGATCAGATGTTCGAGGCCGTGTCTGTCGACGGGGTCGCGGGCACTGTGTGCTTCCCCGGTGGGATCGACTTCGATCCTGATGTCCTGCATGGGGATGCGAGCCCGGCGTCGTCGTTGCAGTCGAGCCTGGTTCGTGACTACCGGCTCGAGCACACCAGCTGACTGGGCCACGCTGCTCTTCGAGGACGGGGTCGATCCCGGCCGGGGTGTGAGGACCTGGCCGGCAGGGTTCGCGTTCGATCGCTGCCTCGCACCCAGCAGCGTCGCACCGCTACTCAGACGGGGGTGCCGTCTGAGCGAGGAACTCGTCACCCGTCGTCGTCTCGGTCGACTTCAGGGGCGTTGACGCGGGCCAGCGACTCGTGGAGGAGCCCGATGAAAGCAGGATTCCCGAGGTCCTTCTGGGCGGCCGCCCATGACCGGTCAAGCGCGTCCTGGCGTCGTTGTTGCTCGTCGGTCAGTTGCTCGTGGC
>JAAEMX010000095.1 GCA_024225035.1 Lentisphaerota bacterium
ATTCGAAGACTTCCGAAGTTTCTGAAACTTCGGAAGTCTGCTGCCCGGTTATACCTGAAAATTTATGCTTATCTGCTGTATAATTCACCGCCAAACCGGAATCCGGTTACAGTGACTGAGCCATTGCCATTTTGCTGTACTTCCAATGCAAAGGTTTTTCCGCTTCCGTAAGGACAATCGCCTGTTGTCAGGAGTTGTTCATTTTCAATGTCAGGCACCAATGTCCAGCTGTATCCTGCATTGTTTGTCCATTTCAGATTGCTGCCTTCTGCTGAGATGATACCGGTATGCCAGTCGTTTGTGGGCGGCTGCCTGATATATTGTCCCGGGATATCACTGATTGTCAGACCGCCGCCTGAGCCTTCTGTTGTTGCTGTAATAATCTTATATGGTTTTGTTCCGTCGGAACATTCACCAAGCACAGCAATCTGACAGGATGTATCTGCTGTTAAGCCTGTTATCACATAACTTGTACTGTTTGATCCCGATGCTGCCATTTTCCAGCCTGCACCTGAGGGATTGTAATATACAGTATAACTGTTAATACCTGTAGCATTCCATGACAAAGAAATACTGTCAGCGGATGTACCGGTTACATTTACAACAGGCGCCGTACAACTGTTCTGCTCATCTTCTGTTGTTGCTGTAATAATCTTATATGGTTTTGTTCCGTCGGAACATTCACCAAGCACAGCAATCTG
>JAAEMX010000096.1 GCA_024225035.1 Lentisphaerota bacterium
GTAATTTCATTATCCGACAGCAAATACCAATAGTAATTATCTTTTTTATCCTGAATGTAAATGTAATAAAGCAAACTGGACTTATACTCTTTCTCACGGAAAAGAATAAGGTCTTTGTGATTCTTAGACTTTCGAAATTTCTCACTACCCCGGTTCTCACCTTTATAGGTATACAAGCGGCGGTGCTTTTTCACAAAACTGGCTACTTCATGTTTGCGGTGTCCGCCTTCGTCAATTATTCCAAGTATTGGCTGGATACCTAAATATTCAGCATACAATACGTCTTCAAGCGTTTGCACCGAAACAAATTGGATACCTTCCTGTTTTGCGACCAGCCGCCGCCGCTCGTTAAGTTGTTCACGCTCCTCTTCAGTTAATTCCAGATATTCACAAAAACCGTAAGCCAGCTGCCAACGGTTACAATTAATATCCAATGCCCGGATTTCCCACTTCCAGCCGTAATCCTGAGTATCCGCGGATAAAAACACCCCTTCAATAGTATCTGGGTCTGGCAGCTTAGCCGCGCAATGACTGCGGATTGCATCGACTTGGGTAGAATTGACTTTGCGCTCTCGAAATGGCAGCCCCCGCCATGAGTTATCAAAGAGTATCTGCTTCTTTAAGCTGCCAGTATGGCCAGCCTCAAGTTGTACCGCCGCTACTTTATCCCATTTAAACGCCTCAAACTGGCTCGCTAATACACCCCACTGGAAACCATAATGTGGGCTCTTGCCTTTGAGCTGTTCTGGATGGCGATGAATATAGCCACCTTGCAGGTTCATTTGTCTTTTCATATCCTCAGTATGTTCAAACTGGCATACCGGGCACACTAATCTGGCAGTGCCGAGAATGAGGTTCTTTTCCGCGTCAGTTTTAAATTGTAAATTATGAATATCCGCCGATCGCATGGTCAAGCCGGGATGTTCGCCCTTTAAAGACTTGCACTTCGGATTTTGACAGCGTAGATACCAGAAACCCATACTCGAACCTTTAAATTCCTGCCAGATTTTAGAGGCCTTAGTACCAGTGGAACTATTCCGGTCAGAACCTTTGACTGTGCATACCTTATATAATATAGACTCGGCAAATGACCGGGTACGCTTGCGCATGTCCTCAAGATTATCCACCGTAGCAGCGTGATCTATCCAGTCATCAAGCTCATCAGCTACATTAATTTTTGCTGATTTGGAAGTAATACGCCGACCTGAGCCCTGAAAGAAACTGGTCAGTTGTGAAAACTTATACCGATCAGCCCTTACCGCTTTGGGAGTAGCTAGTTCTGCCGCCAGTTCCGGAATAGCTTCCATTAGTGGCTTGAACTTGTCAGTATTAATTTCAGTAGCTTTATCATCGGACTCATAACATACCAACGACAGGCACTGCTGAAAAATAAACGTCCACAAAAGACCGCACACCCAAGCCAAAGTTTTTCCGGTCTGTTCAGGTGCACATACCGTAACTTCTCGCCGAGTTCCGGTAAAATCCCACGCGTCAATTGGCTCTCTTAAATAAGGAGTCAAACTTAAATCAAGCTTGCTGCGGATACGGGCCGAAACCACGTGTTCAAAATCCACATTTTCCTCCGACCAGTCTGCCGGGCTTACTTTCTGCTTAATACTCAAATTACTTACAGCAACTCGAATACGGCTTTTGACAGATCGGTGTAAAGCTTGGTGATACAGTTGTCCACAAGTTGATTCCA
>JAAEMX010000097.1 GCA_024225035.1 Lentisphaerota bacterium
CCGCTCCCTCAACCAACGATCACCGCTGCCTCCGCCGGATGCCGAGCCCGATCCACCCATCCTCCGTGTGATCAGATCAAGCCGGTGTCATGGCCTCATCAACGAGTACCGAAACGCCGCATGACCTGCAACGACACAATACTCGGCCCCCACAGCCATCAAGTTCGATGACCCCGTCGGACGGCGGCAGCCGCACCCGCCTACACGGCATCGGACAGGCCTTGCCTGAGGCAGCGCTAGGTCAACCGACATTTGAGCCAGCTGCGTAGGCAGCATCGAGATCGAGACCACACTCTGTGAGCACCGGCCACAACTCGTCGAGATCGACTTCGCTCGCCATGACACCCTTCGCTCCCTCCAGGTGACTCTGGCCGAGCAGCTTGGCCAAACGGGCGTAGGCCGGGTGGTGGGCGAGCGACAGATACGCCTTCCATGTGCCACAAATCGTAAGTCGCCGCTTGCTGTTCACCCAGATCCAAGCGGGAGAATGACTGACGCCCCCTGGGTGAAGATAGATGCCGCCGCCAGGTCTGTTGCCGAACCAGAGCGGCGGTCTCCGGCGTGGGCCCTCAGCGTCCTGCGCTCTCTCCATGATCCGGCTAGCGAGGGCACGGTCCTCGTCTGTGTCCAACCCTTCGACGAATGACTCGACGGTCCAGGTCTCCGCCAAATGGCCAGCGGTTCTGACCTTGGTCTCGGCGATCTCACCCCCATAAGTCGACGGCACCAGGATCTCAACCGCGCCCTGCCTGGCATAGGCAAGCTGGAGAGCGGTCACCCGCACATCGGGCCGAGTGGCCTTGTTCAGAAACTCGACCAGTCGCCGCAAATCGGCATCGATCTCGTCAACCGCGAGGCAGAGATCGATCCGAGCGCTCTCGATGTTAGACACAAGCTGATCCATCGACGTATCCGGGAGTAGCTCGGCGAGATTCTGTCCCGTTCGCGCCTCCCAGCTACGAACAAACCCATCAGCACCTTCCCGCCAAACCGCTGACGCGTAGTCGATCACCTGGCCGACCACCATCCTTCGCTTCTCACTGTTCGAGGCGAGCTTGCACTCAACCACCGTCAGGCCCCCATCGCTGCCGACGATGCAGACGTCGATCGGCCCGGCCGTGGTATGCAACTCTTGGGCGGTGAAAGCAGGAGCGTCAACTCCAGGGATCCAACCTGGCTGCTCCGCGAGCATCTGTTGGAGGTGCGCTTCGTTCTCGTACGCGCTGCTCTCGGGAGCTGACCACGTGCCGCCCTGAGCCCTGACGAGCATGCCGTGTTCAGTTGACATCAGACATATTCTCCTTCCAAC
>JAAEMX010000098.1 GCA_024225035.1 Lentisphaerota bacterium
GTCGATGATATACCCATACTGATAAATGTAATACTTAAGGCGGGTATCCGGGAGGCCGTCGATAAATACGTTCCCGTTCAGAAAAATCAGCGTGATCTGAGCTGGGGACGGACAGCGGTAATATGGCTGGCATATATTTTAACAACAGGCGACCATCGCAAAGTCGCTGTTCAGGAATATGTAAAAAGGATGCAGGTTACCCTGACAGAACTGACCGGAATGCTGATCAGTGACAGAGATTTCTCTGATGACCGTTTAAGCGTCCCGGCCAACTATCTGAGCAGAGAGGAATATCGGACAGGAACAGAACAGACTGTCAGTGAGAATTCAATTGAGGTTTATGAACTTTTGCCGGAAGTTGTCAGGGTTGATGCGACAACGGTATCCGGGTTCCGTGAGACAGCTGAAGGGGAACTGTTTCAGTTCGGCCACAGCAAAGATGATGCGAACAGACCGCAGATAAAAATTATGACCGGCTCTCTTGACCCTCTCGGCATGCCGTCAGCTTCGGATGTGGTTTCAGGAGAAAGGGCTGATGACGGTTTGTATCCGCCGATTATCAGTCGTATCAGTTCCATGCTTTGCAGGAAAGGTCTGCTGTACGTGGGCGACTGTAAACTGAGTTCTGCCGAAAACCGTTTACATATTAAGGCAAAGGCTGACGGACACTGTCTGTGTCCGCTCCCCAACACCGGCAGCACACCGGAAAACATGGTGATATGGACAGATGAAGGCAATCGGAGAGATGAACAGGAAGAACTGATAAAATACACTGTGACAAACAATAAAGGTGAGGAAGTACTGAAAGCCAAAGGATATGAAACTGAGCGTGAACAGTCCGGCGTAACAGACGGCAGGGAGACAAAACGGACAGAACGGGTTCTGACTGTTAAGTCTCCGGCGCATGAACAGCAGCAGAAAAAAGGTTTGGAAAGACGTTTGAAAAAAGCAGAAGAAAAGCTTCATGCCCTGACTCCTCCCAGAGGGCGCGGTAAGAGACAGATCACAGAAGAGACAGTCCTGACCGGGTCAGCGGAATCCGTTCTGAAAAAGCATAAGGTGCAGGGACTCGTCGATTATGAGTATGTAAAAGAAGTGGAAAAGGAAACAAAATACGTCGGAAGGGGAAGAGGAAGTGCCGGCAGAGAAAAAACGGTCGTGGAAAAAGTTCGATATCAGATTACAAAAGTAAGCCGTGATAATGAGAAGATAGCCGAAACGGTAAAAAACTATGGCTGGAAAGCCTATGTAACAGATGTTGCGAAGAATCGTCCCGGTTTTATCGATATCGTCAGAACCTATCGGAAACAATACCGGATTGAAAATATATTCAATCATTTGAAGAGTCGTTTAAATATAGCTCCGTTATACGTCAAAAGGAAAGATCAGATAAAAGGGATGACACATCTGCTGATGCTGGGAGTCAGAATATATACACTGATTGAATTTGCTGTTCGCAGGTCTTTGTCTGACAGCAGACAAAAAATTACAGGTCTGCATCCGGAAAACCCCGGAAAAGCTACGGACAGTCCGACTTGTGAAAGAATACTGAAAGCATTCTCGAATATAACCTTAAC
>JAAEMX010000099.1 GCA_024225035.1 Lentisphaerota bacterium
AAGTTCGGCTATTTTGCGCCCTTTAAGACCTGCCATCACGATTTGAAATTTTTCCTGTGCTGTCCATTTCTTGCGACCCATAAAAAACTCCCATTTTTTCTCTTAATTTATAACTTCTCTTAAATGGGAGCAATATAAAGTGTTGCAGTGTCGAAGCAATTATAATCTTTACTTTCCTCATTGCCGGTGGACAAACCTAATAACTTTGAAAAAAAAGGTTTGGTGCCCATGTAACCCGGACTTGAGTAATTATAACCAGCATCATAAAATAATTTGTTTGTTGCCAAAAGGACTAGAAAGTGGGGATCACCATTTGCTTGACGAATCGCTTCTTTTGAGCTTAAAATATTTTTTAGATAAAAAAGTAAAGCGTATGAGTAGGAAGCAGAGTTACTTTTGAAAATTGTATTTACTAAATTTTCATAGATATTTTCATGAGAATTGTTATCGGAAGTTGAAGCAAAATGCTCAATATTAATATAATTGTTTGAAAATTCTTTTATGAATAACAAATTGTACCTCAAGTTTTGAAAATAGTTATTTTAAGGTGAAAGAACAATAAAATGTCTAAAAATTATTGTTTTAATCTCTTAGACTTTGAACAATGTAAATATTCATACGAATAGCTTACAAAGATACTAAGATCTAAATTTTGCTCAATCTTCAAAGACTCATGGTTTGAAGCTAAATGTAGAGTTTTGGTTAGCTGCGGTTATCGCAGTAAAAGTCATCTGGACAAATTTAAAATACTAAATTTATGTAAAATTATTAAGTATTTATTAAATATGCTTGTGATTTTAGTAACTATAATAAATAACTTCATGCCATTATAGACTGCTAGTTGCTTTTGTTGTTCCAGTAATTGCGATATTTTATGAGATTTAAATTTCTGCCGGTTAATTTATTAGTTTGTTGACAGTTGAAGTGATAATTAATGAGATTTTAGTATATTAGATTGAATGTGGTAATGCTTTTTGCTTAAAAACTTGATCTTTTTAGAGTTTTTCACAAAAAACTAGACCTCGTATTTTTGATAAGCTGGGTAAGGATAAGCTTTAAGCATCTGCCATAAATGACAGATGCTGAATTGCAGAGATGTTTTTGTGTAATATTATGCGGCCAAGTAGTTAATGATGGTTTTTATGTTATAGATTAACTCAGGGTTAGAAGTTGCTGCCGGGCTATGTCCTGGAATGAAGCCAACTATTTTTCCTCCCCATGGAGTAGCAGTTTCATAGCATTGAGGGAAAGTGCCTAATTCGAAAGTAGTGTCCATTACAACACTGACAGGACATGTCTGTTCCATGGAGGTGTAAATTTCATCTTCAGGCAGGTTGATTTTTTTAAGTTGTGCAGCGAGCGGATGTCTGGTTTTGCAAACTTTTATTGTGCAAGGGGCATAGGGGTGCGTGGAAGCAGCAAAACCATCAGGATCAGTTCCTCTTATCCAGCGTAAGCCGACTATTGGACGCCACCAGTTCCAATGCCAAAATGCCGCACTTGAGCCATGAAGCAATAGCAGGTTGCCGCCTTTTTCGCAATACTCTTTAACATATTTTTCGGCATCCGGACCGGGCATTTCCATTACACTGGCGTCAGCGATCATATTTAATACAAGCAATGAACACTTTTCAGGAAGGTCATGATCAGTAAATATAGACCAGTCATTCTCTTTAAAAAGAATGTCATAGTCTGATTTTATATTGTCGTATATAGCTTTACCGGGGTTGCTTCCGTAATGGTCGTCAGCCGCAAAAAAAATCATTATTACCTCCAGTTTAGCTCATCAACCGTTCTATTAGTTGTCCCGAGGAAGTTTTAGGAAAATAAAATATTTAAGGGAGTCCTTATTGAACTAAGTTGTTGTAAGCTAGTATTTATGTTTATCTGCTAAATTGTAGCCTGAATGCCTGTAAAGTCAAGCTTTGTATTCAAAAAAATGCATTGAACGTGTGGCGGCTTATTGGTGTTAATTTATTTAAAATAAAGATATTATGATATAAAATAAGCAAATATGGTGAAGTTTTAGGTGGCAGTTAGAAGCATAAGCAGTGGCAGCTTTGCAGAAGTTGAAGCGATGTATTTTGACAGATACTATGGATATCAGAGAAAGTTTGTTGAATTCGTATCTTCGGATGGAATCTATCTTCGTCCGAGAAGCCGCCATCTTTAATAGTTTTAGGAGAAATTTAGTCAAAGAAAAACAATAAAGGCTGATAGGTTATTCTCTCATCCTTTACCTGAATCCTCTCTATTTGTTATAAGTGCCAAAGTCACAATGTGACTTTGGCACTTATAATATTTAGCAACTGTTGCTATTGATGAAAGTTAACTGATTTGTGTTTCAGAAAACGGACGGGTAACCCTTCCTGTTTTCTTATAATTTCCTCCTGGGAATGTGACTTCGTAGATATCAGCATAGAGGATTTGTTCAGGTTTTATCTTATCCTGAATTACGGAATTCCATCTTTGAGAAGAGCGTTTGTCAGAGTCTCTTGATTCAAAAATTCCGTTGATTGCCTCTTCCTGATGTTTATGTGGTTTCATGCAATAATGATAAACCAGAGTTTGTCCAGCGTAAATATCACAGATACTGTTGCTTAGTGGCTGCTCTGCCAGCTTTAATTCATCATTCTGAGCTAAAGTATTTAATGCTCTGCTAATGATATCATTTTTTAATGAATCTACATTTTTATTCTGAGCATTTGAAGTTATTATGGGGCCACCTGAACAAGCTGGCAGGTCATTATTAATTTTTTTGAAATTACTATCCATTACCGAGAAACCATCGTTGAAAATAACTTCCGGCTCTCGAGTATCTATTTGGTGGATAAGAACCTTATGATTTTTATCATTGTGTGTATGTAGTTCTTCAGATTCTGTTGGGCTTTTTACTGCATTTTTAGATAATTCAACCTTGTAGTCATTTATGATTCTATTCTTATCCTGAGTTTTTATATCAAAGAAAAAAGTTTCTTGTTTATTTGCGGCATTAAAATGCCTGATTGATTTTGAAATGGATCTTTTCAGACTAGATTCATGAGCTCTCCCATTATAATCCAAGTCATCAATTAGAATTTTCTTGCAATCTTCAAAATCTATATTAAGCGACAGTTTATACTTCCTGAGTTCTTTTTCTAGATGATCAAAAAAGATGTTACAGATGTGCTTATTAGATTTATTGATATAATCACTTAATAATGCTGAAAACATTGGTGCCAGTATGGATTGCTTTTGATGGAGATTAGAAATACTGCATTTATACTTTTTTGTTTTTATTAAATCGTCAAGAACCTCAACAAAGCTAGTCAGGACAAACATGAATAAAGCACGGCTTAACCCTTTTTTGCTCCTCCAGGTCCTATGCTTGAAGACCGGCAAAGAGTTGTACATGTTGTAGACCTGGTTGTGGAAAAAAATTCTTTTTATAGCTTTGTGGTCTTTGAAAATTGATTCATGTATTTTTTTACTAATTTCAACTTTAGATTTCAATAATAACGGTATAATAGCTTCTTCGAATTCTGTGTCGTCTTTAAATTCTATGTTCCTTCTTACATAACTAAAAACGGCATTTTTAACGCAATAAAAAATCATTTGGACTCCTGAAATGTGTTTCAAGTCGCAATACGTGGTTTTCGCCAGTGACTAATTAATAATATTAGCAACTGACACTACTCCCTAATAATCCCTAAAAATAAAACCTTGTTGACGTGTGTTTCCTTAAATTGGTTACACTGATCATGCTTTTTTTGCAAAAAAATGAAATATAACCGTCTTTATGTTATAATCACCTGATGTATACGGAAATAAACTGTGTAATGAATTGAAAAAAATAATGTCTAAATTAATTAAGTTAGACGGTAAGTGGCTGAAGCTTTTTAGGGTAGTTGCTGGGTAGCAAACTTTAAAATGAAATTGAACATTGGTTAATGTTTTATTATTAATCAATGCTTTCCTGACGCTGAATTGTTGATAAATTAAACGATTTCCAGAATGTCTCGGTCAGGCAGTTTGGGGAATGGTATCAGGGATAAAAATCAATGCTGAAATACTGCAATGTCTTTTGCGTCTGTTAATGATCGAAATTGCAAGGGATCACAAATCTATGAAGTCTGAAACTCCTCCGGCGGGCATAATCAAAGCAAAACAGTTGCTTGACGAAAATATGAATCGGCGCTTTCACTGAAAAAAACTGGCCTCGGTAAGCGGCATATCTAAATCGCACTTCTGCAGTTTATTCAAGGCTTTTTTCTTTGAATCTCCAATAGACTATCATATTCGAAAGCGCCTGGAGTACACAGCTTTCTTACTGGGTGATGTTAATAGATGAGGGCAGCCTTCCCGAATGATAACGGGAAGACTGTTTGGATCTATGAACTCGTTTTTCAGGGAACTGGAGCGTTATCCATGACCTCCTGCGGGTTCATAAGTAGTTTTGCATATTGGGCTCTGGTGTAAGCCCAAGGATTGCCGCAGTTTTCTTTATCAAGTTTTCCACGAAAATCTTCAAGATTTTTGTAATTTTTAGATTCCATCCAGTTTTCAAGGTCTTTCAGCATGGTTTCTATATGTGGAAGACCATTGCGGTAAAATGCGCTGACGGCTTGTACCGCATTCGCACCAGCCAGTATCATTTCAACAATCTGGTTGCCATGAAAAATTCCGGTGCTGGCGCAAATATCTGCTTTTATATTCCCATGAAGCAGCCCGACAAAGCGCAAAGGAAGACGACTGTCCTCTTCGTGACTTAGGTTTAAAGGCGAAATGTGCTGTTCTTTTCGAATATCTATTTTGGGCTGAAACAGCCTGTTGAAGAGAACAAAAGCGTCTGCCCCATGGGTGTCCATTTTTGATATTACATCCAAGGGATTTGTATAAAATGGACTAAGTTTTACGGCTATCGGAATGCTTACGTTTTTATTGATTTCATGAAGCGTTTTATATTCTTCGGACTCAACTTCATGGCCATGTTTGTCAAGCTCTTTAGGTGAAGAGTAAAGGTTTACTTCCAAGCCTTGAACACCGGTTTTGCTGAGCTGCTTGGCATATTCAACCCAGGCGTCTCGATTTACTGCGTTTAAGCTGGCGAATACTGGTATTTTTACGGTTTTACATATTTTTTCAACCAGCCGCATGTGATCTTCGGTTCCTGCGTATTCGCGGTCATGAGTTACTAGTGGATAAATATCCAGCATTTCCCATTGCCGGTCATTGTACTTCATCTCATCTTCGTCTGCTTTGAAACGCTCGAGCTGAATTTGTTCTTCAAAAAGTGATTTAATGACTAAGGCGCCAGCTCCTGCTTTTTCTATTTCTCTGGCCTTTTCCGCAGAACCAGTTAGAGAGCAGGCACCAACAATGAGTGGGTTCTTTAACTTTATTCCCATGTAAGATGTGCTGATATCCATGTGAAATCTCCTCATTTTTACAAGTATAAAAAACAAGACAAACAGCTGAGACATTTAAGTACAGCTTTTATTCTTTTTTTCCTAGTTCGTGATTGAGCAGCAGCAGTCCTGCAGCGGAACCCTCAGCTAACTTGAGACGGGTAACAATGCAGGCCAATTGTGGATTCTTCTTCCACTTGCTCATTGATGAAATCTTCAAGCATAATCGCGGTAGCGTGGTCTCGTTCAGCCTCGGCTTGATTATAAAGCTTATTAATTGCTGTGGTTACTTGCTGTTCATGCCGGAGCATTTCCTCAAATACATGCAGCGGCGACTTCCAGTCGATCGGTACTTCCCTGATTGGATTTAATCTTATCTTACCTCGGCGATCAATTATATAACTGTATATTTTTATTGCGTGCTGAGTTTCTTCCTGAAAATGTTTTTGCATCCAGTGTCCCATTCTGCGCAGGTCTTTTTCTTCCAGATAAGCAGCCATTGAAAGATAAAGGTAAGCGGAATAGAATTCTGTATTAATCTGTTCATTCAGGGATTTTTCCATCTTTTTGCTCAACATAATTGTACTCCTAGTCGCAAAAACTCATGCTTAATTAATATAAATTATGGCAGTAATAAACGTTAGAAGTGCTTGTTGAGTAGCCAGATTATGACTCTTTCCCTTTTGCGTGTAAAACACATGTTATTATGGCTCAGCATAATAGTATACTGTGATTAATTTAAATAAACCCTCTACAAGAATAGATATAAGTGAAAGTTGTCATAAAGTCAAGTTCATGTTGTGCTTTTGCTTTACAGTAGCTTGCAAACACCTTACCAGCCCTGCAGTCTCACTGTTCCAAGTTCATCATCAAAGGCACCCTGACTTACGACCTGAGCCGTTGGAATAACTCCGACATGGCCTTCTACATAAAGAGTGTTTATGCCTCTGGCGTGAGGTAAGCTGTCGGGGCTCCAGTTGTACCACCAGGTGTCAAAATATGTCATTGATTCAGCCGGTTTTGGGATAGACGACATTTTTCTTCCGCCCGGCCTGTGTTGACCTCCATTGTACGGGCGAAATCCGCAGTTGAAAAAAGTATTTGTGCGGTAAGTGTTTTTGCGCCCAAAGCCTTGTTTTTCAATGTAAAGTTCGTCAGCGCCAATGCATTTAAAGATGCCTGAATACTTTGTGTAGTCACTGGCAAGCTGGGCGTAATCAACTATTAGAGGCTTATAGAAAACAGGATCGTTAAATCCGTCTGAATTATAGAACCAGCTGCCTTCTCCTGCTGTACTTTTGGCATAAGGCATATAGCCGTCAAAATCAACTGTATAAGAATGAGTAATCGTAGCATGTTGTTTAAGGTTGCTGACACAAGCAATATTTTTAGCTGTTTTTCTAGCTTTTGACAGAGCTGGGAGCAGCATTCCTGTAAGAATTGATATAATTGCTATAACGACCAGAAATTCAATAAGAGTGAAACTATTCCTATTTCCCATAACATGCCTCCTTAAGCTGTTTATATGGACTATTATTTTAATATTTGGGGTTTAAGATTACTTTAGATGTTTAGCTATTTCCTTTTGAGAAAGCGGTTTCCCAAAGATAACGACTTCATCAATTAAACCGTGAAATCCTTCTGAACCATCAGAAGCCGCCCCGATACAAAGTGGTTTAGTTGACTTTTTACCTGGGGTGTGATCGACATGAGTTACACGTTTGAGCAATATCCCGTTTTTATAGAATGTCACAACGTTAACCGGGTTGGCGGTATCAATTACAGCAGCGATATGACACCATTTCCTCGGTTCAATTTTAGCTCCTGAGCTGATATGATCAAAGACTCTGAAGAAAGTAAAAATCAGTTCACCATCTTTGATGCCAAAACCGAAACCATCGGGAGAGCTGCATGAAATTACTCTCTGGCTTCCTTTTACCGTGTCCGGTTTTATCCAGGCTTCAACTGTAAATTTATCAGTCAAGCCGGTTAATTCTTCAGGTGTTTTCAGATTAATGTATGACTTGCCATTAAATTTGACGGCTTTATCATAGTCGCTTCTCCCTTTTTTACCCGGTATTGCGGCTGCCGAATATTTCCCATGAAGATTATTACCTGAATCATCTTTTGCTTTTTCAGAAACTGATTTTTCATCAAGATTCCACAAGCCTTTGATATCGTCAGCATTGATTAAGTTCGTAAATGCCGATAAAAGCATAACAATCAACGTAGTTCTGAAAATTTCTTTTCTCATATTCAAGCAACCCTTTGTGTTTTATCATGTGCTAACATGAATTAGAGTTAATATATAATTCTATAATGCTAAAACTTAGAAAAATCTTAAACTTTACATTTATTTTCCGGAAATTAATTTTCTTAGCCACAGGATTCCGCGGGAGTCCGTTCCGCCTTCACCCCAACTGGTAAGCTCAATTCTGTATTTATTATGAGGTTCCCAGTTTGAAATTTTCAATGAGTAAATGTTATTTTTAGATCTAGTTCCGGTAAAACCATTGTGTTTATCCTCCGCTACAATTCTGTTATCAGCATCATAGATGGCAACTCTGGAAATTCCCAAACCATGGCCGCCGTCCTGATAATCGAATTTTAAAATATATTTTCCGTTTTGATCAATGAATTTAGTGGCGTTTAAGCTGATTGTTTTAGGAGCTTTGGCGGTAGTTTTGGGTTGCCATTCATAGATATTAATGTCTGGAGAGCATTTTAACCAGACATATCCTTGTGAATCGGTTCCTCCGTCGCTTCTAACTGAAGCACGCAGTTTGTAGCTGGAGCCTTCAGCATATTTCACTGGAGATATTGAATATATATTATTTCTGTCGACAGCACCTGACCAGCCGCGATGTGAATCGGCTGCTACAGGAATATTATCCTTCAGTAATTCAAGCTTGGAAATTTCGAGGCCATGAGCCCCGTTGTCATAGGTGAATGTAATGTCTATGCGATTTGTGTCTTTCAGTTTTTTGGTAGGGATATCCCAAGTTATCCGGTGCAGCTTTTCAGACATATTGTCAGGAGTCCACTCTCCTAGTTTTTCGCCTGGGTCAAAAGGATTCTCATTTATTTTTATTCCGGCTGCTTTTAGAGCATTGCAGCGGCTTATCATACGCTTTTTAAAGGAATTGTAATCTCTATTCTCTTTTGCAGTCCAGAAAATTTCCGAAACAGCAAGCAAGCGAGGAAAAATAAATGAATCAACTTTGGTTTGAGGCACATACTCTGTCCATAAAGCAGCTTCACCTCCAATAATAAGTTTTGCTTGTTCGGCAGTTATTTTGCCGGGCGACATGTCAAAAGTATAGACTTTGGCTACTGGCAATTCAGAGTCAGGCCTGTACAAGTACAGATGACTCATTGGCGAACATATAAGTTTATGGCCTGAGCTTAGGGCCTTTCTTGCCACATTGCTCTCCCGCCACCATTGAATGACTGCACCATTCAGAGTTCCGCCTTCGAGAATTTCATCCCATCCGATGATTTTTCTGCCATTTTGATTGACAAATGAAGCAATTCTTTTGACAAAATAACTTTGCAGTTCGTCATATGATATAAAGCCCTGTTGCTGCATTTTCTGCTGGCATTTCGGACATTTTTTCCAAGTGTCTTTCCAGCATTCATCAGCGCCGAGATGAATGTATTTAGAAGGGAACATATCTATTACTTTAAGAAGGACATCTTTCAGAAAAGTGTATACCTGTTCATTGCCGGCACAGAAATAATCATGGTGACCGCCCCAGTCCGTAGCCACCTTCATCCCTTTCCCTTTGCAGGAAAGTTCAGGATATGCCGCAAGAGCTGCCAGACTATGCCCGGGCATTTCGATTTCAGGAATTATTGTGACATTACGCTCTTTTCCATACTGAACTATTTCAGCAATATCAGATTTTGTATAATAACCACCATCGTTAAGAGTTCCGTCATTTCGAACGGCGCCGATTTGAGTTAGTTTGGGATGCTTGTCTATTTGCAGCCTCCAGCCCTGATCGTCGGCTAAATGTAAATGCAGGACATTCATTTTGAGGCCTGATATGATATCTATGTATCGTTTAATATAGTCCTTGGTCATATTTATGTCTGATCAACTTAGCTATTCCATTTCCAACTTGTCCAAACGATATTGCCAGAAAAGCTATCAGAAGAACAGGGTTAAGATATTTTTCTTTGATGCGTCGAGATAAAAATAACACAGCCTCCTTCCCTCCGATTAATGAAAGCGGCATTAGGAACAGGAGGACGAAAGTGAAGTATCTATATGATATACTTGTTGAATAATATACCAAACAATAAAGAAGTGTAGCAGCTGCAATGATACAGTATTCAGCCGTGAAATTTTTACAATATTTTTTCCAAAAGAATAGTCCGGCAATTGCCAAGGCAAGATAAAACTCATATGCTCCACGACCGAAACATTCCAGAAACTTAATGAGACGTTTTAAGCTGAAAAATGGATTGCTGCGTTTTTGTTCTGAAGCAAAGTGTTTATATTTTATTCTGGGGAATGGTTTCGGGCTATTAATGTTTTCCCAAGTTGTATTTAATTTTAAATTTGTAACTCTTCCAATATATGAAGCTTGCCTTGCATCGGCGAAAGGAACACCGAAGTGTATGTAGCTTTGTATTAACCTCGGAGCAAGTGCGCATAAGAAAATAATCCCAGTAATGAAAAGTGCGGTAAAAGTTTTAAGTATAAACTGCTTATTGAAATTGCATTTTTCATTGACAAAAAGCAAAACAGCTAACCCTATCATGATAACAGGAATGACTAAACTTCCTTCAGCTCTGACTAGAGTTAATCCTGCCAGACTAATCCCCAAATATATTAGTTTGCTTGTTTTTGCTTCACGCTTGTATGAAAAGATAAGGTAAACTGCCAATAGTAAGAAAAAGTTTCGGCTGGAGTTTAATAACCCAGTGCAGCCAAATCTGATAATTTTAGGCGCAATCGCATATAGAATGCACCCCAGGCTGCATAATGCCCTTCTGGGAAAAAATATTTGACGAAACGATACATTACAGGAATTGTAGCAATGTAGGATATACAGGATACAATGACTATGCTAGTGAATTCATTAATGCCTGTTTTGGCAACTACTCCTGCCATGGCTGGGACTAACACGGGCAGACCGCTAAAGGCTGCTTTCCAGTTGCCTGCAACAAAGCTGCGAACCATTGGTAGGTAAGCGTATGCTATATCAGTATAAATATCTATACATAGAAAGACATGTAAAATACTTACTGAAAACGCTATTATGTAAGCAAGTGGATATACGTCTCTTGATATTTTTTCGAACATTAAAAGAATCCTTTGATAATTTGTTATTTTTTGTATTCATTCTCTAATTGTTTTAGTCTTTCCTTGAGTAAAGCGACTTCCTGAGCCATATTTTTTATTTTATCAACCTGACGGGAAATCACTATTGAAAACTGGATTAAAATAAGAATTAGTGTAATTATCAAGACTAAAAATAATGTTGCCGGTGAATATGCTATACCGATAAGCTTGGAAAAAAAGTGTAAGCCTTTTAGCCAGCAAGATAAAAACAAAAGGAAGAAGCCCATTATTACCCAGATCAATGCGTAGGCTTCTTTTAGTTTTTTCTGGCGGATGATTTCAAAAATAAAAATAAGAAAAAACACACTTCCAGCCATAGCTATTATTTGGATTCTGGCCATTTTTTAACACTCCTTTTCTTTTGGGCGTAATGCCACCATCAGGATTGCAAATGCCACTTTTAGCATATAGTAAACTGACCGGAAAGGTGATATTGATGACTCTCCACCTTGACGTTCACGCATTTCGGTATAAATATCGCGCATCTTGAAACCATTACGCTTCAACAGTAATAATTCTTCAGGTTCAGGGTAGTCAAATGAAGGGTAGTACCTGGCAGCAAATTTAATTGCTTTTTTGTTGTATCCACGTAGACCGGATGTTGGGTCTGATGGTATATATCCGGAAAGGAACCCTATCAGGAAACGAAAAAAATGAATTCCGGCCCGGCGCAAAGGAGTAGATTGGAATCCCTGATTATTTTTATTTATAAATCTCAAACCAACAACAAAATCAGCTTCATTTTTTTTCAGCGTGTCAAGCAATCCGTTTAAACAAGACCCCATGTGCTGACCGTCTCCATCGAACTTAAATGCATAATCAAAATCATTGGAAACGGCATACTTGAAACCTGCTTGTACAGCAGCACCCACTCCAAGGTTGCAGGGTAAATCAAGAATAGTCGTACGTTTGTCATTCTCTAAGACACTTAGGGTGTCGTCATTTGAGCAGTCATTAATAGCAATCACTTCCCAACCTTCATTCTGGGATACATTGCTTAAAATATCATCTATTACATCAACGACATTGTCTGCTTCATTGAAGCATGGAACTATAACACAAACTTTTACCTTACCCATAACGTCCCTAATAACTTAACTGTATTATTAATTATATTAATAATTTTAACCAACTGGTACAATAGTGGCTGAATAGAATAAATTCAAACTGTAAATTAAGCTAATTATATTGATAAATTTCTAATTTATATTGGCGTGGTAGAGATAGTCTGTTTGTTTTATCGTTAATATTGAAGTAATACTGATACTGTATGCCGATTAGTAAGTTATTGTGTGCTTTTTATGAATGCTGATTCTTATGCCAATTTAATGATTTTTTTTATAATTTAATTGTGGTAGAGATAGGTTTTTTATTTTGGACTTTTGGTTTATGTTGAATTTTGATGTATAAATATATTATTGAAAGTTTACGAAAACTTATAAATTACTTATTAATAGAGTTTAAGGTTTTTTTATGCCTAGAAAGAAGCAAAAGGTAAGCATTAAGAGTATCGCCAAGGAGGCAGGTGTATCTGTTGCGACGGTATCTCGTGTTATGAATAACCGTACCGATGTGAGTGAAAAGGTTCGTTCTGCAGTAAGGACTGTCATAGAAAAATCTGACTTTAGGGCAAAAAAATGGTACCCGGGAGAGGAATTGAACCTCCGACACGTGGTTTAGGAAACCACTGCTCTATCCACTGAGCTACCCAGGCACGTCTGCATAAAATAGTTTTATGCAGCAGAAATGCAATTGATGTGTTGAAAAAAATTGAAATTTGCTCCGGTTTTTCACGGTTACTTATGCCGTCATTGTATTTAAGGAGCAATGAGGGTTGCATTTTTTGTTAAAAACATTACATTCCTTATGTTGATTGTTAAGTAGTTTAACAAAGTTTTTAATTATCATAATTCATTTAACTTCGAGGGAAGGAAAGATGATTAAGTTTCCGGGGTTCATTGAGCTCCAGCAAAACGGTTACCTTGGGGTGGATTTTTCAAACTCGTCATTGACAGAAGAAGATTTCATAGAAGCCAGCAAGAAGCTTCTGAATCATGGGGTGGGGGCATTTCTTGCAACGATCATTACAAGCAGCGAAGAGACTTATCGGCGCAACTTGCCGATTATGGCAAAAGCTATGAAGTCACCTGAGCTTGAAGGCAGAGTTCTAGGTATTCATGCTGAAGGGCCTTTTTTGAGTGACAAACCCGGAGCTGTTGGTGCACATAATCCTGACTGGGTAAAAGAGCCCAGTATTGTATTTTTTAAACAGATGCAGGAATGGGCTGAAGGCTCGATTAAGCTACTGACTATTGCTGCTGAAAATGATGGTGCTGAAGAACTGACTAAATTTGCGGCTGACAGTGGTGTTGCTGTTTCTCTCGGGCACCAAATGGCTGACTACGAGGCTATGAAGCGTTGTGCTGATGCCGGAGCATCTCTCTTGACACATCTGGGAAATGGAATTCCAAATGAGATCAATCGTCATAAAAATCAGTTGTGGGCTGCGCTTGCCTGTGATGGTTTGACTGCAATGATTATTACCGACGGTCATCATTTGCCCGCTGAGCTGGTAAAAGTTGTGATTCGCGCAAAAGGCCTGGAGAATATTTTGTTTGTCAGCGATGCTTCGCCTATCGCCGGAATGCCTCCTGGTAAATATAATGTGCTTGGCAACAATGCTATTCTGGAAGAAGACGGGCTGCTGCACAATCCAGAAAAGAAATGCCTGGTTGGTTCATCCGCTACAATGCTGGAATGCGCAAACTTTCTTGCAGATCAGGACTTTATTACTCCTGAAGAAATTGTGAAACTTGGATTTAGCAATCCTTTAAAGGCTATTGGAATTGATCCCGAAACATTTACAGCGCCATGCAACGTCAGTTGGGACGCTGATTCCGCAAAATTTATTTGCGAATAACTGATTAAGTATATTCCCTCCAGTAGGTATCAGGCTGGAGGGAATATGTAATTATTTGTTTTCGTGAGCACAGCCTAACCACATGAATTGATATGGCTCAAGCTCAAAATGATTTTTGTCTATAGTTGGTCCGCCGTGAAGTTCACGCAGTTCGCACGGTACTTCCTTAATGTCTTTTAGATTGATGCGCTCATAATCATCTGACACATTGAAAATACCTAGCATTGGCTTGAATCCTTTTTCAGTACCGCGAAGGATTGCGAATAATTTGGAGGACTTCAATTTCAGAATTTTAAAGCCGGATTTAGGGTGGAAAGCCCTGCAGTGTTTGCGTAACTCTAACAATGAGTGGTATTCTCCGTAAACCAAGTCGCGCCTTGAAGTAGGTGCATTTATACTTCTTTCAAGCATATCCAAGTTCAACTTTTCACGATTAATAGCACGGTTATGACCCAGTTTTGTAACGCCTTCAGTCCAGTTTTCAGACCCGAAAAGGCTGTGAAAATATATTCCTGGAATGCCGGGCATTGTAAGCATGATGGCTTGTGAAAGCATAAACTTCTTAACTGATCGTTCAAGTCCTTCACCGTGTGCCTGTAGGAGGCTGTAATAGTTAATATTCATCTCATAAGGGCTGCGCGTGCCATCAGGGTTATTTTTATAGCCGACACGTCCTTTTTTCTTCCGTGCTTCATCAGCCAGAAATTCAATTTCACTGTCCGGAACCAGTCCGGATAGAGGCCTCACTCCTATGCCATCATGAGAGGCAAGGAAGTTCAGGAAGGTACATTCTCCTTGAGGTTCTTTCAAAGAAGCTGCCCATTTAGTCAAAGCGCTGGCATCCTGTCGCAGTATTGCATGGGCGACAAGCGGCGGTAGCGGGAACTGGTAAACCATCTGGGCTTCATCGGTGCCGTCGCCAAAGTATGAAATATTGTCTTTGTGGGGGACATTGGTTTCTGTAAGTATTATGGTTCCGGGGGCGGCTTTGTCAGCAACTTTCCGGAATAGTTTGACCAGCAGATGAGCCTGTGGAAGGTGCAGGCATGAGGTGCCTGATTCTTTCCAGATGAAAGCAATTGCGTCCAGACGGATTATTTTAGCTCCTTTAGCCAGATACAGTAGAAAGATATCTATCATTTCCAGCATAAGCTCTGGGGAATGATAGTTAAGGTCGACCTGATCTTCGCTGAAAGTAGTCCAAACTTTGCGTTTGTTGCCTTCGCTGTCATCGTATTCATGGAAAAGTGGTAAGGCACGAGGACGGAAAACTTTTCTTGCATCAAAATCTTCTCCTGGCTCTTCAAACCAGCTTTGATATCTGGGGTCGCCGTTAAGGAAGCCCTTGAACCATTCACTTTCTACTGAAATATGGTTAAAAACTGTATCAAATGCCAGATTAAAGTCTTTTCCCAGTTTTTCAACATCTTTCCAGTAGCCGAAATCAGGATTGACTTTGCGGTAGTCTTCTACTGAAAAGCCATCATCCGAAGAATAGGGAAAAAACGGGAGGATATGGACGGTATCAATTATACCTTCAGCATATTCTTTCAGAAATACTGATAGTGTTTCAAGTGGGGTTTTGCCTGCTTTGGAACCAATCATGTCAGCATAGGTAATTAGCATTGAATCCTGCTCGCTGAGTGGAGCTCTTGGCTTTATGGACTTAGCGTTATGAAATTCTGCAATTTTATTCTCGATCTTTTTTGCGTATTCAGCGCCATCGGTGCTGCCGTAGAGTTTCTGAAGGATCGCTTTTAGTTCCATGGGTAACTTTTACCTTCTAAAGAAAATGTTTTCTATGAGTGGCTTGATTTTACGAGCCATTATTTTGTGATTTAAGCGTTTGTCGAGCACTTGCAGGTTATGATGAACAGCCTCGTTACGTTTTTGCGGTTGAGTGAGGAGTTTGTATGCGGCATCGACAACTTCGTCGTTAAGTTCTCCATCGGTGATACCGGGAAGCTCAAACCCCAGTCTTTCAATATCCTGCTGATAAATCGGATAACGGTTTATTACAGCCGGCAGGCCGCAACTGACCATTTCCAGCAGGTTGTTGCCGTAGCCTTCAATATCGCTGAAAAAGGTACCCAAACCGCCATGTTGTGCGACGATAGACGGAACTTCAGCGAATTTATAGTATTTACGGTCAACAATAATATCACGATGTGAAAGAATGCGGTCTTCACCGAAAAGCAATATGACATTAGCTTCCGGATTACGTGAGGATTTCTCCCAGTGGTATTCTCGGAGGAATTTTTTATATTCAACCTGCTCGTCGCCGGAGTGGCCGGAGATCAGCAGGACTATACATTTTTCATTTTTAAACTTGTCTTCCAGTTTAAAAGCAAAATCAATAGCTGTTTCGATTTTTTTGCGTGGGACAACTCTTGTATGCTGCAGCAGAATTACGCTGTTTTCGATTTCAAATCCCTGAGCTCTGATAAGCTCAATCAGGCCTATGTCTTCCAAAAAAGTATAGTTATAGTTGTCTTTGGGGGGATAAACGACATTTGATGAATTCCAGTCCGGGTCTTTCCAGTCCCAAAGGATGTCACAAGTATTTGGAATGACGGCAGTGTGCTTCTTAAAGAAACTTGGCAAGTTGGCTTTGCCGTAAGCATGGAAATATTTGCGTCCAAGCTTAATTTGATCACGATTGATAAATACCACACCGTTAATCAATGTGCCGGGCAGGTATTTAAGGTATTTCTTTATTACAGGATTTGGATTTGCGAAGCGTGGACGTTCAAAGAATGAGTCATGCCACCAAACGAGCACACGAGGCCAGATATATCCGGCGTTACGAGTTTCTTCCAGGTAGAGTCCCAGCCCGACGGCGGTGATAAAGTTATAAGGATGTGATGTGTTGTGAGCAATTAACAGGTCAATCTGGTGACGTTCGACAAAGTCAGCAATAATTTCTTTCGCCCGCATAGCGTTTTCAAGAATTTCGCCTTCCAGCCAGCAAGGTGGGTCTTCACAAAAATACTGGATAATACGTTTGTGCAGCGGGCTTTTGTGCCAGAAAATATCATTCGTTTCAGCATTAAAACGTGGAGACGAATGTGCCGCAAGGTAAAAGATGTTTCCCAGCGGAATATTCATATACTTGACCATGGACTCGACCGACTGGTCAATTACGATGGATACGCCGTCATTTTTGCCGATTAACGAGTGAATAATACCGATGTTCAAGTGCGAAACGTTCATTGTATAATCTCCAGAATCTGATCGAGACTGTTAATTAGGTAATCCGGTTTAATACTTTTTAATTCCGGCAGCTGTTCCCGCATGCGCAGTGAACGGCAGTCGCCGGCAAAAAGAGCAGTTGTCATCCCCATGCTGTGAGCTGGGTAAATATCTTTGAGCATGTCATTACCGACATAAAGAATTTGTTCTGGGCTGACCTGATAGTGTTTATAACAGCGGCTTGCGGCCTTGCGGTATAAGGATATATCAGGTTTGCCTCTTTTTTCCTTATATGAGTAAATGCTCAAGTAACGGTCAAAATATTCAACGTCTTCAAAGTCATTAATGATTCCGGTCAGGAAGAAGTTCATAATTACCGGAGTGTAAAACTGTGCATTTGAAATTATCCCCATCGGTATACCGCGCTTATATATTGCATGAACAATCTCATGCATTGAAGGCATTGGGTAAACCGGGTTGCTCAGGGTTTCAAAATAAATAGCCAGCCGGCTGACATCATCCAGAGTCGGCTTTTCAATCAGTTTAGCTTCGTACAGTTGTTTCAAAAGTTTCTGCCAAACCATTCTGATATCTATTTCCGGGTGCGGGATTTTTTCATCTTCCATATCTTCCCGCATTTTGAAAATAGTTTTCTCATATTCATCTAGTATAAGCGAAGCGGTTTTTACAGGTGTTGAGGTTGCCAGTCTGACTCCGCATTTTGAAAAGGCTTCGAGAACATAAGACGGCGCAAATCTCGCTTTGTCAATATCTCCTGAAGTCGAGACCAGCAGGGTGCCGTAGATATCAAATATCACACACTTTATATTATTATTTTTACCCAGATTCGCATTTAGTCCGGTTGGGATCGGTTCAATGCGTTTTTGGGATTCAAATAAATGTCTTATAGAGTTTAAGCAAATTTTGTCCATACTTTTCCAGAGAATACTCTTTTTTTATTATTTTACAGTTTGAGTCAATAAGGTCAACAGTGAATTCTTTGAAAACATCCTCTAGAATGTCATTCTCTTCGAGAAATTTAATACGTGAGGCGCTGTTTGTCAGTAGATTTTTTATTATTTTCACCTGTATTACCTGCGGCAGCATCCCAAAGTCAGCTTCGCCATCATCAGGAACATCAACCAGAATCCTTTGGTAAAGTCCCGGCATTTTGACGCCGACTTCTTTGAAGTCCTCAGAGACGGGAAGATCACGGCCAACAACCGCTTTGCCAAAAAGCCAGGCCTCGATAAATATCATACCAAAGCCCTCTCGAATACTGGTAGTTACAGCTCGGTCTGCAGCTGCCATTACTTCTTTAAAAGCACATTTTTCACCAGCCTCAAAGATAACTTCTATATTATGTTTATTACAGAACTCCTTCCAGTTGTCGTACTCGACTTTTTCAACCGGGTTGCGCGGTGGCAGTGTAATTATCCAATTGGCTTTGTCGTGGAACATAGCCGCCAGCAAAATGAACTCGCCTATATTTTTACGACGTATTCCACGAACAGGATAAACATAATTTGGTAGTTGAGTATTGGTGTTTAAAGTAGCATTTACCTTTTTTATTGCGGCAATAGTTTCCTGTTCAGAAAGTGAGGGGCCGATTGATGCTGGATTTGGTAACACGGTTATTTTCTCTGCCGGAATGTCGAAGTCAATCAGGCGCTGTTTGTCCATAAGCGTTAATACTGCGTATTGACAGTTTTTAGCGACCGGATACAATACTTCATGCAGTTTTCTGCCAAAGTGCCCTTCGATAACAGAGGTAAGGGCGCACATGTTGTCCGGGCGGTCTTCTGCAAAGTCGTGAATATGATTAACTATCGGCCGTCCATTTTCAATCAGGGCATGCAGTGCCGCGGTCATGACTGGATTTTTACCGAGGTTTATGTTATGAACATGAATTACTGTGTCGACATCAGTTACTTCCAGTAAATATTCAATAATTTTGATGTAGGTATGGTTTAACTGCTTCGGTGTCATCTGTCTGTAATCCATGTAATTGAGCATTGGATTACGCAGTTGTTCTACCTTTGGGAGCAGTTCATCATGAATTTTCTCATCACCTGTGATTAGCTGCAGATCTGTTATTTCAGGGCAGCCAGCCAGAGCAGCCAGCTGCATTTCAATAACCCTTGTTACTCCGCCTGGGTGAAGGTGATGGTGCAATATCGCTGTCTTCATGGTGATTTCCTGTGTTAAGAATCACTTTTTCTTTTTATGATATTTTTTGAGATAATCCTCAACTTCAATCATCGGCGTTCTTTCTTTTTCCCGTATATCATATTCAATTACTTTATAATCGTCATTATCAATAGCCATCTGACGCAGCATAAACGACTCTGGAGCAATAGGTGGTAAATCTTTATATTTTTTAAGTCGATTCCAGAATGTCTGCAGGATACCGAACGACATTTTGCCCAGGGAAGCAGTAGTCTGATTGCGGTGAATACGCAAATCAATATTGGTCTGTGCTATTGAATCCAGTCCATACTTTTGGTAAAGGTCAATCAGCATTCCGGTTTCAACACCGTATCCTATCGGGAAACTGATTTTTTCCAGCATTTCACGATACCCGGCATATTCTCCGGAAAGCGGTTGGATAACCCCGGTCAGGTCTGGGAAAAACTGTGAAAACAACGGCCTGATAAGAATTTCAGTAACTCGACCGCCGCCTGACGGCGAAATACCGGCTGAAGTTTTGAACGGCCTGTTATAAAATGCTTTGACAAACTTGACTTCAGGCTCCATAAGGAGCGGCCCAATGAGACCATAGGCGAAACGAGGATGAATATTGGAAATATCGGCATCTACATAAACTATAATATCGCCTTTAAGCAGGTAGAGCGCTTTCCATAGATTCTCGCCTTTGCCGCGGCATTCTCCCTCACTTTTGAGGTAATCGGAGGCAAGGTATGTATCGGCGCCAAAATTTTTGGCTATGGAAAGTGTGTTATCTGTTGATCCTGAGTCGATAACGGCTATTTCATCGACCAGAGGATAACGATCCATAAGTTCGGACTTCATTACCACAATCGATTTACCGATAGTTTTTTCCTCGTTTAATGTAGGAAAGCACAGACTGATGGTAACGCCTTTGCGTTCTTTAAGCTCGACCAGACGCTTTATATCAGTAAACTCATTATAATGAAAGGTGCGATTTTTAAGCCATTTATCAAGATTAACCATTGCAAATTTCTCCCATCTGATCGATTGCACTTAATAAGATTACTAACTGCAGTATACCTTGAGTAATCGGTGCTATTTCAATAAAACTACGGTTTGTACTTCCACCCACTCCTTCGGTTAAACCGAGGGTGATTGAAGGTATATCCTGAGCCAGACTGACGGTTATTTGTGAATTTGAATATTCCATTCGCGGTTTATGACCAAGCAGTTTAAATACGCCCAATGCAGTTTTAATCAGCGGGTGTGCGCTGCTGAGCCCTGAAGCGTCATGACGGCCAAAAAAGTCGCAGTTGACGTTCGCGCTGTGTTTTGCCCCGATGTCAGTACAGCAATCCGCAATTTGCTCAACCAGTGTATCCATTAATGAGTTGTTCTCGCTTAGGATTTCCAGGTTAACTTCAGCTTCGCGGCTTATGGTACTGTAACGCTCACCACCTGAAATCATTCCCAGGTTCATAATCGTTTTGGGTTTCTTGGGCAGTGGAATGCTGTACAGACTGCTGATAACTTCATTGGCTACCAGAATGGCGCTGCTCTCTGACATGCGCATCCATGATGATTCCATTTCCTGTTCGCGGGTTTCGCAGTGAATGTCGCAGCGAACCCTGCTCAAACTGAAATAATCCAGAGTTCCAAGGGTAATTCCTGTCAGGTTGATAACAGCATCGATTTTACCGGGAAAATCCCGCAGAAAAGTGCGAATACCTTCAAAATCACCGCGCCCGTGATATCTAGTAGTTCCAAGTATTATTATGTTGCAATCAAGACTAATGTTGAGTCTTTTTAGAATGTCGGGCAGCGTCATCAAAGCAGCGATTGCCAAGTTGTCGTCAGCGACGCCCGCACCGTGTACCCTGTCTGCTGTAATTGTAATATTCTGGTCAATCCCCATGCTGAACTGATTATCAATGTGAGTACAGACTACAATATTTCTCAATCCTGAGCGGCCGTTGCAGATACCTATGCAGTTGTGCATTCTGTCAGTTTTAGGGTCTACTATCCCACTGGCCGTGTAACGGGTCAGAATAAATTCGGCACGATTTTTTTCATGGAAAGTCTGAGCCGAAAATTCAGAGAGGAGCGAAAGGTTGCCCAGCAGCATTTCACGAGTGCTTTCAATGCCTTTAAGCCATTTTTCTTTATTACGGGAGAGTTTTTGTAAGATTTCATCAACGACGCTACTGTTAGTCATGTTTTTCTCCAAGTTGTTATCTCCACCAAACTATTATGATATAACACTTCAAATGAATGTTATGAAACTGTTAAAACAGTTGGATATGGGCTTGTTTCCTCTTTTTAAGCACAATATATTTTACGAATATTAGAGACGTATTAGAGACCGGCAAACATTGCGTTAAATTTATGTGTTGCATCAGATTTCGCAATATTATTCTGCCAACACTTGTATTTTCTCCAACATAAACTTACCTTTCCAAATGATTTTTGTCAAATATATAAACAAGGTTGTCAAAGTTGATAAAAGCACTAGGTAATAGAATAAAAAATTTATTCGGCAGGAAGAACAACGATAAACTCGTTGAAAACGCAACAACGCGAAAAACTTCCGGAAGCCGAAAGTCCACTGCGCAGGAAAAAAGCTCGACTTCTTCCAGAAGAAAAGAAAATAATAAAAAATTAGATGATTCAAGGAATTACAACAGCAAGAACAATAATAAGCGCAGAAGAAAAAAAGTCCGTTCGGATAATTTTAACAATGATATTAAAAAACCGATACATGAACCTAAGTCAAAGAAAATTCCTGCAAAACCGGAAAAACTTATAGTTCCTCCGGAAGAGGAAGGTAAGACCAGGTTTAGTGATCTTGATGTACAGGAAGACATTTTGTTTGGTTTGCAGAAAATGGAGTTTCAATACTGTACTCCAATTCAGGCCAAATCTCTGCCACACCTGCTGGAAGGTAAAGACCTTACTGGAAAAGCTCAAACCGGAACAGGGAAGACTGCTGCATTTCTGGTTTCTACTTTCAATCGTTTGCTGAAAACACCTAAACAGCATCCTGTTAAAGGAAGCTGCCGGGCTTTGGTATTGGCGCCAACTCGTGAACTGGCTTTACAGATTTATAAGGATGCCGAAAATATCTCCATGTACACCGGGCTTTATAATGTCGTAGTTTTTGGCGGCATGGACCATCGCAAGCAGCGTGAAAACCTTAACCGTCCGATTGATGTCCTGATTGGTACGCCGGGCAGGATTATTGATTATTCAAGGAGCAGGCATCTTAACTTGTCGCAGACTGAGATCCTGGTTATTGATGAAGCTGACCGTATGCTCGATATGGGATTTATTCCGGATGTAAGACGCATTCTGAACCAGCTCCCGGGTAAAGGCAAACGCCAGACATTGTTTTACAGCGCGACTCTGGAAGACCGTATTCTGCGTTTGAGTGACTCGTGGCTCTCTGATCCGGTTTCTGTTGAAAGTGAATCCGGACAGATGGTTACTGACTTGATCGAACAGAAATTTTACACAGTAGCAGCCAGCGAGAAATTTCCACTGCTGATGTGGATGATAAAAAATGAAAAGTTTGACCGGATGCTGATTTTCGGTAACAGAAAAGATAAAAACTTTGAACTTTATGATAACCTCAAGCGCCATGGAGTGCCATGTGCCTTGCTTTCCGGTGACATTCCGCAGGTTAAACGCTTGAAAATTCTGGAGCGTTTCCGCTCTGGGAAAGAAAAGATTGTAATAGCCACAGATGTAGCAGCCCGCGGAATCCACGTGGACAACGTTTCTGTAGTCGTTAATTATGATATGCCCGAGCGCTCGGAAGACTATGTGCATCGTGTTGGTCGTACCGGTCGTGCCGGTCAGAAAGGAATATCAGCAAGTTTCGTATGTGAATACGGTGCTTATTACTTGCCTGAAATAGAAAAACTTCTCGGCGAAGAAATCAAATGTGTTTTGCCTCCTGAAGAAATGCTTGAGACACCTGAACTGCCACCAAATGCACCGCCTCCACGTAGTGCCAAAAGCAGGGGACGCAGTAGCGGTGGTGGCAGAAGCGGATCAGGAAACCGCAGTGGTGGCCGTCGCCCTTATAAAGGTCGTCGTTAACGGCTGATATAGCGTTTGGACAGAAAACGGTAGAGACATATTCCAACAAGAGTGGTTAGTATTGGCGGAAGTGCCGTGCTGCCGATTACTGAAAGCGTTATTATACGGGCCAGTGAATTGCCAACAGCGTCCATTGTGGAATTTTCATCAAGGAGTTTTTCCGCTAGAAAGTAAAGAAATGTCAGGCCTCCGAAAGAAGTGATCCCGACCGTTGCAAATGCTGCAATTCGGCTGATTCTCCTTATCTTTCTTTCTTGTTTGCTGAGCCATGGAAGGTCTCGCAGCAATGTAAAGAAGAGTGCTGTAGCCATAAGTAAACCACCTAGGCAGCCTGTTGAGATAATCAGCAGCAGCATGCCTGAACCATATTTTACTTTAGTCATCAGTGAAAAGATCAGAGAAGAGCCGGCAGCCATTGTCCCGGTTACGGCAAATATATCTATTGCCAGCAGGACAGCCAGATACATCCCTATACCGGTAATGTAAGTAGATACCTTATCAACCTGTCGACTGACAGCTATTCCCTCTATACACCAGTTAGCAAAATGTTCGCAATTGTTGGAGGGCAGGTGATATTCATGTTCACCAATACGGCTTTTGGCTCTTTTAATTGCTTCAAGAATACCGAATTTGCGGTGCCTGTGTTTTATAAGATGCATAGAGCGCCCTTGCGCAAACTTTCTGACACTTGATTGAATAACAGGGCCGGATGCAGCGTGTTCTGAAAAACCGGAGTAATGAATCACACCACCATTTGTGTCCCCGATGCCGTGATGCCAGTAGCCTTTCCTCTTGACGGTAAGATGCTCTCCGGCAAGCGGGTTTTTTACTTTTATTTTATAATATTCCTGCATGCACTTTGTGTCGCAAAACCGGTGCTTCTCAATATCTGTTATCTGTGGATTGCTGGCTGCACAGAATGAACAGACCTTACCAACATAGGAATGACGGTGTTCGATGTGCTGAGACGACATAAATCCTCCATGAATATCTCTATTTATAAGAGTACACGAGAAAAATGATTATAGCAAGTTTCAGGGTAGGGAGTGTGCTTACAGAATTGTTAATTCTATGCCCCTGGTGGCTGATTTGATAAAATCAAAAGAGCTTATTTCCTGCAGCAAAGAAGTATCAATAACTGCAGCGTCAGCCCCGCATTCCGCAGCAAAAGTTAAAAGTTGCCGGGTGATTTTGACAGAACTGGAACTGGCGTCAAATACTACTGCTCCAGGGAAATAACGACGAGCCATCAGTAGAAGCTGCTGTCTGTCTTCAATCGACAGTTCTTCTCGTCTGCCTTCTTTTGAATTTCCGATCAATATCTTGTGTATGTCATGTGATGAAATTTCTTCCAGCCTGTAGATGAAATATTCAGCAATGAGGTTGCCGTTAGCATCAAGCGGAGTCGCAACCGGTGCCATTTCGCTGGAGCCGGAAACTGCCACAAAATCATCACTGAAAATATTGTTATGGCGTTGAAATAAGCCTTCTTCAATCGATTCCAGTTCCAGATAATAGTCAGAGCGACAGAAAATATGGACATCAGACCATTTTTTACTTTCGGCGCCGAATTGACGAAACTCTCGCAAGTTGCTTTGCAAAAATGTAGCAATCGCCTTTTCTTCGGTGTATTTGCGGTCATGAATGTCCCGGGTAATACGAGTTTTAAGCTGAGTGCGCCAATCAGAATCTATAAAGATTACCATATCTATAAAGTCGTGAAACTGGTGATAAGTAGAAATTTCACCTTCGATAATATTAAACTTTGCCGGTTACTGCATTGTAAACAGGGCGCTGTATAACTTTACGCAGCTTTATTTCATTCAAGTGCTTTTTTATGAGCTCCATCTTGTTGGCGTCAGGGTGTGCACCGTACAGGTTTTGCCCATACCTCGATTCACGTGAGGTTTTATAGTCATCAAGTGGGAGAACGGCTGCATCTGTCAGTAATTCAACCAGTTTTGCGGTAAAAGTTGATTTCCCTGACCCACCGGGCCCTCCAATGGCTATATTTACACAATCTGCATTTGAGAATTCGGCATTAATGAGTTCTGCGATAATTCGCTCTACCTGAAGCTTATGCCTGTGGTCACGGCAACTGATATGTGTTTTTTTCTTATTAGGCATTGGAGGTACCATTTTCACTTTAAAATTTTAAAGGGCTCTCCCTTTCGGAAGAGCCCCGTGAAGTACGATATAATTTAGTCAGCTTTGTAAGAAAACTGGAAAGCTGCGCTGGCGTTTACACAGTTTTTGATTTTGTCCAGCAGCATTTCCGGAATTTCAACATTGGTTTTAATAACAGCAAGTGAATTTCCAGCTTTTAAATCCTGTGGAGCCCGCAAGTCCAGAATATTGATATTTTTCTCACCCAAAATGCTGGCGATTTTACCGATTACACCCGGTTCATCAGTGTATTCAATGAACAGGTTATGTCCGGTTGGTTCCAGATAAAGCTTATCAAAATTCTTAAGGCGTGATACCATCAGGTTATTTTCAGTGATAGTACCGCGAACGCTTGCCTTGGTTATTACGCCGTTACCGGCAAACAGATCGATAGTCATTGACTGACCATAGTCTTTGGAAGAATCAATTTCGCGGTTAACAATTTCAATGCCACGTGACTCGAGAAAAGATTGTGCGTCGGAAGCGTCTTGGTACAAATCAAACTCAGAAGAAATAGCGGCAGTAATTGGCGCTGTCATCCATTTTGCAAATTGATTCAGTTCACCATAGAAGCTGGTTTCAATTTTAGTAGGATGATTTGATTTACCGAGGTAACCGTGAGCTACCTTAGTCAAAATGTATGCCAGGTGCTGGTATGCCTCATTAAGGCCGTCCGGTACGCCTTTGTTGACAACGCAGTTAGTAATTCCCTGCTCAAAGTAGTCAATGGTTTGTTCAGCAGCACGCTTAGCGGCGTTGAAATTTGCTTCTTTAGTGCTGGCACCAAGGTGCGGAAGCATGATGTCAGCAATATCAGCAACGCTTTTGTCCCCTGCGGCATCTTTAGAATATACATCATTAAGGAACAGCATATTTTTCTCTTCCTTGATGCTTCTGAGGTCATCCTCATTGATTACGCCAGCACGGGCGCAGTTGATGAGGGCAGCGCCGTCTTTCATAGATCCAAGAAGTCCGCGGTTAATCATGCCGCGAGTATCATCGTTTTCAGGAATGTGAAGTGAAACAAAATCAGCTTTAGCGAAGATGTCTTCAACACTGCAGAGTTCAACACTGCATTTTTCAGCTAAAGCAGGAGATATCATCGGATCATAGCCGAGAATTTTCATATTGAAGCCTTCAAGGCGCTTAATCAGCAGGCGTCCAATATTACCAAGTCCGATAATACCGATTGTTTTGCCGGTAAGTTCACGGCCCATGAAGTTTTTCTTTTCCCATTTTCCTGCTCTTGTGGAAAGGTCTGCAGGAACAACATTGCGGTAACCGGCGAGCATAAGCGCCACAACTTCTTCCGCAACAGCATTTGAGTTTGCTCCTGGTGTATTCATCACATCGACATTTTTACGGCGGGCGTATTTAGTGTCAATGGTGTTATAACCAGCTCCGGCACGGACGACTAACTTGAGTTGCGGCAGCGCATCAATGATTTCCTGAGTGACTTTTTCACTGCGTACAATTAGTACTTCTGTGTCTGAATGAACTTTGACCAGTTCGTTCAGTGAAGAATCTGCATCTTGAACAACTTGATAACCTTTTTCAGTCAGTAATCCCGCGGCAAATTTGTCCAGCTTAGTAGGTATGAGTACCTTTCTCATATCTATGCTCCCTTTGTTGAGAAGTATTTAGCACTAACAACAAAATCCGGCAGACTGCACTATTTTTTGCGGTCTTTCCGGATCGTATATTCCCGTTTTTTATACTTAATGTTTTCTAAAAATATTTATTACAGCTGTATCAGTGTTTTTAAGAAATCAGCAGCTGCTTTACGGTTTAAATAAAAATGTAAACTATATCAATAAAGTACAAAAGTTTTAAAAAATTTACTGCCTGTAAATAATTTATGCAACCTGTAAAACAAAAAAATCCCTATGTCAAATGTAGTTTGAAGGGAATTAATTAATATATTTCTATTAATTTTTTAAGGTTTTACTGCTCACTAGCAGTAAGTGGGGGGGCTTACATTTGGTTGGGGCCTCCGGGATAAAGTTCTTCCAGACTGGTATATCTGGTGTGATATTGACGAAGATGGATATAGTCAAATCCACGTTTGGGCTCGATCAGCTGGTCGCCCATATAAGAATACTGGTCAACAAAAAAGAAGACTGATTTCAGCCATGGGTCACAAACTATGGTTCTGTTGCGGCGTAAGCTTCTAATTTCCGCAGTGTTCACCAGCCTCCTGGGCAACATCCCTCCCGGCGGAGCGATCAGAAGAAAAATATGATCCCCTAAAACTACGCGGTGCAGGCCAAAATCAGTGGTTGTAACGTTATTGGTCATACGGGCATAATGAAACATTAAATAACAGAAATAGCACATTTCTTCGCAGTTTGCTACAGAAATTTTCAGGCACCTTCTCACCTCATCTTCAAAATGTTTAAGAATGTCCTGGTTCGGTATAACTGTATCTTTATATTCAGGAGGCCGCAGCATTGTGTCGGTTTCTTCTAGGTGAGCTTCTTTAGCTTTTTTAGTGGCATGAAGGGCCGGGTTGAAATCTTTATAGTAATGCTGCCTTGATGGAGAAACAGGGAAATTTTTGTTTGATTCTATAACAGCTTGTTTGGCGAACTCGAAAAGCTCCTGTATTTCGAGGCGGTCATTGGAAGGATCACCTTCAATAAATAATGTATATGGATCTTTTATGCATTTATCGCAGACGTGCACTGATTCTGTTTTGGGATCATATACTGCACCATTGGGAGTTTCATCAAGAACAGGGATAAAAGGACGTTTTTGTTTAGAACAGTCCTTGCAGACAACTTCTCCGCAAACTCTGCATGTTCTGGATTTTTCAGACAGAAAACCACCCAGGTTGTTTTCACAGACATGACAGGCGTTGTTTTCAGAGCGCAACTTGAATGTTTTCATTTTTCACAATTCCGCAATTATTTCCTCATATGAAGAATATACCTTTCGAAGACATTATTTGCAATATTTTACGTTTTTGGACAGAATGAGCAGTAATTATTTGTTAAAAAATTGTTTGATATATAAAATTGTTAGATTTTTGTGCTATGTTACAGGTTCATGTTAAACTAGAGAAATCATTGACATTACTATGCGAATTGATGAAAATCTTATCTGGCTTGAGTCTGTAGATTCAACCAATAGATATGCACTGGAGAATTTTAATGAGCTGCCTGATGCAGCATTGGTAGCGGCTTCCGAGCAAACTGCAGGACGCGGTCGTCACGGCAGGTGCTGGGTGTCTCCTCCAAATACTAACCTTTACGCTTCTTTTGTTATGAAGCGTCCCGGCAGCAACCCTGCAATGTCCTCGATGGCTGCCTCCCTCGGAGCATTGGACACATTCAGAAAATTTGCTCCTGAAATAGGATTTTGGCTGAAATGGCCCAATGACATTTTTGTAGGTGAATGCAAAATAGCCGGCATTCTCTGTGAAGCCCGTACAGGGCAAAGTGGTATTGTTGCCGGAATTGGTGCAAATATTAACATGCCTTCCGCTCTGCTTCAAAAAATTGATCAGCCGGCAACTTCCCTCCTGCAGGAAACTGGAGTCAAATTAAATGTCAAAAAATTTGCAAATCAATTAGCCTTAAAACTCATTGAGTACTATATTACTTATTCAATTTCTCCTGAACAGCTCTTTGAGCACTGGCGAAATGAGAACATGCTGCTGGGGCAGACTGTAGAAGTCTTTACCGGAAGCGACACGGTAAAAGGCACAGTCTGCGATATCGGTCGTAATGGTGAATTGATACTGTCTGATGGGGTGAATAAAAAGACCCTGTATAGCGGCGATATTAAGATCAACAAGAATTCGATTGATTTTGATCTGATTAAACGCAAATTGAACAGTTGATTAACTTGAGTTTATTAAATTAATATAAAAATATCAATTAACAAAGGGGTCTATGTATGTTAGGCGACGGATTTAAGCTCATGGTTCTCGGTATGGGCTATGTCTTTTTCTTTCTGTCTTTGATGGTGATTTTTATGCTGATTGCCTCCAAAGCACTTGCTCCATTCTCTCATCTTCTAGCTGAAAAAGTGGCTGCACCAAGAAAACCTGCTGGCGGCAGGGCAGCTGGAAAAGATGATAAGAACCTGGTGGCCGCTGCAATTGCTGCAGTGCACATGCATCGAAATAGACGAAAATAACATAAAAAAATCATAATAGTCAAAATATTTTAAGGAAAACGCTTATAATGAAAAAAATCAGATTTATGGACACCTCGTTCCGTGACGGCTTCCAGAGCTGTCTCGGCGCCCGCGTCAAAACAGAAGACTTTCTGCCGGCTCTGGAAGCAGCAGCTGCAGCTGGTACTGATTATTTTGAAATCGGTGGTGGTGCCCGTTTCCAAAGTCTCTACTTCTACTGTCAGGAAGATGCTTTTGATATGATGGACAGCGCCCGCAAGGTTGTTGGTCCGGATGTTAATCTGCAAACCCTTGCTCGTGGTGCTAATGTGGTAGGTCTGATTTCACAGTCTCGCGACATCATTGATCTGCACGCCAAAATGTTTAAAAAACACGGTATCACAACTATCCGTAACTTTGATGCCTTGAATGACGTTCGTAATCTGGCATTCTCAGGCGCATGCATTAATAAAGCCGGACTGAAACATCAGGTAACTGTTACCTTGATGGGGCTTCCTCCGGGCCTGACTGAAGACTATGCTCATACTCCTAAATTTTACATTGACCGCCTCAAAGGAATCTTGAAAGAAGAGATCCCTTTTGACAGCGTTTGCTTTAAAGATGCTTCAGGTACTTCTACTCCAAAAACTGTTTATGAAACAATCAAGAAAGCCCGTAAAATCCTGCCGAAAGGCACTCAGATTCAGTTCCATACTCATGACACTGCCGGAATGGGCGTTTCATGTTACATGGCTGCGATTGAAGCCGGTGCGGATGTAATTGACTTGGCAATGAGCCCGGTTAGCGGCGGTACTTGCCAGCCTGATGTACTTACCATGTGGCACCGCCTGAAAGGTACAGACTACACTTTGGATATTGATCACGAAAAAATGCTTACGGCTGAATCTGTATTCAGAGGTTGTCTTGATAAATATTTCATGCCACCGGAAGCTAAAGAAGTCAGCCCGCTGATTACTTTCTCTCCGATGCCGGGTGGCGCTCTGACCGCTAACACACAGATGATGCGTGACAATAACTGTCTCGACCTTTATCCGAAAGTAATCCAAGAAATGCGTGAAGTCGTTGCCAAAGGTGGTTTCGGTACTTCTGTTACTCCTGTTTCTCAGTTCTACTTCCAGCAGGCTTTTGCTAATACTACTCAGGGAAAATGGAATAAGATCACTGATGGTTATGGTAAAATGGTTCTTGGATACTTCGGTCATACTCCTGCTGAACCTGATCCGGAAGTTGTTAAAATTGCTTCTGAGCAGCTCGGTCTTGAGCCTACTAAAGAAGACGTTCATGACATCAACGACAGAAATCCTGAACTTGGTATCAAAGCAGCTACAGCTAAGCTTGAAGCTGCCGGTGTCGAAACTACAGATGAAAATATCTTCATCACTTCTACTTGTGGTGAAAAAGGTGTTGAATACCTCAAGGGTAACAAACCTCTTGGTATCCGCCTGAAAGAAGATGTTGAAAAAGCTGACGCTGAAAAGTTTGCTGCCAAATACGGCATCAAAACCAGTGCTCCTGCAGCAGCTTCTGACGATGCTCCTGCTTCTTACACTGTTACTGTTGACGGTAAAGCGTTCGATGTACATGTTGCTCCGGGCGGTGCTACCACTGCTGCTCCGGCCCCTGCGGCTGCTGCAGCCCCTGCGGCTGCACCATCAGGCGGCGGCGCTACATATGAAGTAGCAGCTCCAATGCCTGGTACTGTTGCTAAAGTATTGGTTGACGCTGGTACTGTTGTTGAAGAAGGCCAGACTGTTGTTATCCTTGAAGCCATGAAAATGGAAACTGAAGTTAAGACTGAAAAAGCTGGTAAAGTTGTTGATGTTCCAGCCGCAGTTGGTAGTTCAGTAGCCTCATTCGAAGCTCTGGTTATTATTGAGGAGGCATAGTCACATGCGTTTCGCAACATTGTCTTTAATTACAGCTTTTGTGATGCTGTTGGGGGTGGCTTTGCCGGCCACTGCCCAGCAGAAGGCTGAGCAGCCTGTTGTCACGGAAGTTAAAGCTCAACCGAGCGACCTGTTTACATGGAACAAGACAGCCTCAGGCGATCTTGAACTTAGGTATACATGGGATAAGCCGGCTTTGGTTTATTCCCTGACTGTTGCTAAAGGACAAAACCTTTATCCTGGTCGTGAGATCATGATTTTGAGTATTCCCGGACGCAGCAAAGCGACTGTGAAAATCGCTGAGTCAATGAAAGTACTTTCTCTGAACGATAAGCTTGACACAGCAGAAAAAATTGCCCCAAATGAAGTTTTGATGGTTGCAAAACTTGATAAGGTTACTCATGATTCTGTAGTGGAAGGGATGCGATCCAAAGAAGGTCTTCCCGGCTGGGGAGAGATGTTCAAAGGTCTTTGGGAAAGTACCGGACTGCATGATATTATCCGTCAGACATCAGCTGACCCATCCCAGACATGGATTCTGGGTGTTGGTCGTGTGTTGATGATGTTTGTAGGACTTATCCTCATATGTCTGGCTGTTTTTAAGGGTTTTGAGCCGTTGCTTCTTTTACCAATTGGTTTTGGAGCCATACTTGCTAATATTCCTATGGCTGGCATTGCCGGTCCGGATGGTATTCTTGGCATGGTCTATATGGTAGGTATCAAAACAGGGGTCTTCCCGCTCATAATCTTTATGGGGGTTGGCGCTATGACGGATTTCGGACCGCTTATTGCTAATCCGAAAACTGCACTTCTTGGTGCTGCTGCTCAGTTTGGTATCTTTACCGCTTTGATTGGTGCTCTGCTGCTTACAAGGTTTGGAATTGGAATTGATTTCGACCTGAAAGACGCTGCGAGTATCGGTATCATTGGTGGTGCTGACGGTCCTACTTCAATCTACCTTACCAGCAAGCTTTCACCAAAGCTGCTTGGTCCGGTCGCGGTAGCGGCTTACTCATATATGGCGCTGGTTCCAATTATTCAGCCGCCGATTATGAAGTTTTTCACTTCCAAGAAAGAACGTAAGATCAAAATGAAACAGCTTCGCCATGTGTCAAAACTGGAAAAGGTTTGTTTCCCGATCATAATTACTCTAATGTGTGCATTCCTGCTGCCTGACGCGGCTCCATTGATTGGTATGCTGATGTTTGGTAACCTGATGCGCGAATGCGGTGTTGTCGACCGTTTGAGCGATACAGCACAGAATGCTCTTATCAATATAGTTACAATTTTTCTGGGACTTACAGTTGGCTCTAAGCTTTCTGCAGACAAGTTCCTTAATATGCAGACACTGGGAATTCTGGTACTTGGAGCGGTTGCTTTCTGTATCGGTACGGCTGCCGGTGTTATCAGCGCAAAACTTATGAATATCATGTCGCGTGATAAGGTTAATCCGCTGATTGGTGCTGCCGGTGTTTCCGCTGTTCCAATGGCGGCACGTGTGGTCAATAAAGTTGGTCTGGATGAAGATCCTCACAACTTCCTGTTGATGCATGCGATGGGCCCGAATGTGGCCGGTGTTATCGGTTCAGCTGTGGCTGCCGGGGCATTGCTCAAAGCCTTGTCGGATTTGATCTGATATTAAGCTTTGCTTATAAGCCCCGCATTTGCGGGGCTTTTTTTATGGTCAGTGATATTAAAAAAATCAAATTTACAGAATTATTGTTGCAGATAAACTTAGGCTTTTATTGCTTAGGTTAGTAGTAAGTATTACTAATAATGTGCTTATGCTGTATTCTGGAGATTTATAAGCTTGAAAAAATAGGCATAAGTGCTAATCTATATTCTGTTTTTGGGTTGAGTGGTCAGGTCGATTGCTCACAGGAGAGGGCCTTGGAGAAATTATTAGGTTAAATGATGGTTGGAAAATTACTTTCTCTCTTAAGAAATATATCTGAAGTTATTGCTGGAGTTGAAGATACCGCTCAAGTACTGTCTCGTATTGTTAAAATACTTGCCAGAAGCTTGGAGGTGGACGTCTGCTCTGTATACGAATATGATCCAGATAACGATCAGCTGGTTCTAGCGGCGACTCAAGGTTTGAATAAAGAAGCCGTTGGCAAAATCATGATGGCTCCTGCCGAAGGGTTGACCGGGCGTTGCTTTAAAGAATGTAGAATTGTTAACGTGTCTGAACCACAAAGCCAGCCTGGCTACAAGTTTTTTGAAATCAGTGGTGAAGAGAAATATTATTCGTTTCTTGCAGTGCCGTTGCGCTCTGGCGGAAATTGTGTAGGAGTTTTGACTCTGCAGCGTACCAGTCATGAAGCGTTCCCATCCGCTGTTGTTGATACTGCCCGTAGTTTGAGTCCTCAGTTGGCTAACCTTATTTTCAGTGCAGGTATTCTTAGAAATCTAGCCAAAGACGAGGACGCTGAAGAAACTGTTGACACTATACAGAAGCGCAGTTTTGTCAGTTCTGGGGCAGCTGTAAATTCCGGTGTTGCCCGAGGAAAAGTTTTCCGCATAAAACCTCGTGATCTTTTTAATGAAATTGATCATGAGACACATGGTGATACCGATAAAGAACTTAAGCTTTTTGAAAAGTCATTAAAGCTGGCAAGAATAAATACTCTTGAGCTTGAAACTAGAGCTTTGTCAATGATTTCTGAAGCTGACGCTTCTATATTCAATTCGCATTTGATGTTCCTTGAGGACAAAATGGTATTGGATGCTATTACTCGTGAAATCATTGATGAGCGTCATACTCTTGAATTTAGTATTGTAATGGTTTACCGCCGATACGCTAAAAAATTCAGACAGCTCAGTGATCCATCAATCCGTGAAAGACTTATAGATTTCAAAGATGTCATGCTGCGCCTTCTTGAGGCAGTGAGTTTTTTGAGAGCTGAGAAAAACGGAAATCGTGACATTGAGGAGCGTTCCGGCAGTTGGATTGTTGTTGCCCGTGAACTGCTTCCTTCTGATTTGATGCGGTTACCGATTGATAATATTGCGGGTATTGTTTGTGAAAAAGGCGGAGCAACCAGCCATGTAGCTATACTTGCAAAGGCGTTTTCTATTCCGGCTTTGCTTGGGGTACAAGGTTTATTGAATCAAGTTGTTGACTATGATGATGCTTTATTGGATTGCCACGCTGAAAAGATTTATATAAATCCTGATCAGGATATTTGTGATAAGTACCAGCATTTAATAAATATGGCGCCTCAGGCTGAAATAGCAGGACCACAGGGGCCAACTTTTACAAATGATGGGCAGCAGATATTCCTGCGAGCTAATATTTCCCTTATCTGTGAATCCAGCCTGATTGAAAATTACGGCGCAGAAGGAGTCGGTCTCTATCGAACTGAGTTCCTGTTTATGATTCGTGATTATGTGCCGAATGAAGAAACCCAGTATGAGGTTTTCTCTAAGATTGTTGAGGCTGGTAAGGAAGAGGTTACCCTGCGATTACTTGACGCCGGCGGCGATAAGAAAATTAATTGTCTTAATCTTCCGTCTGAAGATAATCCGGCCATGGGAATACGGGGAATACGCTTATTACTTCAAAATAAAGACTTGCTTTATTCGCACCTACGGGCTGTTCTCAGGGCAGGGGCTCATGGTAAACTGAAAATATTGTTGCCAATGGTTTCGAATGTCAGTGAGCTTAAGCAGATACTGAATGCTATTGAAGAAGTCAGAAATGATCTTGATAAGAACAAAATTACTTACTGTAGAAATTGTTCTGTTGGTATTATGCTTGAGGTTCCATCTGCGGTATTTGGGCTTGAAAAGATGCTGAAATACGTTGACTTCATAAGCCTTGGTACCAACGACCTGATGCAATTCTCTTTTGCTATGGATCGTGGACATAATGAAAACCAGGTTATTACGGATTGTTTTGATCCTGTGTTCCTGAAAATTTTGTTTGATGCTGGAAATGTCGTGATGAAATCTGCCGGTGGTAAAGAAATGACCATTTGTGGTGAGATGGCCAGCAATCCGCTGGCAATACCATTGCTTCTTGGAATGGGTATTAAGTCTTTTAGTATGCCTCCACGGAGAATCCCTCAGATTAGAGAAATTATTCCGCGATTCAGTTTGGGAGAATGTCGCAAGCTGGTAAAAGCAGCTGTCGATATGGAAACTCCTGAAGATGTTATGATCAAAGTTAAAGGCTTTATGAGTCAAAAAGGTCTAAAAGAGATTATTGACCAGGAAGATTAATCTTACAGCACCCCCATTGTTGCAGCAGCAAATGCGAAAAACATGCAATGGGATGCTTAATGAAATTAATTACTTGATAATATCTTATCCCGCCATTTCAGAAGAAATGCTTCAAGTGAAGATTGCCATTCAGGACGTTTATAATCAAGAATATTGTCTATTTTGCTGCAGTTAAATTTTGAGTTCATTGGACGCTTTGCAGCCATAGGAAACCCATTGCTGCTGCAAGGGGATATTTTAGTCTTAAGTCCAAGCTTTTCAGCTATAAGTAAAGCCGTTTCGTAACGGCTGGTGTAGCCATCTGCTGCAAAATTGAATAGGCCTTTCTGGCGTTTATCAAGCAATGTTAATATAGCTTGAGCCATGTCAGCGGTACAGGTTGGGGCTCCAAACTGGTCGTTAACAACTTTCAGCTCAGGGCGTGACGCTGCCAGCTGTGCCAGTTTAGTAATAAAATTCATACCGTTAATACCGTAACTCCACTGAATTCGCATTATTGCGCAATCACAACCTGAAGCTATAAGATTCTTTTCGCCATCAAGCTTGGTTTGACCGTAAACGCTTAAAGGATTGGTGGAAGTATCTTCGGACTGAGGTGTATCAGTAAGGTCGCCATAAACAAAGTCGGTGCTGATATGCACAACAAATTTGTTGTTATTTCGAGCAATTTTTCCAAGTTCTCCAGGAGATGCTGCATTTATTTTTGCAGCGATTTCCGGCTCACTTTCGGCTTTGTCGACATTGGTGAATGCGGCGCAGTTAACAATGCAGTCAGCATTTTTTACAGCTCGCTCAATATCTTCAGGTTTAGTTATATCGAAATCAGGCAGGTCGAAATCCATGATCTGCCAACCGGCAGCTTGGGCAGCAAGTCTTACATCATAACCCAGCATGCCGTTGGCTCCGATTAGGGCTATTTTGCTCATTTCGGTGGTGCCTCTTCAATGAGTTTCTGAACTTTTTCAAGAGATTCAAAAGTTCCGGCATCGCTCCACCAGCCTTGCATATTGCTATAGCTCATTTTATTTGATTCTATATAGTGGTTGTTGACATCCGAAATTTCGTATTCACCGCGAGCCGAAGGTTTTAACTTACGGATAATGTTGTATACTTCCGCATCATAAAAATAGATGCCGGTAACTGCCATGTTTGTTCTTGGAGACTGTGGCTTTTCTTCGATATTTACTACATTCTTGCCTTTAATTTCCGCAACCCCAAAACGTTGAGGATCGTGCACTTCTTTTAATATAATATGAGCACCTTCTCCATCAAAATCTTTCAAATAATTGCTCATTGGATCTTCAAAAATGTTGTCACCAAGAATTACAGCAACAGGGTCGCTGCCCGCAAAGTTTTCAGCGAGAGCAAGAGCCTGGGCTATGCCACCGGCCTCATCCTGTACTTTATAGGTGAACTTACAATTAAAGTCCTTGCCGGATCCAAGTAGACTTACCACATCTCCCATATGATTTACTCCGGTCACAATGAGAATTTCTTCAATTCCAGCACTCTGAAGCTTATTTATAGAGTGATATATCATTGGGATTCGGCCAACAGGCAGCAGATGCTTGTTTGTGACTTTTGTCAGCGGCATTAAACGTGATGCCGTACCTCCAGCGAGAATAATACCTTTAAGATTACCCTTCATTGTCATCTCCTTTGCAGTAATTAAAAATAGAGGTCTACATTTTTTAATTCTGGATTTCTCAGATCTTTTTCTGAAAGAACAGGGGCAGAAACTGGCCATTCAACATTTATTTCAGCATCATCCCAGGCTATTCCGCGTTCATCAGCAGGAGACCAGTATTCACTGCATTTATATTGGAAATCCGCAATGTCACTTAAGACACAGAAGCCATGGGCAAAGCCTTTGGGAACAAAAAGTTGTCGTTTGTTTTCAGCTGACAACTCATAACCTTCCCATTGCCCAAATGTCGGGGAGTCTTTTCGAATGTCGACAACTACATCCCACACTGTGCCAACGGTGGCGCGAACCAGTTTATCCTGGCCTGGGTTTATTTGATAGTGAAGTCCACGAACAGTGTTTTTTACAGAACGTGAATGATTATCTTGTACGAAGTTTAAGTTAACCCCAAAATTTTCTAATTCTTTTTGGTTATAACTTTCATAAAAAAAACCGCGATTATCAGCAAAAACACGCGGTTCAATAATAAGAATGCCGTCTAATTTACCAGATACAATTTTCATTATTTTAAATACTTACTAATTTACAATTTATTGAACTGTAAACTATATCATTAAATATGCTTAAATCCAATTAAAATAAAGTGATAAGAAAAGAATTACAGACATTATTTATCAGGTTTTAGCAGAGCAGTTGATTTACGTTGTCTCATTATCTTTTAAGTGTATTGGAGAGTTAATCATTGTTTGGGTATGAGGTTAAATTAATAAATATTCATAAATTATTTTGGCAAAGAGAAATCTTGTTGAACATTTATATAGATGCGATGTCTATAGAATCAGAATGTTTCCTCTCTCTCCTTTTGCTGAACCTCTCGTCCCCCAACGAGAGGTTTTTTTTATTTAAAAAATACTGTCAAAAAAATTAATCATTTTCAGCAATGATGAATCCTGTAATGGCATCTTTCAGCCTATGGGGTTTCTTCTCTTTCATTGATAATTTCACCATCTTTATATTCTTCTTCCTCTTCCTTGTTTTCACTTTGAGAAACGTTATCGACAACTCTAATAACTCTATGGTCTTTAATATTTTTTTCGTCTAAAATACGACGCTCATTTCCTATTACACCGTCTATGTTGGGCCAATGGGCTTCACTTGTTAAATGGATATTTGGTTTTTTTACTCCTTTTCTTTCACTATAACCTTTAGGTAATGGCTTATTCCCTATTAAGGCGCTTGGATTATCTTCTTCTGCTCTCGGAGGATATTTATCAATATTTTTAAGAAATGCAGCAGGACTTTTAGGACCTTTATGGGGATCATAAGGAGGTTGAGCTATACAGGCATTAGGACGTTTTTTGGGTTTGTGGTAGGTTTCGTCCATGTATTCGCTCATTATGGTTCTGCGTGAACTTTTTCCTCTTCCTGAAGCGCGTCCTCCGTATGGAGCATTGCCTTCAATGAAATTCTTGGTTTCCTGTAAGATTTCATCGCGCTGATGATTTCGTGCTAAAAGCCTCTGAATAAATGTCTGAGCAGCGCCTGAGCTTCTGTGGAAAGTAAAAAATTTGCCGCTGAATTTTTCGATGTATTTACCGGCCCCTGCAATTGCTCTTTGGAGAGTGGGACTTGCGACTATCCTTTCAAGCTTTTGATCGACAACATTAAAATCTCCAATTTCGTATGCTGCTATAATAGCTTCTACGTAAAACTTAGGTATCAGGTGAGTCGATTCAAGTCTGGCTAGGGCATGCCTTAAGTATCTGCTTGACTGTACTCTGCGATAAAAAGTGCTAACATTTATGTTGGTACGATAAAGAGCGGATACAGCATTGGTAAAATTTGTACTTTGGTTAATAGAGTTATATTTATTTTGAGACAGCCTATATTCATGGGCAGCAAACAAAATATCTTCCCGTGGAGTCCAGGTCAGTTTTTGCAGTCTAAATACCGAGCCTGAATTAATGTTATTACATTGAAGCCAAAAATCCCATCTGCCATTTTTACCCCTGACACCTATGATGTTGCCACCATCGCCTGGGTAAGTGTAGCTTCTGTAACTATTATCTTGAGTTTCACTAAATTTTCTGTAATGTCTTTGATTCACATGAGGAGCCATTTCATCGTTGCGCCAGTTTTTTCTCGTGCTTGCTGAATTAATTCCGGTAGGATCATAGCCATCACCAGCAATATGCAGTACCTTTGGAGTTTTCAAAGTTGGTGATGGTATTATTACTATCCGGCAACCTCCTAGTTGGGATGTTAAGAAAAAATCTGCTCTGTTGCCCAAGGTCATTTCCGCTGTTTGTTTAGATTCCCATGGGAGCCAGTATGCTTGAGCTCCGTTTCTATTATTAGTTGGAGCGATCAGGAAACCATTGTGATGTTCTGTTGCCGAAAATCTGACGATGCCTGCATTAGGACAATTATCAGGATGTTGAAGTATGAGTCCTTCCCATACTGGATATTGATTTAATGTGCCGTGCGGATCACTTTTTAACATGTCAAAAAAGCTACTCATAGTTGCAACCCTCCCCACTCTTCGATAATAATACTGTGTAATTACTCCTTAGTAATTAATTATACATGTTGAGCTTTTAAAAAGAAATAAGCATGATGTCTTAAGTCTGTAAGTGTTTGTAATGATAGGTATTTGTGTTGTTATTTTATGCTTTGATATGTTAGGTGGTTTAAGCAGGTCTTTTGATGGTTTACGTTGATTTATGGAAAAAGCGATTTTTATTTGTTAATTGTTATGAAACCATTAAATTTCGGTAAAAAAACGTTATGCAGTGAACAATTTTATACAAGGTTAGGTCTATGGTTGAAGAATGTTTCCTCTCTCTCCTCCTTTTGCTGAGCCTCCCAGTCCCCATGGGAGGCTTTTTTTTTATCCTGAGGCTTTTTATAATTACTATACATTATTCTAAAATTATGGCTTGGATACCTGTTTTAGTGCCACTCCACGTTTTGTTCATGGAAATCTTAATGATTATCTGTTGGAGCGTGATTTTTTTGACAGGATTGGCGTGCAATTAGAAAAACAGCAATTTTTATTTTAACAATCAGAGTCTGCCCTTGAAAAAGAGGATGGTTATATTATACTGAATCGAAGATTATTCTATAGTCCTCAAAACCGTAAATATTATACCTGTCTTTTTATTAAGTGGTCCTAGCGAAGAGGCTGACCAGAGCTTCCTTCAGAATTCTATCGTTTTTACTGCCGCCTGCAAACAATTATTGCTGTCGTGGTGGCATACAAGAATCAAATTAACCTCAGGAGATATAATCATGAAGAGAATGTGCCGTTTAATTTTATTAATTACGATAATTACTCCCATTGCATCATTTGGACAGGCTGAACAGATTAATGCAGCTAAAGCAGGATTGAAAATATTTATGAAACATATTTCAAGAGAAGCTGCAATAATGGATGGATTCGACCAAAGTGATAATCTTCAAAATGCCTATTTGGGTAAGCCATTTAATTTATACAGGGTTGACCCTGATAAATTATTGAATTTTAAGTCGGAACAATCTGTTAATTCAGTTATTTCCAAAACTAATTTATGGTATTTTCCAGTGTTGATTGACAAAGAAATTAGGTCAATATTAGTTGTTGGGAAACTGAATGGCGAATGGTCCGCAGTGGCACTTGGATATAAAAATCTAGCTTCAGAGATAGGAAAGGTGAGAAAGCAATGGCCGGAAAATAAGGGGTTTGATCCTCGAATAATAATTACCTATCAGGGGGCTAAATATCTTTTCACAGTTCCGGAGGTCGATGGTTATAATATGACCTTTATCGATTTTTCGCATTTGAAAAAGAGTGAGTATTTATCTTTTAAATCATCCGCAAGTAAAGAGGATTCAGAGAGATACAGTTATTCAAAGTTGAATAATGTTCGAAACATTGTGAAAGACCTGAAGCCTATTATTGCTTCATCAAACTCAGGTAAAGACTCACCTGAAATATAAAAGCTATTTGGAGTATTGATATTAAATTATAATGGGTATTATAAAAAGTTATGAGGAGTTTATTATGAAATTTAGGCCGCGTTTTTGGTTAATTATATTTGGAATGGTGTTTCTGCTGAGTCAGGTAAGTGCAGGGACCTTGACTAATTTCCCTTATTATGAGCAGGAGAAAACTGAATGGTGCTGGGCCGCAACGTCCGAAATGGTTTTAGTTTATTATGGATGGAAAGGAACACAGGATGAGATTGGGCAGTTAGGTACAGATGGCGTAAATACCTGGAACTGGCTGTATGGTCAGACATCTAATCCGACCAGATACGGAGTAAATCTTATACTGCAAACATTGAACAATAAGATACAATCTGAACCAGTTGAAGATAAAGTGACATTTAATGAGATTAAGCAGAATATTTCAAAAGGTAATCCGGTTCCTATAAGATGGGGCTGGGATAATGGAGGAGGGCATATATTAATTATTGCCGGTTATACATCCTCCAATCAAACAGTAGAGTTATATGACCCATGGCCGGGCAATGGGCATGCGACTGTGAAGTATTCATGGGTAAAGAGTGGCGATCAGCACACTTGGACGCATACTTTATTAGTCTGGTTGTTAAGCAGTTAAAATTAAAATCCAGAAGCAAAATGCTACAGCAAAAGAGGAGAGGGGACTTCTGTTTACTTGCAAAAGTTCCAAATTTGCTATTTTGTGATAGCTTTACTTGGGGTTGGGATGAAAGTTTTTATATATACTAATTCATTTTTGTCATTATTTGAAGTATTTTGATTATTAATCAGCAACGGTAATAACGAAAAAAATAATGCTAGTAAAATACCCGAAATAATAAGTAATATTCCTAATCCTTTGATATAAGTCTGGTTGTTTTTAGAAAAAGGAGGACGGGCTGCAAAATGTGACAGAATTGGCATCTTGTCTAATTCTGTCCAGTTGCAGACCAAGTGGCTTGCAAAAGCGGATTAACAGGATTCCAGGGATGACATTAATGCTTGCTCCAATAATAGCTGTAATAATGTAAACTATGCTCATTAGTTACCTTTTGTTTTGGCATAATATATCTACTGATAAGTTATTAAACAAATTATTGCCAATTATAATTCCATGATCGTTAATTTATACACAGATGGAAAGCGTATAATAAGTTGACCGGGATGGTGTTCGGTCAACTTATCGATGTTGATAATTTTATTGCGCTTGTTAGGTGTAACAGGAACATAATTTTTTATAACTTGCTATTTATCCTTCCAGGTTAACTGGTAAAAAATGGGTATTCAAAAAGGTTTGGCCATGAAAGTTTGTATTGAGCCTTCAAAGATGAGGCGTGATTTGTCTGGGTTAACGATGCCCTGCCGGAACTGCAGTCTATGGCACAACTGTTTGACAAGTACTGCTGCAGGGAGAACTTGCCTCGAATATGATCTTTGCCAATAGGAATAAAAACTTTTGCATCCGGATGTCTTTTGCTTTCCTGAAGTATCCTTTGAGCAATAACCTGGTTTGCCTCCAGCCGTCTTCTCTCCCAGCCCTCTTGAGGCTTACCTCCTGATGTTGCGGTATTATCAAATGTGTATAAAGGTACTCTATTCATTTCACAAACGGCTTGGAGTGCTGTAATTTCAGGACTCGCAATGAAATAAGCTGCATGATTATTGGTGTATTGCTCGAGGACATCTGTAATATTACTGTCTACGGTATTTTCATTTTGAAAATTGTTAAGCTGGCAGGAAAACACTTGTCTGGTTATATCGTTATTTGTGTAATCTCTAAAATCTGAATGTAAATGCTCAACAAAGGCAACAATATTTTCCAGGTATCCATTTGTTAATAAATGGTAAAGAAAGCTGGTGCCGGAATAATAACTGCGAGTATGAACATGCCCTAAAATGAAGTATTTGTATCTTGGATATATTTTTTCTGAAAATGTTCTCATTATCGGCACATAGTTTTGAAAAAACGTCCGGCACTTGTCGCAAACTATCCAGTTGTACAAAAAATGATTATCTTTTAATCTCGGTGGCAGGCATTCGACTCTGCCAAGTTTTTTTGAGTCGAATTCACAAACGTTATTGTTACAGATATTACATTTTTTGAGGACTTTTTTGTCTTGATGACAGCAACAGCAAACCTGAGGTTCTTCATGTTTCATTGCGACAAGAAAGACTTGAATCAACTCTCGCCCTTTCCCTTTTGAGAACTTGCTCACTTTTGAATCTATTTCCTTATATACTTGCTCCTTGCTCCTGAAGTTCATCGTCAATTCGTCATTAGCCAGAGAAATTCCTTTATGCGTTAATTCTGATATTAAGTTCAATACCTGATTCATCAGTTCGATATTTTTTTTGGTCTTGCTTGTAGAAAAATATTGTTCTTTAGGGTGTTCGAGCCAGTAGTTTCTTGTGTAAATATATGTTTTAATAACAATTGCGACGGCATCATAGATTGATAGCGGTCCTGTACAGAGCTCATGGAACTCCGTCACAAATTTATTAGACATTTTCGTTTCTCCTTTTATCTAAAACGTCTAATAAAAAGTACTTGCAAAGATTTCTTTTTCAATGGAGTTTAAGCCTTTGCTTTATGGGGAAATGAGTATTGCAAAAATTATTGATTTATTAGTTATAGTTGAATTTATACCTGTTTGGTAGTATATTATATTTTCTTAAGAACCAAGGAGTAACGTGGTATGACTAAAGAAAAAGAACATTCACCATTCAAAGATTGTCCGTTTGCATTCATTTGCTCGGATCGTTTTTGTATGTATTATCAGACTCGGTTTTTAAAAAAGCAGCCATTTGCTAAAAATAACGGCAAACGGTCTTGTGCTTGCAAAAAACAGGGCAGGAAACATTAATAATTTATGTTATAAGCTGTTAATGTTACGCCCCGGTTGATGCCGGGGCGTTTTTTATTGCTGAACGAATATTTCACTACTTTTAGTATGCAGGAATAGAAAACATCTTAAATCATCCGAATGAGGTCATAGGCTTAAATAACAGCTTGTATTTATTGGTGTGCCTATGTGCTTCTATATATGCGATTACATTAGACTTTGTATTTTTATATTTATTGAATATACTGGCTGCATCACCTTTCTTTGCCTTGTCATATACTGATAAATTACTAAGTTGTGTCACTTGACTTATATTGCTCACTTTGAAATGTGAACGGCAAAAATTTCTGGGATTTTTCAAAATATCTTCAAACATTTTTACAGAAAAAAAAGGATCTCCAGCCGGAGAATTTTGCCATATGAAAGTTGCCAATTTAAGAAAATCAATTCTTATTGTTTCAGACTCAATTGAATCATACCATCTTCTAATCGCACAGCCAAACGCCACTTCTTTGGCGTATTCACTGTTTGATGAAGGTATTATTCCGCCTAGTCCCACTGCTCTTCCTGAATAATAATGCATTGTATATGGATAACCATATTTAGCCAGTAGTGAGTTTTGGAGTCCGAATACAATAGATCTTCCATTTCCATCATCATATGGGTGTAACAGGTGGAAGTTTTGCACAATGCAGGTGATTATTTCTATAGGTCTGAGTTTTATATTTAATTTCATGTTAAAATAAGAAGTCGGATTATGAAAAAATAAAATTACACTTTTCATTACTTTTATAAGCTCATTGTTTTGTAAATGAGTGCATATACGTGAAAATTGATATTCCATTTTTCCAAGTGAATTTATGCCTAATATATTGTCGTTATAGACATTCAGCTGTTGATTGGTCGGCATCGTTGAACAGCAACTCATGTCAAACTTGGTTACTGCACTCCCAAGTTTTTTTAATGAGCACAGCTTCGAAGCACAGCGCTCAAATTGGGTGTCCAACAGTATTTTCAGATCATCCCAGGAGTTTACCTTATCAACATTTATATTTTGCCAAAGCCTTTTTTGGGAATGAGAAAACGAATTGTTTATTATAATATCTCTGATTGGATTTAGTTTTTTCAGCACACGATCTCGACGGTTTGCGAAACTTCTGCGTTGCTTATAAGAATACTCAAAAAACAAACAACTAATTTTATTGTATACATCGGTAGCATCATCAACAGACAATTTGTGAGTTGTGCTTAACACATTAACCATTTTTTCATCGTAAATTTCTAATGAATCATAAAATTCCTTTTTTCTACCATAATCAAATACATGTGAATCTATAGCAATTGGAGAGAAAAAATGGTTCAGCTTTACTTGATCGTTGATCATTTTCATAAAAGAGTTAATGTCCTGTCTTCCTTGACTCGTTGATCCATGGCATGTTCCAAATGACTCAACCATTTGTATCTTATGCTTTGTTCTTAAACCTAATTTATGCTTGGAGTCTATATACTCGAATAAGTCATAGCAGAAACCATGTTCTTCTATAAATTGCCCTATATCTGAATGTATTTTTGCACAGCCTTTGAGATAGGACACATGGCTTTTATTAGTTAATAGATCATTTATTAAGTCACTTTTTGCATTTCCCATTGTCAAGCCGCTGTTTTTAATATCACTTAATGAGTGTACAATTTTTTCCCAGCCATCTTCTTTGATACATTGTTGTGAAGTACAAATATTAATACTATTCTGTGTGAGTTTGTCGTACATTTATCAGCTCCTGTTATTAAAACATCCCTACACCAAGTCTATAGATTAAAATAAATGATATTTGTTCTACTAAAGCGCTTTAAATAGTTAAGAAATATTATAATTTTTAAAAATTAAAATATTATTTATGTAAAAACAGAAGAAGTCACGCTGGTCTGGTTCTGCAAACTGTCAATAAGCAATTATAATTTACTTTTATTAGTCATTGCTACTGTTATATGATATTATGCTATTTTTATAAATAATTATTGTATGCTTAAATTAAATAATTTTATTTAAACTTTTAATATGTAATTAGTTAAAATGTTATTTTGGTATTTTTTTATAAGTTTCGATGATTAAAAATGATTACTTTTCTTAATTATCGGATTTTTTAATAGAACAATTATTTATTTTCTATGTCCTAAGCCTTGAAGGGGTTAATCATTTCGAAATAAATATAGTTACAAATAGATTTATTAACTACATGATTTTTGGCGCAGGCAGTGGAATATCTGCTTGACAACCACGTTTTTTTATCAATATCCATTGATGAAGTATTGGGGGAGTTAAGTGTGGGCGTTGAAAATATGAACTGAAAACTAACGGATGATCAGACCTGATTAACAACTACGTAGTTTGAAAAACTACAAAATGGAATATCAGGTACGATTTTCAAATTAAGCAGAAGTCATTAATTCATAATAGTTTAGTCTCGCGGCAGATGCTTGTGGGATAATTAACTGTTCGAAGCAGTATTTTTAAAACTTTTAGTATTTTATCGTTTTATGAATATATGAGAGGAAGTTACCTGTTCAGATATTTTTATGACTTTTATATATCTGATTTTGACACTCCAAAGGGCTTAATACTTATATGAGCATTATGCCAAATAAAATTTCCTTTTAGAACTAACTCTACTGATATGCCGGATGCACTTAAAAGTAGATGCAGCTAATATCGGCAAGGAACCGAGTACAGCCGCATTATCTCAACAAAGGAACAGTGACTTTAAATATAAAATGCTTTTTAAAAATAACATATTTATAAGATTCCTAATAAAACAGAAGGAGTTGATTGTACTATGCCAAGCAGATATAAGAACTTACATAATAATATTAAGGAAATAAGTGATAATTGCAATTGGGGCAATTACGAGGTCCTTTTAGGAAAAGACGGGCTATGCTTTGGGCTTGTATTTATGTGGGGCCAGGCGTTGCTTTGCAATGACCTTGAGACATACTATAAGCGAATGAATATTCTTATACGCAACTATGAATTCAGGGACAAAAAACTTAGTCAATTAATTAACGAGTCTGTAGAAAATGTGCCTCAAAAAAAATCAAGTTCACATAGATTCGACCAATGCATCCACTACAATGATAATAAACTTTTATTTTCACTCAGGCCATTTTTGGGTTCACTGCTTTTATATCATAATCCTTCTCGCACTAGCCTGTTTCTTATTGATAAGTGTTTATACACGCAAAATAGTATTTTATCATCAAGGTACGCTATTCCTGACATGCTGCATTTGCGAGAGAATATGACTGGAGATAATGCAATAGGTTTACCATTTTTAAAAATCCATCATAAGCCTTACGTAGGAACTACAGTAGAATATGCAGATATTCTGCAATCATTAGTTAATGCTTATTCAGAATTTGATACTAATTTTTTTATTGTCTTGACATCTCATAATCATGCTGTTGCCATAGGACGATTAGGCAGTAATGTTATATTTTATGACGCAAATCTTATGTCCGGGTTTTGTGCGTTGCATGCTAAATATGGTATTAGCGAAACAAAAACTTTGACAAGAAAACACCTAACTAGAGCGTTTGGGCTCTATTGCGTAGAAGAGCCAACTGCATTGAATATAAGCGTATATATGAGGCCTGAGTTCCACAGGCTAAATAAGCGGGAAAAAGAAACTGAAAACAGACTTAGGGATAGTTATATACTAAATTCGCTTAAAGACAAAATAATCAAAGATTTAAAATCCCATTCCTCTTTCTTAGCATTTGGAAGAAAAAATAAGTCCAGAGCAGAGTTTTCTGCCAAAACCATAACACTTATTAATACATTAAGTGATTTCCATACGTACCTTACAGAAGAGCTACTTCTGATATCTGGTAAAAAAGCAAGTATATTTATTATGCCTCACTATAAGCATAACCACAGTATAGACGTTGGTAAAGAGAAGTCGCCTTACTACAGGATTATCAACAATACATTAAAAAATATTTCATACTTTTTAGTTAAATCAACAGAAATCTATTATGACATAGTATTGCCTAAAATGATCAAAAAAAACTATCAAACAAAATACTCGTTTCTATATATAGCCTGTGAAGGAGGGCATAAACGAGTGGTTGGTATACTTCTCAAAAACAAAGCTGATGTAAATAAAGGTACAGCTAAGGCATCGCCGCTTTTTATTGCCTGTCAACATGGTCATACAGATGTAGTAAATTTATTACTTAAAAACAAAGCTGATGCTAATAAATTTACTAAAGATTGTAATTCCTCTCCACTTATTGTTGCTTGCGGAGGAGGGTATTTAGATATTGTTAATTTATTGATTAAATATAAGACTGATGCTACCAGGTGTAATAAAGACGGTGTATCACCTCTCATTTCTGCTTGCGAAAAAGGTAATATAGATATAATTAAAATACTGATCAATAATATGGCTAATATTAATGGGTGTACTAAAGAGGGGATATCGCCACTTATAACTGCTTGTAAATATGGTCATCTAAATATAGTTGAATTACTTGTTAGTAAAAAGGTTGATGTTAACAGACCTACTAAAGATGGTAAATCACCACTTATGATTGCGTGTGGAAATGGCTATTTAGATATAGCTAAAGTATTGATTAAAAATAATGCAAATGTGAATTTCGCATCCTCCAGCCAACATACTTCTCTAATGCTGGCTTGCCAAAATAAACATATAAAAACTGTCAGCTTTTTTTTAACATCTTTAGGAACTCTGGATAAGACAACTAATGATATTGCAAAGTACCTTATATCTGCCTGCGGTAAAGAAAATTCTAATATAAAAATTCTAAATTTATTGAAAAGTAAATTTCCAAATCATGACATCAATGAAGCTTGGAATATGCCACGTGAAGAAAAGAAACCTGAATTGCTTACCCCATTGCTTCAGGCATGTTATTTTAACTACAAAGTATGCATTTGCTGGCTTTTGGATAATTATGCAGGAATAATAAAGGACAACGTAAAATTTGAGAACCATAATGCCTTGGAATGGTATAAGACACACAATAAAAAACTAGATTACGATCCTCAAATTGAGTTGCGATTAAAGAAACTGAACTGAGGACGCACTTATTTTATCTTTTAAAAGGCAGTTGTAAAGAACCGGATAAGGTGCGTGACTAGACAAATACCTTATTCGGGTTTTGCCAAGCTAAGACCTGATAAAATTAGTTTTTAGCTATAGAAGTTGATATATAAACTCCTTCCTTTATGAGATGGGATCTCAGAAGTCTTTCGGACTGGAGGGAGAATTTGGTCAAGAAGATATTTCTCTTTAATTCGCTTGCTATGATTATCAGGAATGACAATCGTATGAGATGAAGCAATGCCGGATAAAATTAACCAGCATTGCTGAGGGGGAAAAGTTATATATTAGCTGGAGCTTTTATGGCTCAGGACTAAATACATTGGTTTGGTTCTTAAGTTGTTATTGAGGTCCAATTGTACAACAAATCAAAGGTATTTTTGCGAATAATAGCTTGATCGTCTTTATTCAAATCCATCAGCCATTTTACCTCATGCTCTCTGATATTCATAGCTGGTCTCATTGAGACAGATGCTCTATTATGATCACAAAACATCATAGAGTTGACTGTAATTCCCATGCATCTTAAGTGATGTTGTACATTTTTGGCTCCCCAGTTAGTGTCATAAAGATGACCATAACCAATAGGTGCGAGCAGAATGTTTCTCTTATTAGAGTTGGCATCGGAAAAATTTAAATAATATGACATACGTTTTGCAATAATATCATTTACAAAAAGCCTGAAGTGAGATTTAAGTAATGGTTTTATACCTGAGAACCCTGAATTCAGAAAAGGTTGGAGCTGTGATTTTGTTAAGTATTTATATGAAAGATTCTTATAAAACTCATTATTATAAAGCTTATCAGAGTTGCCATTAATGGTAAGTTCATTGTCATATGCGTACATGGGGATTTTAAAATTATCACAAATTCTATGCAGTTGTAACATGTGCCTTTTCCAGAGGCCGCTTTTTTTAATTTTATGTTCATCGTCATTAACCATGAAACTTTCAACTCCATCTAAAACGGTATTTATGTTTCCTTGATTTTCCAAAGGAGATGTTTTTTTTATTGCGGTTTCAACCTCAACTTTTTCATAGTGCCTTGTCAGAGGATATAGCGGTGCTTCGTACAGCACAATTATTCTATCCAGTAGGTCATATCGTTTATTCAGTACCAGATATTTAATCAAGTCATAAACAAAAACATCACCATTAAAATGTTTGTCATTATGAATTTGACCAACTAGATGAACCTGTTTTTTTAAGAGAAATCGATCAATATAGTACTGCAGGAAAAATTTTTTATTTTCATCAAAATCGCAGTTGCTGCATATTTTAATGTTAAAATAATATCCATCTTTTAGTTTTACTTTTTCTTCAGTACTGCAGTTACTACATAGGTCTGAATCGCAAAAATAACATGTTTTATAGGTAGCAGCTGACCTGTAGAAATTGTATTTGTTGAAATGTTTTTTACATTTTTTGCAGAATTTTCTACTAACTTTCTGGGCATAACAACCAGTGCATATTTGCTGAATATCCGAGCTGTTTTTATGGTGCTTCATCATTCGAATTGGAACTTTGGCAGTAGTATATAAATCATCTTTATCTATAGAGCTCCTGCATATCCCACAATTATTTCCGGTCCACTAATAGGACCTGTAAAAGACATTAGCACTGACTAGCCCATCGGGAGTTGATTCTTTAAATAACTTCAGACTTAGCACAACAATTTGACTCCTTATTTAAAATTGGTAGTATATCCCTCATCATGTATTTGTAATACGCGAGTACTTGGAAATTAGAACTATGAAATTATGATATAGTTCACTAATCTAAATTATAATATTATTCTTATTTTAAATATCAGTATTCAGCATAAGAATACCGATATAGGTCCATAATGTATATAACTGATTATGTTAAAAAATTCTGATACTATGAAAAAAAATTCAAAAAGGTACAGTAAAAATTGTTTAATAGAAAAAGGTGAAGTAGTTATGCTCGTTTTTAATAAATTTGCACCTCTCATTTATAGTAATAAAAGATTCAAATGGAGCTGATGAAGATAATTGAGCCCTCATATCCAGCTTGGTGGACTAGGGTATAATTAAATTTGAATTTGTATTCACTGTCTTGGTTATTGTTCTTGTTTAAGCTGGTTATTGTTTTTGCTTCTGGATATTGAAGGAGAATATGAGTTTGCTTTTCAGCTTAAAATAACGGGCCGGAAATTTTACCTGCCGATATCAGCTTTTCCACCTTGCTAATCTCTTCTTTTAATGGCGGAGTTGAACGAAGATCACCGTCGCAAACCAAAAGTTCTTTTTTGATGAATTTATCATAATCGTAGAGGTAGTGAGTGGCCTTGTGAACTAGCAAATAGCAGACATGAGTCATATTTATGCCATTGTCATAAACGCATTTTACAATGTAATTACCCGGTGTGGAAAATCTATGGATAATTGTGTAATAAAAAAACGATTTTGGACTGAATGGCCTGTCACGAAAGTCGTAATCAGGGCTTAATGCAAAACCATACCTGTTGCCATCCTTGAAAGGAATTTTACCAGAGACTTCATCTGATTTACGACTGAGCTTAAACTTGGACGCATTGACACAAATGATATCATTTCTTGTATTCGCTCCTCTGTGATGTTCTCCGCTCAAAATATAAAAATCATAAGGACGTATCTCATTAAATGGCTGTTTCTCAAAACGCTTGACTTTTATGGGCGCTGGATGGAGTTTGAAAAACTTTTCAACTTTAGCAATTTCTTGATTTTGGGGATGATTCTTGCTCAAATTTCCTTCATTATACAAAACGTCAATAACTTGAATTTTGCCTTTGGAATAAAAAGGCCTTTTATAATTACGAATTATCAAATTTGTCATAAAAATACATTATATCAAAACCTTCGTCATCATTCCTTTTGTAAAAACACTTTCTAAACAGTAACTCAAGAATAATAATTTGTAATATTATTCAATGAGCTTTGAAAATTAAGAGTATTGTTAATATTTTAAAGAGGATAACAGCAAAAATTAACGCAAAAGGCAGGGGTGGTTGAAAAAATTCCTTTATTGTATTGTTAGTTTTCTAATTCTTTCCATCATGACTTCGTGTGTGCCCGGAGGAATCTCTGAAATAGCTCCTGGCATTGAGGGGCCATGTTGTTTATGCTAAGTTCTCAACGCCTATTAATAATGCTCATATAATTTACTCAAGAGGAAACTTTTCGAAAGAGACAACTAGTGGTGATGGTGGCAAGTTTTCTGTTGGCTCCCTGGACCAGTGGCATTATTTTATCTATATTGGTTCGCCTGGCATGTATCCATTTCCGGACCGTTATGCTCTCTTGCTAATTCCAGCAATGGTTTCGGTAAAAGCAAAGGGATACACACCTAAAAACATTTCTATATACACAGGAGGTGGAGAAATAGAAGATGGAAAATTAAAAGAGCCCAAAACAGATTTCCGGTTTGACGAGGATATTGTAGTTAGACTGAACAAAAAATGAAGCTCTTTGTGGCAAAAAAGTTTATGATTAGCATAAAATTTATTTCAGGTTATCTATAGACCTCAGCAATAAGTAAACACCTTCTCTTAAGACGAATCAAATTGTCTGATCATAATTCGTCAGCAAAAATTTTTACTTTTATATCGCATTTTTCTCGTTTGGGATTTTTTATTGACATAAGAGTATTAATTCCTGGACCATAATGCGTTGCCGTTATATATGAATGGAGCGGGTGAAGGGAATCGAACCCTCGTGGCCAGCTTGGGAAGCTGGAGCATAACCATTTTGCTACACCCGCTTGCGAGGGCTATATTAATTATCATACCGTAAATGATATTATTTTCAAATGGTGAGAATTATTTTATTAGTCTTCGGTGCTGAGTTTGTCCTTAAGACTGACATTTGTCCATGATGAACTTCCTTCTCTGAAAAGATCCAGCTCAGGAATGAAAAAGCCAAGGGGTGTTTCTTTGACTATAAAAGCAAAATCTGGAGCTAAACTCAATAGTTTTTCGTAACTGAGAGCTGTTTTGAATGCGATATATCCGTAATCGGCCAGAGCTTGTGCCATTGGATAGACGTTGGTAATTTCTCCTGCTTTGACTTCACGCAATTCGCTGTCAACCATCTTTGAGCCGGGTTTGAGAGGGTCGCCATATTTTCCCTCACGATCATGGAGCCATTTTTCTTTGATATTTTTGTACCTTAGTTTTCGGTATGATGTGATGAATTTGTCCAAGTTTTTTTCACCAATATCATTGAACAATTCACAGATAATTTCTATTGCCCTGACGAATACAGGGTTATTCTTGCGTCCAACATAACAAATATCAGTGTCAGGAGTGCCTGCAAGTCCCCAGGCAAAGCTTTCTATGCCGGATTTTATCAAAATAGAGTTCAAGTAATTTTTGTCAAGCCCAGCTCCGGGAGTGTTTATAAAATAAGTTGGATAAGAACATGGGAGAAAGAAAGTTTTGAGGGTATTTTCATTTGGGCTGAAAAGTTGAGGTTTAGCAAAATTTCTGCCGAAAAGTCCTTCCCCATCTACGTATTTTATAGTGGCCTCAATCAATTCTCTGGAAGCAGTTTTCCAAGGTGTTCCAAGAAACAAACCTCCATGCTGTTCCATAATTACAAACCGGAGTAAGTCTGAAGCGAAGGCCAGCTCACTACGATGAATGAATGATCTTATATACTTGAAAATATTGGGATTACAGCAATTAGTCTCAAGTTCATCAACATGTCGTACATTGATTGTTCCCATCAGCTTTCTTCCACGATTCTCGAGGTTCAAAAGAGCCTTAACATTTGTCCATAAAAATTGTTCTGGGAGTATTGCTTGATTTGTTCTGCAGTTGCGCCATATTCTTTCCATGGCAATGTTGCCGGAACGAATTGCTGTAAGGCGCTGCTGTCCGGGATCGCGTCCCATCCAGACACGATGAATCTGAGCTACTCCGGGTACGCTGCTTGGGGCAGGGGGCTTTATTACTTCCAGTAATTCCTGATAAGTTCCATGTATGATGCTGTAGTATAAATCTCCTGAATTTTCACCCGGGGGAGGAGACGCATGTTCCGTAACGCTTCCGTATGCTCTTTCCAAATTTGCCGGTGCGCCAGCAAATTTCTGACGAGTAAACATTACTCGAGCCTGTTCGGTAATTATCCATACTGCTCTGTCAAAATCTTTTTTCTGCAGCGCATCTTCCAGACAGTTGGCAATAAAAGATGCACGATCGCGGTAGTAACGCCATTGGAACACTGCCATTAATCCCCGCCTCGCGTATTCTCTCAAGTTAACAATGCATTTTTCAAGAGTAGTTTTCATGATTTTACTTATTCATCGCTCATATCTTCAAATGAAAGCAGTAATGTGTCGTTTTGCATGGTCAATGTTTTTTGTGTGTTGGTTTTGAGTTCTTTTTTTGTAATGGAAAGAATTTCATCACTTGAGTTTACTTCAAAGCGGAATTCTCCCTGTTGTTCCGGCCCCAGCAGGCAGGAATTGACCTGTTTCGACTTGTCGATATTTTTGTCAGATGTGTAACTTGCTAAGGTGTGGAGCAGGGCATATTCCTGGAACATCCATATCTCTACAGCCTGTTCATTCTGGAACGGATAAAAGAATTGATCGTTGACCAGATTGGGTAGGTACATTACCGGAACTATTGGCTCGCCTCCGGTGGCACTGAAAACCGGAAGTTTTACATGGTAAGCCAGGTAATGCTGCGGCATGGATGCCATGGTGTAGCCGGAGGAACTGCTGTCTTCTTTATTCGTATTCTGGGTGGCTGGATTATCGGAAGAACCATCGAAAATAAGGTATGGTACTTTATTGTTATATTTTGACGTAACGTCATCGGGAACGGTAATAGTTCCCTGGATTTTAACGGGATAGTCTATTTTTTCTACTTCCGGAAAGTAAAGATACGTACTGTCGTTGTTTTCACATACAAGTCGGCATGTAACGGCTGTAAAAGGACGTAGAGCCTGTTCTGTCTTGCTTTGAAAACGTGCCATTACTGTTTTCAGTTTATCATCTGAGAGGTCTTTTTTCTCGCGATAGTCTATAGGGGGCGTTTCATCTGCCATTAACTGAAAGTCGAGTTCCATTTCTACAATAGTGGTCTGGAGATCTTTGGTGCCAAAAAGATTCAACCAGTTGGCGGCTTTTATCTGAACCTCATTGCCAGGCCAAAGTTTTGTCTTATATGGCAGCCCGTTAAATTCTACTTCAAAAAGATATTGCAAGGAATAATAGTTTTGGAAACGTGCTTGCTCAAACTTACTCTGATCATCAAATGTTGACTGAAAATTCTGAACCAGCTTGTGAGACTTTTTGAATACTCCCTGAGACTGCTGAGTGTTATTCGTCTTAACTTGTTCTGAGCCTCCGCCTGTGTACACAGCGTTGAACATTTCCAGCTGAGTATTGTAACGGTCATGCTGGCGGATAGCGACTTTTTTGATAAACGGTTTGTCAAATTTATCTATATCATCACTCTGCGATTTTGTGGCTTTTCGTTGTTTTATAATAGTATATGAACCGTCTTCATTCATGACAAGATTGCCGTTATAGCCTTTGATAGTCGCCAGCCAGAAGTTATAAAGATTCTGAGGGCCAAAATGATCCTGAAATGGCATGCATATGAAAATACGGGTGCTGGTAAGTTCGCTAAATTCACTGTCTACTGAAACCTTGACGAATTCAGTTGCACTTATATCACCAAGGTGTTGCTTCAATACATTTTCATACGACTTGTTCTGATAGAGAGCAAATGGCTTGTATTTGCTCAGAAAATATTTCAACGGGTCGACAAATTTCAACTTTATAGTATAGCGGTAGGCCGCTAGAACAGCGTTCTTGGGATTAGTTGGCTCGACTTGCATATCAAGCCCTTCAAATTCCTGCTTGATTGACTCATTGCCTTCTGATACAATAAAACCAACAAGTTTCTGTATTTCTACAGTTGTAGATTCCTCACCGAGTTTAACTTGATTATATGTGAATTCCACCTGTATCGGGTTTCTGGCTGTAAGAAAGTCAAAAAGTCTTGTGACATAGAAACGCACTGGAATTGTCAGTTCGACTTCGCCTTCAAATCCGTACATGAAAAAATGCATGTGCAGGTTGGTCACAAAATGATTCTGAAGCTCGACTTTATCATTGGTTTGAAGAGAAAAAGAGTCATTGCAGGGCGTTAGAGTCATGGACATGAACTGTGATGTTATGAAGAAGTTTTGAAAACCCGGGTAGAGAGGATTCAAAACAGAATTGCAACTGGGACAATAAAAGAGGTTGTTCTGGGAAGCGGTATCAGCCATTTTCCAGAAATCTTCAGGGAACTGTGTGTTACATTTGGGACATATTGACGGATATTTCATCTGAGCTTAGCTCCGTTTAAAATGTTCCTAAGTTGAAACTGTTGCTGCTTCAATACTGACAGACATTGATTCTACGCTGGTAGATTCCATCGCTTCCACGCTGAGTGAAGGAGTTTCTAATTCGATAGACTCCTCAGTTATATCAAGTTTAGATACTGTTGCTGAAATGTTTATGCCGCTTTCAGAAACTTGTATTTCGACAGCGCCAACTTGTATAGTTATCTGTTCATTGGCTTTTATCGTTACCTGGCTTTCAGCCTCTATGTTTATATTTTGCGCCTTGATATTTACTGTTTCTTCAGCATCAAGGGTAATCTCTTTTGCTTTTTGTACTATACTGCCTTGAGAACTGTCAAATTCTGCTGTCACCTGATTTTCAGAGCTTTCCGCAGAAACTTGAACCAGATTTTTTCCGATTTCGAGAGATGATTTGTTACTGCCCATATTTAGACTCCCTTGTTATGCTTCTGCAATGAACTGTCCCGATTCGTCCGCCATAATCATGCCGCCAGCGGCAAATAGACAAAACGCTTCATCGTTCAATTGCAAAGCAGGTGAGGATCCTTTCATTACAAACAATTCGTCATAGCCCGGTATAAAAGGTGCATGCGTAACCGCAACACACTGATATGTTGGAATAAAAATTTGTGCTGCTGCCGTCGGGTTGCTGGGCAGGTCGCATGCTCCGTGTGTCGGGAACAGAGTAGGGGTAAGCGTTGCTCCGGTAACACAGGCCGGCAAGTAGAATTCGCCATCAGGAACTATCATATAAGGTGCTGGAGATATACCATTGTCGCAAATCAGCATACCCGTATTAGACCCTACCAGATAAGGTGCACCGCCCCCGCCACCGCCCCCGCCACCGGCTCCTGGTGTAGCTGCCGTCAGATCTGCTTCAGTTAGTTCATTGAGTTCTATAAGTTCAATTATATCGTCGAGCACAAATGGCAGAACACAAGTTGGTGCTGCCATGGCAACTCCTGCCATTGAGCCAAGAATACTGCCAATCTGGGCATTTGCGTTAAGTGATGCCGGAGCGCTTATAGGATTCATGAATTGAGCCTGCATTGACTGGTTTACGCCGTCAATTTGAGATTGCATCTGGCTCAACTGGTCTGAGTACTGGCTATAATTTGCATATTGTCCATATAGAGCGTTGCTCTGGTCACTGACATTCTGCATGGCACCAGTCATGTTGGGGGCAGTGTAGGGGATGGCACCTGCAACTTGTCCTTTTACTGCACCAATATCAGCCATTGAGTTCTGAGCCTGACCGGATAGTATTCCAGTCAAGTTACCCTGTGCATCGCTTTGCCATGGTATAGAAGGATCCAGGGAATCGTTCAGTTTGCTTGCCATTAACAACTGCTGATTGTTGATAGTTGGTTTATAAGTAGTGTCAAAAATCATATTAGGAGGAGACGGGGTGGCCATGCCTCCTGCAATCCCGGCAACGTTTGACATTTCAGCTTTTGCCGAGTTCATTGGGTTGGTAACGCTTAATTGAGCCTCACTGGCATATGAATCCAAACTGGAGGAGTCAATTGGCGAAAGTACACCCCCTGCTGACATACCGCAAAGTGCTGCAATAGTCGGATTTTGAGTTATTGCACTGAAACTGTTTTGAGCAGCACTTAAGGAAGAACTGGCTTTACCCAATCCGGGTTGCACTTGAAATTTTGCAGTTTGATCAGAAAGGCTTTTAAGGTGGCCTTTAATTTTATCGTTAGAATCCTGAATCTGCTGAAACTGTGCTTGTACCTTTTCAGAGCCTAAGTCATCTACTGTCATAGGTTTTGCCAGCAGGTCCTGATGAATTTCATCCATCTTATCAATGTGATTTCTAATATCAATAATTTCCGGGGGGAAATTTGATGGATCGGTGTTCATCTGGCTGAAATTTGAGGAGATAAGCAAGTTATTAGTTGCTCCTGAAACCGCTTCACCTGCTGAAGCTGCACCTCCTGAAACCGCTCCGCCTGCTGAAGCCATAGCTCCTGCGATAGCAGCTCCACCTGCAGCCGTTGCACCTCCTGAAACCGCTCCACCTGCTGAAGCCATAGCAGCTCTGCCCGCAGCCGCTGCACCGCCGCCTGTGGCTGCAGCCCCAGTCGCAACAGTTGCTGCGCTTGATTTTTTATAGTTTGAAGCCAGCTGAGATGTCAGGGAAGTAATCATTTTTTGCTTCTCAACTGGAACAGGTTGTCCGGTTTTTGCAGATTTTTTCAAAGCATTGTTGGCAAGGAAAAGGTTTTTGACGTTTTCCTTATTTTTGTCAGATATACCGTTTTTCTGATCTTCTTTATTAACTTTATCTGCGTTAGCCTGGAATCCATCCAAGGCCTTATTTATGTTATCTACTTTTGTTGCTGTAGCTGGATCTGCGGTTTGTAGCTGGTCGTAACTTCCCACTGTTTCAGTTGAAGTATTTAGCGCAGCTGGTGGAGGTGTTTCGTAGAAATCAGACACAGAGCCAGTTAACTGATTTAAACTTGTATAGCCGGCATTAGTTGAACTTTCCAAAGGCGGCATATTGATAAAGGTGCCAAGTGAATCCATATAGGCAATCCATGCTAAGCTCACTTTGCTTAATGAGTTAATCATGGGGTGTGAATTCTCCAAGGAGTTTTTCGCTTTAAGATTTTTAGCGTTTTCGGCTTTGGCTTCTTCCAGCTTTTGCGGATCGTTTGTTGCTGCAGCTGTTTTTAAATTGTTACTGGCATCAGCTTTGATTTTCTCCGCATCGCTTGGGAAAATTTTTGTGTTACGGAAATCATCAATGCTCTGTTTTAGTTTGTCGTAAAACGTGACATTTGGATCAAAAGGCGGATGTGGAATTGTCGGTTTTGCCGCAGCGGTCACGGCTTGAGTTACTGTTGAGGCTGCACCTGCAGAAGCTGTCGTTGAATCAGCAGCGCTTGCTGCGGCTAATCCGGTTACCATCGCTGCTGCGCCTGCAGCTGAGGAGTCAGTCAGGGCTGAAGATGAAGTTGCTGTTTTTGTGCCGCTTATCTGGTTTATAATATCCTGTTTGACGCTCTCGGATACCAAGTCGTCAGAGGCATTTTCCGCATTGCTTGATGTGGCAGGGGCTGACTCAACAGGATGAGCATTTTGAATCTGTGAAATAATCTCCTGTCTAGTTGACTCAGGAACCAGATTGTTACTGCTCGTCTCTTCAGTGTAATCTGCTGGGACAGCAGTTGCCTCAGCGGGAGGTTTATTTATTTCCTGTCTTATTTGATCTTGGATTTTTGGGGCCACATTTGACTGATTTGGGCAGTCGGGACAGTTTTGTCCGGGGGATTTCAATTTTGCAAAAATGGCTTTATTTTCTGACTTAGGCAGGACCAGATGTCCGCCTGTCGACCATTTCATGATATCGTATTTAGCCATTTGTGATGAAATGGAGTTATTATTCATACTGTTAAAGTAATTTTCAACAGCAGATCTCACTTGATTTTGAACTTCTAAAAGGTCACTTCCCATGATCTATTCCGTATAAAAGTTTACTTCTTTGTGAATCCTGACCAGACTTTGGATCAGTATTGTATCATCAGTTATTTTTTCAGGTAACGTTGTATACAAGTCTTCGTCAGTAATAAGGTTTTCAAAAATTATATTGATTTCGTCAAGGTTTTTAGAAAACTCTTTTTTGAACATTTCCTTGCGCTGCATTATTTCTTTTTTTTCTATTTCATTCAGCGGCAGCTCAGTAATAAACCTGATAACAAAAAACTTCTTTTTGATATTCTTGTAATCCCCTAGAATACAGGCTCCGTTGAGGTCCATACTTCCGACTTTACAATGATTTAGACGAGTTGCCACAAATTCATTTTTTCTGTAAATATAAACTGTATACTCAGAGTACAGCCTCGCCAGGAATGAGTGGATGAATGAATATGATTTTACATTTATATCTTCTCTGGCAATAAGGGATTCACCTTCCTGAAAACTGTCTTTCAAGTGAGACTTGCCTTCAAAGTAAAGAGTCGAATTATATGTCAGCAGCAAGTTTGATATTAAGATGTTAAAAAAAACATGCAGCTTATAGTTGTATTTAAAATCAGTTTTCAGGAAGTCCATAAAGGCTGCGGCATTAATATCATTAACATGGATACGTATTTTGTTTGATTCCAGAAACTCTACCGTTTCAATTACTGCCTCTTGAGATTTGAGCGAATTTGTTGGAATCACCTCTATTGAATCCAGCGGATAACTTATTTTATCCAGTAACTTAAAGAGTGCCATGAAGTCGAATTTCATGGCATTCTGAGTGATATATTCTTTTATGGGTATATGTTCTGTTGTTAGTGGAGAATACATAACCAATCCATTTTGTTATAGTGAAAATGCTTTTCTAGGATCAGATTTGAATTTAAAGCTGACCTTTGCTGTTCTTTCCTGCTCTCCAAGAATGGTTATTGTCCAGGTGAATATTCCGGTTTTTTCATCATAATCAGCTTTGTCCAGCAACTGGAAGAGACTGAGAACTCCTTCAATCTGGTTTGAATTAAAGGTTGAACCGTCAGACATTTGAATACTTATTTGAGATACAATCGGATCCCACCATTTAATGGAAAATTCTTTCCATATAGGTACTGAGTTGATGCCAATAACTTCCTGGTTGCCTGAAGTAAGTGAGGTCATTTTAATAATCGTATCCTCATAAGATCTCAGGTCATAGATTGGCTCTGCGGAAATTTCCACTTGAATCGTTTTGGGGGCTCCTTTAGAGTCGAAAAGTGTCGCTGTTAAATTAAAGACTTCATCTATCAGTTTAAGCGTATCTCTAGATACAAGAGGAACGTCTAGAAGAATGCTCTTCCGGCGCCACTTATCGCCGGTTTTCTGCATGAATGGTTTAAAGTACATGTTAAAGGTAGTCCAGAATTTTCCATTTGGTGAGAAATCCTGATCAAATGCATCAGGATCAAATGTACTTTCCGCGTCTCTGTCAAATGGGTAATCCATTTTGTACTTATTCACCATAGGAAGAAGCTGCCGCTTCCAGACTAAGTCGAGTTTGTTGCGTAGGTCCTTACTGCCGAAAATATAAATCTGCTCAATAGGTTTCAGGAACGGACCACGCAGGTCGTCCGGCATATTTATATTTCTCAACCATGCATCTACAATATTCAGGTATGAGTCTTTATCATTTAAAGCGATTTTCATCGCGATTCTGCCTAGATTTGAAAGCTCAATCTGAGGTTCCAGCAGTGAAGTTTTTTCATTTTTGGGTGGTTGCAAGACGGAAACATCACTGCAGGCGCTTTTGATAATTGACATGTACATATTTAAGCTGCCGCTGTCGATGGTATCTTTTTTCGGCTTCTTTTTTAACTTTGTATAAGCTTCAAATTTATCAACGACCGGCTGCATAAACTTGTTATCTTCAGTTATTTTAAAATGAGTGTTGGTTTTAACCAAATCTATGAGCAGCAGCAGCGGAGATTCCGGACTGGAATAATTTTTGAGGAAAAATCTAAGCTCTGTCGGGGAGTTGACATTACAGGCAAAATTATCCAGTAACATGACGTAGCTGTTGCTGTATGATTTTACATATTCCTTTAGTTTTTGATCAAAACTGTATTTAAGATAATCTGTTTTAATGCCCAGTCTGCTAATTTTTATAAGCATGTTGTTAAACTGCTTAACTGTAGGAATAATGGCGCTCTTGACTGCAAGTTTTGTGAATATTCCGGGAACCTGATATTTTCCGGTGTACAGGAACTGTCCTTTATTGTCAGGGTTGATGGTAATAGGCAGAAACAGTTGCTTAAAATTATCGGAGAAAAGCTGTTCTTCAGATTTTGTGCTGGAAAAGTAGTTTCGTAACAAGGTGTTTATCTTTGCTACAGCAACAACCTGCGGCCAGCTTTTTACCTGCAGTGGTCCGCTTTGGCTTTTTAGTGATATTGTTTTTACGTCTGTATCACCGAGAGCTGTTTCAGCGATTTCATTAATTGCTTTAAGCAATCTGTAGAAAGACAGGTCTTCAGGAACTTTGTAGGCCGTTTTACTGAAGACATCAATGTCATTAATCAAGCGGTTTGCCTGCTTGTCACGTATGATTTTTGAGTTAAGGAATCGTTGATACTGGGTGATGAAATTTCTAGTTTCCGATTCAAGAGATCCTCTGATTAGAGGATAATATTTATTCAGTAACAGGTCTATAGATATTTTTTTGTTGTAATATCCATAGAAATAGCTCAAGAATTTATTCACATCACTGATTGTGATAGTATCGCTTAGAGACAGGTTACTGTACAGATCTATCAAATATCTGTACTGGCTGCCAAAATAATAATCTGAAATATTAGGGAACGCGGTAGCCCCCATAAAATGAGAACTGCGTCTTTCATCATTGTACTTGAGGAAAAATTCAATGATGTTCTGTTCAATACTTAATTCAGAACTGATCTTATTTGAATTTTTAAGCAGATAATCAGTTAATGATGTACTCAGGCCTGATTTAATGAGAAAAATATAGAATATAGTTTTTTCCGCGCTGGTGGTTTTTCCAAGTTCAGGCAGGAGAATAAAATCATAAATATGATCAGCAATTTGTTTTTTAAGAGGCAGCAGAACGTATCCAGAAGGATAAATACTAGTCCATGCTGATTTTTTTAATTCATTTTCAGTGTGTTTTATAAGATCAATGGACTTTTCGGTTATCATCTGTGAAAACTGGCTGGTATTGCGGGCGGCCTTTTCGTTTTCAACAAACTCACTCATTTCCTTTTTGGAGTCGCTTATGACCTGATAAGTCATAAAGGCGGACTTGCAAACAAGAAATATCACTGCTAAAGCAATCAGCATGATAATTATATTACGCCGGCGATAATTGAGCTTAGGCTTGGAGTAAAGCAGATCAAATGGACTGAGATTTTCATTATATGAAGCAAGGATCAGTCCACGAACAACAGGAGCTATAAGGATACCGTCATTGAACACAATGTGTTCCAGCCAGCCGTGCAGCTTATTTCTGATGTTTTTAAGTGTTATCAGGCAGCGCATGGCTCGGACAAGTTCAGGAGCGTTATTGCTGGATACAAGGAGGCCGCTGAGACTTTCGCTGTACTGGGTAATATTCTTAGCAAATTCTTCCGGCAGGGATTCATCTTCAGTAATGGCTGTAAAGTATTTGTAATTTGATGCTTCCAAAAAGTTAATGAAACATTCATAGCCTTCTTCTTTATTCATATTGGCCAGAGAAAAATAAACTCTGACAGGACTGCCGAATAGTTTGGACAATATATTGAGTTTTTTTCTGATTGCCAACTGCAGTTCCATGTGTTCCTCTGTCGGCTTTTCAGTTATTTCATGGTGGTCTATCGAAACAATCACAATTGGTTTCTGGTGTGAGAAAATTTTACGCCAGAATTTTGTGAGCTTCTTGTTGGTTACGCTCGAGTTATCGAGAACCAGGCTTTTGTTTATCTCGTTTATGAAAATGTTGCTGGTTATATAAAAATTATAATCTTTATCCGCTGCATATTCAGGGTAATACTCATAGGCGTAACGTTCAACATCAGTACATTTCCTGACGAGGTCATCGCCTGCGCAATTCAGGTACAGGTAGTGCTTGCGGTAAGTCAATGCCAGTCTAAGACGCCACGGGAGGCATTTTTTAAAGCTGCGGAAATAAATCTTAAAGACGTTTTTAGGCCCTTTTGAAACGGCTTTTGGCGCAGGTTTTGCTTTCCTCCGAATCTTTCTGATTATAAATATCAAAGCAATTACGATGGCGATAGCAATGAGTATACCGCCTGATAACATATAATGGCTTCTTATTAGACCAAATATTCTTGCTAAAAACATAATCCTGCCCTGCTGTTATATTGTTAATTTTATAGGTTACAAATATAGCAATAACCGCTTAAGCAAGCGGTTTTCGGAAAATATTTCGAACAAGGGGAGAGAGCATGTATTCGGTTGACGTCGACTGTCATCACATGCAAAAAAAAACTCTCAATGTGAAACAGAGTATTACACATTGAGCAGTTTAGGGCAGTTTTTAAAATTATGTTCCTCATTACCCCTCTCTCCGCAATTTCACATAATATCAGTAATAGTATAAATAGAACTTAATATCTTTGTACTCTTCTTTATCCGGGAATGTCAAAGCACGGTCTTTGATGACATAATCCCATTCTTTTCCCATGCCCAGTTGATAGAAAATACAGTTTCCGCTCAAATAGTGACGGAACGGAACTTTCTTAACTTCAGTCTTTTTAAGTCCGCTAAGAGCCAGTTTGTTAATGGTCGGATAGCGTGACGGGCTTGACAGCTTGGTTTCGTCAATATCGAACGGCTGTTCTTCAGAACGTTTCTGCACGACAAAATACAGGTTCTTGGCATACAGGATTGTATCCTCAAGGTCTTTTGCGGTCAGGAAGCCTTCTTCAAGTTCAAATTTGACATATTTAACGGCTCTGTTTTCATGAGAAACCAGATCGTCAATTTTTCCTATCAACTGATCAAAACACTGATAGATATTGTTGTGATCATAAGTGTCTATCTCTTCAACCTGAACACTAAAGAATAAACATACCCTGACATATAGTTCATGTAGTCTATTGTATAAATAAAACGGGTGAACCTGATTGTTTGCTTTAATATTTCTCAAGTGAAATTTGATGTCATGAGCGCATGTCAGAACCGGTTTGTAATCTACTGCTTTGAGCAGGAAGTCCTTGTCTTTGTTCATGCGGTCATAACTGGTGAATATCTTTTCACAGATTGCGCCTGACTGCTCACGCAGTGAGCTGCAAAGAGAAATAGATGCATTGACAGTCGGAGGCAGGTAATCACCGGCGAGGGACCAGTTTTTGCTGAGGTCTTTCTCTACGCCTAACAGTTTGAAATAGTAATTGGCTGACGGGTCTGGCTTGGTGGCGAATGTAAGTAAGTAGCCATGGCATTTGAAGCTCTTTTCATCAGCGTTATAAGCTATATCTTTATCACCCACGTTCAGGTATAATTCTACTTTATTCTCTTTGCAACTGCTCAAATCGTAGTCTTTGCACTCAGCGTTGATTTCAAGCTCGATAACCTGGCCGTCAATTGTTATCATTTCCAGTTTTGTGACACGGACTATGCCCATTTTTAGAAATGATTCTTCTATTTCCAGCCTTGTCACGCCATAAAACGGTACGCCGCTGGAGCACATTATTTTGAAGAACTTAGCGCTCAATGCATTCTGCAAGTGTTCAAAATGGTCTGGCAAAAGAGATTGACCCATATACCATTTTATATCAGGTATCATAATATACTCCCGAGTTATAATAATAATTTTTAAGTTTATATGTTAAAATTTTTAGCTTGAACTTGCCTTGGTCACCTTAAATACAGCTTCACATAAACATTTTCTCTGAAAACCAAGATTACTATTTAGAAAATGCTCAAGACCATTGAGCAGCAGTTCAACTAGAGACTGATTTTTTAAGTCAGACTCCTTGAATACCAATTTATAAATACAGAAATAAGGCTCCTTTTGTTCCACATGAACCGCAAGTAAATCATGAATTAATGGAAACGCTACTGATGTTGAGTTGATCAGAGTATGCAGCAGCAGCTTAAAGTCTTCAAGACGCAGGAAGGAGCAGTTGTGGAGTTTAAGCAGTCCAAGGATATTTCCGGAGCTGACAAACTCAGTCATATCACAGAATTTTTTATATATGATAGGATCAATTCCAAAGCTGCCTATCTGCTTATTGTAAAAGCTCAGCATCAGACTGTGAGGGTCGATTTCAAACAGCTGTGTCCATTCGGCTTGTACATTAACCTGAGTTTCTAAGAGGTCAGGTGGTAAATTCAGTTCTATGTGGCGATAACGTTTATTCAGCAAAGTTGACTCATAGACCAGGCGATAAGAAGCGCCTCGAGGCGGAGTCGTAAAAATTTCCGGTTGTACCTTGCCGCTTCCTTCTTTTGCCTCATAAGTCACTGTTCGGATGAAATACGGCATGAAATCATCAGATTGAGGATGGATTAAAGGGTATGATTCTTCAGCGGCATTATAGTTAATTACTTCAGCAAATTCAGTCTGCATATTGAGTAACGGCATGTAGTTTACATGAAAGATTTTATCAAGGTCATACCTTGCAATCAGAGGGTTTACCTGTAGTGACACTGTCATATTGCTAATAGGTTCGTCACTTTTTATAAAATGCTTAATAACAACATTTAAATTGAGGGAAAATTCTGGTGAATTCAGAAGCATTCTGATATTAGTATTGGGATGTACTGCATAGTGAGCATGGGTGGCGGTACTGATATCAAATACTTCATTTCGTCCTGAATTATAGGAGACTTCAATAGTGCCGATTTTTGCCTCTTTCATTAACGAATAAAGGTAGATGCTGCGAATCGCATCATTTGTATAATTTATCCACAGGAAAAAATTGTCAATATCAAAGACAAAAGGAGAAGGACCGGCCAGCTGTATTTTAACCTGTTTTGTATCATAGTCATACCATGACTTTGAACACTCAAATGGTAGAACATGGTTTTCAAGAATATTTTCGCAATAAACATTTTGGCGTTCATGTGACGCATCGGGAGAAAAACTGTAACCTGCCAGCTTTTCTCCAACGTGTATTGGTAACGGTCTCAACAGTTGCAGTTTGGGTTTTATCTTTACAAGCAGACGGTTTGGAAGCACGGAGAAAAAGTAAGGGAAAAGGTTACGCATCCGTTGAATTTTAGATTCCATAAAGAAGTTAATAGTATTTTCTTCTGTTTTGGCATCATAAAATGCGACCAGCTCCAGGAACTTTTCATAAAGTCCGGGGCTGGATATATCACGGTTTTCTTTAACCGCTGTGAGATCTATTCCCGACCTTAGATCGGATAATGACTCAATGAATCTTTTTCCCATTTCAAAATTCATATAAGCATGCTCCGGTCAGCGAAGTACAAGATTTAATACCCAAATAGTCGAAACATAAAATACTAGAACTACGAACGCTGCTGGAAGAAAATAATATTTGATACAATTTTCCTTGACTAGTTCCCAGAAGGAAATTTTGTCAGAGAAAATTTTCATAGACTGCTTTGAGGCTTCTTCAGGAATATGAAAAGTCTTTAATATCGCTTCCAGTTTTGAAATATAATAATTACGTGTTTTCTTGATATTACTGTCTACCAGCTGTCCTTTAAATCCATATTGTAGAATCAGATAATTTAACTGATAGACCAGTTCCGGGAAAGTAGGCTGCTCCAGAGTTTGTTCAAGCAGCTCGTAATACTTTTCTCCACCGTCCTGGATGTCGTAAATTTCTTTCTGCATTTTAGGCCAGTTAACGTTGTTTTCTGCAAAAAAGATACTGATTATTTCATCGCAGAAAACTATGATAGGAAATAAAATGAAATAGTTTGTCTTTACGCCAAGCTCTTTGTCACACATTTCCGAAAGGACATTGATTCTAGCCCTGAGGTTGCTTCTAAACTCAATCACTTTCTCTGCATCATTCAATATTTCGGGCAGCAATGTACTTTTTGATTCCTCCAGAAAAAGGAACAATTCGGTTATTTTATCCCATATATCCAGTTTTATCATAATTACACCCGTTTTAGCTTAGAATAATAAACTGCTTCCTGCTTTAACCTTTTGTATGTAATTTTCTCCAAGATGGAAGGTATATGTCATGTCTTTATCAAGCTTTTTGATACGGTATTTCCATGCTTTGCCACCGGGTTTGGAGAATAGAAAATAAACAGAAACAGAACTTCCTGATGGAACTTTGATAGTTTTTGAAATGCTGTCGTTATCCGGGCTTATGAAGATGTTTGTAGGATCTTTGTCTTCAAGGAATGAGTTATATACACTTTCATAAGTGGCACGGACAAAATCTTTTTCGCTGTCAGCTCTAACCACGGCATAGAAAACTTTGCCGTAATTTGTCAGTTGAGTTGTATTGATTTCAGTCTCTAAGTTTACAGTGCTGCCTGCTTTTGATGCACAGCCCGAAGAAGAGACAATTACAGCAGTGCAAACCACCGCAAGTAAAACTGTTATTATTTGTTTCATTCTATACCCTCACTATTATATTTGTTCTAGTAATATTTTCTACTTATCTAATTGTGTCGTTATCATTTTCAGTCTGATAATAATCTTCGCTTTCGTCCAGTTCAGTCTGTCCAGATTCTTCATATTGTGCTGATCCAGGCTGCATGAATTCTTCAGATACAAGTCCTTCTTTAGCTTTCACTTTGACCATGTTCTTTAAGAAATCAGGTAACTCGGTGAAAGTTTTAGCTTTTTTCCCCTTTAACAGCTCTTTATCTGCAGCCAGGGCTTCAGAGTTGATCTTATACATTTGTTCTGTTACATGCCATTCCAAGGTATCTTTGTATTGGTTTATAATATTGAGTACCTGTTCAAAGTTCTTTGTCATGGCTTCATATAACGGAAAAAAGATCCCGGGAAAATATTCCCGGGGGTCAAAATTTATAACTTCTCTATTTATTGCTTGAAAATAGATCGCTGCTTCTAAAAATCTCTCTTCTTCCATCAGCTGTCTGAATACTTCAATCCTATTCCGCAGAGCCTCCCACTTGGTGCCTTCCTCAGCGACTTGCCTAGGCCCGGATATAGGTTTTTGAGGCTCAGCCGGTAACTGCTCTGAGGCCTGAAGTTCTTCAGAATCTGGTGCTGTCTGGTTTTTCTCCGCAGCAGTTTCTACAATACTTTTCATCTCATCAATAACAGCCTGATAGTCAGCGCTGTACTTTGTCAACATCAGTTTTTGAATACTATCAAGCTGATCTATAATTTTATCTTTGTTTTCAGGGTTATACCCGTCCGGTGTCTCTGCATTAATATATAAAATGGCCTGTTTTAATGCCTTAAAGAACCAGGTCAATGAATTGTCTATATGAATTCTTAAATTTATCTGCGGCTCCAGCTCAAGTTCTTCATTTGCGAGCAGTGCTGCAATGTCATTTAAGTGTTGGTCAATGTTTTTAAGTTTATTACTGTGTAAATCACAGAAAACCTTATAAATAAATATGCGAATGTCATTTTGACCGTCCTGCCAGATATCGGCAATAGCCTCTTTAGCCTTATCATAATCAAGTGTGGAGATAAGGGAGCTGATCTCGCTGAATTGAATGCTGTCAATTCCTTGAACAGACATATCATCATCGTATTGATCATTTTCGGGGCTCATTTCTCTACTCCTCAATTAAAATTATTCCGGCGGCATAACGCCGCCGGTCAGTAATGGACTCTACTGATTAGGCGCAAACTCAATTGTATCGGGACAACCGATTTGATTTGCCCATGAAAAAACAACTTGTCCAGTATTTATCATCTGGAAGTCCATTAAATAGAATCGCGTTAAGACGCCTAGAACCGCGCTGGATTCTACTTGCAGTTTTTGCCTGTTTTTTATTCGCAAATTCAGTGGTCCACCGGATTTAAGCTCAACCATTTGAAACCATACATTATCATCACTTACCTTTGTAGATACATGCTGGTTTTTGTTAAAACCATCTATTTCAAATGTATAGTTTGTGGTACCGCCACCGCTGAACAGTTTATTCACGAAATCTTCGTGAGCAATTCCTGTCATGCTGCCGGTAGTTACGCCGTTACTGGTGCGTAGCTCAAAGCGCTCAATAATAAGAGCAGCTTTAGCAGTTGAAGTGGCCCCGCCGTCATATACGTCAAATTCAGTAGCAGACCCAAAGGTCTTTTCTGAAAATGTCGTGCAGAAAATACGGTGGCCGTCGGACAGTTCACTGCCGGCTTTGCCGTTCAGGGCTGCATCAGCTACTGTTTGAAAATATAGTGCGCTGCCGGGATCTACATCAAGATATTCTTTTCCTATCATTTTCCTGCCTCATGCTTTTTGAATTTTTATAACATTAACCCGATGGGCTGCTAAAAAAAATTAATCAATTCTCTCTAAACGGGTAAATAATTAGGAAATCGTGCCGCAAAAATGCGGCACGACAATTCGATATAATCTATCAGGCATTAGCATCCAGTCTGGTATCAAGTGACAAGGATACGTCCATACCTTCAAATTGAATATGCGGCAGCACGACGAAAGTACATTTGTACCAGCCGATTTGTCCGTCAATCTTTTCGATATTGATCTGTGCCTTTTTGAATGGATAGAATGAAACTGTTGTTGGACTTGGGTCAACAACTTCAGTAACATACTGACCAATCCATTCATTGAGGATTTTGCTGAGATATTCATCATTAGCAGCTGAACCGATATTCAAACGGCCAACTTCCTTGATGTAGTGAGCAATCCTGGCCACAGAGTAAGTGTAGGCCAAATTTGTTACAAGTTGTGAGTTTTCTGTATCCCTTGGATCTTTGAACTCTTTTGGAGCTTTCAGAGACTGGGTACTGAAGAAACAGGCATTTGGTGAATTCTTTTCATAAATCAATGGAATGAATCCAGCTCTTGCCAGAGAGAGTTCTTTATTGTCTGGAAGTACGCATTCTACCGGAGCTTTTACTTCTTCTTTACCGCGTACGTTAAAGAAATGCATTGGAAGCTGTTCAATCAAACCACCGCCTTTAGGACCACGAATGTACTGACACCAGCCGGCCTTTTGGAAAGAACGAGTAAGGTTTCTGGCAAACAACATTGTGGCATGGCCCCATACATACTGCGTATCATCCAGAGGATTAATAGCTTCTTTAAAGTTACGCAGAGTTTTTCCTGATGGGTTGTTATCCGGATCCCATGGCTCACGAACCATGTAGCGAGGCAGAGTAAGTCCCAGATATGCGGCCTGTTCTGTATCACGAAGCTTATTCCAGCGGCGATATCTTGGGTGTTTCATCATGCCGTCAAGGTCTTTCAGGTCCTGCAGCTCTTTAATGTCTTTAACGCCGAAGAAACTTGGAGCAACTGAGCCAATAAATGGAGCATGACAGGCAGTAGCAATTTTGCCGACTGTAGACAGGAAGCTAATGTCTTCCGGAGTGTTTTCAAAGTCGTACAGGCCAAGCATTGACGCATATGGATTACCACCAAACTGGTCGTATTCAGCAAAATATATTTTCTTGAATAGCTCTGAACCGGTGATATCAACGCTGTTACAGTCAAAATCAAGTTCCAGCTCATCCTTAGATACGTCGAACAAGTCAATTTTTATATTAGCTCTGAAGTTCGTGTTTTCAACCAGGTCAGAAACAGCCAGCCATTGACATTCAACATCTCTGAAAGTGTCATTTTTGATGATCTCATTGACCTGATTATTGATGATAGTATCAATTTGAGAGACCAGATCTTGTGTCATCTGTTTGTTGTAACCTTTTCCGCCCTGATGCTGGTAGTTAGCCATAAGAAGGCTCAGGCCCCCGAGAAGTCGTGCGTTATCTTCCTGATAAACCTTGGACTTTTCTGTGAGAGCTGTAATTTCTACTTCCTGACTTGGGACCTCTTCAGCACTTATGCTGATAGAGTCCAGAAGCCAGTCCAAATTTTTATCTTCAACCTTGGTAACCTTTTCCATAATTAAACCTTTTCTGCTAAGTTTTTTCAAGTTTTTGCAATTTAGTTTCAGTAGATAAGTATGAATGTCTTAGACTATCATTTCCCTTTATCTTTGTCTGATTCTTCAACTGCAGCAGCAGCCGGTAATTGATTGGGATCAGGCAATGTATAATTGGTCAGATTTGGCAACTGATCTTTGATCGCGCTGAGTTTTTCAGGATCAGCGAGAATTTCCCCAAGATGCTGTCTGAATTTTTTGTTATTGTCAACAGTAGTTTCCAGTTCTTTGATTAACTGCTTCAGAATAAGAAGTGATTTTAACTGAGGTACGCGATCTGCGATAGTAGCTGGATTGAAAGACTTCATGCTGTCAACTGGAATTTCAACATCAAGAGAGGGATCTTTATCAGGATTGATCATGTTATCAACAGTGAAACAGAGCCTTGTGCCCATATCTTTCATTGTTGCATCCAGGTTTTTGCCATCAAGTTCTCTGACTCTACGCTCATTCAGGTCGAGTTTAGAATCCTTTGAAGTACCGGCTGATAAGTTACCCATGACCAGAAGACGCAGTGGAATTTCCCTTTGGACTTTCTCACCGTTAATCTCTGTTTCATATTTAATAGTTATACGCGATTTTGGGACTTCGTCAATAATAGCCATTATATGACCTCCGTTCTTAATAATATTTAACTAGTTATAATGCTTATAAATATTTAAAAAGCGTGGAAATATCATTGTTGTTATTACCAAGCCTGTTAAACTGTAATAAAAGAAGAACGTGTCCGACTTTCCTCCTCAAATATAGATTTGTGCAATATTTCGATTAAAAGCGCAAAACAACACCTGTACAGTTCCCCTCTGTCAGGTCGTAATAATTTGATAGAAATATCTGTATTCTTGAATTACCTCTCCATTAAGAAATGAGCTTAAAGCTCTTATTAACATATTATATCTTGTTGCATTTCCTTTGTCAATAGGCATCCTTATTCCAATGACAGGCATTACCCCCCTAGTGTTCAAATTATTATTAAATATGTTTGAGGGGTATAGTGTTAATTTTATATTTAAAGTTTTTGTTATTAGGTTCTTATGTGTTTTTTTAAAGGGTCTTTTTTTTTAGAATACTACAGTTTTTACGTGTTTTTTTTTAAGTGGTTTTATTTTTTCTGTAACTTGGGGAAAGTTGTTGTTTTTTTATCATTCTTTTTTGTCAAAAATTAGAAATTGCTTATCAATTTTGATGAAAAACTCATTTGATACATAATTTATGTTCAAAATTAAACTGGCATGAGAAATGTTTATATATAAAACAAACTATAAAAGGAGAGACAAAGTGGAAAAATGATAATTGTCTTAGCTATTAGAAAGCTTTTGCAGACTCCCGAAGAAAGATATTACTGCTGTGTTTATATTCGTATTGAGCCAAAAGAAAAATCGCCGCTTGAAATCCAGGAACGTAATCCATTTATCAAAAATTCATTGCACAGAAGGTCAAACTATTTCAGGCGGAGGTAGTAAAATAAAAAGGACAGTGAGGGTAGTATTTGTGGGGATAATGATTCTGAGTGGAGTGAATACCTCAGCAAAATTAGACTTGAAGGGAAAAATCAAAAATTTCAGGGAACGTTCCAGGAAACGTATTGAATTAGTGAAACAACGTTTACGCGAACGCTGGAATGATCCCGAAGTGCAAATGCATTTGGCGGAAATACGAGAGCGACACCGTGAAAGTTCTCGAATGCAGCACGCGCGTTCTAAAGCGATATAAGGCAAATGTTTAACCGGTAGTCATGGCGCAACTGGATATTATCAGAACATTGGTCAGATATGAATTAAGAAGGCGCGTGAAAATATTCAGACCGACAGCCGTTGCCTGGTATGATGCTCAGATGGGTTTAATTTTAAGCTCTCTACTCTCTCAAGTGCAAATTCCTATAAAGATCATTCGAAACAATCCCGTTTACCGAGCAGCAAGAAGAAAACTAGCAGATGTCATAATAGCTGCCTTGCGAAAAGAAAAGTATAAAATAGCAGACATACTGCGTGATAAGCTGCAAACTCTCATAGACCAAAAGCTTGAAGAATTGAATCAGCATATAAACGAGCGCATTGAGTAGTTAACTCAGGTAAGTTGACGATTAAGAATATTTGATATTAATCCCTTTAGCTAAAAAGCAAAGGGATTCACTGTTTACCATCCTACTTGAGGCATTTGTAGATTTGGGGAACCAGGTATTTTAATACTGCCGCGGCTGGAATCGCGAAAATCATACCGGTTATTCCGGCGAAAATTCCACCTAGTAAAACCACTATAATTGTTTCCAAAGTGGAAAGGCCAAGTGATTCACCGATCACAGCAGGATACAGGAATAATTGTTCAATAATACCGTTTTGCAGCAGGTATAGAGCCACTATAAGGACGATCTGAAGCATGGTCACACTGGCTCCGCCAACAGCAAGAGTTACCAGAACAGTTAATATAGCACTGGCAAATGGGCCAATGTATGGCAGCAATATACCGAGCGCGGCGATTAAGCCTAAAACTGCAGCGTAAGGAACACCAATGAGAAAAAATCCGGTTGTATATACCACTGCGTCTATGCAAATCAATGTCAGATAACCCCGCAGCCATGTTTTTAGCTTGTGGATGACTTCTGTTATAATGCGCATACCTTCGTTCAAAGTCTCTTCGGTTGCGCCGGGAAGCCATTTGCCGTTGAAGACAGTACGTACCAGATATTCGCTTTGCTTGCGGTCATCTTTGCCGTCATCACGAATAAATTCTGCCATCTTAGACAGGAAAAGTGAGAAGAAGAATATTGTTAACAGAACATTAAGTAATATGGAAAACGTTCTACCGATGACAGTAGCTGTAAACGTGAATATGCCTCCGGATCTCTTGAGAATTGCCCCAAAAAGCTCTTTTTGCGCTTCAGGGTTAGTTAAGAACATTGAGATCTGTTCTATGGCCCACCGAACTACTGGCAGCTGTTTGAACTTAGGCTTCATGGTTTCAAGTTTATTAATAAGATCGCTTCCGTAAGAACCATTAAATTTTACAGTTGTCACCTTGGTGCCTGCAGACGTTTGGGGTGCTTTGTCTTTAGAAGGTAAATCAACCGCTTGCTTCTCCTTAGAATCTTCTTGCGGGCTGGAAGTAATCTGGATAGTGATTTGTTTGGCTTGAGGCTTAGTCTTTTCCGGTTGTTCAATTGTCATTTCATGTTGTTTGTCTCCAAACCACTTTTTCACTCGCTGCCCAACTCCGGCAACATAGCTGGCGGAAAGTACAGAAAAGAACAACGTCAGCACCATCAGTAGTATCACAAAGCTAAATACTGTTAATGTGGTGGCTCTTGAAATTCTTTGTTTAAGAGCAGCTTGTTCTTTTTCTTCTTCAGATATATCTTCACTTGGCTTATTGCGTTTGAATAAAGCAGCAAGTTTTTTCAAAGGCATGAACAGTTTTCCAAGCAATATAAATGCTTTTGCGACAAAACCTTTGCCTTCCAGCTTGCGTTCATACCATTTTTCCAGCGGCAGGAATACATATGCCAGGATCAAGCCAAATAATACTGATTTTAGTAGTGTGGCAGTAAGGATGAACACAGCAATTACGATCAGGGCAACCAGCACACCTGCGCCTGATTTGAACAGACGGCGACGGTTTTCATCCTGCGTAGTCATATCTGTGACAATTTCAGAGAGAACCTCATCAGATATTCCAAACCCCGCAGCTGTTTCAGAAACAATCTTATGTTCTTCATTAGAATAATTGCTGTCAGCCAAAGCCAACGCGATCATACCTTGAATAACTTGTTCTTTCCTCTGTTCTGTGAGGTCTTGCAGTTTCTCAAGTTCTTGTTTTATATTAACGGGAGTAGATGATTTCAGTCGTTCGACAAACATTTTTACTTGTCTGGCTGAATGGTGTCGGCTGAGCATTTGTTCAAACTGTTCGATTTCATCGGCATCAGGTTTACCATCCGCCCAGACAACGGCCTTGAACAATGCGATAACAGCTTCACTGGTTGCGTCCGTTTTGTCTTCGTCCAAGTGGAGGAAATGCGAAACCCTTGACAAGGCTTTTCCTGCAGGTTTGTCAAACAAAGACTTAAGCCAGCTGCTTTTTTGTTGCCAATACTCTTTCATACTATCCCGCTAATTGCTGATGATTTTTCACTTACGAATCAGCGAAAAATCTGTTTTTATTTAACTGTGACCTTCTGTGAGCCGGAAGTTACCTTACCGCATATCGCAGCTTCAAATCCAGCTTCTTTACAGATCGCAACGGCGGCTTCAGCCTGTTCCTCAGGAACAAACCAGACCATTCCGATACCCATATTGAAAACTCTATATGCTTCGGTGGCGTCAATTTCGCCTTTTTCGACAATTAACTTGAAAATCGGTAGCACGGGGAGGGCTGTTTTATCAAATTCAACATCGACATCCTCCGGAAGAATGCGTGGAACGTTGTCATAAAGTCCGCCGCCGGTAATATGAGCCATGCCGTCAATGGTGACATTATCTGAATCCAGCGCCTGCTTGATTGCCGGCCAGTAGCAAGTGTGCGGTTTAAGCAGAGCTTCACCGACGCTTTCTCCAAGTTCGTCAAGAACAGTGTGAACGTCATAACCGCATTTATCAAACAGTACTTTCCGGGCCAGGCTGTAGCCGTTTGTGTGGAGTCCGCTGGATCCCAGACCTACAGCAACATGTCCGGCTTTAATTTTTTCGCCGGTAATCAGTTGGTCCTTTTCAACAATACCGGTAATAACTCCGACGAGGTCAAAGTCATTGCCGTACATGCCAGGCATTTCAGCGGTTTCGCCGCCGAGGACCGCACAGTTTGAAGCTTTACATGCGTCTGCGATTCCTTCGAGGACGTGCTCATAAAGGGGGCTGCGCAATTTACCGATGCCGATATAATCCATGAAGTAAACCGGCTCTGCTCCCTGAACAGCAATATCATCAATGCAGTGATTAACAATATCATGACCGACAGAATCATATTTTTCCATCATCATGGCAACCATCAGTTTGGTGCCTACACCGTCAATACTTGAAACCATTACAGGGTTTTTGTATTTGCTCAAGTCAATCTGAAACAAACCGCCAAAACCGCCGATAGGAGACAGCATTTCGGGACGGCGAGTGCTGGAAATTTTGTTTTTTACTTTTTTAAGAAGATTCTGGGCCAGGTCAATATCTACACCGGCCTCTTTATACAGGTCGCTTTTTACTTGTGAGCTCACTTTTGCTTCCTTAGAGGTTTATGTGTTAAAACTAATATGTTAGTAATTTAAAGCTTAATTGAATTTTTACAATTCAGTCAGCTGTTATCTCCATGAGTTTGTCCTCGACTATCTTCCGCCATTTTTCGAGTTCTTTTTCTGAGAGGTTTGGCGGTATTTCAATCTTGTCGCCAAGAATCAGCGTTAGCTTTGAAAAAGGCTTGGGTATCTGGAAGTTATCCCAGCTGCGTATCTGCCAGTATCTGGAGGCATTAATTGTCAAAGGAATAACTGGACATCCTGTGATGGATGCCAGATGAACGGGGCCTTTTGCCATGTGGTATTTGGGACCGCGTGGTCCGTCAGGGGTAAATGCAACATTATATCCATCTTTCAGTGCTTTTAAGGCAGCACGTTGTGCGTTTGCTCCTTTGCGTGAAGACGAACCACGTACGCTGCCGATGCCAAACTGTGCAATCAGGTCTGTTATATATTGTCCGTCTCTTGAGGCGCTGACAACTGCTTTGGTTCGTTTTCGGGCAGCAGCAGGAAATGCTGCAGGGAAAAATATTAGTCTGTTGTGCCACGTTACTGATATGCATGACTGGGCTTTGTTGGAATGATCATTAGGATCTTGAATTTCCAGTCTGTAGAAAACAGCTCTTATAAATTTTATGAACAAAGCAGGCAGTACGTAGAACCAGTCGGGTAGCTTTTTGATATTTCTGAATTTCTTTTTTAGTTTACCCATTATTTCTTTTCCAAGTAATAAGTTTTATTGTTTCATTCATTTGTGAATGCAATTATTAAATGATTTATTTATGTGATTTGGCATAATATGCACAGATATGATTTAAAATACAGTTTTCACAGTCCGGTTTTCTAGCGTTGCAGATTTCACGTCCGTGGAGGATAATCATATGTGAAAGATTAGTCCAGTATTCAGGCGGAACAACTTCATTTACCATAGCTTCTATTTTCTCTGCATTGTCAGTGTCTACAGCTCCAATCCGGTTCAAAACCCGCTTGACATGAGTATCAACTGGTAGACCGGGAATGCCAAAAGCGTCGCCCAAAATAACGTTGGCTGTTTTTCTGCCCACCCCGGCAAGGCTGGTAAGCCCTTCCATGGTGTCCGGGACAACTCCGTCAAATTTTTCAAGCAGGCTTTGAGCAGCTTTTTTGATACTTTTGGCTTTGTTTCTGAATAAACCTGCTGATTTGATTGCCTCTTCAAGGTTTTCTATTTCAACTTCGGCAAGCGCTGCCGCATCCGGAAATTTTTTAAAAAGACCGGGAGTTATTTTGTTTACCCTGACATCAGTACATTGTGCTGAAAGGATTACCGCTACCAGAAGCTGCATTGGGTTGTTGTAGTCTAAAGAACAGTGGCAATCTCCATATTTGCCATATAAAATACGATTTACTTCAAGCAGCAGTTCGCCGCGTTTTTTTTTGCCAAGCTTCATCGCAATCCTTCAAGTATAGTTTCCAGCCTGGAAATTTTCTCTTTAATAAGTTCAGTGGATTTACTGTTCGCAGCTTCCTGCAATTCTTTACCAGTCAAGCTTAAATGATTTGCTCCAATATTCGCCGCTGCACCTTTTATCGTATGTCCGAGTCTTGTAAGCGCACTCCAGTCTTCTGATGCAAGCTGGCTTTTTGCCTGCACTATATATTCTTCAGCGCATTCAAGAAAGGTTTTGAATATGTCTTCAATATCAACTTCTGAAAGTCCCAGGTTTTTGCGCATGTAATCAAAAATAAATTCTTTTGTGTCACTCATAAAATAACCTGTCCTTTGCCGAAAGTATTAGTTTAAGCTGTTGTAGCAATGAAGTTCTTTAAAATTTGCAGACCGTTCTTCTGGCTTTTTTCAGGGTGAAACTGTGTAGCGCAAATATTGCCTTTACCAATAACTGCTGCAAAATCTTTAATATAATTGCAGCTTCCTATGATACAGTCAGAGTTTTCAGGAGCAACGTAGTATGAGTGGACAAAATAAAAGTAGCTGTTATCCTGGACTCCGTCAAAGAATTTTGAATTTTGCTTTAGGCTGAGACTATTCCAGCCCATGTGCGGAACCTTTTCATTGCATTCAGGAAATTTCAGTACTTTGCCTTTAAATATTCCCAGCCCGCTGACTCCAGGGGCTTCTTCGCTGGATTCAAGCATCATGTGCATACCGAGACAAATACCCAGCAGGGGTTTTCCGCTTTGTGCTGCTTTTATTACAGCCGGCTCAAATCCGCGGGAGCGCAAGTGCTCCATCCCGTCTCCAAAATGACCTACTCCAGGCAGTATTACTGAATCAAATTTTTCGAGTTCAGATGCCTTGTCAACAATACGGATATCACCACCGATACTTTCCAGTGCTTTGTTGACACTGAGCAGGTTGCCCATATTATAATCAATCAGCGCGATCATTGCTTTACCTTTTCGATATTAAAGTCATGTATTATCACATCGAAAAGTAATATAACCCTAGTTTAAGAAATTGCAGGTTTATTCCCTAAAAAAAAGGCGGCGCCTTTTCCTGAGAAAAAGCGCCGCCTGACGTTGTTTGTAACAGTCGGCTTTTTCAGCTGTATCCGCTGATACATCAGTGACTAAAAGTCAGGACCGAACATTGGATTCAGATTCAGTTCAAAGACCATCTTACGTTTCATGTAAGTGAATCTGAGCGGAATATTAATCATGCCCTTGGAAGCATTAAACTGAGCCATGTTTTTGGCTGATGCTTTGAGGACAGCATTAGGTCCTGGCAGTGTTAGTGTGACAGCTGGTTTTTTCGAATTGAGGAATTCATATAGATGAATTTTAACTTCCTCTTTGCCGGATGGCAGAACCAGACCTGTGTCTGAATTAGCAGGTGATGTCGCTAGCTTCTGGGACGGCTCTTGGTCGCCGACCTGGATGCTCATATATCTGAAAACATTTTCTGCCGGGATGCCCATTGAAAGGCTGCGTTGAGTAGCCTGTACAGCCAGTTTGTACATAACTGTATTATTCTTTGGAGTCAGTCCTTTGAGCTGCATTGCGGCGCGTGGGACTTTTGCCAGGTCATCTTTGGTGGAACCGGTGAAGTTCTCAAAGAAGCCGTGGAAGAAATCATACAGTCTGGCAGATGATATCATTTCAGTTTCCGGCGGGAAGTAGTCAATCCAGTTCTTTTCTGTAGGCCATTCACTAGGCATAGGCATTTTTTTATTAAAGTTCATGCCCAGCCAGAGACAGCACAGGTAACCGGTTTTGTCTCTGAAAATGATTGGTACCAGATAAGTCTTTGATTTCGCGTCGAATTTGACGCCTTCACGCAGGAACATGTTTATACCGCTCCAGTTACCCGGGAACGAAATTGTATAGTCCGGGTTCTGGCTGCTGGCAAAACGATAGAGGTTAACTTCAAGATCAGTGTCTGAAGCTGAGAAGTTCAGTTCGTTGATCAATTTGCTCTGGTTGCCGACATTGGCCAAAGATATTTTTTCCATCAGCGGAGTGCCGCCCTGAGTGATCTCAATGTATGGGTAGCGCAGTGCTGCCGGAATGATTTTATCCTTGAGGCCCCGCATTACCGGAGCTTTTTCACGAATACCTCTGCTTGGTATTACCAGAGTCCATGACAGCGGTTTGACAGGATCGCCAAGCAGGATCAGTATCTTGCGGAGGCGTTTCCAGGCCATCTGGCGCTGTTCGTTTGAGAACTCAACCGGATCAATAATTTTTCTGATTACCGGATAGTCCAGAGGAACTATGGCTTCTTTACCTTTTCCAGCGATCGGTGCTGCAGCCTGAGGACTGCGATAATAACCGATCAGGAAACGGAATTGTCTGGTCACATAACCCTGCGGTAAAATGATACCGGGTGAACGGTCGTAGGTAAAGCAGAGCGGGAATCTCATCAGCTGTGAGCCAACACGGCGTAAATGGTTGTACGCGGTGTCGGAGATGTTGCGGCGCAACAACTCAATACCTTCAGAGAGGAACTGATTCCACCACGGAATTGCTTTGCTCTTATCAGGGTTGTAGGGGCCGAAGTACTTAACAATCAGTTTTTCAGGTGACAGGTTATTCAAGCGCTGCCATGCTTTTTCAGGCTCATCCGGCAACAGTGAGAAGCGGGTGAGAGTGTAAGAGCATATATCGTCAAACTGATCATTCAGTAGGCGTAGTTTTTCCTGAATATCTTTGAGATTTCTGCTGGTATCCGGGAAAACTCCTTTCATTGTCGGGATGACACGTAAGGCATTTTCTTTGATAGCATAGAAGGTTCTCAAAGAATAGTTGATGTCATAAACTTTAATTTGAGAGCATGCCTTGAGGAAGCTGTCCCAGTCATCAAAGTTTTTAACTGAAGCCTGAGTATCTACCTTGGCTGTCCAATAATGATAATATCTTTCCATGTAACCTTGAATGACTCTCTTGAACACTTCAATTTTCTTAGTCAGGTCAACCGGAGTGCTGAGCTGTTCATCCTTTCTTAGTTCTTCAAACCATCTAAGGAAGAACTCAAGGTCACTGGTGATCAGTTTAACAGTCTGCGGGTTGAACCTTGCTTCAAATGTAGAGTCCTGAGTCATGCTGGTACAGGCGATCGGAGGACATTTCAGAGTTGATATTCTCTGACTGATTCTGGCAATGGTATTTTCCATTTCAGTAGATGACTGCGGCATCAGATTCAATGCCGATCTAATGAGAATACCAATATTAAAGCTCTTGGCGATTTCAATAACATTTGAGCACGCTTGAATACTGCTGTATTTTTGTGGAGCTTTTTTACGTTTTGCCAAGTCCTGAGCCAGTTGTTTTTCAGAGCGGTTGAATGATTCAATTCTCTGTTTGATAGTCAACAGGTCTTTAACAGGAATCGGAGTTTTGACAACATCAAAAGTATGACGAAGCAGCATGATCTGCTTGGCATAGTTACGCAGGTTAGAGTCCTTGTCCTTTTCCCATAGTTTGGCAATTGGGCCGGACGCAATTTTGCGCATGTTGTCAATTTTTTCCTGAGCATACTCGTAGATCTTGTCGCTTTCGCCAAGTTCTATAGCCATACTTTTATAGAATGCGGATTCATCGTATTGCGGAGCAAGAGTTTTCTTAAAGTCCGCGATATCGGCTTTGACTTCAGCCAGATAATTCGAAGCATGCTTGTCAAAAAGCAGCTTTAAGGATTTGGTTGATTCACCGCTGAAATAAGTATCTATAGCATCAAGGCGGTCAGCTGTTTCAATCAGGTAATCACATTTCTTAATCCAGTTGTTAAGCAGTTTTTTGATGATTTGCTGATTACCTACCTTTATAGCTGCGCCAATATCGTTGTTGATCACCTGCAGTTCTGCCTGAACCTGAGTAATCGTTTGCAGGTCCTGAACCATTTCGAGAGTTTTATGGAACGGCATTTCCGGATAGAGTTCCATCTTATCAAAATGGTTATTATAGGCTTGCAGACCGCGCAGTACAGACTGCTGTGAGAAAGTACTGTATGGACTCAGCAGCAGGAACAGGGCAGGGGCGCTTTGCGGCGAGACTGCCTGTGGGAACTCACGCATGAAGATATTCTGAATAACCAGAGTCTTGTATCTCGGTACACTTTGAGAGAAAATAGGCTCATAGGTAATATAATCATCGGTGAGTTTACCGCTCTTGATATAATATGCTCCGGCTTTCTCGATTTTGGCGAGAGTCAGAAGCGTTTGAGTGTCGTAAGGAGTCCAGGTGGTTATCCTGTTGCGCCAGAAGTCATAACGCGCCGCGTTAATGAATGGTGCCAGGCACATTTCGGAGAACACAATCTGGAAAACGAATTTTCTTTTGTGTTTGTAGAGGTTGCCGGAGAAATCACCGTCCCAAATTTCCGCGAAGCGGTAGAATAATGGAACCGAAATATCAATCTTACGGCTGTCCCATACATACTTGAAGTATTCCAGACGGGTAAAACTGCTGTTAACCGCCATCGGCGTGTACAGCTTAAGTTCAAGGTCACCTTCTTTGTTAACTTCGACAATTGGTGACTTCTTAATCCCGTCCTGCTGCAGCAACTGCAACGTTGCCCGCCAAGGCGGTTGAGCATTTCTTGACTGTTTGCTCAATACTTCAAACGAACGCATAGTCTGCAGTATTATCAGTACAGCAAACACCGCAAATACACCAGCCGCAATATAAAATGGACGGCGCATTTTGCGTTTGGCAGCAGCAGTAAATTGAGTAAGGCCGCTTTCCTGGAAGATTTTTTCCATGAACAGACGGCGAATGAAGTAATGACGTTCAGAGAAGGTTTCAGGTACTTTTGAACGCATTGCTTCTTCAGATTCTTCAACCGTGCCCTGCGGTATGCTGATATTAGGCTTATCCAGTGCGGCAGTGAAATAAACACCGCGAAGCATCAGGCTTGGCGCTCCTTTCAAATGGATTGGACTGAATACGCCGTCCAGATAATTGAACAGACGCTCTTTGATATCGTCGAAACGATTTGGCAAAGAGTAAATTGGAGCGACAATGTCCGCGCGGTTTTCACCGTGTGCGGCTGCGTTCCAGATTTTGTTATCCAGCATCATGAAAGAGCGGGTTTCAAGCAGTGATTTACGACAGGCTTCAATGCCTGAATTAACTTTATCACGGTCGTATTGACTTTCCGCGTCAGGATTGCTCCAGCCGAACATCCCTTCTGAATCCTGTTCAGGAGTATAAGAGAAGTACTCGGAGAAACCACTGATCAAGTCAGCTTTAGTTATGACAAAGTAAACCGGGCAGCGGATGCCCAGGAAATTATTAAGAGCTCTGAGTTCGTCAGTAATCAGGTTAACTTTACGGTTAACCAATTCCGGCGGATCCAGTAACAGAGCGTCTGCCGGAATAGTAAGTACAACTCCGCTGAGCGGTTGAACAGAGCGGTATCTTTTGATCAATCTCAACAGGCGCAGCCATTCCATGTCTGACTTCCCGCCCCAGCGGTTGAAAAAGACTTTGCCGCCGACATCGAGTACTATACCGTCAGCCGTAGTCCACCAGTGCATGGTCTGAGTGCCTGCGCAGCCTTGAGTCATGTCTACAAGGCCTGGAGGGTATTCAATGCCGCCTGAGCGCATCATTTCAGATTTACCGGCGCCGGGTTCACCAATCAGCAGGTACAAAGGCATGTCATTGAAAGAAACGCCTTTAGCGCGAAGGAACTTCATGCCTTCTATGAAATCCTGACGGATGGTTTCAAGGCGTACAGCCTGGATATCCTGTTCGGCACGTTCACCGGAACCGCCGCCAGCCGCCATGCGGGAAAGCTCACGCCTGAGCAAGAGGTCTTCACGCATTGATGCCGCAATACGAGCGGTTCTGATTCTTTTAATAAGAATGCGAATCAGGATGTAAATAATGAAAGCTACAATAATTGCAGCAATAATAACTCCGATTACGATCAAGAGCGATGAGTGAGCACTGGCCCATTCTCCCATTCTTGAGAAAATACCGGCTCCTTTAGCACTCGCGGCAGCAGAAGTTGCACTCGAGGGACCCCCGCCGATCGCACCTATAGCAAATAATTTATTATTCTTTGTCATAGTCTGTTGCCTTCCATTGGTTTGTGCTTTCCGATACGCATCTTGGCTTTTATAACGTTTTCAGATGCTTTCTTAAGCGATTCGTCCATTCTGAGTTCGTGAGGGAACTCAAAAGTGCTTTGCTTGATAGCGTCATCGACACCAAGATTGGCACATTCTTCAAGTAATTCCCGCAAGTTCTGAGTTGCTCTGAGGAATGCCATTCTGTTGAAGATAAGAGCCAATGCAAGGAAAATTAATGAGCACAGGAAAACCAGCCTGGTGCGCTTGTAGGGAGACTTGAACATTGCTCGTGAGTCGGTCGCTGCTGTGCACTTGTCAGAAATATCAGAAATCAGGTTTTCGTGCATGTCAGCGCCAACACGCAAAGCACAGATTCTGAGCTTGCGTTCCAGTTCCTGCGGCTGGTCATTGTAGCAGCCTGAGAAGCCTGTTCCCAGTAACTGATACATGACGCCCAGTCTTTCTGTGGCGGCGCTTGACGGGTCGTTTAATTCCTTGTCCAGAATATCGAAGAATTTTTCGTCTCCAGACAGTTCATTATACATTGATTTTCCCAGTTCCCGCCATGTAGAGCTAAACTCAAAAGGTCCTTCCTTGATCATAAAGTCAACGAAGAACACCATTGGCAGCATTATTTTATCTACTTCGGCGGCAAGTTCGGGGGAATTAGCCGCTTCCTCTCTCATCGTGTCAATTTTACGGTTGATTTCCGTGAAGACATCACCGCGGTTGAGATCCGCCCCGGCGAGAGCTCGCCGGCGGCATTCGACTACATAATCGATCAATGGTTGGCATATTTCAAGTAAGGTCATGATTCTACCTCTTTTTCAGCAAAAAGTATTGCATACAGACTTACTTCGATATTTGGCAGTTCCTTGGCGGACCATGCCAAAGCGAACTTCTTTTCTTCCAATATCTTACTCCATGCCCTTGAACTGGATGTACGCATCAGGCGGAACCACAGCGCATTGTTGAGCTGAGGCAGCAGTGAAGGCGGATAACGCTCTTCTTTAAGCTTGACTCCTCTGACACGTGAATCGATAATGCTGGCAGCAGTGAATTTAAATTTATCACCAGCCTCAACCAGATTGACGATTGTTTGTGGGTTATCACGATACGAAACAGCCAGGAAATAATCCTGGGTGTTATTGATATAGCGATCTTCCAGTTCGCCGGTAAGTAAACAGGCGTCTGGAACTTTTTTCAGGTTGACTTTGACATAGCCGCCGGAGGTATCCGGTGCTGTCAGACTACGTATTCTGCTGAACAGTTCCACAAAACAACCACGACAGTTGTCGTGATCGTAATCCGGTATGTCAAAAAAGTTGTGCTGAGGGCTGAGGGCAGCCAATTCGCACAGCAACCTGTTCATTTCCATATATACAGTAAACGGTGTAGTGGACTTCAGTCTTAACTTAGGACGTAAAGTTGCCAGTACACTGCCTATTGACCGTAAACGCATCATTTTTTCAATCTGAATGCTTGAAAGGGTTTCCGGATTGTATCCGGATCTTCTGAAAAAACTGATCAGTTCATCACGCGTCAACTGAAGTCTTTCAACAAGATCTTCAGTCATACGACGTAAATCTGGAGATCCGCGCATGGTCAGACAGGGTGCTATGTACTCCTGACTTATTTCCAGGTGAGGAGTCTCAGTGCCTTCTGAAATCTTACGCAGTTCTACAATTGGCAGTACTTCGTAATCATCAAGACTGTCGTAATCAGTAAGCAGTCTGGCGTTTACTTTTCTGGTCAAAAGCGGTTGTGGATTGCCGCCATCGTTTTCATCATCTATTTCGCGAACTACCGATTGATAGCGGCAGAGACGATGTTTTCCTTCTTCACCGGCTCGTCCCGTATTCATCTCGCCAAGCCTGATCAATGGCACGGCAAGGTATACTTTGAATTTTTCCTGAGCCTCTTCCAGCGTAGAGCGAAGATCCAAATCAGTAAGTGAAGTGTTGCCCGGGGATCTGACTTCGAGTCCGCCCGGCATAATTGCGGCAATGCTTTCAATACGCAGATTGTAACCACCAAGGGCATCTTCTGAGATTTTCAACTCAGACAGCCCATAGGGATAGTATATTGCCAGCGAACGGTCACTGCGCCGTGCAGATGAATCTGCTCTGTCCGCCAGTTGCATGTTGTGGGGCCTTAAGAACAGGCCCTCATGCCAGTTAACATTTTCTATATAGTCAAACACTTTGCAAGCCTCACTTTCATTATGTATAATTATTTGCCGGAACTTCCTGCTGTGGACAGCGGGGTGGTCAGGATCAGGCCTGCCGGCGTAATGACGATATTTATATCCGAGCCATTCGGCCAGCTGTCGGGGTCAAGCGGCAGCAACAGACGACGAGGATCAAGTTTTCCTTCTGATACACGCCATTGTCCGGGGATATTAGCTATTATGAATATTTGTTTAGCTCCGGCATTGTCCCAGCGTTCCCACAGTGGAGAATCTTCAGGAAATACTTTTTCTTTCCAGTTTTCTTCTGAGAAGAACATGGTATTTCTGGCCAGGGATTGCCTGATTGTACTTTGTGCTTGGAAATAATCGGTGGTAGGACAACTTTGTAAGCGTAATGCTTCAATGTCATTGACGCCAGCCATGTCCACTTCTATTGAGGGATATATCTGGTATTTCTTTACAAGATCTTTCGATAGCGAAACTTTTACGTTATAAGCGGGAACACTGCTGAAGCATCCGACGAGTGATAGGACAAGTGCGGTTACAGCTGTTCCCTGCAACAGACGCAACAGTCTTTTGGTCATGATATAACCCTCCAGGATAAAAATTATATGACTGTAAATTGTTGTTTGATTTGTGGACGTGAAACGACAATTCTGTTATTAATAGAACTGTTTCACTGCAATCTGTCTCCTTTTAACAAGAATAATGCACAGAGAGGTAAATATCAAGTAAAATATTTGGCAACGGGCAATTTTTTTTGTGCTTGAACACGAAGGACGTAGATTTGGAACTATGCAGTTGTTTCTTTTTCAGAAATAAGAAGATTATGCTTTTTTCTATGGTATATGTATAATTTAATGCCCTGAGCAAAGGGCATATTCCGCATATTATCCCTACTGAAAATGTTTTGTAAGCTAAAAAAGTAAAAACAACCAGTAAACCCTCTGAGAGGAACAGTCTATAAAAAGCTTTAATATTATAGTCCTGTGTAAAAATTCCAGCCAATAGATAATGCTTAGTTATTTCTTTTCCACGAAAATATTGTGAAGTCTAGAAAGGGGTAAATAATTTCTTTATTGAAAGTGATGTGTGATGATAATACTGCCAGAAAAAAAAGCGATTCTTCCGCACGCAATATCATGTTAAGCTCTTCCCGCAATAGGGGGCAGTTTGTTAAATATTTTTCAATATTTCCTGGTAGTATCAGGGCTGAATATGGTTCCGATTGAAATATTAAATGGCTTACATTTTTTTTGCATGTGTTACAAACTACAATATCTCTAATTTTTGAATAACAACATATACAAAAAAATCAAATATTATAGGTATAGATATAAAAGAAGAATAAGCTATAAAC
>JAAEMX010000100.1 GCA_024225035.1 Lentisphaerota bacterium
CGATTTTCCGTCCGCACATTCCCAATGCTGAGGCAAGCCTCGCAGGGGGTATTAAAACGTTCACCCACTGGACAACATTATCGAATTTCACGGGCTTACACCCGCTCCCAACGATCCGAATTTATCTTGGCACGATCATTTTGTGTTATGCCCTTTTATTTTTACTCAGCCTGATCTGCTCTGTATTTTTTCTGCCACTCCTGAAATTTTCTGAGGCCGTCTCTGTTTATTTCCTCAACGGTTTTCCGGCTGAATTCTTTATGAAGTTCATGCCTTATCTCATGCAGTTCCCATAACATCATATCTTCATTTTTATCATAACTGTTTTTATATGTTTCCATATTTCGCTCCTCCGAATATTGCCGGTGAGCCGATTTCTATCGCCGTGTAGTTGTTTTTTCTGTTGATTTCGTGTATTTTTCTTATCGGATTTATACTTACAATATGTCTGAAATTCCATGACGCAAGAGCATCAAGCTCATTCACTGTTGCTATTGCGATATGATATGCATCCTGAGGTTCTGACAGAGGAATCGCACCTCTGCTCATGTATTCGTTTGCCAGTTCTTCTGCTTTTTCGGAAAACTCAAGAATTTCCATCCCGAACTTCACTGTAAGCTCACTGACACTCCGCTTTTTTTCTTCATTTCTTATTTTCCCGATTTCTTCAGCGGTTACAACCGATATATACAGTTCATACGACAGCGCCTCGTTTTCAAACCATTTCTGTGTGACAAGCTGTCTCACAGGCTTGGAAGTGTCATAGTATGCGCTCGGAACTGATGTGTCGAGATACAGTCTTATTTTCTTTTCTTCGGACATTTTTCAACCGTTCTGATTTATTTATGTTCAAGGGCATAAC
>JAAEMX010000101.1 GCA_024225035.1 Lentisphaerota bacterium
AAGTTCGGCTATTTTGCGCCCTTTAAGACCTGCCATCACGATTTGAAATTTTTCCTGTGCTGTCCATTTCTTGCGACCCATAAAAAACTCCCATTTTTTCTCTTAATTTATAACTTCTCTTAAATGGGAGCAATATAAAGTAACAAATTTGTAGCAGCTGGAGACGCCATAATTGTAAGAACGAATATGGAAAGCAAGTCAGGTGAAGATACTAAAACGCAGGAAGATAATCGTCAGAAAAGAGAAAAAATTTTAGAAACTTATCATACTCAAGTCCAAGAGGCCTACGAGAGACAATTTACAGATTTACTTGTAGTGCTTACAACACTTGTTGCTTTAATAGCTATCGTTATTCCTTTAATATCTCACTATATAAACAGGAGTGAGCAACAATTTTTTCAAGAACAATTCAAAGAACATGAAAAGAAATTAGACGAGTATGACAAGAAATCTGAGGAGCATGATAAAGAACATGACAAAAAATTAAACGAGCTCGACAAGAAATCTGATGCGATGGACAGCAAATCTGATACGCATGATAGGGAACATGACAAGAAACTGGAACAGCTGGACAGCAAATTAGAACAACTTGACGAAAAACTAGAAGAGCAGTTCAATAAATATGAAAAAAAGTATCAAAAAATATTGGAAGAACATCAGAAAAAGTTTAAATAAAAACTCAAGTTAATACAAAAACGTGTGACCCTATTGAACATACTGGCAACAAAGAGAATATATTTTACTACTTGAATGATATTCTATCATCTAAATGCATATAATTGTAATAATCTATTTGTTAAATAGGTTATTTAATTCATCATCAAAAGAAGGAGAGTTAAAATGAAGGATGAAGATTTTAAAGATGGGTCTCCTAAACAAGGTCCTGTTGAGACAGGCATGCCACCTCAAAAACCACCAACCGCTACCGGAAGTGATGAGAAGAAAGGCAACGGTTAATTATCGAAATGAAACTTTTCATATATTATGAGATACAAATTATTTTGCTAAATGCCGCCACTACATAAGCGGCATTTTATTTACGATAATCCTCATCAAATTATAATCATTTGCCCTATGAATAGACTATTACATCCCCTAGGTCTTCTACTGACAAAGAATTAACAGTTCTCCTGTTCATCCACATTATTGTTCCTCTTTGCTTTTTCGCTTAGCGCTAAAAAGATACCCAATAGTACATTTGTTTTATCCATCAGTTGTAGATTATTGAATATATTTAGTGTATACTTAATAGTATAATATATATAAATACAAGAAAGAGATAATAAAATGGAATTATCTAAGATATCACTTAACTCTATATTAAACTGGACTATTACATTATTAGTAGCACTTACAACGGCCTGGAATGTCTGGACAACAACTAAATTGAAAAAAGCAACACTTAGCTTGAATGAACATTCGGAGCAATGCAAAAGTTTTCAAAACCATATAGATATGTTAAATGATCTTGGCAATAAAAAAGAATTGGATAAAGTGAGATATGAATTCGCTAGATTTGAGGAAACTTGGAGAAATACTTTTTTCTTAAAAAACATGCTCAACAAAGCAAGAGACATGGGATTTGAAAACATAGATAACCTTTTCAGGAAAAAAATCTTATCTTTATATAAATCTCTTGATAATAAATATGCTTTTTTGCCAATACAAGATGAAGCTGATTTATCCTATTTGTCGAGAAACTACAAAAAGGCGATTTCAGATTATGCCATAGTTCTAAAAGAAAATCCTAATAATAAAAAGGCCCTTCTCTATGGCGCAAAATCAATTGAAAAAGCTAAAAAAATTAATCCAAATTTGAGAATGACTAAAGATAAAATCAGCATATATAAACATTCATTTAGTGCTGTAATGAAGAAAAAAATAGATGATAAGGAAAAAGCTATTATCAGAAAAGCATCATTTGAATTGAAAAATAAAAGATAAAAAACAAAGCTTTTAAAACCGCCAAGTATAGAATTCACTTATGATTCCAACTGTCTGCATTTTAGCTTCTCAAACTAAAACCACATAACAATATCTTAAAATTGAGAAAGACCTTTAACCAAAAGGAACATTCAAGCAACCAAGGAGCTCTAATATTTATTACATAATGTATGATTTTACTTGTCATGTCAATTAATTACCCTCGTATAAATTATACAATGAAGTTGCATCATGCTATATTGACAGATGACTTCTATTGTTCTAACTTTGTAGCTCGGTGCTTATTACAAACAGATCAATTTTATAAGGAGTTGGACCCCGCAACCAAGGTACTCACTCATCCGATTTCAGCTGAACTTTCCCCTGCAAGACTACGTAGTTTTCTTAAAAGTGACCCTTTATGGATAAAAGTCGGAAAGGTTACTGAAGCCAATGTAGCACAATGGATTGAAACAACCCAACCAGTCGGTCTTCCGTAGCTAGAAGACAATGATTGCTATGTAAAATTGTCATTACATGCCCATAAAGTTTAACTATCTATTATTCAGTAATAACGTTCTAAATTTTTCATATTATTTTTTTTAAGGGGGCTGGCCACTCTACTTTGGGTTTTCTGCCTTTTAAAATCATCAACTTAGATAGGTTTTTTATGGACAATAAATACACTTGTTGTGATAGGTTCATCAGGTAACATATCATCTTTAATATTTATTTTTTCCTGCCTCAGCTCACGAATCTTTCCGCTAGTAATGTCGTCATAAACAGGTTTCCTTATTTCTATGGATTGAAACCCGACATCTTCCAAAATCTTAACGAAATAATCCTCTGACCAATAATAACAATTCAATGTTATTGTATCACTCTCTTGGCTGAAAAGCTTAACTTTGATGTGGTCGCCTGAGGAGTATGTCTTGCCCTCCTCTCCTATTCTTTTATATGACGTTTCCGCTCCAATATATTTATCCTGAAAAGTTGAAAAAGCAAAAGTACCGTTATCATCTAAAACCCGGTAAATCTCAGAAAGAACTGTGAACATCTTCTGCTCTGTATCAATGTTTGGGAAAACCCAGTTGGCCATAACGGCATTAAAACTATTGCTTCGAAACTCTATCCGCTGCCCGTCAAAAACAGAGTAGTATCCAGCCGGATTATTTTTCTTTGCCAGCCTGATCATTTCCTCAGAAATATCTATCCCTGAAACATCAAAATTATACCTTGAGGCTAAAAGCAACCCAAAGAGGCCATCTCCACAACCAAAGTCAAGAATATTCCTTGATTTAACCTCTTCCATTGAAGTACCTTCAGAAAACTTCTGCATTACCGTCAGATAGCCATTCAACCACCATGAAAGTGGCATATCTCCACGAAATTCAATATAGTTTTCTGCAATATCATTCCAAAATGATTTAGGGTTCATAATTATTCCTCCATTAAAGTGCAAGTAATAATATAATCTAACATTTTCTTATGCAATGGGAGCATTAATTTTTTTCGCAAAAATCAGCAAAATCATTAACTGTCCTGGCTAATCACAGGGTTTGTTCGACTTTGCTACAGATAAAAACCTGGACTAAAATAAGTTGGAACTTTTGCTATAGAAAATAAGTGATAAATTTTGCCGAAAAATTGTGTTTGTTCCTCAATTTCCAGGAAAGACCTCCCTTTTCTGTCTTTTTGTTAGAATTTTATTAAAGAGTGTCAAATTGCTGAACAAAAACAAGAAATTACTATACTAATATGGTATGTATTGTGTATAATGATGCTGTTAAATTAGAACGTTAATAGATCTTGTTAAGAATCTTTTCAAAGACCTTGCCTTTGTTAGTTTTAATTTAAAATACAATTTTCCTTAATATGTTGGTAGCTATTATAACAACAATAAATGTATTACACTTTAACATTGCTATACGAGCATCTTATTGTTCACTCTATTTAAGTTATAAATCTTTTTAGCAATTTATATGTAATTAGTATCCGATAAAATTTTTGAAGAAACTTATAAGGAGAAACCCTTATGGATTATCTAAATACTTTAAAATCCAAAATGTTAAGCGATTCATGGAAAGAAAGCTACATAAATTCCTTGATAAGCGCTGTTCAAGAGATTAGAAATGCGGGAATAAGCGAAAAGCTACCAAAGAAATTAAGGCTTACCGGAGGCTCATGTTGTTTGCTAGATGAAAGAGGACAACCTTTCGGCAAACTTCGCAACCGTTATGGAAGCTGCTTGACAGATGAAATAAATGAGATGTTAGATTATGAAAATGAAGCAGTTGATGACTGGCTTACAGGAATTGGAGGAGACAGCTGGAGCACATATGGTGTAAAAGCAAGGTTATTCTGGATGAATCAAAGAACATTATCGTCAGAAGAATACTATTGGCGTTCTCCTATGACTGCAAAAACAGCTCTAAGCAGTTCTCAACAAAACTTATACGCTACCTGGAATATGCGAGATGAAAAGAATGCAAAAAGAGCATGGACAGTATGGCACGCCTACACTCTTGAGATCCTGTCTAATACAGAATTCCCTAACAACAATCGGCCTAATCAGAGTATTAGATTATTGAGAACCGAAGTAAAGGAAGCGTTAAGGCACAAAAGCAATAACCGGCCTTTACTTATTAACCAGCCAGGAGTCATAAAACATAGTGTACTGGATCCTACATCTTGTTTTAAGATGACTAGTGTTAGTCTGCCAACAGGAGTCACTATAACAGAAGTTCCTCATCACCGGGTGATAGCTATGTACATGCAGCAGCCTTTTAGCAGAAAAGGAGCCGGGGCCTTTAAACAAGACGAAGAAAATGAATTTCAGGCTATCCTTGAAGGACTTGAAACTAAGCTTCTTACTTCGGCTCCACGTCCCAGGGAAGAAAGACAAATCTGCCGACAGGAAAGTCCAACTAATCGTATAGTAAACTTATGGTCTCAAGGCTCAGTCAACAATAAAGTTGATAACAAGATAGTATCGCAAATTGACAAATATGTCGGCAAATATTAATTGCTGTTTGATATAAAAGTCACCAAATATAAATGATATTCCATTCTTTTTACACATTAAAGAATAAATACTTTTGAGCTTAGCAAACAGGAGAGAGAGTGGAAACAATGTAGTGCTTTTCATTGTGCACTGACAACATATTATATATCGATAAGGAAACATTGATTTTTCATTTATATGCTTCATCTCATTGCATTTACCTATCATCTGACAATCCAACCTTCCATGACAACAACAATCTTAATAAAATGTAAAGCTTGAATAGGATAATAATATCAGATTACATCCTTTTTAAAATTGTAAAAACAGTCGTGAAGTAATTTGTTTTTTTCACAAATTTTACTAGACAAATAATAAAATAAGGTATAGTATAAAAAGGTAACGATACTGTTTTACAAAGAACATCAGTTGGGGCTAACTTGAAAGAATCAGCAAAAAACTCTATAAACTTAAAGAATAATTTCAATGAATTAAAGATTCTTAAGCATGTCGAATCTACGCCATTATTGAATAATCGTATGGCAGCCTCCAAGCTCGGCTGCAGTATAAAGCTAGCGCACAATATTTTAAACAAAATGGTTGGCCGTGGTCTGCTGCACATTAAAAAAGTGCATTCAAGACGTTGGGATTATTTTTTAACGCCCCAGGGTATTGCTGAAAAAGCACGGTTATCGTATGAATTCCTGACTTTTTCTATGCAGTTTTACAAGGAAGCCCGCAAACGTAGTGCGCAATTGTGCCGTGAGCTGGCAGAAAACGGTAAAAAGCAGGTAGTACTGCTGGGAGCTGGTGAGTTAGCAGAAATAGTATACCTGGGCTGCCGTGAATGGGGTCTGGAGATTACTGCAGTCTATGATGACAGCGTCAACACTTTTTTGGGGAAGAAGGTACTACCGTTTGAAAAATTCGACCCACTTGCTGAAACCGTGATAGTGTGCGTAGCTAATCTCGAAGCGCCAATGCTGGAACCTACCCTCCCAGAGGATATAAAGCTATCAAATAAAATTCATTGGATTTTTGATGAAAAATATAATCCGGAGCACCATGATTAAACGCGCTCAAAAACTAATAAAAACGGCTTGGGAACATCCCGGGATGCGCAAATACGGTGCTAATACAATCTGGCTTTTCAGCGAGAAAATTATCCGTATGCTGATCGGATTCACCGTGGGAATTTATGTTGCGCGCCAACTAGGGCCTTCTAAATATGGACTGCTTAATTACGCGATAAGTTTCTGTGCTATTTTTTCATTTATCAGTTCCCTCGGGCTTGACTCGATTGTAGTACGTGAACTTGTGAAATTTCCTGAAAGAAAAAATGAATTACTTGGAACAACTTTTTGGCTGAAAACCATTGGCGTTCTACTGATGTTTGGGCTAGTTTGTGCAGGAGTTTTTCTCAGTAAAAATGATGCTCAAACAAATATTTTGGTATTGATTATTGCGGCAGGATATTTGTTTCAAACTTTTCAAACCATTGACTTTTACTTTCAAGCTCAGGTAATGAGCAAATATGTAGCTATATCCCAAGTCATTGCCTGGACATTAGTTTCAGCTGGCCGAGCTTTTTTTGCCTACACAGGGGCGCCTCTAATGTATTTCGCTATGCTGGAAGCTGCAAATATGGCCTTGATGTCGCTGGGCTATCTGTTTTTTTATATTATCAAAGTCAGTCATCCATTTCACTGGAAATTCAGGCTTGATACAGCCAGAGGATTGCTAAAAGATTCATGGCCATTACTGTTAAGCGGAGCAGCCGGCATTATTTACATGCGCATAGATCAGGTAATGATAAAGGAAATGCTGGGCGATGCAGCTAACGGTCAGTATGCAGTTGCCATTCGTTTATGTGAATTATTCTATTTCTTGCCAATGGTTATTTGTAGTTCTCTTTTTCCGTCCATTATTAGAGCTCAAGAAGTATCAAATGAACACTTTGAACATCGAATGCAACTATTATATGAAGCTATGCTGGGAATGTCGTTTGCAATTGCAGTTCCTTTGGCGTTATTTGCTCAGTATATTGTACTTACTCTGTTTGGAAAACCATATCAAGGAGCAGTTACAGTGGTAGTAATATACATTTGGCGTCTACCGCTTGTAGCATTTGGTATAGTATCAGTAAAGTGGATGATAACTAAAAATCTACAAAATTACAGCTTGGTATTTGCAGCCTTTGGAGCACTTGCTAATATTACTTTAAATTATTTTCTTATAAAAGCAGTAGGGCTTTCAGGCTGCGCAATTGCTACAATAATCGCATCAGTTTTATTTGTAATGATAGCTCCGTTCCTATTTCATAAGACTCGCCTTGCTTCTGTTCAAATGATGAGAGCTTTTTTATTTATTGAGACCTTTTATAAAATAAGGAGGCTTTAATGATATTTTTACTTAATGATCCTTTATGACATGAGAATTTTATAAAAGAAACACAGATTATTATTTAAACAAATTTTGCTAGCATAAAGTAGAGAGGAAGAATGAAATTAATCATAAAAAAAATTTTTAAGCTATTAGCTGAAAAGGCATGTTATAGAGAATTCTGCAAGTACAATAGTTTTGATCCCAATGAAAGAGCTGTTGAATATAGTTTTGTTTTTAAACAGCTGGCAAAAATTTTTCCCACAAAAATACTGGATGTAGGTACCGGCTTAACTGCACTTCCTAGCTTAATGAGTTCCTGTGGCTTTAATGTTACTTCAACAGATAATATAAAAGATTACTGGAAAAGCGATATTACGAACCGGCATTTCTATGTAAAAAATGATGACATAACACAAACAAAATTAAAAGAAAAATATGATGTAATTACCTGTATTAGTGTATTAGAACACATTACCGGTTTTGAAAATGCTGTAAATAATATGTTTTCCCTTTTAAAAGGCAATGGTTATTTAATACTCACTTTCCCATACAATGAGAACAGTTATTGTGAAAATGTTTATGACTTGGAAAAATCAGTTTCTGAAGAAAAGAGATTTCCTACACAAGCGTTTTCAAGGCATCAGATCGACTGTTGGTTAGAGGCTAATAATGCAGAAATAGTCGAACAGGAGTATTGGCAGTTCTGCTCAGGAGACTACTGGACAGAAGGAGAAATTTTGATACCACCTAGGAAAGTAAATGCAAAGGACAGGCATCATATTACATGTTTAATGTTGAAGCAAAAATAGAACAGGCAAAGTGTTGAAAGCAAAATGTCATGCATAGCTTTGACAAAGAAGTAATAATGATTTTTCATGAAATGGATTTAATTAGTGATAGCAGGAGACTCTTTTGATGTTTATAACCAAATTTCATGAAGCATTGGTCACTTTAAGAGGGTTGCGAGCCTTGACAAAAGGTGGGTATCTCTCTGAACGTGGGTGGTTTAGAAGCTACATAGAGAAATCTCCAGTTGACAGAGAAAAAAATATTATTCCCTGGCTTCCATACCCGGCTGCAGATTTTATTGAAAGTAGGTTGCATAAAGGTTTATGCATTTTTGAATACGGGAGCGGGAGCAGCACTATGTGGTTTTCCAAAAGATGCAAAAAAATTGTCTCTTGTGAACATGACAGAGCATGGTACAAAAAAATAAAAGATCAAATTCCAGATAATGCCACTATCATATATAAAAAACCTGGTAAAGACTATATAGAGGCTATAAAAAATTTTTCTCATGTGTTTGATATTATCTTAATTGACGGGATTGATCGTGTCCAATGCATGGAAAATTGCTTAGAAGCACTGAAAAAAGATGGAATTATTATTCTTGACGATAGTTTCAGAAAAGAATATAACCAAGGGTTAGAATATCTCATTAACAATGGATTTTAAAAACTTAAAATAACAGGCCCTACACCAATTCATCTAAATAGTAGTGAAACAACCATTTTATATAGATCAGAAAATGTTTTTAACATATAAACAATTGAATATAACATGAAAAAAATAATTACAGTTGCCGGAGCTAGACCCAACTTTATGAAAATAGCTCCTATTGACAGGGCGTTTAAAAATTTTGCCCCTGAATATGAACACCTTATTGTTCATACTGGACAACATTACGATGATATTATGTCAAAATCTTTCTTTAAAATACTTGATATAAGTGAGCCGGCTTATCATCTGAATGTAGGCTCCGGCAGTCATGCTGTTCAAACAGCTAAGGTAATGATAGAGTTTGAAAAAGTATGCATTGAAGAAAAGCCCGATCTTGTGATTGTGGTTGGTGATGTGAACTCAACAGTTGCATGTGCAATAACTGCAAAAAAACTGCATATTCCAGTTGCCCATATTGAAGCCGGCTTACGAAGCTTTGATATGGCTATGCCAGAGGAGATTAATCGAAAAATTACAGATTCAATTTCAAACATTGCGTTCCTGACTGAACCAAGTGGGAAAGCCAACCTGCTTAAAGAAGGCTGGGAAAGCAAAAATATGCATCTAGTAGGTAATACGATGATTGATTCATTGTGTTATATTATGCCACAACTGGAAAAATCTGACATACTTGAAAAGCTTAATTTATCAGAACCTTTTGCCATTCTGACAATGCATCGTCCAAGTAATGTGGATGACCGCGAACAATTAACCAGCTTGGTAAATATATTAGAGCAAACTGCTAAAAAAATAAACCTTGTATTTCCAATCCATCCCCGCACAAAAGCGAAAATCAATGAATTTGGCTTAAGTAAATTTTTGGAAGTGAATGGAATAACTTTCTGCGATGCCTTAAATTACCTTGACTTCATGACTTTACTCAATAATTCAAAGTTTGTGCTTACCGACTCTGGAGGCATACAGGAAGAGGCAGCTTTCTTGAGAAAACCGTGTGTCACTTTAAGAGAAAACACCGAGCGCCCTATTACTTGCAAGACGGGTTCCAATATTCTTGTTGGTAATGATTCAGATAAGATCATAAATGCAGTAAATAACGCAATATCTTCTGATGGGAATAATATCGCAGCTGTATCAGATTTATGGGATGGGAAAGCAGCAGAGAGAATTGTGAAAATCATTATAGACATGGAGAACAATTTATGAAAATTGTTATGATACAAAATTTCTTTTGTAAAAAAACTGGATATAGTGATTATTTTCTTTGCAAGTACTTCGCCAAAGCTGGACACGAGGTTCATTTAATTGCCGGAAACCTGCAACTTCCTTACGATAACTATGAAGAGGTATATAAAAGTTGCTTAGGAGATAACCGCACCCAGTGCGGAACAGAAAAATTTGAGAATTTCACTCTTCATATAATTCCAGTCCAAAAATCTAAACACCGTTTTATTTTACAAGGTACTGGGAAAAAGTTGTCTGAAATAAATCCTGATATTGTGCTTATTAATGAAACTGTAAATCCAGGGGTATTTAAAGTTATCCTGCACAAAATTTTGACAAGATCAAAATACGAAATTTTCACAGAGGATCACGTTCACTTATCTGTATTCCCTCCAGCTCACGAGAAAGAGAGCATCATCAGAAAGCTGAAATTTATTGCTTTCAGGAGTACTTTTGTCAAAATCGTTAATCATTTCATAAATAAATGTTATGTAATTGCTCCAGATACAGAAGAGATAATGACAAAATATTTTGGTATTAAAAAGAACAAAATAAGCTTTTTACCTCTTGCTGCAGATACGGATTGGTTTCGCCCACCTGAAACTCAAGAGGAGCAAAATGAACGTAAGAAGCTCAGAGCAAGTTTAAATGTAGCTGAAGATGAAATCCTATGTATTTATACAGGGCGTTTTTCATTTGACAAAAACCCACAATGTCTTGCTGAAGCCATTGACATTTTGCAAAAAAAAGGAGCTCCTTATAAAGCTCTTTTTGTTGGCTCCGGCACTCCAGAAGAAGTGGCAGCAATTAAAAAGCATGAAGGCTGCATTGTTCATGATTTTGTTTTGGCCCGTGACTTACCTCCATTTTACAAAGCTGCTGATATCGGTGTTTGGCCAAAGCAGGAATCTACAAGTCAACTTGACGCAATGGCCTCATCATTACCAATTGTAGTTAGCAATTTGGTAAAAACTAAAGAACGAATACAGGGAAACGCATTACAATATAAAGAAAACAACGCTCAATCGTTAGCTGATACATTGTTAATTTTAGAAAATTTTGAAACTCGAAAAACAATGGGGATGACAGGAAGATCAAAAATTGAAAAATTATATAATTGGGAGTCAGTTGTAGATAACAGACTTAGACATTTTAAGGATAGTTTAAGATAAGTTGCTTTTAGTTGCTGAACAAGAAAATTAAACTTTTATTAAACAAAAAGTGATTAACTATAATATGACACTCAAAAAAACAGTCAAGAAGTTTCTTCCTCCTGTCTTACTTGAGCTTTTGCATCGGGGGAAAAATATTTCTTTTGCAGGTGATTATAACTGTTGGGAAACTGCATTGACTGATTCTGCCGGCTATGATGCTGATAGTATCTTTAAGAAAGTATGTCAGGCGACGTCTGAAGTTATTGCCGGTAATGCAGCCTATGAGCGAGACGGTGTGTTGTTTTATGAAAAAGAGTATAACTGGCCTTTAATCTCAACACTGTTGCTAGCTGCAGTAAAAAATAATGATGAATTAAATGTTTTAGACTTTGGCGGAGCTCTTGGTAGTTCTTATTTTCAAAACCGTGATTTGCTTTGTGATAAAAAATTAACCTGGAATATTGTTGAACAAAAACATTTTGTAAAATACGGTAAAGAAAAACTCGAAAATAATATTCTAAAATTTTATGATTCAGTAGAAGATTGCCTTAAAGATCAAAAAATAAACGTAGCTTTGCTGGCTTGTGTGCTTCCTTATCTGAATAGTCCGTGGAAAACGTTTGGAAAAATTCTTAATACTGACTTTGACTATGTTATTATTGAACGTGCACTGCTTGTAAATTCAAATCAAGATCGCTTGACAATACAAACAATTCCAGACTGTATTTATAAAGCAAGTTACCCGGCGTGGTTTCTTAGCCGGAAAAAATTTTTAATGGCAGCTCTAGAAAAATATCAACTTATTGCTGAATTTGAATGTAAGCCAAAAGAGTTCAAACTTTCCTCCCCAAAATCAATTGCAAATAATATAGGTTTTATACTTAAAAAGAAATGAAGACTAAAGAAAAACTAAAAATAATACTTGAGAAAGAAAATTTTTCTCCTGGTTGGCTTGGCTATCTTGTCAATCCGTTTTTTCTCGCTCGTCGAGAATTAGGCAGGGCCGTAAAGGGTATGTCTTCGTATATCAAAGGAAGGATTCTGGACGTCGGCTGCGGAACAAAGCCTTATCAGAGCTTTTTTACATATGATGAATATATCGGAATGGAAATAGATTCTCCCGAAGCAATAAAACAGGGGACTGCGGATATTTTTTATGATGGTAAAACTTTTCCGTTTCAGGAGGAAAGTTTTGATTCTGTTGTCATCAATCAGGTTCTTGAACACGTTTTCAATCCGGATCAGTTTTTAAAAGAAGTTCATAGGATTTTAAAAGTTGACGGTAAAGCCCTGATTACAGTGCCGTTTGTCTGGGATGAACATGAACAGCCTTATGATTATGCCAGATATTCTTCATTCGGGCTAAAGTCATTGTTTGAAAAGCACGGTTTTAAAGTGATTGAACAAAAAAAAACTCTTGCTGACTTTAGAATTTTTGGGCAACTGATTAATGCCTGGTTCTTTAAAAAGATCAATACCAGAGTTAGGATTTTGGATTTTATATTAAGAATAATATTTACAGTGTTTTTTAATACGATAAGCTATATCTTATACTTTGTTTTACCTGGGAACAATGACTTTTATCTGGATAATGTTATACTGGTTGCTAAAGATGGATAATTTAGGGAGGACTTGATGGATAACAAGCCAATTATTGTAAAGAACAGCGGTTATGTAGAGCTCAAGCGCATTGTAGATGAGCGTGACGGTGTTTTGAGCATCATGGAAGGACAGCATGATGTGCCCTTTGACATAAAGCGTGTTTATTACATAAATAACCTTGAAAATCTTCAAAGTGTCAGAGGGAAACATGCTCACAAAGAGCTGAAACAGGTCATTTTCTGTATAAATGGAAGTTTTGTTCTAACTCTTGATGATGGAGAAAAAAAACAGGATATTCACATGTGGCGGGATAATGTCGGGGTAATTCTTGGTAAGGAGCTTTGGCACACGATGCACAGTTTTTTGAGCGGATGTGTTTTACTTGTTGTTGCTTCTGACTTTTACAAAGAAGAAGACTATATCAGAGATTATGAAGAATTCCTGAATTATGTTGGGAGTACAAAATGAGTATTCCACAATGCAGCCCTTTTGCTTCTTATGAGGCCGATAAAGAAAAAATAAATGACGCTGTCTTAAATGTTTTGAAAAGTGGATGGTATATACTTGGGAAAGAGGTTAAGGCTTTTGAAAAAGAATTTGCCGCTTTTTGTGAAACTGATTTTTCGGTGGGAGTAGCTAACGGAACCGACGCTGTTGAATTGGCTTTAAGGGGACTCAATTTGCCTCCGAAATCAAAAATCGCCATTGTTTCCCACACTGCTTCAGCGACAGGTGCTGCCATTCATCGTGCAGGAATGCAGCCTGTATTTGTAGATATCGATAAGGACTCATACACAATGTGTCCCTTATCGCTTGAAAAGGCTTTATTAGAAATTCCTGACATAAAAGCAATCATTTCTGTTCACCTTTATGGTCATCCTGCTAACATGCCTGAAATTATGAGGATTGCTGAAAAATTTAAAGTTTTTGTAATAGAAGATTGTGCTCAGGCGCATGGTGCTAAAGTTGATGGGAAAAGAATTGGCAGCATCGGCGTTTGCGGATGCTTCAGTTTCTATCCTACAAAAAATCTTGGGGCGATTGGTGATGGAGGAGCTGTAACAGCTTCATCCACTGAAATTCAGCAACAGTTAATTACGCTTCGGCAATATGGCTGGAAAGAACGTTTTGTTAGCTCTGAACAAGGAATAAACAGTCGTTTAGATGAAATACAGGCTGCTTTATTAAGAGTAAAACTCGCCTCACTTGATGCTGCAAACAAACGCAGGGCTGAGATTGCAGCAATGTATAATGAAGGATTGAAGGGGTTACCTTTATCCTTACCAAAGGTGAAAAATAATTGTGTTCATGTTTATCATCAATACGTAATTACTCTCGATCAACGGAATGAACTAAAGGATTTTTTAGGCCGCTTTGATATTAGCACTGCGATTCATTATGTTAAACCTTTACATGAACAACCGGCATTCGCCAGTTGCGAGAGTGTTTCTCTATGTCAAACAGAGTCTTTTGTAAAACGTATACTGAGTCTGCCGATGTACCCTGAAATGACTGATGAAATGGTATCTGAAGTAATTAAAGTAATTAAAAAGTTTTATAAATGAAATATTTTTGTACATATTTTGACTCAAATTACTTACCACAAGCAATTGCTTTATACCACTCTCTGTGCAAGCAAGATTTTAAATTCAAGCTTTTTGTGGTGTGTCTTAATGACAAATCTTATGACGTTCTGAACACATTGAAAATTGAAAACATCCATCCTCTAAAGTTAGCTGAAGTTGAGGCTTTTGATCCAGAGTTTGCAGAGTGTAGAGGAAATCGGAGTATTGTGGAATTTTATTTCACCTTAAGCCCTGTTATGCCTTTGTATATTTTCGACAAATTTGGTGAGGTTGATATTCTTGGTTATCTTGACGCAGACTTACTGTTTTACAGTTCACCGCAACCTCTTTACGAGGAACTCGGTGATAATTCAATTCTGATTATTGAGCACCGCTTTCCTGAAGCGATTAAATATAGAGAAAAATTTGGTCGATTTAACGTGCAGTTCCAGCTTTACAGACGTGATAACAACGGAATAAAATGTTTGAAATGGTGGCGTGAAAAATGCATTGAATGGTGCTATGATGTTGTTGAAAAAAATCGATTTGCAGACCAGAAATATCTTAATTTATGGCCAGAGCTTTTTGATAAGGTTGTGGTTTCAAAATTAAAAGGAGCTGGGCTCTCACCATGGAACTGGTATAATTATGAAATCTCGACAGAAAAAAATCGAAAAGTAATGATTGATGATGAAAATTTGATTTTTTATCACTTCCAAGGGTTCAAAGTTTTAAATAATTTCTTATTGCAACATAATTTAGGTCATTATGGCAAAGTTATGCCAAAACGACTGCTCACATTTTTCTATATCGGTTATTTAAAAGCTGTTAGCTCTGCTTCTAACTGGCTTAGCGAGCAATTTGAAGGAGAAAGTTTCCCAGTTATTGTCAGGAATTCTCGTACTGGTTTAAGTAATCTAAGAACAATTGCATCATCTATTTATCACAAGTCGGTAATGGTTATTTATGAAAAGTTTTAAGATTTCTATTGTAACTATCTGTTATAATTCTGCTGCTCATTTGGAGCAGGCTATGCATAGCGTCCTGGAGCAGGATTATGATAACTTCGAATATATTGTTATTGACGGCGGTTCTACGGACGGCAGCGTTGATATTATCCGTAAGTATCAAGACAGGCTGGCTTACTGGGTGAGCGAACCTGATGGTGGTATCTATGACGCGATGAATAAAGGCATTGTCAAGGCCTCTGGTGATATTGTCGGGATGATTAACTCTGATGATTATTACCTGCCGGGAGCTTTTCAAAAAGTAGCCTCTGCGTTTCAAGGTAAAGATTTGGATAACCATATATTCTGGGGTGATGTGCAATATGAAATACAAGGCAATGTTAAAGGGTTTCGCCCCGAGAATGTGACTATGGGAGCCTTTGCTCCGCATCCTTCTATGTTTTGCCCTAAATATATTTATGACAAAATCGGACTTTATGACACGTCCTTTAAACTGCTTGGCGATTATGATTTCATGTATCGCGCAGTAAACAAATTCGACATAAAGCCTATTTACCTGCCTGAAAAAATCTCTTTTTTCAGAGAAGGTGGTCTGGCTGACTCAAACGTTTTACAGTGCTTGAAAGATGAACTTAAAGTTAAACTAAAATACGGTCAATCCCCGTTTTACGCAATTCCGGTATTCTGGCTTAAACTCATCAAAAATTTCAGAAGACTAACTTAGAAACTGCATAATGACTGTTAGTTAAAACTTTTTTCGAAATAAAATGACATTTAACTGATTCACATGCGCACTTTGTTTGTAGCATGATAAAAAACCTTATAACTTTCCTTAAAAAATTCTACGGAACCCAAGTGAAATCCCCTGCCTCTTTAGCAAAATACTCTTTATGGTACATTAATGCTTTATTTAAATATTAGTTATTTGGAACAATAATGATGATCAAAGGTCTAAACCGTATAATGTATTACTTTTAATAAAATTTATAGCCCTGCAAGTAATATTAACTATTGTTTAAGGTAAAAGAATATGCCGGAATGGCCATCATTTACTCCTAATCTCATCAGTTGTCCTATTTGTAAAAAAATGGCCCTAGTCAAGTTTGCCGTAAATGCGGATCTGTCGTTTGTGAGGATTGTTGTTCACAAAGGAGACCTTATATTCCCATGCTCAACAACACTCCACCTAACAAGCAATATGACCCCAAAGTAAATTATGCTTATGTATGTGACATTTGCGTTAAATCTCCTCGTGTGCTTTATATTGAAGATGACTTTTCAAAAGACACACCGCAAGTTCAGGATATTGCATTGCTTGCTAAAAAAACTATTATATCAGCAAATGCAAGTTTCCCAGTGTCTTCATCCCGTATGGGATATTACCAAGATTACAACAAGGAATTATTTCCAACACAAGCTGAACAAACCAAGCATCGCGGCATTGTGTCAAGTATCATGCGTCAACCTCAAAAATTCACTGACAGAATCCCTGTAAGTAAAACTGTTTTTGATATGCTGGAAAATAAAGTATCGCATTGCCTTAAATATTCAGTTGCTAACTGTCATGAAATGTCAAAATTCTGCTACTTATTCTTTCATTACGCAGCTACGAGAAGACAGATAGTGATCAAGGATGCAGAACTATGCTACTTGCCTTATGGGGATCACATTTTTCTGTTGATTACTCCTTCAGAAAACCATGTTCCACGAAAAGAATTTGCAGCAGCTGACAGAAAAATTCAACTCTTAAACACTATTGTTTGTGATCCATGGTTAAAATCATTGTTCTATTTGAAAAATTACCATAAATACATTGGAACACACATATTAAAGAAAAATGATATTTCTCATGTCAGGTACAAAAAATTACGACGTTACTATAAACTGGGCAATCCAAATATTGAACAATATTTAGTTTAATCGGAAAGTTTAACTTTGAATGGAGCTACGGCTATCAAAAGCGCTTTGGTCTTCATTACGTGAATTACTCAACTCTAGAGCGCATCCCCAAAGCCAGCGCTAAATTCTATAATGAAGTAATAAAAAGCGGCAGCGTAGTTTAAAGCATTGAATTATCTCAGAGAGAAGAATATTAATTTACTCCTCTCTGAGATGTTTTATATTCAACACAAACAACTAAACCTGCTCAAATGTTGCTTAACTAAGAAATTTTCATCAGCAAGATTTTACAGCTTTGATGCCTTACACTGATCCTCCATGGCCGCAGTAAAAGGGTGAACGGAAATATTACGCAAACTGTTCATTTGAGCTAATGCCTGATCTCTTGCCGCCAACACATCTGCACTACCTCGCCTGGCACAGCATACTCCCCACTTCTTACGATAATAAAGAATCCAGTGAGGGATCACATCCCTCATTTCTGCGGCAAGCTGATCGACTTTTGCTGTGCATGAGTCATTAAAAACTAATTTCCGGTCAGGATGTTTTGGATGTGTCACTGTGACAGCTTTGCTCGGGCGTGAGTCAAAAAGAGTACAAGGTGAATCAGAGTTCAACAATACTGCTGTATCGGGACGGTTTCCCATGACTTCAGCATAAACGAAGTACATACATTTCAGTAAAAAATCTTCTGCGTGCCCTCCCCTTTCATCGCCTCCCGCTGCAAAAAAATCACCTTGAAGTTTATCACTTAAGGCTCTTGTCATATGCCTTACCTGTTCTGGATTATCATGATAATTAACTCCTTGAAATTCAAGGGCCTTTGCCGCCACTTTGTGCATTACGTTTCCCACATATGGAGCACTTGTAAAAACATAGTAGTCGCTAACTACTTTATGTATAGCACCTCTTTCAAAAAACAAAATAGTCCACAGCTTTTTTCTTTGACTTTGAGTTATTCTGTAGATATAATTATACGCGTCATGAATATCTTTATATATAGCAATCATTTTCTACCCCTCATCTAACAAAACAGAATGCTTAATTTTATTGCTGTTCTGTTTATTAAAAACTACCCTTTATTGTAACCTTCACTGAAAATATAATTTAACTACATATTATGCTGTAAAATGAGTTTCTGCTGTATAACACTACTATCATTATTGGAAACAGAACTTCATAATCAAATCTATTAAATTAATTTTCACCTTCATCAACTATATTAGTAAAATAAATTCTTATTTTGTTCATCTGAATAATAATTTTTCTCAAAATTTATCTCTTTCGGCAGTTATTTTCAATCTATTTACAGCTGGCATTCAAAACACCATTATGGTATAAAATTATTAATCAGCCATAGTCAGCTATTTTTATTATGGCATTGGAGGAAGGCTTGATATTGCGAAGAGTAACTTTAAATTAACTTTAGGACTAAATTGCTAAAAACCTGAAATTCTACCTAAAAAAAGGAGTTATGGATATGAAAAAAACTGGTTTGTCCTTTTTGCTTCTTGCAATGTCGTTGGTTCCAAACATGTTAATGGCAAATAGGCCTGATCAATTCACAACACAAAGTGATATTTTAGTGCCGCCTGCGATTGCTGAGAACGGCACCAGCTATATATTTATGGCAAAGCGTGCTGTAACAAAAGTGCCTTCCGTATTTGTCTCGCGTCAATTACGCAGTGGTGACTTTTCTAAGCCTGTATTTGCTTTCGATTTGAATATTGTACCTGAGGGGCTTTCGGAGCATTTCAAAAACTTTAATCCATCAAAGCCAAGTCCAGGCTGGACAGGTTTCGAATCTCCAACTATTCAAAATAATATTATCGCCTTTGGAGGCACTCTTGAAAGCAGGCAGCGCGGGGTATTTTGTGCCCAAAAAGTAGCTGGAAAATGGCGCGCATTTCCACTCGCTCTTCAAGGTCAGGCCGACAAGAATGGAAATGTATTTCAGTATTTCAATTCCCCATATATAACTACTGGGCGCAAGGCCATTTTTTTAGCAACAATGGAAAAAGGCGGCAATAAAAATGACACTTATAACGCAATTTACTCATGCAAAATTCGTCGGTTTCTAAAGCCCTCCCCTCCTGAACTGCTTGCTGAAGCCAACGAACAAATATTCAATTTTGATGATATATCTGTAGCTCAAATTAAGTTTGCGACTCGTGCTGATACTGATGCCGGAACTGAGGAAATGTTTATTTATGACGGTTCCGGTCAGCTTATTAAAACAGTTCCCAAAAGATACCGAGTGCTTGAAAGAGGAGGTGCTCCTGTAGAACTTGGCGGCCCAACATATTATGCCGATAAAATCGCGTTTTTTGCGCATTCATTCGATAAAAATAATATATATATTTCGGCAATATACTGCAATGCCGGAGGAAATAAATTTTCAAAACCAATCGTCTATACCGGAACGGAATATAAGATATCCGGAGTAGCCGGTTATACCACTTTTTCATACAAAGTATCCAACCCAACCCTGTTTCTCAAAGGCGACAAGGCAACTGTAGCATTCATGGGACATCCGAAACCAACTTCAAAGGCGAATGGAGTTTACCTTGCTGCAATTAAAGACGGCAAAGTTAAACTTAGTGCAATTGCAGTTCCAGATCAGATTTTACCGCATTGCGGAAAAATAAAAGATGCCCAAACAGGCGCTGTAAGCTTAAGACACGGCAAAATTCCTGTCATGCTCACCTTAACAGACGGAACAGTGAAAATCGGCGTCATTAACGCCAATTAATCATCTTTATAAATATGCAGCTGGACTTTCTGAAAAAGTCCAGCTGGGTATATAAACTATCTGTTTACAAATTTTCTCAAAAAATAGGCAATTTCACACGTTAATGCAGGATATACCCAACCTAGTATAAAAGCAGTAAACAGAGCAGGAGAAACGCTGTGTGTACACAAAGTGTATAAGCAAATCAAACACCCTGCTGACAATAAAAAAATCCCTGGATACCTTGGTTTGGTACTCAGGGAGTATAAGTTTTAAATCAGTTGGCTTTAAGCTTTTAAAGTAAGGGTTCTTTGATGTCTTCGTATTTTATGTCGACTATTGTGCCTACAGTAACTGCGTCGAACAGCTCGATAACATCTCTGTTGCACATGCGAATACAGCCATGTGAAGCTCTTTCTCCAATCAAGCCTTCTTCGGGCGTGCCATGAATATATATATACCTCTCAAAGGAATTGTCATTAACTTTCTTTTCTAAGCCTTTCAGCCACATTATTCTTGTTAGCACTCTATCATCATCTATCGCAATCCGGTTTGTGTAAATCAAAGAAATTTTACCGGTGTTTATCCGACATTTAAATATTGTGCCAAGAGGAGCCCCATTACCGATTTTCTTTGCTACTTCAAGTTTTCCAATCGGGGTCTTATTGCTGCCGAACTTATTTCCTATTCCAAATTTTGAACTTGAAATCGGGTAAATTTTTACAATGTGTCCATTTGTATTATCCAGCAAATATAGTTTCTGCTTCCTCAAGCTTATTGCTATTCTGTAAGCACTATTTTCAGTAAATGAATAACAGCCCAGAGCACAAATCATTATAAACAATAGAAAAAATAATTTTCTCATCAAATACTCCACAAGTTAAACATAAAAAATATAAATATTCTAATAATACCTTTTCCTCCAAAGCGGTAAACAGTAGAACAAATCTAGCTATAAATCTTAGAAAAACAAGGCCAGCAACTTAGAACATACGAATATTCCTTCGAGCTTATGCCATCATAAAAATAATGAGACATTTATGCACAAATCCACCTCAAGTTTTTTGCAAAAAACACTGGAGAGAGTTGAACAAAATAAAGTTTTTTAATGACTTTATATGTTTAGGCGAGTTCACAGCGACTAGCGTTTTTGGGTATTATCTTTTAGAATCAAACTCAGCTTTTACCATTATGTCTTGCCATTATTTAATTTCTTAGAATGACCTGGTCTTACAAGTTCAAACCGCGCTTGGCGATTAATGGCTTCAGCAAATTTCTTCAATAATTACTTTATTATTGCACAAATTCTTGTCTGCTGCCGACACGGAATAATGAAGAGTATTTTCAGAAGCTTCATTTTGAGATTGAGTACCATTAAATGTTTTGAACAAGTCAAAACATCATTTACAAAACAACATATTTAGTAGAGATTACAACATACCGAAAAAGACTTCATTTTTTCAAGATCAACTAAGGCTAATCAGTTTAGAACTTGGTATTGAAACTATTAGAAAAAGCCAAAATCAATTAAACATTTCAAAACAAAAACATGACATGCGCTTGATAAGCAGAATTGGTTTAAAAAAGAAACTGTTTCTTTTGCAAGGACAAGCAATAGGCTCAATGAAACCATTATCCAATGAAGATAAGGATATTCAGTTTTATTGCCCCGTCAGGAGAATATTTGAATCGTATCTTTGTCTAGAAACCATCAGATGCCAGCCGTATTGTGCTGAAAAAGAGAATTATGCTGCAACTTATTACGAATTGCTATGCCAATATGCGGCTAAGCACATAGGCGTTCCTGCTAAAGTAGAGCTGGACCAAAAACTTGAATTCTTTTTTAACGGCAACAGAGCCAATGTTACTCAGCAGTTTAATAACTATGATCTGGAATTCTTTTACATCGCCAATAATTTGAAAGAACACGCGCAACACTTTAAGGTAGAGTCTCACTTAAAAACTCTAGAGCACCTGATCAAAGCCGCTTATGTACATAAGGCTGTTATAAAGCATATAAAATTCGGCGAAAACCTTTATAAACAAGGATATTTCATCCCGGCAAACCGGGGTAGAACCAAAAAAGAGGGACTTCTCAATTCGCAATACCGAGGGATAATAACTACGGCTCCTTATCATAATGACTTCTATATGCCGCCAAATAAAAACCTGAGTTTTTTCGGACCTTTTGTCAGCAAGGCAACAGACTGCAGCAGGCCGGTTCATAAAAGCATGTGGTGTGATGATCTTTCCCGGGGGATGGTCCATCCTTTTGTTAATTCGATTTCAGGATTCATGATAATGTTTTTAAAGTCATTCATAACTCTCTGGCTGCCAGCCGCAAGTCCTTTAAGAAAGGCAAAGGAAGAAACTGTTTTGTGGCTTTTCAGAAACTTCATTTCACTTGTTGTGGCTTTCTTTGGCGGACATTCAATTTATGAGATGTCAAGGGTTATCGGCCTGGACGAGATCAAAAGCACACTAAAACTTAATGTATCTGATATCTCGATATTTCTGAAAGATAACCTTCCAGCGTTTGATAAAGCCCTTTACGAAGCAATAATTTTCAGTAAATCTTATAGAAGCAGAATAAATCTAAACAATGCTTTCACGTCCAAATATAAACCCGTTTATCAATAAAAGATCAATTATAGTTTTGACTTTTTTAGTTTAACTCCAGAAATATTGCGGGGGACTATCCCTCGCAATTTTGACTTATACAAAACCAAGGGCAGTTTACGGGAGAACAGGTATCCACAAACAAGTTACAGTAAGGAGGAACTAAGAAACTGTTTAAATAAACTTCTATGTGTGGTTCTTTGCGGAACTCAACGCCCTGCACTACAAATTTAGCGTATGTAGATTCCTATAACCTGCAGAATTAATCAAGATTGAAAGTAAATTCCACGGAATGGGAATTCGCTGGGGAACAGACTACGGACAAGCAAAAGAAAAGAATGTTAAATATTTTCTCCGCTGGGAAACTCTCGACAGAAATCGTGATTTACCACGCAAAGGACCAGTACCAGACAGCAGCAGTCTGGCACTCTATAAAATTAGTTATAAATAATATTTTTTAAACAGCTTTAGCTAAAATATACGCCATCTATAAATGATAGCGTGTATTTTATTATAATCTTTCATTTTATAAAAATTTAATCATATAACCATCAAGGCTTTCGTCTATTTGCAAACGCATTATTGGCACTCGTCATTCATAGTAATATTTAATATATAAATATATTTAAAAGACTTGAATTATTGCTAACCGATGTTAACATCTAGCTAGCTGATTTATTGCGAAGGGGTCATTTAAAACACGCGTTATAAACTATATATCGTACGCAATAATTGAGGATAAATTAAATGCCCAAACAAAAAGATCCTTATACTCTCGTGCAAGAAAATATTAAAGATCTGACTGAAAACTGCCCCGAATTTAAAAATTATTCAAATATCCTTGGAGAAGGAGGCTTATGTAATGGCCTTGTAAACTCATGGGGACTTGCAATATTATCTGATGACATACAGACATTTTATAACAGAATAGTGATTCTTACACTTGATTACGAAGATATCCATGAATATAACAACACTGTAATCTGCAAAACTGTACACGGTTTTAATGAACTAATGAAAAAATTGAATATTCCAGTCAAAAAAGGCTGCAAATTAAGTGATATAATGAACGCGGTACTCAAACGAGTAAAGAAACCTTATTCAAACCACAATAAATTGGTTCACGGTTATTTGAGAAATGCACAGAAATCCTGCTCTATTGGCAACATGACTCAAAATATTCCAAATGGCATTTACTGTTATGCCTCCGATTTAATAGAACCAAGTTTGCTGCTAAATGATAAAAATCAATTTTTACAATTGCTTCTTTCTATCAGAGGCTTTCTGGACAGGATGTCATTACTGCACAGTCCTGTAAGTTGTCACCTGGGTTTAGAAGACTGGTGTTCTTTCGACCAAAGTGCTGTTCTGGCATCGAATCTTTTATATGAAACCCCAAGTGGTGCACAAGGCATAAAAAGAGTATTACATAAAGTTTTTTATGGTGATAAAAACGACTATAGGTTACTTATTAAAGGTATAGTTCAAGCTTTTAGTAAATCAAATTATAAAGTATACCTTACTATTGGCTCAGAAAGTCATTGTACCGGTCTATATATGGGTAGAAATAAAGTAAGGCTCTTTAATCCTAATAACCTTTTTTATGGGAAATTCTTACGCTCCTTCTTGAAGTCAAAAACTCGCGAAATTGCCAATGACATTTTTGATAGTCATTACTCACAAACAGATTTTAACTACATTTCTGATAAATGCATACGTGGCTTGGCAACTCACATTAAAGTATTTGTTAAACCTACTCAAGCAACCCATACTTTCCAAGGCGTTGATAATTATTATACCGATAGGATAAGATGTAATAATACTAAAAAATCTCTCATAAATGAATTAGAATCAATAACAAAAATATTTGGAGAGAAAAAGGGCAAACAAGTTTTACCGCCTATAAACAAACGCATAAATAGAGCAAATTTTACAATAAATCAACTAAGAAATATATATTCTTGTAATAATTTATGTAATTTTCTCGAAGAAGAAAGGTGGTTGCTTTTAGGAGAAAAACCTACCAACTTAAAATTTCGACACTATAAAAACAATAAAGTAAAAAAAGTAAAAAATCATACACAATACTCAGATTTCACATCTGATAAATACTATGCTATTTTGGATAAATATATACTTAAATTAAATCAATTGAAATACAGTTCCGAGCTTAACAATATTGACTGCATGCTAAAAGATCAAATTAATTTTGTAATTAAGAAATTCAATGTTCTAAGGACACGTCATATACTGCTTGCATGTAAAGTAGGAAATACTTATATTGTTGAGAGGCTATTAAGTGAAATGGGAAAGGACCTCAAATATTATCTTCATTATGATAAATTATTTAAATATGCTATACTTTCAGGAAATACTGATATAATTAACCTTTTGATTAAAGCCGGCATGGACATTAATAATTCCCGGCTAGACAATCGACCACCTTTAAAAGTAGCGATAATACTTGGGGGTGAAACAATGATAAAATACATGCTAGAAAGAGGAGCTGATCCATATTGTCATACTGATATCCTTAGGCCATCTGCTCTTTTTTATGCATGTTATATAGGTAATATGCCTGCAGTTAAAGCCCTTGTTGATGTATGTAATCTAAATCAAAAAAACATATTAAATCAGAGACCTATAGATTACGCCAAAAAGAGTGATGAAGTTGAAATAGAGAAATTCTTGTCAGATAGGATGAAATCTAAAGGTTTAAATATTTCCAGAAAATGTCCTGTAGATTACAACAGAATAATTAGTCCATTAAAAAAAGATAAATCCTTATCAAATAAGGAAAATCTACCATCTCCCATCTGCACCCATGGATTTGACTACTGCTCCATGTGTAAAAAGTACTGAAGTAATTAACGTTCGCATAGCTGTCAAGTATTCCCCCTTTTATACCAACAAACAAAAGGGGGGATTATTTCGCGCTTAAAAGCACGGATTCGCTAATTTCATATTTTAGCATTTCACCTGCTTTATACCTTTTTAACTCTGCAATTATGCAGTCGCCAATGCGATGCACCTCGTCATTAAAGGATCCGACAATATGACTGGATAAATATATTAGGAAATTTATATAAAGGAAAACTCTCATCGGGAGGTTCCGGGTGAGTAACATCAAGCAGCGCCGTCAAGTCCGGGCATTTGGCAAACACTTCGCACAAAGTGTCTTCATCAACCTGTGCCCCCGTAGCCGTAACGATGGTGAGAAAAGCCTTGATTACATTATTGAACTGGGAAAAACAGAGAAACTGCTTTAAAAAAGTACAGCAACATAAAAGTTGTTGATCGAGCCAGCGTCATGAACTTCCAGCCGCCTGGATAAAGCAACCTTAAACATCTCATCAAAGCGAGCATTCCGCTATTTATTAAGCAGTTAAAGTGCCTCGCTTACTACTTTCACTCACTCTCTACTTAATTTTGATACTACATTATCTACTTTTTATTAAATCTCTTTAGTAAACGAAGAACAAACCACAATATTAGCAGTCTATTCTTATAAACACTGGTTATTTTTGCAGGTGGCTATCGTATTTATAAAAGCATTTTACCACAATGCTTTGTTACACGCTATTATCAAATCACGTTATAAATATTGCTTTTTTGCTAAAGTGATTTAGCAAAAGACAATTACAAGTAGAAACAATCTCTAAACAGGAGCAATCATGAACTTATTGAGGAAATCACATCTACTTATTACAGGAAGCATACTCATGCTTTCTATTGGAGTATTAGCATCGGACAGTAATATTGCGGCATCATTTAATGTCCAAAGCTCAAGTCAATGGTATTCAACCGGAGTTATAAGCATATCCAACAAAGGCAGCCAGGATATAACTTTAAACTCAAAAGTCACAATCACGTTTAAAAGCAAAGCGGCAATAACCGAATCACGAATTATCAATCATGAACCTTTGTCCTGGGTTCAAGTAGATCTTAACTCTGTCAAAGTCAGCGACGCAGAATACAGTAATACCTTATCATTTGAATATACCAGCAACAGTTGGATAAATAACGTTTTAAAAGCTGGCAGCTCGTTTGGGATTTTAATTGCGCAAGGCGCGTCTCTAGTTAAAACAGATATATCAGATATCAAGGTTAGTATGGGAGGAACCTCCCCTGTCGCAAACAATATCAGCAAGACAACTCAAATGAATACCGTGGTTGATATTGATGTCATCAGTGAAGGCATGTGCACAGGTAATGGAGTAAAGCTGGATTCGGTAACCTCCCCTCAACATGGTGAAGTAAATCGCATTGTCGACCAGACAAATACTAACTTAGTCAGATATACTCCAGCCAATGGATTCGTTGGGCAGGACTCTTTCAGCTACACTATCATCGATCAGGATGGGGCAACTGCCAGTGCAAATGTACTTGTTACTGTTAGTAATCCATATAGTGCGCCTGTGACTCAAAACGCTGAGTTAACAGTTAATCAGGATACAGCTGGAACTCTTGATCTAAGCGGCAAAGTTACTGACGGCACCTCCCCCTACACTTATCAGGTTGTGAGCCAGCCTGCAGACGGAACAGCCGATTTTAATAACTCTTCTACTCTCAGCTTTACACCAAATACAGGCTTCTCCGGCACCGACAGCCTGACTTATAAAGTTATTGACGCTAACAGCCAAACATCCAACGTTTCTACAGTTACTATCACAGTAAAAAGCACAGACGAACATTTGACCGCAAATAACTTGACTAAAACCGTTACAGTCAACGGCAAGCTTGAATATGACCTCAGCAATCTAGTTAGCGGCGGAACTTCTCCATACACTTTCCAGTTAATCGGAAATGAAAGTATTTCACTTGGCAGCCTTGTTCTCAACGGCAGCACTGTACATTTCACTTCAAACGGCAGCACTGGTGAATTTACTGTTCAATACAAAGTTACCGACCAAAAAGAATCAACAGCTGAAGCAACTATAACTATCAAAGTAACAGAAGCTTCATCCGGGGATATCATCATCGGAGGTTACTGGGAAAACTGGAAAGGAGCTATAAATCCGCCAGTCAGTGATGTGAGCAGTCCAGAATATTACGCGAATGACATTAAAAATTTCAACATTATTTATTACTCTTTTTTAACTCTTGCTAAAAGTCCTAATCCTGACAACCCTCCTGATGCTCTATGGGATGGACTTGCGATTTATGAATCCATGACAGCAGCAGATATTCTCGAAGTCATGGGGTCATATGACAAACCGTATGATAACCCTCATAACTGGCAAAGAATAAAAATCGATGCTCTCATTTCTCAGTGTTCTCAAAACAACACCCCGTTCGTCTGGGCCATAGGCGGCTGGTCCGATTTAACCAAAACTATCAGTGACGCTCAAATCGATACATTTGTTACTAAATGCGTAGAACTCCTTAAGCTTGCCGGAGACGGCATTGACTTTGATTGGGAACACTTAAGTGAAGACTCTTCTATCGTTACTCAGCAGAGGGCAACTCTTGGGAAAGTCATGTACAAACTAAGAGTAGCTTTGGATAAGGCCGGAATGTCTGATAAGCTCATCGGCTACACTACCAGATTCAATGCTTTCTACAAAGAATCACCTTTCAAGAATAATCCGGACGGATGGGCCAGTGATGGTGAAGGTATCGACATAGACAATACTATCAAAGATTTGGGCAGCTCACTTGACCAAGTTGTCGACTGGGTTAACATCATGATGTATGACGTGCCTCCAACACTTTTAGATGCCCCTGATAATGCTTTTACTTTAGACACTTATAAGAAGATACTTGGCTATTTTGAACAGTATGTATCAAAAAATAAAATAGTCATGGGATTTGAACCTGGCTTCCAGGCGGCAAATGGTAATTGGGAAGGCATGATAGTAGATAAAGAAGTCATTGACTACATCAAAGCTAACGGATACGGCGGCATAATGTTCTGGGCGGTCAACGATACCAATAAAGCATCTAACTCAGATACATATAACGGTCAAAACGCACAGGATCTGGCTGCGTACGCAAACAATAATTAATATTTAAATATCCCTAGAAACTCATATACCAATACCGTATACTCGGCAACAGGATTTAAAACCTATTGCATGAGTATACGGTTCCTTTTTACGTTAATTAACCATTATGTAAATTAGCAACTATAGGATATACAGCAAAAGAAAGAGGGAAAAATGCCAAAGTGTCACATTTGTCAGTATGACCATAATAGCTTTTTCGGAGCGCTTAACTATTTCACATGCAGCCGTTGCAGTAAAGCTTCGTGTAACAGTCACGGAGTCAGACATCATATAATAAAAAATAAGCAAAACAAAGTCTGCAACTCATGTTACTTCGAATATCCCAAGCAAATTGAGCAGTTCAACAAGTTCAAAAGAATAGTCGATAAAAATGATATTACACTGGTAATGCACGACCATGACTTAGAATATTCTCCCGGTAATTCATTGGTCTACGATTACCTTTCATTTTGTAAAGAATACGACCTCATTCTATGCATGGAGGGCGGATATATAAATTACGATTATCAGGAATGTGTAAACTTTTTTGCAAGGAAATACTCCAACCTAAATCTCTGCTCTGACATAATGTTTTTAATACAAGGATTCTTGGTGCTGCCAATCGGCCTTAAACAACTGAAAAGACATGCGACGTTTTATGAAAAAGATTTTCATAAGTTCAATAATGAAATAAAAATATATTCATTTGATACCCCAAGAACAAACCCTCATGTCTCTGATTCGCACCTCGAATGTTTCAACAAATCTAAATATCTGATGTTTCCCACTGAAACAGAAAATTTCTGGAATGTTACCAGAAGCAATGGAGGCTATAATGATGATGAGAAAATTTTTTTAAGTAAAAAATATTCAGATACTTACAAGAATCTACTCACTAAACAGGAACAAAGGAAAATATCTGATCATGTTCCAATAACTCCTCAGCTGAAAAAACTGAATAGCGAACACAACCTGAGTTTAGTCAGCCAGCCTCCAAAGAATTATAAAAGTGACTTGCTTGATCATTCCAGATACTGCGCAAATACACAAATTGCATCCAGATTAATTATGCTGTGGAAAATATACAACAGTTTGAACTACCGCAAAATAAAGAGAACAAAAATAATTATTCTTTGCGGCACAGCTCATGAGATTACCCCTGATAACAGTTCGAAACAGCTGCCAAAACACTTAATGAACTTAAGAGTGCCGATCAGCGCCGTTCTAAGGAGAAATTCGATTAAAGCAGGAGTTGTAAACTGTATCTGTTATGATACTGGAAAGAAGCTGAAAAACAATTACCAGCACTCTGCCCAACTGCTCCACCATCAAGGAGTTAAATTTTTCGAATATCCAGATAAGTGACTGTCATTCATGATAATATTTACATTGCCAATAATTTATCTATAATCTAACCTTATATTTTTTTATAATTTTAAATTGTAAGCAGTCAGGTTAAGGTTATAGTGTGAAAAAGAGAAATATTTGCGATCAAGCAACTTTAAAAGATCAAGCCAAGTTATTCAGACATTCAAGTATTAACAAGATGTATTCATCTGCTAATCAGCATGTTAAGGAAACAATAAGGGTTTAGATATGACAAAGAAAAAGATATTTACTTTATTAATCGGATTAACAATGATCTTTAGCATGTTGGCTGATTCAAGCACTAAAAAATCCACTGCACCTTTCCCAAAAACAAGTAAACAACAAACCAAGTGCCCGGTTATGGGAGGCAAAATTAATAAGAACCTATATTACGATTATAAAGGTCAAAGAATTTATGTCTGTTGTAAAGGTTGCATAGCAATTATCAAGAAAAACCCTGAAAAATATCTCGAAAAGCTGAAAAAAGACGGAGTCATTGTAGAAAAAATAAAGAAAGATAAAAAATAATATTAAGTTAATTACCATCGGCTTGACATAAAGCTGCAGTATCAGGAAATTAATAACTAATAGTTAGCGGCTATTATGACAGGCTAGTCAATTCTACAAACCTCTCCGGCTTATAGATTTTTTGTATAAATGAAGAGGGACTATATATGTTTAGAAAGCCTAGCCATATTTGGATTGCGGTAAGCACATTAGCATTGATTATTGGAGTGGTAACCGGGCTATTGATATCCAGCCCGCGCCGAACCAGCCCTCCACGAGGAGCACTTTCTCCAAGCAAGAATGAGAAGAAAACCATTTGGACATGTTCCATGCATCCACAGGTACGCCGGCTCAAACCCGGCAAATGCCCAATTTGCTTTATGGACCTCATACCTCTTAAAGAAAACTCGACAGGCTCTAATGAAAGCAACGTTCCTGAATTGAAACTATCGCCACGAGCAATACAACTGGCTGAAATCCAAACTGTACCGGCACGACGCAAAGTAGTTGCAGTAAAAATTAGAATGGTTGGCAAGGTAGACTTTGACGAATCACGCATCTCATATATAACAGCCAGAATGCCTGGACGCATAGACAAATTATATGTTAATTATACTGGGATCCCTGTAAGAAAAGGTGATCATATGGCGGCATATTTCAGCGTTGACCTTATGCTGGCTCAGAAAGAACTTCTGATTGTCCTGGATGACATGAAACACCAGAGAGAGCCAAAATACACCAGAGAGACTCTTGAATCAGTACTTAAAAAATTCAAACTCTGGGGACTGACTCGGGAAAATGTTATTCGAGTAGCCCGCTCAGGAAAAGTTCTTGATCACTTGATTCTATATGCCCCGGCTTCCGGCATAGTCATTGAAAAAAATGCTCTGGAAGGAAAGTATTTTAATACCGGCGATCGTTTGTTTACAATAGCTGACTTGTCAAAAGTATGGATTGAAATGGAGGCTTATGAATCAGATTTGTCATGGCTGCGTTATGGTCAGAAGGTTTCATTCACAACAAGCGCATACCCTGATGAAGTATTCCATGGCAGGATAGCTTTCATAAATCCTGTTTTGGATGAAAAAACCAGAACAGTGAACGTTAGAGTCGATGCTCCCAACCCCAATGGAAAGCTTAAACCAGGCATGTTTGTAAATGCTGTAGTAAGCGCAAAAGTTTCACAAGGAGGCAAAGTAATTGACCCATCTTTAAATAACAAATGGATAAGTCCAATGCATCCTGAAATTATTAAAGATAAACCAGGGAAATGCGATATTTGCGGGATGAAACTGGTTCGCGCTGAAACCTTGGGATATGCAACAATTGACCCAAATCAAAAACCTCTGGTTATTCCGGAAACAGCTCCGCTAATAACAGGAAAGCGTGCCGTCGTTTACCTAAAATCAAAAAAGAAACCAGGCACATACTATGGCAAAGAAATTGTTCTTGGACCACGCGCCGGTAAATATTATATTGTCAAAAGCGGCCTTAAAGAAGGTGATCAAGTTGTTGTTAATGGAAACTTCAAAATTGACAGTGCCTTACAAATTCTAGCCAAGCCAAGCATGATGACTGAACCAGGTGATGACGAGGTCAAAACACATAAGACAATTGCTCCTCAAGCAGGAAAAACAATAACATTTCCAAAACAGTTTATTCTCGAACTTGACCCCGTTTATTCTGCCTATTTTGGTATACAAAAAAATCTCGCGAAAGATAACTTTAATAAAGCTTTAGGCAGCGCAAAAAGATTAGGACAAGCAATATCTTCACTCAATGTTAATAATCTGACTGCGGACCAGAAACAAAGATGGTTGCTTATTAGAAAAAATATTTTAGCTGCCTGTGATGATGTTTCATCAGCGAAAAACATTAACGAGGCTAGAAACGGCTTCTCCAGTTTGTCAACAGAGGTATATATACTTGCTAAAAAAATCGGGACGAGCGGCAAGCTCCATATTTACCGCTTTTTCTGTCCAATGGCATTTGATAACAAAGGTGCCCACTGGTTGCAAAACAACAAGGATATAGCAAATCCATATTTTGGAAAAGTAATGCTAAAATGCGGAGAAAAAACGGAAAATATAGCAAAATGAATGATAAGTTACAACCTCAGTCGTTTTTGGATAAGGCCGTTCTGTTTTGCCTCAAAAATAAGCTTGCGGTAGGACTGGTTACAATCTTTCTCGTTGCCTGGGGAGTAATGGTTGCACCATTTGACTGGAACTTCAAAACCTTTCCCCGGGATCCTGTTCCTGTTGACGCCATACCGGACATTGGAGAAAATCAGCAAATAGTTTTTACTCAATGGCCCGGACGTTCACCGCAGGATGTGGAAGACCAGATATCATATCCGCTCACTGTTTCAATGCTTGGAATCCCAGGGGTAAAAACCGTACGCAGCTTTTCCATGTTTGGGTTCTCTTCTGTCTATATTATTTTCAAGGATAAAGTCGATTTCTACTGGTCACGCTCAAGGGTATTGGAAAAGCTCAATAGTCTTCCTCAGGGAGAACTTCCGGATGGAGTTCAGCCAAGCCTCGGCCCTGACGCCACTGCTTTAGGGCAAGTTTACTGGTACACGCTGGAAGGGTACGATGAACAAGGAAATCCTGCAGGCGGCTGGGGATTAAATGAACTAAGAACTATTCAGGACTGGTATGTGCGTTATGCCCTTATGGCTGCAGACGGAATTAGCGAAGTTGCTTCTGTTGGAGGCTTTGTTCAGGAATACCAGATAGATACTTCTCCCAATGCGATGCGTGCTCACAAGGTAAGTCTTGGAGATATATTCAATGCTGTCAGGAAGTCTAATGTTGATGTGGGAGCAAGGTCAATTGAGGTTAATAAAGTTGAATACGTTATTCGTGGACTTGGTTTTATTAAAAGCCTAAATGACTTGGAAGATACTGTTGTTAAAGTTGTTGACAACGTCCCAATTTACATCAAGGATGTTGCAAAAGTTGTCATGGGGCCCGCCCTCAGACGCGGAGCTCTGGATAAAGACGGAGTTGAGGCTGTTGGGGGTGTTGCAGTAGTAAGATATAATGACAACCCGTTGGCTGCTATAAAAAACCTCAAAAAAAAGATTAATGAAATATCACCAGGGCTACCGGCAAAAGTTCTTATAGATTATTCCAAAGTTTCTGAAGAAGAACTTGAAAAATATGCCAGCCAAAAAGGTTTTAAAGCCTTTGATCAAAATGGCATCCTGAGCCAAAGCGCATGGCTTAAATATTTCAAATCCCATCCAGATGAGAAGCGCCCGTCCTGGGCAAAAGTAAGCAAGGTAACTGTTGTTCCATTTTACGACCGCACCAAGTTGATTTACGAAACCCTCGGCACTCTTAATACCGCGCTGGTTGAAGAAATCATCGTTACAATAATCGTAATCCTTATAATGCTCATGCACTTCAGGAGCTCTCTAGTTATTTCCATGACTTTGCCAATGGCAGTGTTAATCTGTTTTATAGCAATGAAAGTGTTTGGAATAGACGCTAATATCGTTGCGTTATCTGGTATCGCAATCGCTATTGGTACGATTGTTGACATGGGAATCATAGTTTCTGAAAACATAATAAAATATCTTGGAAAGCTTAAACCAGGAGAAAGCACTTTACACGCAGTGTACAACGCAACGAGTGAAGTCTCCAGCGCCATTCTGACAGCCATCCTCACCACAGTTATAAGCTTCCTGCCAGTATTTACCATGACCGGAGCAGAGGGAAAACTATTCAGACCTCTGGCATTTACCAAAACATTCACGCTGGCGGCGTCAGTAATTGTAGCACTGGCTTTGGTTCCTGCTATGGCGCATATTCTTTTTACGTTTAAGATTAACAGCAGAAAGATGAAAACAGCAGTTTTAATTATGCTTGCTGCAGCAGCCATTCCTCTGGGAATATTTACATTCTGGTGGACTGGAGCAATAGTATTTTTCTTTGCAATGTACCATCTGTTTAACAGCCATATTCCTGAAAAACTACAGGGAATGGCAATCAAAGCAATGAATATTTTGGTAGCAGTTCTGGTGACAATAATTCTTACTCATTATTGGATGCCTTTAGGACCAGGCGCTGGACTTCTTAAGAATTTTATTGTTGTAGTAATTCCAATTGCGGCGCTGCTATTATTTTTCTGGGGCTACAGGCGGGTATATACTCCAATATTAAGATGGGCATTAAATAACAAAATGCTGTTCCTGACTTTACCAGTAGTAATAGTTATATTGGGCGGAGCTATATGGCTCGGGTTTGACCGTCTCATGGGTTGGTTGCCAAAATCACTTAAGACAAACAGTGTTTATGCCGGAATGATTCATAAATTCCCCGGTTTAGGCAAAGAATTTATGCCAAGCCTGGACGAAGGCTCATTCCTGTATATGCCGACTACAATGCCGCACGCCTCTATTGGTGAAGCCATGGACGTTCTAAAAAAGCAGGACATAGCAATAAGCGCTATTCCTGAAATTGAACTGGCTGTCGGTAAAATTGGCCGTGCCGAAACACCATTGGACCCCGCGCCTATTTCAATGATTGAAACGGTGATAAACTATAAATCTGAATATCTGACAGATCAGACTGGAAACCGTCATCAGTATAAATTTGATGATGACCAAAAAGACTTTTTCCGAGATGTTAGTGGTAAACCAGTGAATGCACCTGACGGCAAGCCTTATTATGTGCATGGAAAGTTCATGCGTGACAAGCAAGGGAATTTAATACCTGATGAATTTGGCATGCCGTTCAGGTTATGGCGCCCTGCTCTTTCCTCTGACCTAAACCCGGGCCGAAAAGACTGGGAAGGGATTGAGCGCCCCGATGATATATGGAATAAAATTCTTGCTGCAGCCGAAATACCCGGCACGACTTCAGCCCCAAAACTACAGCCAATCGCAGCTCGTATAGTCATGCTTCAAAGTGGAATGCGAGCGCCAATGGGTGTTAAAGTAAAAGGGCCTGACCTTCAGACTATTGAAACGGTAGGCCTTGAAATCGAAAAGTATTTAAAAGAAGTACCCGGTATAGAAGCGTCAACTGTTTTTGCAGACAGAATAATTGGCAAACCTTACCTTGAAATTGAAATAAATCGTAAGGCTATAGCCAGGTATGGCATTCAGGTTCAAGATGTTCAGGATGTAATTGAAGTAGCCATCGGCGGCAAAAAGTTAACAACTACAGTAGAAGGAAGAGAACGCTATCCGGTACGAGTGCGGTACTTCCGGGAACTTCGGGACAAAATCGAGTCAATTGGGAAAATTCTTGTTGCTGCACCTGATGTGCAACAAGTTCCATTGAGTCACCTGGCCAGGATTAAATATACCCGTGGCCCACAAGCTATTAAAAGCGAAGACACTTTCCTTGTTGGATACGTACTGTTTGACAAACAAAAAGATTACGCCGAAGTCGATGTTGTCGAAGCTGCCCAGAATTACCTGAAACAAAAAATAAAAAGTGGTGATCTCGTTTTACCTGCAGGCGTAAGCTATGCATTTGCCGGCAACTATGAGAATCAGATCAGAGCCCAGAAAACCCTTTCGGTGGTACTGCCACTTGCCTTGTTTTTGATTTTCATGATTCTATACTTCCAGTTCAAATCTGTTCCAATTACCACTTTTGTTTTTTCAGCAATTGCGGTCGCCTGGTCGGGAGGATTTATAATGATCTGGCTATATGGACAAGACTGGTTCTTAAATTTCTCGATTTTCGGCGAGTCAATGCGTGATCTTTTCCAAATACACGAAATCAATTTAAGTGTGGCTATCTGGGTCGGATTTCTGGCACTTTTTGGTATCGCCTCAGATGACGGTGTAGTAATAACAACCTACCTTGAGCAACTGTTTGAAAAAGAAACCCCAGCCACCACCAATGAAATAAGAGAAGCCACGGTTAAAGCTGCTTCCAGAAGGATACGTCCATGCCTCATGACTTCAGCAACTACAATACTGGCATTGCTGCCAGTATTGACCGCCTCCGGCAGAGGCGCGGGAATAATGATACCAATGGCGATCCCCTCATTTGGAGGCATGACAGTAGTCCTGGTTTCATCCATCGTAATACCTGTTTTATATTGTCTCCGAGCAGAGTATCGACAAAAATCAAAACAAAAAGATAAACATTGAAAACTCTGCATAATCTAAAAGCCATTAAGAAAGAAACTACCCACTGTGCCATAAGTAATTATAAATATGGAAAAAAATATCGTTGTCTGGAGTATTTTTATCTTTGGAATGACGAGTTTAAATCTGCAGGTTTTTCAAAACGTTTATGCTCCAGATTTTTTTCAAAGCCTCAAAATAGCAGGCTGGATTCTTTGCTTTCCTGCACAACTGACTAAAGCAGTTCTGTTAACTGCTGAAATGCCTCATTATGTTATTATTTTATTCAGCTTGAGTTCTCAAGCAATTACTTATAGATACTTGGGCATACTGGTTGCTAAAAAATTATTCCGAAAAAAATTGCGGAAGACTCGGTACCTGATGATATCAAAGAAAATATCCGTTGGCTAATAATTAAGCTGTTTATATACTGCGGAGTCTTGTTGCTTATATTTTACTGGCTTTATTTCGATGTGTACTTAGGGAAAAAGACTTATACTTTTATGTTTTTCAAAAAACTATTTTTTATGCTTAGTATTCCAAGATACTATCTTAATATAATGATTAACCTGCTAACAACATACACCTTGTTCTGGATAAAATTAAACGTAGCTCTTAAA
>JAAEMX010000102.1 GCA_024225035.1 Lentisphaerota bacterium
ACGCATAGGTCTATAAGTTTTGGCATTACTTAACAAGCTGAAAATATATGTTATATCAGCCTTCCATAATCAATAAAAAATTAATTTGAGGAAGCAAAATGACACATTCAGATTAAATACTTTAACAATCTGAAAAAATGTATTATATCAGCCTTTCATTTCATAATCAATAAAAATATTTTGAAGATTTGAGGGGGGCAAAACGGCACATTCAAATGGTCAGGCTTTTGACCGGACAGATGAATCAGTTAATGCTGATAATGCTGAAATTTTAAAAAATATTCTTCGGATTCTTTGTATGCTGGAAAAGGAACTGAACCGAACTGCACGAAGAAATTATTTCAATCGGAATCAGTATCCGGAGATATTTTTTCAGACAGAATCCTGCCTGAACGCTCTGCGTTCATGGATAACAAGATACAGTATTTTCTGCGATGTGCCTGTTTTCAGCGAACTCATGGGCGTCTGCCTGAAAGAGATCGGCGATCTTATCGGGCAGCTGATAATTGTCTGCACTCCGGTAAAAGGTAAAAAGGGAGTTAAGAAAGCCCGTCTGATGCGGGAACGTAAGAGGCTTGAAAAATCTGCGGATGATATGACCGACCGCATAATAAAATACATTACAAGGTTGGAAACTGATGAAACTCTGATTGAGGCTGAATTCACAAAAGCCTTGCCAAAGGCATTTGAAAAACACTGCTCTCAGGAACATGAAAAAGCAGTAAGGTTTTCTGTGTCTGCCAGGGGAGAAAAGTCTTATATTTTTCCCTGGTCTGATATGTCGGCGTACACTGCTTTTGTTGAAAATCGGGAACTGTTCCGCTCCGAAGCGGTGGATAAATTATCAGCCTGCAGGCACATTACCGGACACAAACCCACCTGTAAATGCCAAAAGAAGTATTGGCTGAGAGGCTGTCGTTCGTCTAAGAGAAAGCCCGTGACGGAAGGCGGAAAACAATACGAATTTTCTATCCGGATGATTGAATGTGCTGACTGCGGACAGAGATTTTCCTTAATTCCGAGTTTTCTGCCCCGTGAAAAACATTTCAGCATTGACATTATCGGGCGCATAGTCCGGGGTGTTCTTCTTTTCGGACACAGCATCCGAAGTTCGCTCGAAACCTTCAGACTCACCGGCACGGAGCTGAAAAGCAGACAGACGGTTCTGAACTGGCTCCGCTGGTTCGGAACACTTCACCCGGCAACAATTTTAACCCGTGCAGGCATAAAAGGTTCCGGTTACTTTCAGGAGGATGAAGGGTTTGAAAAAGAGTCCGGCCTGCGCACCTATACAGTGGCAATGGTTGATTCTGAGAATCTCCCGGTGTGGCATTCGGATTATGCGGATCATGTGAATGCTGAAACCCTTACGGATTCGTTTGAAAAATTTATTGAACGGATTGATTTTAAAATTATCGGGGTGACAAAAGACAAATGGCAGCCGGCCGCTGATGCTCTGAAAAGTGTCTGCCTCTGCCTGTGGATCGGGTTCTGCCATCGTCACTGTCTCGGAAAATTCCGCAAGGCTCTTTCCGAATATCAGAAAGAGACAGGATGCTGCTCAAAGGATGTCGGAGAGCTTTACAAAAAATTCGCAGAGGCTTTGGATACTGCAACGTCCGAGGCAAACCTGAAAATTAAAATCGGACTTCTCAAAGATGAGGCATTTAACCACCCTCTGCTCCGCAGGGTGCTGAATCAGGTCATTGAGGACGGAGCCCGTTATACCTGCCACAAAAGAAGAGACGGTATTAAAAAGACAACGTCGCTGGCGGATAATTTTTTGAAGATTGTCAAACGAAAGCTGAGGCAGGCCGAGAGTTTCAGAGATCAGGAATGCACCGGAACACTGTTTCGGGCCATGGCAAATGTCAGAAATTTTGTGCCTTTTATGTCCGGCGCAAAAAATGCACATAAAAGTCCTTTTATGATAGCCCAGGTGAAACTTTTGATCTGCCGCGGGCTCAGATTATGAATATGCATAATGCATTCTTATTTACTGAAAATGCAATATAAATTTGTTTTGCCAAAACTTATAGACCTATGCGATCTGACCAAAGTGATTTAGACTTTTCCACAACAAATTCAGCTTGTTTTTCCCGAGACATCTTTTCAATCTGATCGATATTTTTGGAAATACCGATAGCTATGACTTCAAATACAGACATAAGAAATTTGCCTTTAAATTTTTTGCCATCCCACCGTTTAAATGCATTTTCGCCCATAACCCTGTCCAGCAAGCTGAAAGTACGTTTGAATATTTCTCCTTCTTTTTCCATTGAAAATGAAGACTCTTTAGCAATCTTTACAAGGGCATCATTAAGATATTCATGAACATCCAAACCGGTTTTATACGGAATATTACGAAAAGCAATAAATCTCAGTACAAGTTCTATATCCATCTGTTTTTTTACAGTGGGTTCTGTCTGTGTAACTGTTGTTATGAACGCCGGATTATCTGCACATTGTTTCAGCCATTCATAGAATGGTTTATTTAACATAACAGCTATACAGTTTCGTACCTCTTGTTCGGATAATTTAGTTCCACCCGTATTCAGTCTTTGAAAAAGTTCATATTTAGCAAGCGGATCACTTTTTTTTCTGAGGATTTCAACACGCATACGTGCTCTTTTGATTTCTAATTGGTTTGTTTTTCCGATGCCATTATCATTTTCCTCTGATGACCAGCATTTTCCAGCTAAACTTGGGAGAAACTCAGTTTCTTCCAAATATGTCGGAGCAAATTCTCCTTCTGGCTGGCGGAGAATACCGGTAAATTCAAAAACTGTTGACAGACGCTGTAATCCGTCTATAAGTTCCCAAATTCCGTCATCATTCTGAAAGACAAAAATGGGAGGAATTGGAATTCCAAGTAATAATGATTCGATAAATCTTGTTTTGGTAGTGCTGCACAAGTAATGCTGAATCCCATTCAGTAAAATCTGAGTTGCTGATTTCAAAGGGTTCCAAATTTACTGAATCTCATTCAGCATTACTTGTGTAGCACTACCCTTGTTTTTTGTGTTTGGGTCCATCTGAAAAGACGCTGAAAGTCAGAGTTGATAATTATTTCCTTTTCTTTATACAGGCTCATTATTTCCCCGACTGACATATCATATCCGTCAGACACAATCTCTTTTCTTGCTTTTTCTATTTCATCTTGTAAAGTCATTATGTTAACTCCGATATCATCATTTAAACCCTAAGGGTTTTTAAAACCCTTAGGGTTTCATTTTACCACTTTGTAAAATCTCCATGATGCCCTTTTAAAAGAAAGTTGACACCAAAAAAAGTAAATAAAAGCACTGCAAACCCGATAATCGACATTATAGCAGCTTTTCGCCCCCGCCACCCGACAACAAGGCGTTCATGAAGCAAGACCGCATAAAAGAGCCACATTATCCCGGCCCAGACTTCCTTGGGATCCCAGCTCCAGAATTTTCCCCATGCAAATTTTGCATAGATAAAACCGCTGATAAGCCCGATAGTCAGAAGGGCAAACCCGGATGCTATAAACGAATATCCTGTTGTATCAAGCAGATTAAGTGAAGGGAGGCGTTTGAAAAAAAAACCCCGTTTTTTTGCTTTAATAGCATGTTCCTGAACAAGATACAATATTCCTGTGCCGCAGGCCAGGGTAAACGAGGCATAACCTATGAAAATCAGAATCACATGAAATACAAGCCAAATACTGTTTAAAATATTTTTAGCCTGCACAGAATCAGCAGGAGCCTGGGATGAAACAACTGTAACAATTGTTACAAGCGGGGCAGCATATATCCCAAGCACCCTCAGATTGAACTTGTGCTGGAATACAAGGAAAACACCTGCAATGGCCCATCCTGTCAGCAAAAGGGTTTCATGAAGATTATACACAGGGAGATGCCCTGATTTTGCACACCCATAACCGATAAGCACTGAATGGCAGAAAAATCCGGCAATCAGAAAGTAGCGACCTGATTTATGCAAATAATTTTTCTGAAGAAAAAGATATGCAATATATGATGCCGTACTCATCATGTAAAAGATAACAGTAATACTTATAGTAATAAATTCCACTTATCACTCCTACAGATTTCCATATAAATAATTTGAGTGTAATCTCAGTTTTTTAACCACAGAGGACACAGAGCATGCACAGAGGACACAGAGAATATAACACTCTGTAAAATATATAAAAATCTCTGTGGTTCTCTGTGATCTCTGTGGTTAAAAAAACTTACACTCAAATAACTTCAGGGCTTTCTTCCCTGATGCCTATGCCAAATCTTAAAATTGGGTATGTCAAGTCATCAAATCCGCAAATTTGTACCCCTCGCCAAGAACCTTGAAAAGAAGCCTGTCTGTGTCTTCTTCCCTGTGTTCCCTGATCATACCAATCAGCCCGCTGTTTATCAACTCTTCAAAAATAGGCTTATGAGCTTCGGGCGCATGGGCTTCAGCCAGGAGTTTCTCGCGTATTGCCCCCATTAATTTAAGAAATTCAGCGTATTCCATTCCGAATTCTTTTTCAAGGTCTTTTCGCAATTTTTTTGCAAATGCAGGGCTTTTGCCTGAAGTGGAAATAGCAATAACCAAGTCTCCCCTGCTGACAACAGAGGGAAGTATAAAATTGCATGCCTTGGGGCGGTCAGCAATATTGCACAGTTTGTTGAGCTTTTCTGAATCAGAATGTATCCGGCTGTTCAATTCTTCATTGTCTGTTGCGCCTATGACAAGAAACATTCCGTCAAGGTCAGAGCTTCTGTAATCCTGTTTTATTAATTCTATTTTGCCGTTATCGGCAAGTTCGGAGAGTTGTTCTGTCACATCAGGGCTGACAACAGTTACAACTGCCCCGCAATTCAGAAGCGTCATAACCTTCCGTGTACCCACGCTCCCGCCGCCTACGACCAGGCATTTTCGGTTTTGTATGTCAAGATTTACCGGGTAATATCTCATGCATGTCCTTTCTGAATGAGTACATTAAAACCCTTAGGGTTTTGAAAACCCTTCTCGTTCCCATGCTTCGCGTCACTGCCATTAAGTTAAGGGGCAGACACTTCAAAAGTCCCGTCAGGGACGGCAGAAACAGTGCAATTTCTGCCGTCCCTGACGGGACTTGACAGGAGGGGCATGTCCGACCCGGCAATGAATTGCCGGGCTATTGTCTGCCGTCCCTGACGGGACTTTAAAGTGTTTGCCCCCTTAACTTAATGGCAATGACGCGAAGCATGGGAACGAGAACGAGAAACCCTAAGGGTTTTGAAAACCCTTAGGGTTTCACGATATTTATTTTCATCAGGTCCTCTGCCAAAACCAACGGGCCTGAATAAGTTTTTCGGCATTCTTTTTCTATATCCGCCTGTTCACACTGGGGATAAAAATGTGTAAGAACCAGTTTGCCGACATTTGCCTCTGCTGCTGTCCTGCCTGCAAAAGACGGGCTGAGATGCCTCTTGACTTTAAAATCATCAGGAAAAGCTGATTCACAGATAAGCAGGTCAGCATCCCTGGACAGGGTCACAAGGTTGTCACTGAAATCCGTGTCTCCTGAATAAACAGCAGATGCCCCGTATGAACTGTTAATTCTGTATGCAATACTCTCTTCATTGTGTTCAACAGGAAGTGATTCAACAGTGAAGTTTTCAAATTTGCGAATATCACGGGCTTTATTGTCAAGTTCAATAATATTTATCAAATCCGGCGAAAGTTCCATCCAATGACCGTAAACATTTTTCAGCCTGTCAAAGAAATCAGGCAGCCCTTTTCCTGCCACGATTGTCAGGGGAATTTTTCTCTGATTTCCGGGAGAGTACTTGTTGGAAAATAAAAACGGGGCCAGTTCGCCTGAGTGATCAGGATGGAAATGGCTGAGAAAAATAAAAGAAATATCAAAGATAGTTGTATTGGCATGTAAAAGCTGCCGCATGGTCCCCGGGCCGCAATCGAACAACAGCTTTGTGCCGGCGGTTTCCATCAGCACAGAGCAGGAACCTCTTTTGAGGGACGGAACACAGGTTCCTGAGCCAAGAACAGTGACAGATATTCCTGAAGTTTCTGATAAACTCATAAGATTTCTAACCTCAAATCAGCATTATTTGATTAATTTGCAAATATAAGCTTCAATATTGACATTTTTTATCTTTTTTCAATAAAAAAATATATGCATTTTTATATGCTGCCTGAAAAACAGCATGAAAGGAGTCCAAAATGAAATTTCCAGGTATAACCGGGCAGCAGACCTGCGGGGTTTCCGAAACCCCGCAGGTCTTCGAATACCGAAAAACTTTTGCTTCGGTACTTAAATAAAGCAGGTGTTGACATCTCCCATGTTTTGAATTAATTTATTTTGATATAATATCATTCAGGTGCTTAAAATAGCTTAAAAGGGAATCCCGTAGAATCGGGAACGGACCCGCCGCTGTAGCCGGGAACGAGCGCCGCTGAAGCCACTGCCGAAATGGTGGGAAGGCGCGGCAAGTAGGATGATCCGGGAGTCAGAAGACCTGCCTGAATGAAATGAGAGGTGTCAGCTTCGCGGACAGAACCTGGCCCGGCGATTTTGAGGATAAAAAAGGGTAATCCCCGAATCGACCTTTCGGTTCGGGGATTTTTTTTCTTCGGGCAGAAAAAAACAACCAGAACAGCCCGTACAATACAATGGAATTCGGGCGATCCTTGTTTTTAAGCGTGTCTTATGAATATAAAGAACTGCCTGTTGCTGACAGCCGCCTGCTTGCTGATACTCTTTGCATTGCCTGATACTGGTTTGCCCCAGACAAAAACAGTAACAGATGAAACGGGCCGCACCATGAGTGTCCCTGAAAATCCCATGCGGGTAATCGCCCTGGCTCCGAGCATAACAGAAATCATATTTGACTTGGGACAGGAACACCGTCTCAAAGGTGCAACCATGTTCAGCAATTATCCCCCGGAAACAGCCAAACTTCCCAAGGTAGGCTCTTATGTCCATCTTGATCTGGAAAAAATCGTTGCATTGAAACCGGATTTATGCATAGGCATTAAGGACGGAAATCCCATCGCAGTGGTCAGACGCCTTGATGCTCTTAACATACCTGTTTATGCAGTGAACCCGACAAATTTTGATTCTGTCACAAAGACCATTCTTAAAATCGGGACTCTTCTGAACAGCCCTGACCGTGCAAAATCGCTTGCTGAGAACTTGACAAAGCGAATCAGCACAGTTAAATCAAAGATTTCAAACACCGATTACCGGCCCGGTGTCTTTTTCCAGATCGGGATTACACCCATTGTTTCCGCAGGCTATTCCACATTTACCCATGAAATGATCATTCTCGCAGGGGGCAGAAATCTTGCACAGGGTCCCACACCATATCCACGTTTTTCCAGGGAACAGGTACTTTCTCTTATGCCGGATGTTATCATCATCGCATCTATGGCAAGAGAGGGCGGATTTGAGCAGGCAAAGGCTACTTGGAATTCCTGGCCTCAACTGCCTGCTGTACAGAACAACCGTATATTTATAATTGATGCTGACCTGGTTAACCGGCCTACATCCAGGCTGGTGCAAGGTCTTGAAACAATAGCAAAGCTGATTCACCCGAAACTTTTTCCGGAGTGCGAAAACTGACTTTTCGCACAAAGCAAAAAGGCAGTTTTGCACTCCGGATTTCTATGGCAAAAAATTGAAATCACCAATTCTCATAAAACGTATAATAATTTTATCATCCCTGCTGTTATTCATACTTGCCCTGTCTGTATTCCTGGGGCTTTCAACAGGGTCCAGCGGAAGTGACCTGAAAGTATTGTTCAGGATACTGGCACAGAAACAGGAAGCTGATCCCATGATGAAAGCGATTGTCTGGCGAATCAGGCTTCCCCGTGTGCTCCTGGCAATCCAGGTCGGCGCGGCATTATCCCTGGGCGGGCTTGTGTTTCAGGCGCTTCTCAGGAACCCGCTTGCAGAACCTTATATATTGGGAATCTCAGGCGGTTCGGCAGTAGGTGCTATCATTGGAATTCTTATGGGATTTTCCCGTTTTCCCGGGGTGAGCCTGACAGCGTTTGCAGGGAGCACAGCAACTCTTTTCCTGATTCTTTTTATTTCTTCAGGAGAATCAATCCTGAGAAAAGATTCCCTGCTGCTCTCAGGAGTCATGGTCAATGCATTCTGTTCATCAGTTATTATGTTTTTCATATCTCTTACACAGGATTCCAGGCTGCATAATATTCTGTTCTGGATTATGGGAGATCTTTCCGTTGCCGACACCAGCCAGGTACTGACGCTTTTCTGTATTCTTGCGCCCTGTTTTATCCTGATTTTTCTCCTTACACACACCATGAATCTTCTGCTGATGGGAAAAGAAATGGCCATGAGCATGGGGATCAATGTCAAGGCAGTCACACTTACTTTGCTCATTACCACATCCTTTATGGTGAGTGCCACAGTCTGCCATTCCGGTCTTCTCGGATTCGTGGGGCTGGTAATGCCGCATCTTCTGAGATTGCTTTACGGGCCTGACCATCGGATTCTTGCGCCTGCCTGTATCCTTGCAGGCGGCGCTTACATGGTGCTGTGTGATTTGCTGGCAAGATGGATTCCTGAACAGGGTGAAATGCCTGTGGGGGTCATAACCGCCATGATCGGGGCGCCTCTTTTTATTTATCTTTTAAGAAAAACCTCAAAATGACAGCGCTGAAAATAGAAGATTTAAGCTACAGCTATGGCAAAGACAATGTTCTGAAAGATATCTCTTTTTCCGTTCAAAAGGGAGAATTTTTTATAATTATCGGCCCTAACGGTTCAGGCAAAACCACTTTGCTCAAAACAATCAACAGTATTATCAGGCCGATAAAAGGCAGGATAGAAATACACGGACATTCTTATCGGACTTATACCCGCAAAGCTATTGCACAGGTCATAGCATTTGTTCCCCAGGAAGTTCCTGCTGATTTTCCTTTTACTGTCAGGGAAGTGGTCCTGATGGGGCGGACTCCGCACTTGGGAGTCCTGGGGCTGGAAAGTGAGAAAGACAAAGAAATCGCTGAAGAGGCAATGTCATTTACCCATGTTTCCCATATTTCCCACCGTAAACTGAGCCAACTGAGCGGGGGTGAGCGTCAGAGGGTGTTTATTGCGCGTGCAGTCTGCCAGGAACCCAGAATTATTCTACTGGATGAACCAACAGCGTCGCTTGATCTGGCGCACCAGGTCCGGGTCATGGATCTGATGGAAAAACTGAAAAATGAAAAAAACATAACTGTGATTATGATATCCCATGATGTCAACCTTGCGGCCATGTACGGAGATCGCCTGCTTTTGCTCAGACAGGGACAGATTGTGAGCATGGGGCGGCCTGAAAATGTTCTGACATTTGAAACACTTGAAAAGGCTTACGGATGTGTGCTGATGGTCAAAAAAAGTCCGCTGGGCGATTTCCCGCAGGTTATACTTGTGCCTCAAAAATTTTTAAAAGGCACTGGTGAAAATCCGCTGTAAAACAATTTTCCAAATTGTTTTGTGAACAGCAGAACACAAACACAAATTCGATAACTTAAGATGATTTACTCGTCAGTCATAAGTTTTACAAAAAATATAGACGCAGTTCTTTAATATTGCAATGAAAAATAAGAAACCATGTCATATTTTATTATCAGGCAGCCATTCGGTCATCAGGTTCTTCAGGCGGATCTGCATACCGGGGA
>JAAEMX010000103.1 GCA_024225035.1 Lentisphaerota bacterium
CGAGACTGCACAACAGGGAATTGATCAGCCAGTATGGCGGCTATGTCGAAGTGTATCTGTCCACCCCCTTGGATGTCTGCGAAAACAGGGACCGAAAAGGAATATACGCCAAGGCCCGCGCCGGCATCATGAAGGGAGTCACCGGGATTGACGATCCGTACATCCCGCCGTCCAATCCGGAAATCACGATCAACACGAATGAACTCACACAGGAAGAAGCGGCTCAGGAGGTGCTGTTGTATCTTGAAGAGCAGGGATACATTCAATAGTTGGCGGGTTGTCTGAGAAAACCTACCTTCGGGTGAGTCATTTTTTTATTGCGACAACCTTGAGTTGAATGGTATCCACCTTTTATGAAAAGAAGAAAAAATCATATAGATGAACGCCTTCAAGATCTCGAAATATCTTTTCAGGAACTTGAACAAGAATATCTGAAACCATTCCTTTCAGATAAATCCAACGAGGCTGTCCTTTCGTCTGTATCCCAAAAAATTGAGACATTGAGACCAACAAGTCCTGCTGAGGAAAAAAGGACAGTTTCTCAGTTTCTGTCAACTCCATGCCCGTGTGGAGAAAACTGCCAAAGACTGTTCACTGTCAGCGAAGTTGTTGAATCCCGAGAAAACTTCCGCTTGATGTCATGGAGTGAACAACACAGCTTTATCATCGGCAAACTCCAAACTTTCATACGAGGTTCCAAGCAGTCAGTATCCGCGCGTACAACCAAGCTGAGAGAAAGACAAAAATTTGATTACTTCATTAATGCGGATCGCCCTGTATGTCGCACAGTGTTCTTGTTTTATCATGGAGAATCAATTGATCGGTTGAAACGACGTCAGAAATATTTGACTGAAATAGGAACACTGCCGCCAAACCATGGCAATACCGGAAGAACACCAAAGCATGCCTGCAAATCCAAAGACAAAGAAAATGTGAAGACATTCATTGAAAACTTTGTCGCCATACATGGTCTTCCAGATCCCGGACGTGATTTGCGAGCGGAAAAGGGGCGCTTAAAGGTGTATTTGCCAACGCTCATGAACTATATGTTTGTTCATAGAATATATCAAAAAAGCATGGCTCTTTCTTACACTGACGCTGTCCAACACCGAACATTCAGAAGAATATGGATTGAACACTTCCCCAACATTGTATTTTCGAAACCGAAGAGTGATTTATGTATGACATGTGAAGATAATAAAAAACTCATTAATGCTTCGATAGCTTCTGGTGATGAAGATTACAAGTTGGAATGTCTGTCAGCGGCAAAGGAACATCTTTTCGCAGCCAAGAAAGAACGGGACTACTTCAGAGAATCAATCCAACTATCAAAGGAATCGTGCCGGCAGGCTTTGCCCGATGGGAAGTTAAGTGACAACAAAGACTCGATAATGCACTATTCGTGGGATTTTGCACAACAACTGCACCTTCCTTATGAAGATCATCAAGTTGGACCGATCTACTTCAAGTCTCCTCGTATTGCGCAACTGTTTGGCATTTGTTGCGAGTCTCTGCCACAACAGGTCAACTATCTTATTGATGAAGCTGATTTCCCAAGTAAAGGTGCGGATGTCGTCATCTCGTTGCTTGATCATTACTTTGAGCACTATGGTCTGAAAGAAAGCCATATGCTCTTAACTGCAGATAATTGTGTTGGTCAGAATAAGAACAATGCCGTCTTGCAATACCTAATGTATCGGGTTATGACGGGCCGGCACAAATCAATTGCTCTTTCATTCATGTTGGTTGGACACACAAAATTTTCACCTGATGCCTACTTTGGATTGGTAAAAATGAAATACCGACGTTCGAAAGTGTACACTTACGATCATTTGGTGGACGTTATTGATTCATCAACGACTGGAAACTTCAACGTTTGCCAAACATATAGAGACAAGCATGGACGCAGAAATTTTCAGTTTCGCAAATGGTCTTCTTGGTTGGGCAAAGTTTTCAAGGAACTTGCCGGCATAACAAATTATCACCACTTCCGCACAGAGGCGGACGCACCTGGAAAAATGATCGTAAAACGCAGTGTGGATGCTGAAGAAGAAACATTCTTTTTGCTGAAAGAAAAGACATTTCAGTTCGTCGAAAAGCCTGAAAAGCCTCCATGTTTTACTTCCAAAGGGCTTTCCGCAGAGCGACAGTGGTATCTATA
>JAAEMX010000104.1 GCA_024225035.1 Lentisphaerota bacterium
CGAGTCCACAAGGGCATGGTCCCAGAGGTTGTGGTCATGCACCGCGACCGGGTTGCTCGATTCGCAATTGACCTACTGGAGTTCGTACTCCGCCAGCAAGGATGCGAACTCCTGGTTCACCGTCGAGACGAAGGCTCCGGTTCACGCGAACTCGCTGAGACCCAAATGGAGGGCAGAGCAACCTCTGTGGCAAGTCATCACGGAAAACGAGCAGCGCAAGAAAGAAGAAAATGCAAACGTCGAAAACGCCAAGAAGAAGAGAAAGCTCGCGCGCTCGAGGGCCAAGAAGACGTACAAGCTGCCCCGCGCAAGAAAGGTTCGCGTTTACCCGCGCAAGGGTGAACGTGAGACACTCAAGCAGTGGTTTGGCGTCACGCGGCGCGCATACAACACTGCCACCGCTGTGCACAGGGCTGTGGAGAGCAAGGAGGGTGAGGTGTGGGATCGAGTCGTCGAGTCCGCCAACGAGGTGAAGCGGGACAAGCAGGGCCGCCCGATCATCAAGGTCAACAAAAAGAACGGGTTGTACCACCCTACGAGGTGGATGAGTGCCGCAAAGAAGGAGGTCGCGAGGCAGATGGAGCGCGAGGACAGTATCGATTGGGTTCTCAAGGTGCCACAGGTGGTCAGGGACTCGGCCATTCGGGATTTTGAGAAAGCCGTCGCGTCGGGGAAAGCCAAGAACGAGGAGAAGCAAGCGGTGAGGAACAAGTCAAGGAGAAGTTCAAGTTTCGAACAAGGAAGGACTCGACGCAGACGTTCGAGTTCAATGCGCGCGATTTCAATCGTGCAGGAGGAAAGATCAAGGGGCTGGTGGCGCTCTTGAGGACAA
>JAAEMX010000105.1 GCA_024225035.1 Lentisphaerota bacterium
CGACATCGAGAACTACAAGACCTCACTCGCCCACAGCAACCGCCTGGCCGCCAACACCCAACGCAACCGGCTCCGAACCATCCGCAGCTTCTTCGAACGACTCATCGAATGGGACTGGCCCGACGCCCCCACCCGCAACCCCATCCTCACCGGCGACATCGCCCCCCGAACCGAACCACTCCCCAAATTCCTCAACGACCAACAAGCCGCCGCGTTCACCGCCGCCGCCCGCAACCACCCCATCCCCCGCTACCGCCTCGTCGCCCAAGTCCTCGCCCGCACCGGACTACGAGCCTCCGAACTCACCAACCTGGCCGCCGACGCCGTCACCCACATCGGCGACAACGGCCACTGGCTCCGAGTCCCCGTCGGCAAACTCCGCAACGACCGCCTCATCCCCCTCCATGACGAACTCGTCGACCTCTTCGCCCAATGGACCGCCACCAACACCGACCACATCCGCACCACCGGCCGCCTCCTCGCCGACGAACACGCCCCCATCTGCCGGCGCACCGTCCACCGCATCATC
>JAAEMX010000106.1 GCA_024225035.1 Lentisphaerota bacterium
CGAGCCGCCTGAAAATTCCTCCATAATATTTTAGGAGTCTTGGCACTACGTGAAAATATCTTTTTAAATAGATTAGCCATGTTTAAACTCCACTTTTATGGTTCTTATGCCTTGGTTCTGAGGCAACATACGTAAAAACAGTGTCCGCAGTCTGAGTAATTCACTGGTAGTCATATACTTTAAACGGCGACCATTGTACTCAGTTTCAACGACCGGATTATCCAGCTTACCAGCTAATACCGCATTAATAGCTTCCAGCATTTTTTCAGGATAGCTGCGCGAATCGACGTTCAGGTCGGATAAATCAGCGTGCAGTCGAACTTTGCCAGAAGCGACTAAATATTTTTCATCGCCTTTTATTGCCTGACACTGCCATTTGACGACACTTGCCTCAACTCCGGCTAAAACATCGGCAGCCATAGTAAAGGTGTAGGTATCATCTTCAGGAGTAGCGGTAAGTTCGATTATTCGGTCAGTACTCACTCGGATTAAATAACGAAGTGTCCAGCCGTCTGTCGGAGGATACTCAGCAAAGCTCACCTCCCAGTGCTGCGAACAACTCGCGGTAAGTTCATATGGAAAAGCTGTCATAAAAAAGCGCTCCTTTTTATAATAGAAGCGCCGTTAACCTAGACATAGCCAGTCATCCAATTACTCTTAGGCCGGACCTGTGGTTGTACATTATTTTCAGGCGGAGATGACTTAATGCCAAGAATTTCCGCTTTCTTTTGCAGCCAATGATGTTTTTTAAGTTTGGCAACCGCGAAATCCTCTAACGCCAAATACATTTTACTCGTATCAAAGTAGTCATGCATGCGGTTATTGTGGACATAATTTTCAAACATATTGCCTTCTTTTTTATTAGAGGAGTCCGGCCGCAAGGCTGCGATTTCCCGCACATAGTCATCAGTTATTTCATTATCCGGCAGCAAGTACCAATAGTAATTATCTTTTTTATCCTGAATGTAAATGTAATAAAGCAAGCTAGACTTATA
>JAAEMX010000107.1 GCA_024225035.1 Lentisphaerota bacterium
GCCATGCCCTACGGGGGCGAGTAGCCCCCCTTTGCCCCACTCCTGTGGCACAAAGCGAGCGGCACCACCAATAATTAGGTGACGCGCCTTTCGCGCTGGGCGCGTGTAGGCATACTCTGGCCCCATGGCCGCGGAAACGAAGCAAAGACTGTCCCTTAAAGAAAGGGCACTGCAATCGATTCGAACCGGCCATTTGGCAAAGTGGGTCCTGCTATCGGGTGGTTTGGGCGTACTGGCTGGGGTTGTCGGTTGGCTCTTCAAGGAACTCATCCACTTCTGCCGCCAATGGTTTTTTGTAGCCCCAACCGGACTGACCACCGAAGGCCTGGGCCAGGTGGGTTGGAGCCAATGGTGGATCGTGCTCATCCCCGCAGCGGGCGGCCTGCTGGTGGGCTACATCGCCTGCACGCTGGCTCCTGAAGCCGAAGGCCACGGTACCGACTCGGTCATCCGCGCCTTCCACCGCCAGAAGGGCATCATGCGCAAGCGCATCATCGCCCTCAAAGCCCTGACCAGCGCCATCACCATCGGCTCCGGCGGCTCGGCGGGTCAAGAGGGCCCCGTGGCCCAAGTGGGCGCGGGCCTCGGAAGCACCGTTTCAGAAGGTCTGGGCCTTTCCGACCGTGACCGCCGCCTGTTCGTGATCGCCGGCGCCTCCGCCGGCATCGGCGCCATGTTCTCATCGCCCCTCGGCGGCGCACTCTTCATGCCCGAGGTGCTCTATCGCCGGGCCGAGTTCGAGGGCGAAGCGATCATCCCCTGCATCGTGGCGTCCACCTTCGCCTACGCCACCTTCACTTCGATCACCGGCCCCCATCGCGCGGTCGACCTCTCCCCCGAGCTGCTGCAATCGCTCACCTTCGAACCATCGCAGATCTGGATCTACCTGCTGCTCGGCGTCATCTGCACGGTGTTTGGTTTCCTCTATACGAAGGTCTTTTACGGCGTTGAAAATCTCTTCAAGGCCATGAAACCCGTGCACCCGATTCTGCGTCCCGCGATCGGTGGTTTGCTGGTCGGCCTGCTGGCCATGGGCATCGCTGGTTTCGGCGGCGAGAACGGAATCCTGTTCGGTGGCTACGGATTGATCAAGTCCGCCATCGAAGGCGACCTAGCCCCCAAGCTGATCATCGTACTGCTGCTAGGAAAGATTCTAGCCACGTCCTTGTCGGTAGCCTCCGGCGGATCGGGTGGTGTCTTCGCACCCGCCCTCGCGATCGGCGCACTGGTCGGTGCTGGCGTGGGCACCATCGCCCACACCATGATTCCAGGCATCCAACCGGGCGCCCTAGCCCTGGTCGGCATGGGCGGTTTCTTCGCCGGCGCCGCCAAGACCCCCATCGCATCGGTGGTCATGGTCTCCGAGATGACCGGCGGCTACCACATGCTAGCTCCCCTCATGCTAGTGGCCGTGATCCACACCCTGCTCTCCGTGCGCTGGACCCTTTACACCTCGCAAGTCCCTTCCCCCATCAACTCCCCAGCCCACGCCGGCGAATTCGTCATCGACGTGTTGCAGTCGATGAAGGTGGAGGACGTGCTCGAAGAAGTGCGACAACCAACGCTCATCCACGAGGATGTAACCCTGCGCGGCGCCATGCGCATCGTGGCGGAATCCCACGAGACACACTTCCCTGTCATCGATGACGAAGGCCTAGTCGGCATCTTCTCCCTCACCGACCTGCGACGCATCTTCCTGGAAGAGGTCATCACCGACATGGTCATCGTAGCGGACTTCATGTCGGA
>JAAEMX010000108.1 GCA_024225035.1 Lentisphaerota bacterium
CATTTCGAGCATATATTGCTCGTATGCTGACATGACTGCCATGATACATTTTCCCAAAATTCTGTGTGCCGCATCACAGTCTAACGATCATCTGCGGCCTTCTGGTGGTGATCCCGTGACAATCCTGTGACATCATCTCACAAGCTACTTTCGGCGAGCCTAACACAATTGGGATAACCTGAATAGTCCTAAATCACCACATCGCCAGCATCAAAACTGGCCAGATAGAAGTTCTCGATGAACAACACATCACCACCGCCTGCATCAATGCGAAGGCCGCTTGCTGTGTCGCTGGATATAGCGGTAACATCGGCAAAACTGGCAAAGCTGAAACTCTGCAGATCGATTATATCAATACCGTTTTCAAAGTCCTTGATGCGATCAAAGCCACCACCGCCATTGGCAGTGTCCTCGTAGATAAATGTATCCAGATATCCATCCAGCACACCACCGCCAAAGCCACCGGTAAGCACATCATTTCCTGCTCCGCCATTCAGCGTATCAGAATGGTTCTCTCCATACAGATAGTCATTGCCACCATCGCCGTTCAGGATATCCTCACTGCCACCACCGCGCAGGTCATCACTATCACCCCCGCCATTCAGCGTGTCATTGCCACGATTACCACGCAGTTTATCGAGGCCGGCATCGCCGTTCAGGATATCAGCATCCTTGCCGCCATATAAATAGTCATTACCCTCACCGCCATTCAGCGTATCAAGTCCGGCAAGGGCGGAAAGTATGTCATTGCCTTTGCCGCCATACATGGTGTCGTCACCGTCATCCCCGATAATCTTGTCATTGCCATCACCGCCATAGAATGTATCGGTGCCGCCTTTACCTTTC
>JAAEMX010000109.1 GCA_024225035.1 Lentisphaerota bacterium
AGCCCATATTCAGAGTCCGACACCCGGGTCAGCACTGAGTTCCACGAGTGAATCGTTTACGTGGAATAACTCAGGCGCTTCCAGCTACTGGCTGTGGGTCGGTACATCAGCAGGAGGACATGATATATATTCAGGGGACCAGGGAACAGGCACGTCGAAAAGCATATCTGATCTGCCAGGCAGCGGGGAAACCTTGTATGTCAGACTGTGGTCAGTAGTGGACGGCGACTGGCTTTATAATGATTACACATATACTGCCTGTTCATTGTCAGCCGTGATGCAGAGTCCGACGCCCGGTTCAACTTTGGGTTCAACCAGTGTGACGTTTACCTGGAATAATACAGATGCTTCCAAATACTGGATGTGGATTGGCACATCAGCAGAAGGACATGATATCTACTCAGGCGACCAGGGAACAAATACATCAAACATTGTATCTGATTTGCCGGATAACGGGGGGACGTTATATGTCCGGTTGTGGTCAGTAGTGGACGGCGACTGGCTTTATAACGATTACACCTATACCGCAGTCAGCCAATAGGAAAAGAATAATATTGCGTTTCCAAATACCGGTTTGGGACCTTTTTTATTCCAGTGCTTTTGTAACCTTGAGTTTGAAATGTTAGCAAGCCAGAGAGCGCCGCCTGATTATTATCAGAAGCTTATGAAATTCAAAAACTTTTGTATTATTATGTAAATCAGTTCAAACATTTTCAACAAAAAGGAGATTGTTCAATGAGAAAGATTTTTAAAACATACGGCATATTGTTTATTCTGCTGGCAATAACTCTTTCGGTTCAGCCTGTGTCGGCTGCTATCCAG
>JAAEMX010000110.1 GCA_024225035.1 Lentisphaerota bacterium
CATTCTCGGTGTAGAGCATGGTGGCGGAGTCGCCACCAAACACAACAACAGACCAGACGACCTCGATGGCGGGCACATTGTCGACGGCGTCCTGGATGCTGTCGAAGGCTGTCACTTGCCATTCCAGACCATCATTGAGACACTGCTCGCAGTAATCCTTGCTGGCATAGACGGCGGCTTCGGCCGATTGGGCGTAGCCCATGTCCACACGCTCACCACTGCCTGGTGGGGCGGGATCGGAGGGATCGCCGGCATCGACGACGGGTGAGTCGGCGAGAGGTCTGTAGTCATGGTTGTTGACATCGGTAAAGCGTGGGTCAACGAATATCTCACCGGGGCCCGGAGAATCGATGGCGCTGCCGTCAATGGCCAGGTCGCTGCCGTTACGCCAATAGGCATTGTAGGTATGCAATGTGGTCTGGGTGCTGTCACAACTACTGCTGTCGTAGCTCAAAGCAGCGTTCTGATGGAAGGCGAGAATACTGTTGCGGATATCAATGCTGCTACATTGCGTGGCAGACACACCGGCATCGTTGCTGACGATGGTGCTATTAACCACTGTGGCCAGGGCGCTGCTGTCGGTGACGCTGATGGCGGCGCCGGTGTTACGGATGATGAGTCGTTCCAGAGTGGCCTCGCCCTCAGCACTTACTTTGATGCCGTCGGCTGTATCTTCACCGGCAATCGTGATCAGGGCCAGGGTCGCTTCCTTGGCGTTCTCGAAACCGGCCAGGTGTCCGCCATTGCTGTCGGGTGGGGCCAGCACCGTTAGGCCGGCGCCACTGCCGAAGACGGAAACGCCATTGACCAGGGAGATGCGCTCTCGATAGAGTCCGGGGTCGACCAGCACTTTCTGAGCGCCGCGGGCGATGCCCTCCTGGATGCTGGTGAAGGCGTCGGCGCCCCAGGTGTGGCCGTCGTTATCACACTTGGCGCAGCAGGTCGCTTCTACGTAGACCGGCGCCTTGTAGTTGTAGTAGCCCTGGTCGCTGCCGCCACTAGCCTGTCCCACGGCAGCGGAGTTGGCGCCGATACGGAAGATCTCTTTGGCCACATTGAGGAACTTGGCATCCTCGATGGTCATGAGGGCGCCGCTGGGCGTGCTCTGCCAATCGCTAGCGGCGGCATTCTCACTGGCGAAACCATTGCTTAATTCTCGTCCGGGATTCTGGCTGCTGTCGTCCAGCCACCAGTAGGGCAGGGGAGCGGCATTGGGCAGGGCGACGAAGAGATTATCTTGCAGGAAGATGTCATTCTCGGTTAAGGCTCCCGGCCGGCTGTGCAGCAGCGTTACGCCGGAGGCATTGGAGACGAAGGTGTTATGCGAGACCTGCAGAGCAGAACTCAAGGCGTTGATGGCGGTGCTATCGGCGATGTCTTGGTAGAAGAGGACATTGCTGATCTGGATGTTACGGTCATCGCCGCTAACCGGTCTGGCGCTGGTACGTCCACCATAATTGACAACAATAGCAGTGGCAGCATTGCGAATTGTCAGGTTGCTGATGCTGACCCCTTCGATGTTGGGGTAGGTAGTCGACACCTCGTCGGCGGGCAGGAGGGTGATGGCGGCGCCGCCGTTGCCGTCAATGAAGACGGCGTCAGCATCGCTACCATGCAAGCTCAGGTAATCTTGTCCGGCATGGACGGTCGCGTTGCTGTAAACGCCAGCGGCGATCATAATGGTATCGGCAAACCAGGCAGCATCGATGGCGGGTTGGACGGCATCGAAGGCATCAACGCCCCAGGTATGTCCGTCATTGCTGCAGGCGCTGCAGTAATCGTCATCCACATAACGTGTGGTGGCCAGCCCGGCCAGTTGGAACACCCAACCAGTATCGCTGGCGTCGAGACCGGCGTAATCGGCCATTCCATCGCCGTCGAAATC
>JAAEMX010000111.1 GCA_024225035.1 Lentisphaerota bacterium
CCGGCGTTCGGTGATGGTCGGCGGCAGGTTATCGGGCGGACAATATGGGATGCCAGGCGTCGACCAGAGAGATGCGACGTGAGCCCGGCTCTGCGCCGTCTCAGCGCCCGACCTTCAGCGGTTGGCCGTTACAAATAGTCGAAGAACCGGGTGAACCAACTGGTCTGGGGTTCTCGGTGCAGCCACTTGCTTCGACCGTCGTAGCGTTCCCAGAGGACGGCTTCGGGCACGATCCTGAAGTTGCTGTCTAGCAGTGCCTGCTCGATTCGTTCTCGGTCGGCGCGATCGAGCAGCGCATCTCGTTCCTCGTCGAGGTACGCCCCGGGCGCCTCGATCCCGTAGACGGCCATGGAGCCGAAGTTGCTGGCTCGAACGAGGAGATCAGCTCCCGAGCTCGTTGCCTCGGCGGGTACGACCACCTGGCCGTAGTGCGAAGCATCCTGGACCCGGACACCGGCATCAACACGACACGTGGTGCGGAAGTTGTGCTCGAGCCTTGTGACCATCTCGGCGAAGCGCTTCTCCGTTGCCTGGGAGTCGAAGTCTGAAGGACGCTCCATGTGTTCGGGGTCGTCCAGGTCTCGAAGTAGCCGCCTCAGACTCTCGGAACTCCGGCCCGCCATGCGCTCATGATGTCAGCTCACATCGCCTCTGCGTCGTTGTTCACCGAGCCGCGCCGCTAGATCGAGCCAATCCGGCGATTGGGGACGAGAACATCACCTCTTGCAGTCTCGCCTCGGCTTCTGTCCCATGGCCCTGCGTTCATTCAGCATCTCGGCCAGGTCCGACGCGGCCAGCCCGAACGTATTGCTGAGGTGAGCGTTGTAGCCCGAGTACGCCGCGTTCTGACGCGACAGGATGCCCTTCTTCTCCGATCCGGCGTAGTTGAAGACGACCATCTCCGGCCTCTGGCGTCGCCCGTCCCGCATGGTCCAGACCTCGAATTCACTACACGTCGAGAACTCGAAAACCCGTGTTCGTCCCAGCGCATCGACGGTCCGCACGTCGGAATTCCGGATCTCCATTCGTGCGCCCCGACACAACTCCGCTAGCTGAACCACGAGGACCGGCAGCAGACCAGCACCAGCTAGCCAGAAGAACCAATGACCGTCGATGAGAACCATGAGCGAGCAGAAAAGAATGGCTGCGAGCAGGATTGCTGTTGCCTTGATACGGGACCGAAGGGGCAAACGGAGCACGACCAGCGACCCGGTCTCTCTGTCACCACCCTGCACCATCTTGGGAGTCTGGCAGGCGCGTGATGGTGACGCCGCCACCTGAGTGGGAAACCAGTACCCGGCAATGAGTTGCGGGTTGGGTGTGCAGATCGTCGTGGTCGACGTGCTCGAGAGCCACATCCCGCCGAGCGTGTGCGTCGCCGAGCCGGCGTTCTGTGGCAGTCGGCGGGCGGGTTATCGGGCGGACAATATGGGATACCTCGCGCCGCCAGATGTGGGGATCTCGGATGGTCTCGAGCGCGGTCGAGCGGCGTGATTCTCGAGTGGCCTGAGTAGTGTCGGAGGTGCACGACTTCGCCG
>JAAEMX010000112.1 GCA_024225035.1 Lentisphaerota bacterium
GCGGCTGCTCGGTTGGCTCGGGGGTCGATGCCGATGCGGCGGAGCCGGTTGGCGATCGTGGTCGGGTGGACAGGCCGATCGGGTCGGGTGGAGGGGAACAGCCAGCGGGTCTCGAGATGATCCGCGGCGCCTTGTTGGCGGCGGATTGGGAGCTGGTGGGCGAGGCTGGCGAAGGGTTCGGTCAGATCGATCTGGTGGCTCTCGAACGAGATCGTGATCTCGCCGTCGCTGGCTTCGGTGAGCTGATCAACACAGAGCCCGGCGATGCGGGTCACTGGCTGGGCGTAGAGAACCACGAGGGCGCCTGCGACGCGGTCGTCGGGGCTGAGGGTGTCGTCGTTGACGAGGCGGCGGGCAATGCTCCATCGGAGTTGTTGATCGACACGGGTGGTCGGCTCGCGGGAGCCGCTGGTGGTGGGGATGTCGAGCTCGGCTCGGAGGTGTCTCTTGTCTGCGGCCCAGTTGAGGAACGGGGTGATCAGCGCCGGAGTGGCTCCGGGCGCCGAGAACCAGTTGTCCACATCGACCTGGCGACAATCAGCCAGGGTGCGGTCTTGGTCGTTGAGGCCGTTGACGAATCGGCGGATGGTGCGGGTCTGTTGGCGTAGGTTCCCGGCCGAATGCACGATCGACTTGCCTGCTTCGGCTCGGCGTCGGATGCGTGGCAGTGCCCGCCAACGCAGCCAAGACTCAACGATTCGACGATCGGCGTCGCTGGTGATCGCCTTCGCGCTGGAGGTGACTGCTTCCGCTATGTGTTCGACGCGACGCTGGTCGGGTTCGAGCGCTCCCGTAGCTATGAGCAGACCGCGGAGTCGTTCGATGCTGCGGCTGCTGCGCCGGTCAAGCTCTTCGTGGGTGAGGTCGATGTCGCCGGTCACCAGCCGGGCCAGGTGCCGCCCACCCGGACTGGTGGCGAGCCATTGCCGGGTCGAGGCGAGACTCTTGGCTTGGCGAAGCGCGGCGCAGATCTCGACGACCCACCCGGCAGGGTTCTCGCCGACGAGGGCGTCGAGTTCGCTGGCGAGCAGGCAGCGGTGACAGCACAGAACGGCGCCGACCTCTCGCGCGAGGCCGGTGGTGGACTCACAGGTCACACAGCGGTGTTGGGCCCATCGAAGGCAGTGCCCGCAGAGCCCCGCTGTGGCGTCGCGGGTCGCTCGTCCGCAGCTAGCGCAGGTGCTGGTTCGCTCCGCGATGTTCTCGGCAACACATGCCCGGCAGTTGGTGGTGTTGGCCTGGCGGGTTGGTCGGCCACACGCAGGGCACTGATGCTCGATCCCGGGCCGGGGCTTGGGCCGGTCCGCACTCGGGATGTCAGCGCCTCTGGCTCGCAGCTCGTCGCTGAAACGAATCGTGTTGGGGTGGCGTCGACACCCCACGTCCAGTTCGGGTTCGCGTTCCAGGTTGTCCAGCAGCGAGGCGAGTTGTCGGTTCGTGTTCGCAGCGGCGGCGATGGCGTCGACCGCAGCCGCGTAGTCGATGCCTGTTATGGCGCCGATCGCCTCGACGATCTCGGCGGTCAGGTGCCGGCCGGTCTCGGCCTGGCGCTCCAGGTTCAAGCATTGGGCGCACACCGCGCCGCCATCCAGATCGCGGGTGGCGACCAGCCCGGGCTTGCCGCAACAACCGCACTCGCTGATGCGACCCTTGTTGGCGCACGTTCCACACAACATCTGACCTTTCGTTCGCAGCGTCGGCATGTTCCGGCCGCAGTCCTCACAATCCACATAGGAGACCGTGAGGGCGACACCGGCGTCGATGAGAGCCTCGACGAGGCGGCCGACGGTGTGGTGGGCGTGGGTGGGCCCGGCACCGAACACGTCGGGGTGCTCGACGAGGTGCCGGTCGATGCGTCGCAGGGTCCGAGCATGGCGGGCGATCTCGTCGAGCACCGCGGCGATGACCGCCCGCTCAGCGGTCAGATCAGCGGCGGCGACCGCACCAATGATCCGCTCCCGTGCTTGGGCGTCGGCACGGGCCGTGCGCGCTGCGGTCTGGCAGGTCGGACACCAGGCGACCCCGTCGGGATCTACCCCGGCGATGCGGCGGTGCCGGCCGCAACGCCCACACGTTCCCTGGCACCGGTAGGCGGCACAGTTCGAACACAGCCGGCCACCGCTGTCACCGTCGGTGCCTCGGAAGGTGACGCCTGCGCGGCCACAATCCACACAGACCCGCTCGGTCACTGGCCGGTGATGTCAGCTCGGCGTGGCCGGCGGCCCTTCAACCCCGCGACGGCGTCGCCGGTGCCGGTCGCTTTGGTCTCCACGGTTTCGGCGACCGGTTCGATCAGGTCGTTGGGGGTGCATTCCAAGATGTCGCACAACGCCATCAACGTCGGTAGTGACAACCGCTCCGGGGTGCCTGTCACCAACCGGTACACCTGGGTCGCCGACAACGAGATCCCCCGCTCGGCGAGCAGCGGCGCCAGGTCGGTGGTTGCGAACATGTCTCGGTTGGCCATCAACACCCGCAGATGCCACCGATACCCCAGCTTCTTCGTCGTTGTCATCGGTTCATGCCTCCCGTTGATCAAATGCCGGAGCGAGTGCCCGGCGCAACACGTCGTTGCGGAACTGCGACCCCACAGCGGTGTAGATCGCGGTAGTCGATCCCCAGGCGTGACCGACCTGTTGCTGGACGAACAAGTGGTCCCAGCCGTCTTCGAGGAGATGGGTCACATAGGCGTGACGCAGACAGTGCGGACCCCGCAACTCATCACCGAGACCGCACGCCTGGCGGTAGGTGCGGAACCGGGCGTTGATCGCCGACGGGGCGATACGGCCGCCCCGCTCGGTCGGCCACAACTCCACCCCCGCATCGAAATACGCCGGACGGATCTCGCTCACCCACTCCTCGACAGCTTCAGTCGCCCAGCCCATCGTCGACAACACACTGCGCCGCTTCGGCGGCGACCCCTTCTGGGCCTTGCCGTAACGCACCGACAACACCCCGAACTCGGCGAACCCCGGCGCATGCGCGTTACGCGACCAGTCGGTCACGTCCAACATGGCGGTCTCTCGGCGGCGAAGCCCCCACCCGTACATCGTCTTGAACAACACCGCGTCCCGATACGCGGCCAGCCAGCCCTTACGGCCGTTCGCCTCCGCTGCCACCACCCGGTCATCGCAGTAATCAAAGAACCGCTGCAGCTCATCCCGAGAGAACGGCCGGTTGCCGGGCCGGCCCTCGAACTCTTGGCGATGCACCGTCGTGTTCCACTCATGAAAAACCTGAACCGGATGTGTCCCGAACCGGTCCACACACACATCGGCCCACTCGTAGCGGCCATCACAGATGTAATCCAAGAACAGCGCGACACAAGCCTGCTCGCCACGAATCGTCGCATGGGCCAGACCACGAGAGCTCATCGACGACGTCCACTCCTCGACATCGGCCGGACTCCACGACCACGGGAACTCGTTCGTGAACCCCGCGAAACGGCGCACCGTGTACTCCCGCTTCTCTACCGTCACCGGCGACAACGAACGAGACCGCTGCTGGGTCCCCCACCCCAACAACATCGCGTCGAACACCGCATCGGCCGGCGACAAGAACTCAACCCCAGCAGGCAACACCGACAACGCCGCACCCGGCGCCGACACCACCCCACCACCCCTGAACCGGCCTCCGTCCGTCATGCACGAATCATGCATCAGATGCAATGGGCTATGGTGGACCCCAGGTCACAGGCCGAATCCTCGGCCCGGAACTCGACACCACCGGGAACAGCGAAACCCCAGATCCCAGCAGGGACAGCGGACTCCCAACCCTCCCAATCGTGCATCCGATGCAATATCGGAGGGTCCGGTGTCAACGTTGTCTCGCTCGCTTTGGAGGCGATCGAAGCCGAGCACCCGACCGGATGGTGGTCCACTTACCGCCAATGGTCCGACCTCGGTGCCCAGGTCCGCAAGGGCGAACGATCGACCCGAATCGTCAAGTGGGTATCCGCCAAGCGCAAGGACGCCGACGCGGCCCC
>JAAEMX010000113.1 GCA_024225035.1 Lentisphaerota bacterium
CGGCTTCTAGTTCGTTGGTGTGGCGTTGACCATAATCAAAACTCAAAGCATAGCAATCATAACCCTTATCGCGGGCGATAGCAAGACAAGTGGCAGAGTCGAGCCCTCCACTAAGTAATATAACAGCTTTCGACATTTAAAACTCCTCCATTTTTATACTGTGTTAATGCATTTCATGCAAAATAATTAAAAAATATATGTTTTTCTGACTTTTGCAATTGGATAAATTTGATTTTCATTTTTAAAAAAATATATTACTATTCTCAATACTAGCATAAGAGAGGAGAAAAGTGATAAAATTTACAGAAACAGAGCCTACAGCGTACAAAAATAAAAATGTAGCTAATACATGTTCAATAGCCTTTAAAGATATTGGTATTGAGAAAGGTTAGTGTTGAAGCAAACAATATAAACCTCAATAAAACGCTTGACTTAGGATGTGGCTATGGTCGTTCAACTTCCTATTTGAAGCAGTTTAATCCAGGTCAGATTTTCGGTTCGGATATTGATGAAAGAAGCGCTGTGACTAAATACTTCGATGAAGCCACAAATCTACTGTATTTTATACTCACTTTATATAAGGGGAATTATGACAAGTAATGCTGGAAAGTTAGAGATAGATTATAACGAAAGAAAAGTTTTAATGCCAGCTGGTGAGGGGCATTTTTCCAAAATAGAGCTTAATTTTAATGATGTCCATAACAGCGGTGCACTAAAGTATCTTGATGGTAAATCAGCCTATAATCTTGGGATGTGTATCGGTGCATTTAATACTCAAAATTTAAATTGTGTCCAATTAAATCATTCGTTTAAGTTATTCAATTTTTTTTGCGTGGGATATGTTGTTTTAATGATTATGGCTAACACCTTAGCTGTAAAAGTAATACATTTTGGAAGCTTTACTTTACTGGGGGGATTTTGGGTTTATCCATTAACATATATTTTAAATTTTATAATCAGCGATATTTATGGCTATAAAAACGCAAAAAGATGTATGCAAATTGTCTTTGTTGCTTCCATATTTTTTATCTTTGCAATACTGTTGTTGCTGCATATACCAGCATCTGAAAATTGGCCTCACCAGCAGGCCATACATGAAATATTTTCCCGCCAGATAAGAGTTTATTTTGCATCATTAACAGGTTTTTCTATATCCATTTTTATTTCTAGCTATGTATTGCAGAAAATAAAAAAAAGAACGCAAGGCCGGTATTTATTTGTGAGGGTGATGCTTTCACTTCTTGTTTCAGAGACACTAGATATAATAGCATTTTGCTTTATTGCATTTTGGGGCCTTTGGACGTTCTCACAAATAATAGATTTTGCAATAATTACATGTTTAATCAGATTATTATACGAAGTTATATTATATCCTCTAGTTACAAAACCTTTGATAAAAAAAATAAAGGTCATAGAAAAAGTGGATATAGTCGATATGGACTTAAATTTTAATCCGCTCTCTCTTGATGTAGAATATCAGGAAGCCAATAACCTATATAGATAAGAGTAGCGTATGTTGGAATTTAAACATTCCGACATAAATTTTTCTAATACTGTGGCATCGGCATAGGTTTGTTTAGGCAAATCGACAATTTGTTTTTCCAGTGAGCCCAAAATGTTCACCTCTGAAACAATATGAATTTTGGTATTTTCTGCATTGACGATTTTTCCCCCTTGTTTTAATCCCAGGTACAGCTTATTTCTGTATAAAAATACAAGAGGTCTTTTTCTAGCTTTATTTTTTTCAAGTTCCATATCGACTACCAATGTAGCGGAGGATGGGATTAAACTTGTTTCTAAGGCTTTCTCTACATAGACTCCTATTAATGGACTTTGCCTGTCACTCTCATAAACAAATTGATATTTTTGCTTTTCTGTTGCTTCTTTAGTGATATCAATAACCGGTATTATACTTGAAGGGGAAACATCATCAGCCACAAAAAAGTAGTTTATATCTACTTTAAAAAAAATTGCTATTTTATGTAATTCAGGAGCTGAAAACATTCCTATTTTATTAATTACCCGGCTGATTTTAGTCTTATCAATGTTTGTTTTCTGAGACAGCTCTAATGCTGTAAGAGAACATCTCTTTAAAAGAGTGTTTAATTTACATGATATTAAATTGTGATAATAATTTTCCATATTTTCTCTAAAATGAATTTTTAATATGAGATTAGTTGTTATATAGTATGTCTCGTTAATATATAAATATAGCTCATGAATTACATAATAATTCCGCATATATCTAAAAAATCAACTTAAAAGAGCCAAAACTTTTGCAGTTGGCTCAAAAGTGTAAGATTTTTTGCTTATTTTAAAATGGGAGCTGCTGCCAGTTTCTGGCGACAGCTGTTTAAACAGGAGTCTAGGCACCGAGGGATACTCCCCTCTCCTCCTTCTTTTGCTGTGTATAAATTGGTGCCTAGACTCCTTACTTTTGCATCGATAACGCCTAAAGCGTTAAATAACATATTCAATCAAAGAGGAAACTACAATGCTATCTGCATTGATCAAGCATGAAGGGCAGAGGGTACTGCTGCACAGTATGGCGGAAATTGCTCCGGCGGGCGACCTGTTAGCCCAGACCGGCCATTTCGGTACTAAGAATGCCGGGGAAGGCTTTATGGTGATGGCCGTGTGTCAGCCCGAGGCGAAAATATGACTATTCAACCCTTTTCTCTGATCGTTATTCTAATTCTTTCATGTATTTTTCTCGCTGCGGTATTTTATTTGATTATAATTTATAACTAATAGAAAAAAATTAAAAAGGTGCTTAAACGAACACGTTTAATTACTTACTAAGTAGACTATAATATGTAAGTTAGCTCTTTACATAACGTCTATTTTATCATAAAATATTAGTTTATATTATGGCAGTTTATTATTCTGTGGGATAGCAAAATGCACTTTTTGGGTTATTTAACAATGAAATAAATATAACAGAAGACCAAATAGACAGGCTAACTGTTTCAAGCTGCGTTATTGAAACACAGAAAGACTAGAAAACTTTCTTTGCCTCTATAACAATTCCAATATATTTATCATTTTCTCCCATTAAACGCATTTCTAAATCTTGGCTTCTTACATTCGTAGAACCAAGAAAATGATCAGTTCCGTCTATAATTACTTCTCTAACTATCCAACTGGGAGAATTATGCAAAGAAACCACAGCGAAGCATCTATCTGTAACTTCTTTATCAGGATCAACGGAAACAATAGTGTCTTTCTTAAATGCAAGCTCCATTGAATGATCTTTTATTTCCAAAGCAAATGTATTTGGGCCAGCTTTATCTGTAATAGTAGTAGATCTATAAATACCGTCTAATTCCTCTGCAACCCAATCACATCTGCTAACAGGTTGAGTCCAGCCATAAATAGGAACTCTTCGTTCTTTTGTAAAAGATTCTAACCAAGGAATTGGTTTTAAACCTATTAATTGTTCCAATGATATTTGATAGTGTTCAGCTATTTTTTTTAGTATATCTTTTTTGGGCTTCTTGGTAACACCTTCAATTATCCTATATACACTGATATAAGTTTCATCAATATTGTCAGCTAGAGTTTTTATATTAGTATCAGTTTGTTCGATAATCAAAGATAGATTTTCAGAAACATTAATGGTATTAGGACTCATGATATTAAAATCTTTCTTTGTGTATAAAATTCTGGGTATATATATCACCTACGGTATTAATATATACAACTCTTGTATTAAAATATCTAGTCTTGAAAGCTTACAGTTTTTTGAAATTTACTGAAAAAATTTTCAAAAATAAGTTAGAAAAATGAAAAAAATCTGTAATATTAAAATTCGGAAACAAAACATTATTCTGCAAGAGGAATCATGTATAATACCAGCTTAATATCGAAATAAATTCTTATAAATATCATAAAGTATTCTAACACAAAGAATATTGCTTGCTTATCAATAATCAAAATTTATATAAGCGTACTCCTTATGTCTACCAAAAAAGACAAAAAAGAGTACAAGAATAGAAGAATATACGAATCAAATAATTAAAATTTGAAAAGGATGCGAGAATGAAATCATTAAAAGCAATAACAGGAAAACTTCACAATAAATATCTTTATGCCTGTGCAATATTTTTCACAATTCCATGTATTGCAGAAGCAAGCGAAGCAGGAAGCCAATTAAAAGAAGGCGGCGGGAAGGTCGTTGGATTAATAATGTGGTTTGCTTTTATTATTGCGGTTGTAATAGCAGTGGTTGGCGGAGTAAAGCTGTCAAAAGGAGAAAAGGAAACAGGAAAAATGATGCTAGTAGGTGGTGGTGCTATAGCTGGTGCATTTTTAATTGTAAAAATATTATTTGCAGCTTTTGGAGCAGCAGATGCGGCATCAGACGCATCATACGATTTTTAAGGGTAGGGGATTATGTCTAACGAAAGTCAATACAATGAAGCAAAGTTAAAAGTTACATCAATATACAGCATAAAAGAAAGCAAAGGAAGTGCTCTTGGACTGGAAGGAAATCAGTCACTATACATTGTAGGAGCAGCAATAATAGCTTTTCTGTTTTGCTTTATAGGGATTGGCCAAAACTGGAATGCAATGACTCTGGTAGTGGCTTTAGTTACACCATTTTGTCTTGTTATCATTTATTTGGGGATTTTTCACATTAAAAAACCTCCCGGATACCAATTTGACTTGTTTTCCAAAATATATAATGGATCTGATTTTGATATAAGAACAAAAGAACACAAAGAAAATCCATATCTGAAACTACAAAAAGGAAGTAATGGATAGCAGCACACTGATACCAGCAAATGGGTGGATAATGCACGATAAAATAATCTGGAGGGAACTGGATCATAGAGGATTCATGGCCAAAGGCATTATTCTTGAAGTTTCAGATTATCGCAATTCAGCAAACGATATAAGAAATAGATATTCTGATAAAATAGATTCACTTATAAGGTTGATTTATCAATCTACGCAAAAGCTACATTTACAGGTTTACTGGGCTGTAGATTCAGACTTTAGAAAAATGTTAAATCAGTACGACGAAGATACTGAAAACCTAGCAGATAATAAATGGACATATCAAGTACGCAAAGAAAGATATAACCGTTATGTAAAAATGATGAAGGAAAGAAAACTTCGCAGGGAAAAGTGTTACCTATTTGCTTCATATAAAATAACCAATAAACTTCCGTCAGGGTTAGAACGCAATGATCTATTAAAATATTATGAAGCTGAATTAAACAATGCTACACATATATTTTCTGACTTTGAACAAAAAGTCAAATCTGTTCTGGGAAATGAGAATACGAAAATAACACCAATGAATGATAAAGATCATTTCCTAGCAATGTTTGAATATGCAAACCCGGGCTATCAACAAAGACCTCTTACAGATCCATATGAAAATCTACTTAAATATGAAGCAGAAAGAAGAAAAACCGAGCCAAGTTATTGTTGGCAGCAAGAACCTATTGAAAAGCTTGTATTTAAGTCTGGAATAAAAGGCAACAACCACAGAGGCACAGGTGCAGATTTTGGTTTTTATCATGACGGATGTTATAATGATATTATACTTTTAGAGCGCTGGGGTAGCAGGGCGTTTCCGGGGCAATATTATGAACTTACCAGCTTACCATTTTTAGATTATTCGATTTCCTGCAATTTATATCCTTTACCGTTAGATAAAGAGAAAAAGAAATTGATCAACCAGATAGATCGACTTAAAACAGAAATGAATCAGGATTCCAAATCTGAATCACATATCGTAACCATAGAGGCCAAAAGGGAAAGGTTAATGAATTATGAAGCTGGTTTAACATATCCTTTCGAGTGTCATTATGTAATAAGAGTATGGGATGAAGATAAAGGAGAATTGAGAAAAAAAATAATCGAGTAGAGAGGAGTCTTACGACTCCACCCTCTCACACCACCCTGCATGCGCTGTCGCACAGGGCGGTTTCGAACTAATGAATAACTGATAATTTTCATGTAAGCTGAATAATCTAAGCCACTTGAAGTATTGAACC
>JAAEMX010000114.1 GCA_024225035.1 Lentisphaerota bacterium
TGAAATTGTATTTGAAACGAGTACGACTAATTTGCACCAGTGTTTATGGTCGAATAGTAACTCATCCGCTAGTCGGTCGTATATCGACACCAGTGGTCGTATCGTTACTGCTTACTCTGGCAGCTTCAATACATATACACCATCGGTAGATTTGCGGGACGGCCAGCAACACACGTTACGTTATGAAGTCGATGCTTCAGCGGATACGATAACTTACGACATCGACGATGGTGCGTCAGTAGGCACCAAGACCTTTACGTTTACAGACACAACAATAGACACTTTTGGCCGAAGGGGCGACAACAATTCACTCCACTTTAACGGAACCATTTTTAGTGTAGAAGAGGGTGGAGCTAGTGCATCCACTCTGACGTGGAACTTCGATTCCGGCCCTCCTAACTACGAAGTTGGGGAAGATCAAGCATATGGTTATGTACATTGGTACGAACCATCGAACGTCACCATCAACACCACAACTGGAGATGTGGAGTTTTCAGGTTTGCAGAACAACTTCAGTAGCGTACTAGTTCGACATGAGAGTGGGACCGACTGGATAGCAGATGCAGGAAGGAACGTTGTAACTTTTGAAGTAGTTGCAGAATCAGGAACGGTGCAGGTCAAGGTGGGCGGGGATGGATCAGGCTATAAAACTACTGGGGTCTATACAGAAATACTGGTTGCCAATGGGGCAACGGCAACCGTCATTCAGTCGAATGGAGGCGCCAGTCTTTTTAAGGGGTCAGTCACAAACCTCTCCATTGAACCGTACATCGCTACTATATCTGACGGCTTGGTGTATGAAGAGTCTGAAGAGCAACCGCTCGGCGCGGATATAGGTAGTGAAGTAACAGTTCCAGCTACTGGCAATGTTGACATGCCCGGCATGATTTCTGGTGCCGCGTATTATATCGAACCGGCGGTAAGTGCCAGCTTGACAATAACCACCGCAGACGGGGCAGGTATTGATTTTGCCAATGGGCTTGCTTTTATAAATGCTGCCAGCACTAACTTGAACATTGCAAACAGCAGTGGATCACCAATAACCTTCACGCCGGTCGTTAAACCGGCGGATAACGTCGCCATATATCTTCACGTACTCAATCCAGATTGGACGCAATTGTGATTTGGGACAGGAGCTGAGAATGACCATCTACATCGGGATCTTCAACCCGGATTCGCCAAAGATTGGCCCGCACATGAAAACCGCTCGATCTATATCGAGAGTGGGCATAATGGCTCCGTTTAATTTGACCGGAGATGTTACTACAAAGGCATGGGAGATGGTTCGGGGTATTGAGCCGATAAACTGGCCGCAGTTAGATCGCACATGGGTTTACGATCACGACACCCACACAGATGAGGATGTACTAGATGCTTTTACAGAACTTGGATCAGATAAAATCGACGTAATATTGTTTGACGAACAGTTTTATGAAGATGTGCTGGTTGCTTCTGGCGACATAGAAGCTACCGACACAGAGAAGAAAAAGCGCAAAGGAGCGAGGAAGAAACATAGGGATAAGAAGGATAAAGAAAAGAAGGATAAGAAGGATAAGAAGGATAAAACGCAAAAGAAAAAGGGTAAGAAGGTTGACGGATGAAGTGGAGATTAAAAAGGCTGAATGGCTATATTCCAAGTTAATTAACGACCATTTGCCAGTGCCGGTGCTAATGCCGGAAACTAAGAAATACTATCCTGATCAGATGGCTTTCCCGTCATATTGGATAGGGATAGTTAGACAAATCAGAAAAGGCTAACCATGAGTTATAAAATAATCACTGCTCCAGCGGTAGAGCCGCTACTGCTTGCCACTGTTAAAACTCGATTATCAATCAGTGACACACTGGATGATCCTGATATTAATGCTTTAATTCAGGCAGCAAGGGAGCAAGCAGAAGAATATATGGGGCGTTCGATTATTACCCAGACTCTGGAGATAGCTTTTAATTGCTTTCCTGATGATATAGAGCTAGTGCGCGGGCCTGTTCAATCCATTACTTCAGTTAAGTATATAGACGGAGACGATACTGAACAAACCGTCACAGCTACTAATTATATGATTGATGACTATGGCCCTAAAGATTGGCTAAGGCTTGATTACGGAAAGTCTTGGCCTGCATCAAGGGGCCACACTAACGATGTGAAGATCAGATACGTCACTGGCTGGGGCGATGCAGGGACAGACGTACCTGAAGATATTAGAACTGCCATGCTCTTGTTAATCGGTCATTGGATTAGATTTCAAGCAGAAGCTGAGAGCGGCGTAGGTCCGACA
>JAAEMX010000115.1 GCA_024225035.1 Lentisphaerota bacterium
CTCAAAGGCCAGAGAGATATCCGCCTTGAGCTGTCTCAGAGCGGCATCATCCTGAGGATCAACGCCGGATTGCTCTCGCTGCAGGGTATTGAGGGCAAAGGTTTTGAGACCACTGAAACTGAAATCGAGCCCGGGCCGGTCAGTCATGGGCCTTGGAAACCTGAACCTTGCAGAATCTCCATCCAGGGCCAATTTAGCCAGTTCTGGTCCACCCGGGTAGGGTAGCCCCAGCATTTTAGCAGTCTTGTCGAAAGCCTCACCTGCCGCATCATCCAACGACTCACCGAGCAGCCTGTATTCCCCAACACCCGATACATCGACCAACTGGGTATGCCCCCCCGATACCAGCAGGGCCACAAATGGAAACGGAGGCCCCTCCTCCTCGAGCATGGGAGCCAGCAGATGCCCCTCCATATGGTGCACACCTACCGCAGGTACCCCCAGGGACCAGGCCAGGGTTCGACCCACTGCCGCCCCAACCAACAGCGCGCCCACCAGACCGGGACCCGTGGTATAGGCGACACCATCGATCTGGTCTTTCCCGATTCCAGTCTCTTCCAGCAACTGCTGGGTAAGCGGTAAAATCTTGCGCACATGATCTCGGGATGCCAGCTCGGGAACTACACCACCA
>JAAEMX010000116.1 GCA_024225035.1 Lentisphaerota bacterium
ATCTTACCCATATCTTACATCGTAGAGCAACTTAGAGCTACCTACAACAACATATTACGACAAAGGAGAGAAGATAGAGCCTTCAGAAAAGGAGGCGCTGAAAGCCCTAAAACAATGAAACATTCTAAAATATTGTAGCACTGTATCTGCATAATTCAATCCCTATTATACTCAACTTTCTTCTCAGTAATTTCGACTTTACCATTAGTGGTGTCAATCTCCATCTCTTCCTCAAAGAGCGCCTTGCCAGAAAAAAGCTCATAAGACTTGGCTTTATATTTAGCTTTAGTGCTCGGGGGAATAGTGGTAATGCTTGAGTAATATGAGCCGATAATAATTGACGGTGTGGGCGTGCCGCTGCCAGTCGGGTCTGTGGTGGTCATTTTGCCGCCAGTGCCACTGGTCACGACTCGAAACGATTTATGCCGAATGGCATTACAGCCGGAACTGATAACCAGCGCCAAGGCAAATGGTACAATCATAATAGCTTTATTGATATTCATTTTTATCTCTCCTATAGTATTTAGTGCTGTTCTGTTCAAGGATAACGGCTATTCTAGCGAGTTGTTCCCGCACTGCCGCGACATCCCGTCGCACTGACTTGATTTCCTCAGTAGTCTTTTCCAAGTGATTAATTCTGACACCGTGGGCAGACATAATAACTTCGGCATCCGCCATTCGGGAATTTTGGTGTAGCTCAAAGCCGATAATGGCAATGATTACGTTACTTAAGAATGAAAAACTCCGACGACAATTTTTAAAGTTCTATCCATAATTCCTCCTTTAATCAATCAAGCCTAGCACAGGCACGATAAGCAGCAAAAGTCTTCACCTTCCAGCAGCATGATCTCCCATTTGGCGTTACGACTTCACGGCTTTGAAGTATCCTCTAATGCCGTCTAGCATGAAGCGATCTAGCTGGCAGTGTTTTAAAACATTTTTGTGGCTTATACTGTGTCTCATGCATATGTCTTGGACTTTCATGACTTTTGCTCCTATAAATTAATATTCTTATTAAGTAGGAAATTATATGATGATACATTATTGATATTAAGAGGCTGATATGACTAGAACTAGTCTCAAAAGTTAATATTTCGAATTATAATACTCAGGCAGGCTAGATGAACAAATCCTGAATAATTAATTGCCTTGTAATCCCAGCGTATAGTGACTCTTCTAAAGTTTTGTAACCATGCATTGATACGCTCTATCATCCAACGCCTTTTGTATCTTCGCAGTGGACGTCCGTCTTGTGGTTTTGTTCCTGCTTTAATATTCCTTCTATTAGGTGCGATTAGCTCAATGCCGCAGCTATTTTTTAGTAGTGCATCGTGCTTGTCGGAGTCGTATGCTTTATCTCCAATCAGTCTTTTAGGAAAGTTAGCAGTCCACATCTCATCTACTGTTTTTTCCACAAGGGTGATTTCGTGAGGCGAAGCGCTTGCCACAACTGCGGAGACAGGAAGACCTGAAGCATCTCCGATGACCATAATTTTTGAGCCCTTTCCACGCTTTGTCTTTCCGATGCAGTCTCCCCTTTTTTGGCACTGGCAAAAGTTCCATCTATAAAACATTCAGAAAGATCAAAGTTTTTATAGTCTTTAGCAATGCGCATAAGTACGCTTTGAAAAACACCGGCATTCACCCACTCCTGAAAACGACGATGACAGATTTGATAAGGCGCATACTCTGTCCTGGGCAAGTCTCGCCATCTGGCTCCAGACTTCAAAATCTAAAGTATTCCTTTCAGGATTTCTTTGTCGGCGCGGCCTGCCAAACTTGCGACGCTTGGGTTCGTATTGCTTAATTAGTGAATATAACAGCTTAAATTGCGCTTCTGCCATGAAGATATCTTTCTTTTCTACAATAAGATATCAAACATTAATTAAACTTCAATACTTTTAAGACTAGTTCTAAAATAATGATCTCTAACTATGGTAGGAGGTATCTTCAGGTGGTGTTTGATTGTAGATGCCAGCAATAAGATTTTAAGCTGCAAATTGAGTTTAAGAAGCAGACCCGGTTACTGGCTTGATGCCCTCAATGAAGTTATAAATAAGCAGTCCAATCAAGGTATAAAAGAAGCTGAGTAACTGCCGTGCCTGACTCAGTGATCATAGCTTCCTGTCCAAGTCAATGAAATACATAAAAGAATATACAGGACTTATAATTGAACAGGTTTTTCTAGCTTATCTTGTAACTGCGTACTTGAAAAAGGAGGACATTACAACTTTAATATTTAGTTGACTTGTCATTAAACAAAATCATGAAAAGATTGGAGGAAATGAGGATATGATTGCAGGAATTTACCAAAGAAAAGAGTGCTATTTTGATTTGGAAGATTTAGTCAAGTCTATTTCAAATAGTTTAAATAAGTTTGGACGTACAGATAAAGTAGGAAGTTGGTTTAATGGTCATGTGGCGCTGGTTCAAACTACATTATGGAATACTCCAGAATCAAAATATGACCCCACTCCTTTCGTAGATAAAAATTCTAAAAAAATTATTCTATTTTGGGGAATAATTACTAACAGGGAAGAACTTGCCAAAAGACTAGGCATTAATGACAGTTTTTTAAAAAAAATGTGTGATTCGGAAATTATATGCAAAAGCTATATAAGATGGAATAAATGTTTAAGTGAATATATTTTTGGAGATTTTAGTTTTGTAATTTATGATGAGATCAATAATTCATTTTTATGCTCAACTGACCATATGGGGACAAAGCCTCTATATTATTATTTTGATGAAAACATCTTACTTTTTAGCTCTACCATTAGTTTATTTCACCATTTAAAGCTTTTCCCAATGAACCCAAATATGGAATGGGCCGCTAAATATGTCCTAGGCATATCAATGGACTTTGAAAAAACCTTATACGACAATATATTCAAGCTGCCACCTTCAAGTAATCTATATATAGGAACAGAATATTTTTATATCAGCAAATATTTTAATTTTAGGCAAGGTCACCAGTTAGATGTTGTCAACATAGATGAATGCCTAGAACAATACTTGGAACTTTTAACACAAGCAGTAACATCAAGAATAACAACATCTTACAACTTGGGATCAGAGACGAGTGGCGGAATTGATTCATCCACAATAACATCACTAGCCGCTAAATACTATAAGAAGCCTGTTGATAACTTTTACACTTTTGGCATTGCATTATTAGAAAAAGAGTGTGATTACATATTACAGACAAGCCAGAAATATCTCCTGCCTAACAACTATATTCATTGCGGTTTATTAGATTATAACATTAATGCCTTAAACAGAGCTATAGAAATAATGGGTTGTCCTCCTGAAATTTCATTGTCAGTCTCTTTCAGCCCTTTCTATGAGCAATGTTTTAAAAGCAATGTTAGAACACTACTGTCTGGTTTTGGAGGTGATGAATTTGTAACATCACTGCATGGAGACATAGTACAAAGGGAATTATTTATAAATAATGATTACAAAAACCTCATAAACTCCCTGCCTGGAAATAAAGTAACAACTTTTATTAGATTTATTAAGTTACTCTATACATTAAAAGTTAAAAAAGAACATAAATATAATCCTAAGTTTTTGAAAGCCTTTAATTCTTACTGGCCATACCTCCCTGTGAGAAAAGAACTTGTAGAGCATTATTCTTTAAAAAAGCAATTTTTTGATTATGCTAAATTTGATGCAGGTCATAAAGATCTTAATAAATTCACTTTAGAATGCAGGTTAAAGCCTCATGTGCCTACTAGAATGAATAACTGTACTCACATGGCTCTCAGCTATGGAGTTGAATACTCATGGCCACTTTTAGATGTAAGGCTAATAAAATATTTTCTTTCTGTTCCAACTAAGTTTAAATACATTAAAGGAATAAATAGATACTTCCATCGAAAAGCAGTTGATCAACTTGTTCCTAAACAAGTTAATTGGAAGATTGGAAAAAGCATGGGCAATCCAGTTATTGGTAAAGAAATATACAAAATGCAAGCTTTAAATAATGACCTCCATCCTGACCTTAGCCATATAATAGACATTAACAAACTAAAAAAAGATATACATTCACTGGAAAATTCCCAAAATTTAAATTTATCCCATTGGTATACATGTAGAAAAATGATTTCAAATACTAACCTATTGGACCTTTGGCTTAAGAAGTTCCATCCTAATGGGTGTAATTGGAAAAATACTCCATAATACTTTCTAAGAAAAAAAATTTAAGCCACATGCAATGATGAGCTTATTACCAGAGAAAATAATGACTATACAGCTTAAGGAAAATATTTCTAATAGTTGTTTAAATATTTGTGACATTTGATAAGCTTAGGCAAGTGCTTTACAGAAAATTTGTAATGCCCCACTAAAAAGAGGGCATTACATTTATAAACGAAAACTCAATTAGGATTGAAACCAAGGAGAGTCTTCATACCACCAATGGATCCAGCCACCTTCTGTCTTGTCAAATGAAAGTTTAATAAGCTCAGGAGGAGTGTATTTTTTTTTTAATAAGCAAGGATTAACCTTCTGATCATCTTCATCAATTGTCTTTTGAAAATCATTATCATTCATGAAAATATTCCTTTCATCTTAATTTATAACTTCTCTTAAATGGGAGCAATATAATACAACTTAGAGCTTTCTTATAAAACTGCAAACCTGTACTATATACAAAACTTAAACAATCAAACTAGAGTTGTCAAATAAAATTAGCTTTAATTTAATATAATCTCTCTATGTTTCAATTATCCAAAATATATTATAACTAATATTTTTTTATTTGAAATTGATTTTTAAACATGTAGAATACTTCATTTGATAAAAAACGATAACTTACTAATTAAAATTATAACTTTTATTTCTAAAATTTCTATATTAACAAAACTATTGATTTATATTATGAGTTTTTTAAAATGTATAAATATCGTTTATTTGGTCTCAAATTGATTTCAGAGATAAAAATAGTAGCATTAGAGTGCTTAAAGTTAGACTCTAATGATAACTTTGATGTAAAAATTTTTATTGGGAATATTCCTAAAGTAGTTAGAGAAAAGGTGGTCTCCCGAAATGGCTACTATAGTATCAGTAAAAATGAATTTACTTTTAAACATATCCTTTTAGATGTAGGTTTTCATGTTAGAGATGATAATGAAATAATAATTGATAAAGCCTGTTGTAATGACTTAAAGGTTATATCTATTTATTTATTAGGAACTATTATGGGGTATATTCTATATAAGAAGAATTACTTACCCCTACATGCTTCAGCAATCCACACGAGTAAAGGTGCTGTTCTTTTCCTTGGTGAGAGCGGCGTTGGCAAATCAACTACAGCGTTCAAACTATGCGCCAAAGGGTATGAATTAATTACTGACGACATTGCACCAATAAAAGTGATTGATGGAGAACCTGTGGTATATGCAGGATATCCTAAATTTAAACTTGATCGTAATACTCTGCAAACCCAAAAAATAAGGGAAAAGAAGCTAAAAATACTGAAAGAACCATTTAATAAGTATTACGTGAATTCCGACAATAAAGTAAATAACGAGTTTGAATCTATACATAAAATATATAACTTAAGTGCTGATAAGAATGCTACACTTACTTCAATTACACCTCATACAGGATTAGACAAGCTTAAATTATTAAAATTGAATACCTATAGAAAAATATTTATTAAGCATATGAATAAAAGAACAAAGCTATTTAAAATTGAAATGAAATTGTCTGAACTTCCAATATGCTCTGTAAATAGAACTAATAAACTTAAAAATATTAATGAATTTATTGATAAAATTGAAGAAGATATGTCAAGATAAAATAGTTTTATTATTGGAATAACTCTATGTTATATTAAATAAGTTAATTTTGCAAATGAGGTATAGTAGGAAATGGAAATTTCAAAAAACACATTAGTAAGTTTAAGCGATAAACAAGAATACAGCGACTTCAACGGAGAAATTGTAATGATTAATATCCAAAACGGAAATTACTATAATTTACCTTATGTAGGAACAGCTGTTTGGAAGCTTCTTGAAGCTAGTCCCATGAGTATAGAAAATATAGCTGATAGTATCATTACAGAATTTGATATTGATAAGGAGCGTTTTATTAAAGATTTAACATCATTTATAATAGAGCTGAAGAAAAATGGTTTAGTAGATATTAGTTGATAATGATTTTAGATGGGGTTAATAATAATTATTGGATTTTTATTAAATGAATTTGATCAGAAAATTTTTGAAATTGAGTATCTCAAACAAGAGAGTTTTACTAGAAGCAGTGTGTTTTTTATTTTTAGCTAAAATTTTGATAGTCTTATTACCATATCGTTTTCTAAAAAAATTTTTTGGAAACTATAAACTTAAATGTACAGAATCAAACTTTAAGCGTTTTGAGGTAGAAAATATATCGTACTTGATTCAAAAGGTCAGCAATAAGTTGCCAATAAAATTCAACTGTTTGAATAAAGCAATTGCAGCCAAATCCATGCTTAAAATAAGAAGGATTAACAGTACTTTATACGTTGGTCTTTCAAAGAACAATAAAAATAAACTGATTGCACATGCCTGGTTAATGGTTAATGACATTCCAGTTACAGGAGGGAAAAATAATGATGAATTTTCTGAAGTGGCTCATTGGGGGTAGCACATGACATATAATTATTTATGGAAACATGAATCTTAGCATAGCGGTAACCTTAAAATTAAACATTTTTTTACAATCAGTAAATAATTTAGAATAGCCTTGACAAATTTGCTCTTCTTATATTTTTCTATATGATAAAGAAATCTATTACGCGAATACTGTGATATAAATTGATAGTAACATGTTGGACAAATAAACTTGAAGTATATTTATAATGGAATTTAAGCAAGAAACTTTTTTGAAGAATTCAGAAATATTACTCATGATTGAACTGTTAAAATGGCAGCAAGGCAACGTCATTAATAAACGCTCAAAACTTTATACCTCAATTGGAGAAAACAGTATAGATTTCAATAGATTTATTTCTCTTGTGGAATCTCACAGAGTCCAGAATCATATTTATCTTGCAGCTAATGAACTAAATATATTTCCAAAAGATATTTTATGCAAGTTTGAAGCAGTTAAATCTGCTAGTGATAAGTTTGCTTTGAAACAAGCCTATGAATTAAAAAAAATTAGTGATTTGTGTCATAAAAACAACATCAAATTTACTGTTTTGAAAGGCTTACCTCTATCGAAAAGTCTCTATGGAGATATCTCTATAAGAGCATCTAGAGACATTGATATTCTTGTTCAGGATAAGGACTTGTATAAAGTAATAAAGGCTTTTGAAAAAAGTTATCTAGCATTAACCCCAATAAATAACAAGCTTGAAGATATTAAACGGTATTGTCCCCACATAGAGTATAAAAGTCGTGCGACAGGAATTTTGGTTGAAGTTCATTGGAAGTTATTCAACTACGACTTTCAAGGACCAAGTTTTTTTGATTTTGCAAAAAAAAATCTTATTTATGAAGAATTATTAGGAGCACGCTTTTACACTTATAACTTTAAATGCAACTTCCTATACTGTCTAATACATGGTTCTAAGCACCGATGGAGTAGGTTACTATGGCTGTGTGATATTGCAGCATTTAGTAATAAGAGTGAATTTGATATTGATGAGATTATAGCTCTTGCTCAAACCTTTAAAGTTACAAGACTGGTGTTAAACAGTTTTTATTTGTCTAGAGTCATTCTTGGTATACCTCAAAAACTAGAAATTAAAAAAATGACCGCTTCCAATATCAAGTATGTCAGAACGGCTTTAAGACTTATTAATTCAAATACAATTTCTGTAAGAAAAGATGGATTTATTGAGCGTTCTAAAGATAAAATAACTCAGTTAAAGAGCGATTTTAGCTTGCAAAAAGGCTTTAAGTATAAGTCAAATGTCCTGGTTAAAAATTTTATTACCGTTTATGACATTGATATTATAAAATTACCCAAAAGGATAATTTTCTTATATATTTTTCTTCATCCAATTTTAGCGTTTGTAAGATGGCACAAATCAAAAAAATGATTTATAGTATACTGCAAAAAGAGGCTCATGAAAAAAAAAATATTTATACTATTAAAGTACACTGAGAAATTTATTAGATTTACAGGAAGAAGGCTGATATTACTCGTGTTCTATTCTATAATAACAGGGGTTACGCAAGGTGTTGGAATATTTATGCTAATTCCTTTCATAAATGCAGTTGGGAGCAAGGAAATGCTAAATAATCCTAAACTTGGTAAAATACCAGAATTGACTTTAAACTTATTTAGCCTGTTAGGAATTCCGTTAACACTTTTAAATGTACTTATTTTGTTTTTAATTATTTTATCTTTAGCAAAATATATCAGTTATAAACAAGATAATTTGATTTGTTATATAAGAACCAACTTCATAAGTAATATACAGTCACAACTATTTGGAAAAGTAATTTTTGCAGAATGGCAGTATATAGCAGCCGAGAGAGCTTCAAATTTAACTCACATAATTACTACAGATATACCTACCATTAGTAACGGGACCTTTTTTTTTATTAGAATTATAACTGGGGTTACATTAAGCCTTGTTTATATCATTTGGGCAATGTCAATTTCAGTTGAGCTGACTATTGTTGCACTGATTCTTATTTTTATAAGTTTTATTTTTATAAAGATATCTTTGCCTTATTCTGAGCAAAAAGGGACGATTGTAAGAGATGCAAGATCCCAAATATATTCTATGCTTCTAGATCATGTTACGGGAATAAAAACTGCTAAAGCTTACTGTCTTGAACACAGAGAGTTACAAAAATTTAAAGAAATTTCAAATAATATCGCTAAAGGAGAACAAAAAATAGTTAAGTATTGTAGCAAAATGAAATTTTTTTATACATTCGTATGTAGCATTCTAATCTGTTTATTTGTTTACCTATCTATTACTCTTTTAAAGATTCCTTTGGTTTCACTTTTCCTTCTTGTTATTATGTTTTCTAGGCTCCTGCCAAATATATGTTCATTACAAAGTAATTCTCAGCACCTTTTCAGTATGCTTCCATCATTTTCAGCTGCAACTGAACTTCATATTAATGCTGCAAAACATCAGGAAAGGCTAGGACAAGAATCTACAAAAATTATTTCACCCTTGTGTCATTCAATAGAGTTTAAAAATGTAAAATTTGGCTATTCAAGTAATAAACCAGAGCCTAAAGTATTTAATATAAATATAAAAATTAAAGCAGGTAATACAGTTCTTGTTTTCGGAAAATCTGGCATTGGGAAAAGCACACTTGCTGATTTATTAACAGGTATTCTAAAGCCAATATCTGGAGAAGTGCTGATAGACGGAACACCTTTAAACAATGATAATATCTCTAGTTGGAGAATGCAGATTGGCTATCTGCCACAAGAAATATTCCTTTTCCATAATACAATAAGAAATAATATTTTATGGGGTAACCCTAACGCATCAGAAAATGAAATATATGATGCTTTAAAACTAGTTTCAGCATATGATCTTGTAAAATCTTTACCGGAAGGACTAGATACAATAGTAAAAGATCAGGGGCAAAGGCTTTCAGGTGGAGAAAGACAAAGAATTGCACTTGCAAGAACAATTATAAGAAAGCCCAATCTGCTTTTACTTGATGAAGCAACCTGTGCAGTAGATGAAGAGAGTGAAAAAATTATATTAGAAGCAATTAAAAAACTTAAAAACGGGCTTACCATCATAATTATTACGCATCGCACTTCAACTCTACCTTTTGCAGATCAAGTAATTAATTTAAAATAAAATTATAAAAGCCATAAAATAAGTTTTGATATTGTCATAATTTAGAAATAGATTAAATTGAGAGAGTTATATTGCTCCCATTTAAGAGAAGTTATAAATTAAGAGAAAAAATGGGAGTTTTTTATGGGTCGCAAGAAATGGACAGCACAGGAAAAATTTCAAATCGTGATGGCAGGTCTTAAAGGGCGCAAAATAGCCGAACTTTGC
>JAAEMX010000117.1 GCA_024225035.1 Lentisphaerota bacterium
GCAACAAAAATCGGAGGTATCGGAATCCCCAAAAGAACAGATTCAATAAATCTTGATTGCTGATATTCCGACCATCTGAATAATCTCTGAAAATCCGGACTTATAACTGCCTATTCGCTTAATGGAATCAAACTTATTTTAATTTAAAAAGCTTGGCAGAGTCAACTTCAATTTTAAATTTTTTTTAATTAAAGTTTGGCAACTTATGTTATAATATATTGATTTTACTGAAATCAGCTATATAATGGCTATGTGAAATGATCAACTGGCAGATTTTCCAAATTTTGTAAGCAAAAATCATGCCAATTAAGTTAGCAAACTATAATTAATTATTTTTTCATATGATATTGAATTTCTCTCATAATCTGATATAATTGTCTGAATTTTATTCAGAGGGGGAAAATGATGAAAGGAAAAATATATTGGCTTTTCGGACTGATTCTCATCCTGACGTTTTGTTTAAGCGAAACTGCAGAAGCAGAAGGATATTCAGCAGTATCCGGGATAAACGGAGCAGTCGGAGCAAAAAGTTCAGGCAGTAATTCAGGTAACACAGGTAACACAGGGCATGGCGGAGGAAGCAGCGGCAGTCGTTGCGGGGAAACTTCCGGGAGGCCGGATTTACCCAAACCTGAGCCTGATAATAAAGGAAGAGGGGGCGGAAGAGTAAAAAAACAACAAAGAAGAAGAAAAAATAAAAATAAACGCCGGGAAAAATCCGGAAACAGAAAAAGGAAAAAGAGATCCGTCCGTTTACCACTCTCATCGTCCGGGAATGACATTAAGAAAGTCATCAGGAGCAAAAAGAAATCCAAGGTAAAAAAGGCAGCGAAAAAAATTGTTGAGGCAGCCGAAAAACTGATGTCCGGGCAGTGCGAAAAAAAAGCGGAAGTCATCAGAATCGAGCGGGCGGATGATGTGCCGCTGCTGCTTGCTGTGATGATGCGGATGAAATTGCATAACGTCCTTGACAATCATATTCCGGTGCATTGGAAGCAGAGAGACCTGAGTTGGGGACTGACGTGTATAATATGGCTGGCGTATATTTTATCTGAGGGAGATCATCGCAAAGTATCGGTTCGGGAATATGTTAAAAAGATATTGGTGACTCTGAGTATCATAACAGGTCGGAAAGTGGATGAACTTGATTTTACAGATGACAGATTAGGTTTGCTGCTGAAATATCTGGGAAATAAATCGTATTGGGATAAGATAGAAAAAGAGATCAGTGAATGTTCAATTGAAGCATACGAATTACAGACGGATACGGTCAGGTGTGATGCAACTACCGCGTCAGGTCATCATGAGATAAAAGAAGACGGTCTTTTTCAAAAAGGCGTCAGCAAAGACAATCCGAAACTGCCGCAGATCAAGATAATGATCGGAGCGCTTGATCCGCTCGGAATGCCGCTGGCGACGGATGTTGTTTCGGGAGAGAAGGCTGACGATGTTTTATACAGACCGGTTATAAGACGGATAAATGAGTATCTTGAAGATAAGGATGTGTTATATGTCGGAGACAGCAAACTGAGTGCCTTTGACACCCGCTTATATATAAAAGGTATCGGGAAACATTATCTGTGTCCGCTGCCTCGGACAGGTAAAACAGCCGTCCGTATGGAACAATGGATAAAAATCGGCATAATGGCGGATCGGGAAAATGCACTGAACAGGGTTTACGTCAAAAAAGACGATGAGGAAAAACTGACAGCCAAAGGGTACGAATTCGAACGCAGTCTTTCAGGAGAGACGGAAGGAAAAAAGACTGAATGGAACGAAAGGGTACTGATTGTGAACTCTCCGAGTTATGCGAAAAGTCAGGCCGACGGGTTGGAGAGGCGACTTGCAAATGCCGTTGAGAAGTTATATGCACTGACACCGCCGCGGGGTCCCGGAAAAAGACAGATAACTGAGGAAAAAGAATTAAAAGCCGCGATTGCCAGGATACTGAAGCATCACAAAGTGGAACGGATGATTTGCTGCAAGTACGAAAAAGAAACGGAACGACAGGAAAAATATGTCGGCAGAGGCAAAGGTTCTGCGAACAGACCTAAGAAAATAACTGAAAGAGTCCGATATCAGATGCTTCAGGTGCGGCGCAATGAGTACAGAATAAAAAAAGAGAAAGAGAAGCAGGGATGGAAAGTGTCTGTAACCGACGCATCTCCTAAGCGCCTCTGTTTCGGAGGTATTGTGAAATGTTATCGTAAAGAATACAGGGTCGAACGCATATTCAACCGCCTGAAAAGCCGTATGAACATAGCCCCTCTGTTCGTAAAGAGAGACGATCAGATCAGAGGCAAAACCAATCTGCTGACACTCGGAGCAAGAGTACTGACACTGACGGAATATGCAGTACGACGATCTCTGCAAAGGGATCAGGCCGCATTAAAAGGCTTACATCTTGAAAATCCCGGAAAACTGACTGATATACCGACAAGTGAGAAACTTTTAAGGGTCTTTTCCGGTATCTATCTCGTTTTTGTCAAATCACAAGGGGATGTCATACGATGTCTGACTAGTTTAACAAATTTACAGCAGGAAATTTTGAAGAGATTGGAACTGAAATGTTCCGTATATACAAATCTTGAAATTACAAAAACTCCTGCCACATTAAGCGAATGGTGAGTAATATACTTTCCCCTCCTTCTTCATTCCATTGTTTTTCTGTTCCCTTAATCCGTTTGCCAAAGAGCTTTACAGCACTTTCGATACTGCCTGATCCTATCGGATATTTTCGATCTTTGTATTCTTTATATCTGAACCTTTCCTTGTTGTCAATTAAATTCTTTATCAGATTATCTAATTTTACTTCAGGTTTATCAGGATTTCTTTTTTCCCCTTTCACAGGAAAACCTGTTTTTAATTGAATTTCTTTTAAATCATCAGTTAAAGTTTCTATTTGTCCTTCCCAAAGATATTCTTTCAGTTGATTACTTATTTTCTTATCGTGCAAATTCAGCGATTTCAGGCAACCGTGCAAGCCTTCCGACATGTGGTAATAATCCAGTATATGTAACGAGTTCGGAAACAATGGGATGAATATTCCCTGCAAAATATGCTCACACCCGTCACTCAGGCATACCTGTATATCTTCCGGATCGATTCCTCTGATATAAAGATGGCTCAGTACAAGCGGACCGGCTTCCTTCCAGCTTACATTTGTTGCGCAGTAAGTGGTCAGTTCCGGAATTATCTTTGCGGATTTATATTTTTGTTTTTTGTTTATACCGTCAATGTCATCAGTAACTTCCAGCAGCTTATTCATATCATAAAGACTTATTCTGAAAACTTTACTGTCATGCCAGTATAACTTTTTCCTCGGTTTTCCACAGTCTCCGTCTGTCGGTATCCGACA
>JAAEMX010000118.1 GCA_024225035.1 Lentisphaerota bacterium
ACGCTCCAAAGACCTCGAGATCATCGTGCTACGCCACCAGCTGAACGTCCTACGCCGCCAAGTGGACCATCCCCCGGTCAACAACGACGACCGGACCCTGCTCGCAGCCATCCCAGCCCCACTCCCCCGCCCGCTACGCCAAGGCAGGATCGTGACACCCGAGACGCTGCTGGGCTGGCACCGTCGTCGTATCGCCCACCACTGGACCCCCCCTGCTCCCCGCACCGGAAAGCCACCCACCTCAGTCGAGGAGCGCGAACTGATCGTGCGACTCGCCACCGAGAACCCGAGCTGGGGACACCGCCCCATCCAGGGCGAACTCGCCCGCCTCGGACACACCATCGCCAGAACAACCGTCTGGTAGATCCTCACCAACAACGGCATCGACCCCTCCCCGAACCGCCCGGACGTGACCAGGACCGAGTTCCTCCACTCCCAAGCCGCCGTAGCCTGCGACTTCTTCACCGTCGACACCGCGTGCTTGCGCCGCTACTACGTCCTGTTCTTCATCAAGGTCGACAGCCGCGAAGTCTTCTTCGCCGGCGTCACCGCCAACCCCACAGGCGCATGGACAACCCAAGCCGCCCCCAACCTGTTCATCAGCCACGCCGAACACCTCGAAGACGCCCGGGCTCTGCTACGCGATCGCGGCAGCCAGTTCATCGACACCTTCGACGAGGTCTTCCGCAGCGCAGGCCACAAGATCCTCCCCACACCCGTCCGAACTCCGGTGGCCAATAAGTTGGCCGAGCGCTGGATCGGATCGATCCGACGAGAACTCCTCGACAGAACCATCATCTGGAACCAACGACAGCCCGAAAGACTCGTCATCGACCACATCGCTCACCACAACCAGCATCGACCACACCACTCGCTCGGCCAGCGGCCGCCGACACCAATCGACGAGCCGCCAGACACGCCCCCGGCGACCGTCACGGTGCTGCGAACCAGCCGATGCGACGGACTTATACACGAATACCAGAACGCCGCGTGACCTGCGACGACGGACTTTCCGGGCGCCACAGGGAATCGAAACCGGCGAGACCTTCC
>JAAEMX010000119.1 GCA_024225035.1 Lentisphaerota bacterium
AGTCTGGAAAATGCGCATAAGGAACCTAAAGAAAACTTACGGGAATGCTTTGAGGTTGCAACAGCTGCAATACGAAAAAGTGTGGTTCGCCAACTAGGCGTAGATAAACAGTTACAGCAGGTAGTTTTAGACTTGCAGGACATGCGAGAAAAGTCACCTGTGAGCTACGACACTACAATGTTAGCAATTACAATGTACCCTTCCAGTTATGCACAAATTGCTGAAAAAAGAGGTGTGTCAAAGACTGCTGTCTGGAGGCAGATGCGTAAAATCGCTGAAAAATACCCATGGGCTGAAGCTTTAATTGACATTATGGCTCGGCGATGAGGGCAAAAAAGAGCCCGGCTGACGTATCAGTCGGGCTACAATGAATATTATGGAGCGTGAACACTAAAAATATGCCAAGAATAGCAGCAAAAATCAATCAAAATAGAAATTTTTTCAAAAATTTTTATGCCACAAGGTTGTTGTTAACCCAAAAAGTTTGAGCTTAAATCATCAAAAATAGGCCAATTTAGGTTAACGGCACTAAAAAAACTCGAAAAAACTCCAAATTTTATATAAATTCTATTATGAGCTAATTATAGCTGACTGCACATAGGCGAATGTGGTTTCTTACAAAGTTCTCAAAAGCTATCTCTATACCAGCACCTTTTGACAGAATCTTTACTTTTCTGGGGATCAGTTTTTGTTGATATAGAAAATCAATATCCTCTTTTAAACTGACTATGTCATCTTTACTTAAGGTATTTATTAACTTAGTGTTGTTATATAACCATTCAGCTTGCTTATAAGAGATACCCTGATCTTCAGCCGCCAACTGTAAGGCTTCACGTTTATGATTTTTAATAAATTTCATCGCCTGATCCTGGACTTTGATATATCTTTTAACCCAGTCTGGATGTTTTTGAGCAAAAGATTCACTAACCGCAACAACTAACTTAGGTCTCATTAGTCCTTTTGCTGTAGTCAAAATTCTTGCACCTCTTTTTTGGGCTTTTACCGTTTCAACCGCAGTCAAAACCGCAGCATCGACCTTGCCGTCAAACATAGCATTATATGTTTTTGATACTGGCATTGGTGTATAATTGACGTCTTTTATTGTCATATTATTTTTTGCTAATGCTTTGAGTAACAGCTGGTGAAAAGTACCTCCTTTAATACAGGCAACAGTTTTCCCCTTCAAATCTTTGACTGACTTAATATTTGGATTCGTAGTCATCAAAGCCAAGGTGCCAGTAGGGTTGCAAACTGCTCTTATTATGTTTAGTTTTATATTTTTCCCTGCCGCTGTAATTATACTGGTAGTATTTAGACTTGCACAGATGTCAACTTTGCCTGCTGCAGCGGCTTTGGCTTGTTTTAAACCATTAGTGATATCATGAAATTTTATTTTTATCCCATCTTTCGCAAACTCTTTTTGAAGCAATCCCTTATTTCGCATGACTATCAATTGAAGATTAAAGGGATCTCTAGGGTAAGTTACATTGATTTCTTTACCAAAAAGATTCAGGGTTAAAAATAAAGACAGGATACAGAATAAAACTCTCATTTCGACCTCTTAATTATAATTAAATTTCCTCTTAAAACGATTTAATATTATAATCTTCAATAATGTATTTTCAATTATAATTAATAACTTTTAAAAGACAAATATTTTTTACTCTAAAAGTTATTAATTAAGATTGTAGATATTAAAAAGTCGAAAAATTTATATTTTTTACAGCTTTGTTACTTATGTCGTAAACGATTATCGCTTGAGCGATGAAAAGTGTCAAGAACACTACGTGAACTAACTGCACAAATGCTAATTTGATCTCTGACGAAGTCTTTAAACAATATGTCTATTGCCGCACCTTGTGAAAGAATATTTACTTTTTTAGGAATCAGTTTTTGTTGAAACAAAAAATCAATATCATCTTTTAAACTCATTATATCATCTTTGTTTAAGGTATTTATTAAATTGGTGTTGTTATATAACCATTCAGCCTCCTTATAGGAAATACCCTGATCTTCAGCTGCCAACTGTAAGGCTTCACGCTTATGGTTTTTGATAAATTCCATTGCCTCATTTTGGACTTTTACATATTTTCCAACCCAGTCTGGATGTTTTTGAGCAAAAGATTCACTAACCGCAACAACTAACTTAGGTCTCATTAGTCCTTTTGCTGTAGTCAAAATCCTTGCACCTCTTTTTTTTGCTTTTACCGTTTCAACCGTAGTCAATACCGTAGCATCCACCTTGCCGGCAAACATAGCATGATATGTTTTGCCCATTGGCATTGGTATATAATTTACATCTTTTATTGTCATATTATTTTTTGCTAATGCTTCGAGTAACAGTTGGTGAAAAGTACCTCCTTTAATGCAGGCAACAGTTTTCCCCTTCAAATCTTTGACTGACTTAATATTTGGATTCGTAGTCATCAAAGCCAAGGTGCCAGTAGGGTTGCAAACTGCTCTTATTATGTTTAGTTTTATATTTTTCCCTGC
>JAAEMX010000120.1 GCA_024225035.1 Lentisphaerota bacterium
ACACCAGAGGAAACTCCAGTGACAACATGTACAGATATATTGACCAACTTTGCTGATCCAATTACTTCAGTAACGATTTGTGGTCAAGGAGATAATGGAACAGTAGTTTCAGGTCCAACATTACCATGTGTAACTTATACACCAGAAGATGAATTCAATGGTAATGATACGGTATGTGTAATTAGCTGTAATGGACTTGGGTTATGTGATACAACAATTATTGTATACACAGTAACACCAGTAAACGATCCACCAGTAGCAGTAGATGATGCTGAGTCAACAACAGAAGATACACCAGTAACAGTAGATGTAATTGTAAATGATAGTGATATTGACGGACCATTGGATAGTACAAGTGTAGTAACTACTACAGCACCATCTAACGGAGCAACAGTAGATAATGGTGACGGAACAATTAGCTATACACCAGAGCTTGACTTTGTAGGAGTTGATACATTTGAATATGCAGTATGTGATACAGGAATGCCAGTATTATGTGATACAGCAATAGTTGTAGTTACCGTAAATCCAACACCAGATACATCTTATGTAACAACACCAGAGGAAACTCCAGTGACAACATGTACAGATATATTGACCAACTTTGCTGATCCAATTACTTCAGTAACGATTTGTGGTCAAGGAGATAATGGAACAGTAGTTTCAGGTCCAACATTACCATGTGTAACTTATACA
>JAAEMX010000121.1 GCA_024225035.1 Lentisphaerota bacterium
ATGATACTGTTGGTAAATTCTAAGCTGCCGGTTTTATAAAAAAATCTCGTTCCCATGCTTCGCGTGGGAATGCAGGCTGTAGCGCTTCGCGCGGATATCTCCGGGGCATCAGTTATCTGTCAGGAAATCAAAGCTGCGCAAAACAGCCGGCACTCTGAGGATATCCGCGCAAAGCGCTACAGCCTGCATTCCCACGCGAAGCATGGGAACGAGAAAAATCAGCAGGTTAGAATTTACCAACAGTATCATCCAGGGGCCGGATCACCTGAAGTTTTTCTTTTAGCAGGTTTGAAAGGGTTTGTCTATTGTTGTGACAAATTTATTTAATTTCTGGCGCCTGATCTGTTAAGAACCTGGGCAAATGTTTTTCGGTATTCGAAGACCTGCGGGGTTTCGGAAACCCTTAGGGTTTATGTGAAGCTTATATCGGAAAACATATGTCCATGTAGTTATATGCACTCGGCCCGGCAATGAATTCTCTGCCGTCCTGACATCAGATATTGATAAAAATGATTGATAATATGGTTTCCATATGCCATAATAATTAAAGAAACTGTTAAAGAAACAGGCTTCTGAATATGTACATGAAAATTAAAGAAACCCGGTTTCTGAATATATAATTTAGGAGATATTAATGAAGGAAACAGATGAGCAAATCAATGTTATAATGCAGGGGGCTGAATTCGGAGACCCCCAGACCAAAGAGACTATGACCCGTGAACTGCGGGAAAGACTGAAAAAAGGACGTCCTTTAAGAGTATACTGCGGCTATGACGCAACCAAACCTGATCTTCACCTGGGACATACAGTGACCATGCGAAAGCTGAAACAGTTCCAGGATTTCGGCCATGAGGTCACATTTCTGATCGGGGATTTTACAACCAGGGTCGGGGATCCCAGCGACAAGGACAAACTGCGCCCCCAGCTGAACCTGGATATTATTGAAGAAAATGCAAGAACATATGCAGAACAGGCTTTTAAAATTCTTGATCCTGAACGCACAAAAGTCCGCTATAACAGTGAATGGCTGGATAAACTGACCCTTGCTGATGCACTCAGACTGGCAAGCAGTTTCACGACACAGCAGTTCCTGGCACGTGACAATTTCCAGAAGCGAGTGGCAAAAAATGATCCCATATGGCTTCATGAATTTTTTTATGCCCTGTTGCAGGGCTACGATGCAGTAGCCTTGGAGACCGATGTTCAGCTCGGGGCTACAGAACAGCTTTTCAATCTGCTGGCAGGCCGGAAACTCCAGGAATCATTTGGGCAGCGCCCCCAGATATGCATCACATTCCCCATCCTGCTCGGCACGGACGGGCATATGCGTATGTCAAAGAGCACTGGAAATTACATAGGCATAACCGAGCCGCCTGAAGATATGTACGGCAAAGTAATGAGTATCCCTGACATTGCCATGAACAATTATTTCAACCTGGTTACCCGGTGGACACCTGAGGAAATTTCCCGGATTGAAGCTGATATGGAATCAGGCAAAGCTCATCCAATGGATATAAAGAAAAAGCTGGCATGGGAGATTACTGATTATTATCACGGCACAGAGGCTGCTGATGCATCGGCAAAGCATTTCGAGAGAGTTCACCAGGAGCGGAAGCTTCCTGAAGACATACCTCAGTTTGTTGTTGACAAACCGGTTGCTGTTCCTGACCTGTTATTAGCCGCAGGACTGTCCAAGAGCAAGAGTGACGGCAGACGGCTGATACAGCAGGGCGGGGTGAAATTAGACGGCAAACCTGTGGAATCAGTTGATTTTGTAGTTAATCCGGGTGAAATGGTCTTACAGGTGGGCAAGCGCCGGTTTGTTCAGTTGGTAAGGCAGAAATAGCAGTCACAGGGGAGTTACGGATCGTCATCCTTTTCAAACAGATGCATTTGTACTCCCTGAACATCTTCACTACCCATGCATCAATGAAAAAAGGATGGTTCTGCCGCACCGGCTTAATCACATCCCTCAGTATTTTCCGGTATTCCGGTTTGTCAAAAATATGCCGCCGCCGAAAGGTCACCGCCGTAAAAAAGAACGTCCCTCCCGGTGAAAAAGCTCGCCGATAATCCGACATTCATATCCTCCGAATCATTCCCATTATGTAGGGTGGGCAAAAGCGAAGCGTTGCCCGCCGATTAACAGTTACAAAATATGGTTATGGTGGGCACAAAAAGCCATACCCACCTACATGGCTGGGAATATTCCGGTTTTCATCGGGCTGTCCGTCAGGGATTGTACAATTCGGAATGGGGCGCAGGCAGTGAGATAACATTTGATAATCGTGCCAAGATAAATTCGGATTGATGGGATCGGGCGTAAGCCCGTGAAATTCGATATTGTTGCCCAGTGGGTGAACGTTTTAATACCCCTGCGAGGCTTGCCTCAGCATCGGGAATGTGCGCTCGGAAATCGTCCCCCTGCGGAGCTTGCTCCGGCATCGGGAAAAGAGACGGGCGTACAACGTGAGTCCCACCCGACTAAAGTGTAGCCGACAGGTCGGAAGCCG
>JAAEMX010000122.1 GCA_024225035.1 Lentisphaerota bacterium
AGTATAAGAACTTTTTAATGATAGGAAAAATATTTTCCGTGTGTACATTAATCTTACCTTTTTGCATTTTATTTAGTTTTTAAATTTTTTCTGTCTGTATATATCAAAGCACATGCCAATCAAAAAGCATGACATTTTGTCATGCTTTTTGATTAAAGACTAAAAACAATTGGCATAAAAAACAGTTTGTCAAATACATACATAAGCTATATTTTGTGTGTGTGATTTTTTTATGTGAAAAAGATGTTAATTATAAAATTAATTTTTAATTTTACCCTGTTTTAAAAACAAATTTTTAGAAATAATAAACATGTAAATACATAAAGATATGAATACTATTGATTGGAAAAACTTACCTTTTGGCTATTTTAAAACCGATTATAATGTACGTTGCTACTATCGTAACAACGAATGGGGTAAGCTTGAAGTTTCTTCTTCGGAATATGTTAACATTCACATTGCAGCAACTGCTTTGCACTACGGACAAGAAGCTTTTGAGGGTTTAAAAGCTTTTAGAGGAAAAGATGGAAAAATCAGAATTTTTCGTTTAGAAGAAAATGCTAAACGTATGCAAAATTCCGCTTATGGGATTATGATGGCTGATGTTCCTACTGAACTATTTAGAGATGCAGTGCTTAAAGCTGTTAAAATGAACGAAAAATATATTCCGCCTTATGGGGAGGGTGCATCTTTATACATTCGTCCGGTATTATTTGGTTCTGGTGCTCAAGTTGGTGTAAAACCTGCCGATGAGTATTTATTTATGGTATTTGTAGGTCCGGTAGGTCCATACTTTAAAGAAGGATTTAGTCCTGTGAGCATTCAGATTGTACGCGATTTTGACAGAGCTGCTCCTCTTGGCACCGGTAGTTATAAAGTAGGTGGCAATTATGCTGCAAGCTTAAGAGCCGGTAGAAGAGCACATCAGGAAGGTTTTGCCTCAGTATTATTTTTAGATGCCAAAGAAAAGAAATATATCGACGAGGCTGGTCCTGCTAACTTCTTTGCTATTAAAGATAATAAGTATATAACGCCTGCTTCAAATTCAATATTACCATCTATTACCAATATGAGCCTTCGTCAGTTAGCTGAAGATATGGGTTTAACCGTTGAAAAACGCCATGTAGATGTTAATGAATTAGCTGATTTTGAAGAAGTAGGTGCTTGCGGAACGGCTGCAGTTATTTCTCCTATCAAAAAAATTCATGATCGTGACAATAATAAAGAATATTTGTATTGTAAAGATGGCAAAGCAGGTCCTGTTTCTACCAAGTTATACAATATGCTAAGGGCTATTCAGGAAGGTGAAGTAGAGGATAAATACAATTGGAATACAATTGTTGAATAGAATTTCTGATAAAAACTTTAAACGCTCCGAAAGGGGCGTTTTTTTACAACTTAAAATTGATTAAATCATGGAGAATCTTCAAATACCATTAATACAGCAAGCCAACTTGAAAGGAAAAGTCGTTTTAGTGAGAGTAGATCATAATGTGGTAAAAAATGGGGTTATTCATGACCCTTACCGCATTGATGCTACTATTGGAACTTTGTTTCATATTATTTCAAAAGGTGGAAAAATAATTTTGATGACTCATGTGGGTCGCCCAAAAGATAAAAAAACAGGAGAAATAAACATCAGCGAAAAGACTTCTATTCAGGCTATTGTAGATTATATTCAGCAAAAATTACATATTACATTGAAGGTGCCTGAGTTTTATATTCATGAAAAACAAGGCTATTTAGGCATAGAAACATCTGTAAATCACTTGATACGTGAGTTAAAGGAAGGTTTGATAGATGGAATTTATTTGCCAAATACACGTTGGTTTTCGGGAGAAGAAGGCAAAGACGAAGAAGTTGATAGATTTGCTGACCAATTAGCCGGTTTGGCTGATGTCTTTATAAATGATGCCTTTGGTTCGTGGCAGGCACATGCTTCTACGGTGCATGTGAGCAAATATTTACCTTCTTATGCCGGGTTTTTGATGCAAAAAGAAATTGCCAACCTCGAAAGAATTTACCATCCGGAAAATCCATTTTTGGCAGTTGTGGCAGGTTCAAAGTTTGATACAAAAATCGACTCGCTTTTTGCATTGTTAGAAAAAGCTGATTACTTGGTGTTAGGTGGTGTAATTTACAATGCTTATTTGTGTGCCAAATATAATTTTACTATCAAAGGCATTGAAGAGGAAGATATGCAGCATGCACTTGAATTTGTTGAATTTTCCAAACAATACTCAAACAAAATCATTGAATTACCTTATATTGTAGAATCTGACACAATGGAGGGTAAATTTGACGGGCAATACAGAGTAAGAAATGTATTGGAAATTAAACCCGGAACATCATTAAATTATGTATTGGATATTGCCAAAGAATCATTTTTGAAAGATAATGTTGTAAACGTTTTTCACCAGGCAAAAACCATTTTTGTAAATGCTGTAATGGGTTATACACCTCACTTTAACGAGGGAACCATTGCCTTGGATGAGTTGATTGATAGCAACGTGGATGCTATTAAACTATACGGTGGTGGCGATACCATGCAAGAACTCAAACGTTTGTTGCCGGGTCTTTATATTTCGGCACTTGACAGCCCTAATTATTATATATTTACAGGTGGTGGAGCGGTTTTAAAAGCAATTGAAAAGGGCGCTACAACAGGACTTGCTCCCGTAAAAGCATTGATAACAGCAGGAAAAGAGCTGAGAATAAAATAAATATATCATATCTTTTAATGTAGATTTAAGCGATACAACATTGTATTTTTGTAAATCCTACCAAATAAGCAATAGTGCATAATATTCCTTTATTCGCATTTTGGTTTTATTTATATTATATTTGTAAGCAACTTATTTATTAAGAAAATTGTCTTATTTAACTGATGTTACGCAAGGCAATATTTTTGCATATTAATATTTTGAATTTGATAAAGTTCTTTGAAAGCAGCTTTAATCGCAGCAAGATATAATTTAGATTTTAGTGCAAAGTGATTCATTTTGTTGACAAGTTTTAGTTTTTCTAATTTTACATAAGCTAAAATAGACGCAAATAAATGATTTTGTTGTGTTCGCTCTGTGCGAGTTGGAGACTTTTCTGCCCCCGTATTTTGTTTTATGCTTTTATGGTATTCTTCTACGCTCCACCGTTTTTTATAGAACGTTTCAAAATCATCAGCAGATAGTTTTAAGTTATTCGTTACCAAATACATTACCCCTGTTGATTCGTCTTTGTTTTTAAAGACTTGTTTGTAGAGAAGAACTGGTATTTCCAAGTCCTTCAAAAAAACCTTCGTGGGTGTTTTGGCATTAATGACCAACTCTTCTATATTTATCCATTTACCAGCACTTCTGTCTTCTTGTGATAGTGCTGCTAATCGATTACTTTTAATATCCATCAAAAACAATTTCTTATTTCGATTAATAAAAAGCATATTATCTGATGAAGCAAACCAACTGTCTGTTAATATCCATTTAAACCTGAGTTTGTTGCGAATACATTGTGTTATCATTTGTTGCATCAATTCGTTTTTAGTTACCGATGACTTGCGTTTTTGTTTATCAGTCTTTTTGTCTATATAGATTACATCTTTTTTGATACATTCAAAAGCAACTGGAATACGAAGTGGAATTTCGGAATCTGCTTTACTGCTGTTATAAAAAGCAGTTAAAAGATTGATTCCTTTTTTGCTCCGATTTTCGCTATGATCGTAAAACCATCCAACAATTTCGTTCTCATCTGTATATGGCTTTTCTAACAATGAATCATCGAAAATCAAACAAGCATTATCATCTTCGAATCTCCTAACCAATGGTTTAACTTCATGCCATAGAAGCTTTGAATCAAAATTATTTTCACTTAATAATCGAGTTATTTTGTCATGTGAAACTAAGCCATCTAAGACTTTTGACAATCCTGTAGCTGTTGTTTGACCAAAGCTGCTCAACAGATAATCTGTATATAAATCTAATAATCCTTGCATAGAGCAAAGTTATTAGCTGGCAATGAACAAAAATATTTAATTATAGAAACTTATTATCAACTTTTTGTTAACTTTGCGTAACATCAGTTA
>JAAEMX010000123.1 GCA_024225035.1 Lentisphaerota bacterium
AAAACCGTCTTTTTCTTCCATTATTCCCAATTCAAAAAAGCACTCTAAAGCATCAGAAAGCACCTGCTTTTCGATGCCTAATTTTCTATGTAAAAAACGATCATTTTTTAAAAAACCTTTTTCACACCAAATCATAGTGCAAATATTGATAAAAATGCCCTGTGTTTTCATATCGCAAAGCTGTATTTTTCCTGTCATCCAGTCATGGCAATCAAATTTGAAAAACGGCAGTTTACTAATCATTTTATTCATCTCCATTGTAATAATAAGTTACCCGTTAACCTGCTAGATCACTGGAAGCGCACATTTAAACGCTTCATCAAATACCGACTCTGGTAAAGGCTCTGGCAACGGTGGTGGATTCATATCAAAATCGTCCAGTTGGGCAATAACTATCCGGCGTAGCAGGTCGCCAGAAATATCATCATACGGGAATTTATCCAGCGTCATTTTAGCGTCAGTTCCCCGTTTAATATCACCGTCATAAGGAGTGAGCTTTTTTCTTTTGTACCGGGTGGTGCAACACCGGACAAACTCGTTGGGTGACATTTCTAATAATCCAGCGCGGTGTTCAATAGCAGCCTTCTCTTCAGTGGTGAGTCTAAATTGAATATCTTTTTTCATGACTGAATTCTCCGAGTTGCATAAGTCATTAGTTTCCAAGCGAGTAATGTTGCCAAAGCGGCTATTATTAAAGCCAAACCAAGTTCCAACATCTCCTTATCTCCTCATTTAATTACTTCCAGCAGCGATCAAAAACGCTCAGCAGCGCCAAAGCATCGGCGGTTGCCAAGGTCACTCGACATAAGGGGAACATCTGCTGGCTGTAAGTTTTGAAATACCTTTTGCGGGTGGGCTTGTCCTTGGGAACTCCGGATATTTTACGCATCCAGACGCCCGGTGGAATCTCCTTAAATGGAATATGCAGCGCCGACAAAATCCCCAACCATTGCCCGTAATTCCTTCCGAATGAAAACATGCTTTTTACTCCGTTACCCGGCATCAAATGCACCTTTTCAATAACGCAGCGACACTGAGCAGAACCGTACCGGACGACATACTCCCGGACAATATCTGCCATCTCCGGTGATGAGTCAGGACATTTAAACGCTTTGGCATAGTCACCGCCAATAATCGCGATTCCACCGTTCTTACCCGGGTCAATTGCCATATCAAACATCTTTGTACCTCCAGAGTTATTGCACTGCCTGATGACTGTTTCTAATGTGATCAGTACGGATGTACTGCAGGCAAATGATAAGGTTACTGATGATTTCACGCTTAAACGGATGGCGCTTATTCCACGCCTTGACAGCTTCCGATGATTTAAAATCGATAGGCATGATTTCCTCCTTAGACTCAGCTCAAATGCGAGCTGCGATTGATGTTTC
>JAAEMX010000124.1 GCA_024225035.1 Lentisphaerota bacterium
CCCAAGGCGAAATTTGCCCGGCAAATCTCAGCCCCCCAACTCATGGATACGCCAGTTTTCTCACGGTTCCACTGTTTTGAAATAGTGCGGCTTTCCGTTTCTGATTTCCATAATAACCGCACTTTTGACCGGGTCGCCGTTGGCGTCAAAGGAAATTGTTCCGGTTACGCCCTTAAAAGAACGGGTCTTTGCCAGTGCATCCCGGATTTTATCCCTGTCAGTCGAACCGGCACGCGTGATTGCATCTGCCAGAACCATCACAGCATCATATGCCAGGGCAGTGCCGACACCAAAGTTTTCAGTATTTTTGTATTTCTTAACAAACGATCTTGAAATTTCCGAATCTGCGGATTCCGACCAGTGTGTGCAGTAATACCCCTGTTTCAATTCTGATCCGCCCTTTGACAGAAGAAGCGGGTCATCCCATCCGTCCCCGCCGAGAGGGACAGAAGATATTCCGGCATCCTGGACATGCTTGACGATCAGGCCGCTTTCAGTATGACCGGTGATAAATAACACATCGGAATTTGCTCCTTTGGCTATCTTAATCTGTCTGTCGAACTTTTTCTGCTTATGTTTGTACACCGCCTCAGCTACCACTTTGCCGCCCGACTGTTCGAAGTTTTTCCGAAATATCTCAGAAAGCTTGATACTGTAATCGCTCGTCAGATCAGTAAAAACAACAGCAGTAGCCGCGTTCAGATCACTGTGGGCGAACCGGGCCATAACACTGCCCTGAAAATCATCTGTAAAACAGACCCGGAAGACATAGTTGCCGGTTTTCGTTACTTCAGGATTGGTAGAGGTATTAGATATCATAGGTATCTGTCCGGACTGCGCCACCCTGGCTGTGGCAATTGAATGGGAACTCCATGCTGCGCCCAGTATGGCAGTAACTTCTGCCTCTGCGGCTTTTTCTGCGGCAATATTCGAGCCGATGGGTGTGCTGAGATTATCAAACACCAGAAGCTTTATTTTTTTCCCGATAATCC
>JAAEMX010000125.1 GCA_024225035.1 Lentisphaerota bacterium
AAAAAATGGAGATTTAATAGGAGCTCCCGAAGGCAAAGCTCTGGGTAAACTTGTTGATCAAAAGCCAATGAATAGTGCCTTAACCAATCATCAATTTAGAGATGTTTTTTGGGAGATTACAAATGAGGTTGGCGGAAAATGGTAGATTAATAATGTAAAACATATGGTTTTGATTATAATATTAATAATTATTTCTGTGCTGATACTAATCTTTGTGTTAGCCATAAAGTACACACCATTAAGTTTGGTGTACACTTATTTCATTAAACTGTATATTCCGAAGTGTCTGACCCCCTCATTCCGGTCGTTTGACCCCCCTGTCTGGATACATACGAATTTGCAAATGTTAAGATAAATATTTTGTTCGTTTTTACAAGCGTTTTCTTCTTGATTTTGTTTTGAGTAACACAGCCGAAAACCAAGACAAATTGAGGTAAAAGAGTTTGGTTGTTTTCCACAAATAAATAGTTCCAAATTTTGGCACTTCAAAGCCAAAAATTTTAGGACTGTTTATTTCGTGGTAAACAGATTCCAAGCATCATTTTCGAGTAAACTACCCACACCTCATTTGGCATGGTCAATACACTTTTATCATAATAGATGTTCGGAGCGTTTGCGCAAACTTTTTCCTTTTAATTCAATGCGGTGTGCCTTGGGAATGATTCTATCCAGGATAGCATCTGCCAAAGTCGGTTCATCGAAGTATTCATACCACTTTGCTATCGGCAATTGTGAGCAGATCATGGTTGAAGCTCTTTCATATCGGTCTTCCAGAATCTGAAGCAAGATGAGTTTGACGGCATGAGTGATGGGCTGTAAGCCAAAATCATCGAGGATAATCAGTTTGGCTCTTTTCATTCTGTCGAGCCATTTGATCAGGGTTCCATCCGTTTTAGCCAGGGCAATTTGTTCCGTTAATCGATTCATGTTAAAGTAGAGGCTTCTCCACCCCTGCACGCATGCCTGGTGTCCCAAAGCACAAGCCAGATAGGATTTCCCACAACCTGTGGCTCCGGTAATTAGGATGTTTTCTCCTCGTTGGATGTAGCTGCAATCAGCTAATAGAGCGAGTTTTTCTTTACTCAGATTTCTGTTTTGTGAGCAGTTGATGTCCTGCAAAGTAGCCCGATACCTCATTTTGCTGAGCCTGATAAACAGTTCCATTCTTTTAAGTGAACGGTGTTGTTGCTCTGCATCCAGGAGGATGGCCAACATTTCATGGGTTTCGGGATGTTGATTGATGGGCAGGCCCAAGATAGCTTCATAGGCACTGGCCATTCCCCGTAACTTCATTTGTTTCATGCTTTCCAGCGTTGCGTTTTTCATTGACTTATTGTTTTAGTTCCGCCTAAACGGACAGCTTAAAAAATGATTTATTTATCGGTAATTTTCCGGACCCCGGATGTTGTCGTGAAAAGGCAGTGACAACTGTTCTGGCGCTTCTTCAGCTTGATCCAGCTTGAGTTTGAGTATTCTTTTGAGCATTCCGTAACTGACCTTATCAAGCTTTTGGCAGCGACCAGCAGCCTTTTCTAATCGGTCGGCAGTGTACTTTTTAGCTAGGTGAAGAATCCCTTTACAGCTATTGTAGGTTTGTGCTTCATGAATCTTAGACAGTAGCACATGCTGCATAGCCCAGTGAGTGGCCGAACCGATTTTTTGTGCTTCATTTAATAAGTATTGAGCGTCATACCCTTTGATTTCCTTCCACTTTCGGTGTCTTTCCGGCATGTGTTTTTCATTGGTCTGGTAGTGGTAATTGCCCCGGTTAAACAGGCGTTTATGTATGGCAACCCGCTGGTCTTTGAT
>JAAEMX010000126.1 GCA_024225035.1 Lentisphaerota bacterium
CCATAAACAGGAAGCCTTACAGTTAGCCGCTAAAGAGCTTGGCATTTCCTATCAAGACGCTGAGTGGTTGTACAACAACACCAAATTTATAAATACCTTAAACAAAGATGATATAAATAGTTTAAAAGATGATATTGACTTCTTGTATCAACAAAAACTTATCCCTAGAAAAGTAAATATTCTGTCAAAAGGTGCTGGTATAGAGATAGCTTTTAAAAACTTTGTAAGAAACCAGATTAGCCTATGTGCAGTTAACTATAAGTAATCCTTAATAAAATTTGAATTTTAAAATCAATTTTTTTCTGATTTAAGTTGCTTTTTACACCTATTTTAGTGTGTTACGTTCCATAATATTCTTATGCAGCCCGGCTGACGTCGTCGGGCTCTTTTTTATCGCCCTGAGAAGCTATCAGCGTTTCTAGAGATATGCTGGTCTTTAGGGGGGTAAGCTCTGTAGGGGGAGCCCCCCTTAAGGAAGAGATGGTGGTAGAATAGTTGTTTGCCGGTTTGGTATTTGAGTTGCATTTATTTATTTTCGTTTTGAAAATAAATACGTTCATCATCTAGAGATCACAACTGTTAGCCAATTTTTAAATAGTCTTAACCTTCCTTTGCAAACTTAATTAAAGACTCTTAGAGTGTAATGTGTTAACCTTCTATTAAATCTCGATAATCTTCTTGCTTATACTTGATAATACAATATCGATTGTTATTTTTTATTATTTGATGAGGAAATATATTTACAACGAGAGGCTTACATGAGATTTCTATTTTATCTTCTGTCTTTGTTCTTAACCCTGAACATATTGGGCAAAGAAATAAATGTAACTTACCCTACAAATCCGTTTAATCTTCAATTGATAGTCATGAGAAAAAAAGGATTACTGGAAAAAGAATTTGCAAAAGATGGGATAAAAATAAAATTTCATGATATCACCAACGGTCTAGAACAAGCCAAGGCAGTAGCCGCAGGTAAAATTGATATATGTGCAAGTATAAATACTACCAGCATAATTATAGCGGCGGGCCAAAATATAAAACTACACATAATAAGAGCGGTTTGCATCCCTACTGGCACCTTGGCTTTGATGACTACTAAGCCAAATATTAAATCAGTCAAAGACTTGAAAGGAAAAACTATTGCCTGTCCTAGCGGAGCGACCTTGCACCAACTGCTGCTTGAAGCGTTGTTCAAAAATGATATGACAATAGAAGATGTCAATTATATACCAATGTCAACACCACAAACGTATAATGCCCTGTTTGCCGGCAAGGTCGATGCTGCGTTATTGAATACGGCTGAAATAGTAAAAGCTGAAAAAAAAGGTGCAAGAGTCTTGACAACAGCAAAAGGGCTAATGCGACCTAAACTAGTTGTTGCGATTAGTGAACCTTTTGCCCAAAACCGCCCAAACTGGGTCAAAAGATATATAAAAGTCCAGGATGAGGCTATGGAATTTATTAAAAACCATAAACGTGAAGCCTTACAATTAGCGGCTGAAGACCATCGCATTTCCTATAAAGACGCTGAATGGTTATATGACAACACCAAATTAATAAATACCTTAAGCACAGATGACATGAACAGTTTAAAAAAAGATATAGATTTTTTGTTATCCCTAAAAAAGTAAATATCCTTTCACTATGTGCAGTTAGCGAAAAGAGCTCATAATAAAATTTGGAATTTTTTCGACTTTTTTTAGAGGCGTCAACCCAAATTGGCCTATTTTCGAGGTTTTAAGCTCAAGCAAAGTGGGTTGGCATCAACCTTGGACTCTAATTATTTTCACTTTTTTTTGAAAAATCATTGTTTTTTACATCAAAAATAGGCATGTTTAAGTGTTGTAATTCTTATTATTCCAGACTAGCCCGGCTAATTCAACTCTAGCCGGGCTTTTTTTATTCATCGCTTCCCCATAATGTCAATCAATGCCTCAACCCACGGATATTTTTCTGCAACCCACCGCATTTGCTTCCAGACTGCGGATTTAGATACGCCGCGCCTGTCTGCAATCTGAGCATAGCTGGAAGGATACATGGTAATTGCAAGCATGATGTTGTCGTAACTTACAGGTGACTTTTCTCGCATGTCCTGCAAGTCCAGAACAACCTGCTGTAACTGTTTATCGACGCCTAACTGGCGAATTACACTTTTCCTTATGGCAGCTGTTGCCACCTCAAAACATTCCTGTAAGTTTTCTTTAGGTTCTTTATGCGCAGTTTTTAAGCTATGAAAACGATCTTGATTAAACTCCTTTCCCATAGGACACCTCACTGTTGCTGAATTATGTCTCGTAAATATGTGAATCATCAGGCCGCCGATAGCAGTTCCAATGATGAAAGCAACAAATAGTAATGAAATCATTTCCTCACCTCATAAGTTTTTCTGTCTTGAAACTCTTGCTTTTTGCCCTTATTCCAGTTGGAGACAGGGCGAAAATAGCCGACAACTCTGCTATATATTTCGGTTCGTTTTCCGCATTTCATTCTCTTCACTTGTTGATTGTAAATTAAGTACTTGGTTAACTAATCTGTTTACCTTTGACCCGCCCGGTGTTTTCATGTCGCCGTCTCCTGCTTTGTTTGCAATTTAGTAAAATCTATTTAAGCGATTTTAAGACTGTCAAAATTCCTTTTTCATATCAATTCAAAACTCATCAATTGCCATCAGGGATAAGTTTTTGATAGTTTATTTTGGTTTATTGTCGTAGATCGCAACCGCCAATCTGCGGAATGTTGCACATTTGCTGTACTCTGTCGGCGATATCGTCACCGTAGAGGCTTTCGATGCTTGGCTTATCCAGTTGGCGAGGGTCACGCCGCAAGAAAGCGTTGCTGGTGATGATCGTCCTTGCACCGTGGCGCTCCCACTGGATGTAACGCCGCCTCAAAACTTCCTCAATCACGTTCAGCTTTGTGCCATAGTGTGTGGCGCTCTGCGGTTCTCTGCCAACTTCATCGATAATCAAGTCCTCAGGGTCGCTCTCGAAGCCCAACTTGAGAGGGATTGCCACTTCCAGTAGCTCGGATACTCCGCCTTGTTCGTAGGCCGTTACAAGCTCAGAAGCGGTAACAAACTTGGTGCGAGTGAAGTGCGCCAAAGCCTCTGTGCCCCAAGACTTGCCAATCCCAAGCGCCCCAAGCAGCGCAAGTCCCTTGACGGTTGCCTTCGTGCTCAACATTCCCGCATACCTGCAAAGCGCATCGTGAAGTTCAGGATTGCGCCGTTCGTAGCCGACTTGAGCAAGCAAAGCCTTGAATCTTGCAGTCGATTTCCGTAGGTATTCAGGCTCAATTTTACGAGACTGATGATTGCGTTTTTGCAGTTGTTTGAGGTCAATGATGTAGTTCATTATTCCATCTCTCCCTGCTGGTATTGCCCCGAATAGTCGCCGTCTGTCGTTACTTGCGACATCGAGCTAGCGAGGTGATGTTGAGGCTGCTGACTGGGGTCATGAATGTTTTTCCACTGGCTGCGGATGGATTCATCGAGAGCTTTCTCACGGCGAGAGTCGGGAATTGCCAACAGAGCCTTGATCTGCAAATTCTGAGCCGTTGGATGCATCTTGCCATGAATGGCGTGATAGACTTCCAGCCAGTCGATGAATTTCAATTGGGTTTCGTCGGACAGTTTGGATTTCTCGAGAGTTGGTGTAACTTGAAAATCGAAACTTCTTTTTTTAGTATTTTTTTCTTTTCTTATCTCCTCTCTTCTCTTCTTATAAGCTGGGGTACCCTTACGTTTCTCTGCTCCGAGCCGTCCCCAAGTACGGCATTGTTCAACATATTCAAAGCCATCCTTGATTTGGTCATCTATGAATTTTGCGCTCAAATATTCGTCATTTTCATAAATAATTTCTAATTCCTTTAGGGTAACCAAGGCCCCCTCTAGGGTGGCTAAAGGTACCCTTATTTTTTTATGCAAAAAACGATCTTTTTTTATTTTGCCATTTTCACGCCACATCATTGCGCAAAGGTTGGTAAAGATACCTTGAGTTTCCATATCGCAAAGCTGTATTTTACCAGTGAGCCAATCATCACAGTCAAACTTAAAAAACGGTAGTTTATTCGTCATTTTATTCACCTCGATTATAATAATAAATTACCCGTTAACCTGCTAGATCACTGGAAGCGCACATTTAAATGCTTCATCAAATACCGACTCTGGTAAAGGTTCCGGTAATGGCGGTGGATTCATATCAAAATCATCCAGTTGGGCAATAACTACCCGGCGTAGCAGGTCGCCAGAAATATCATTATACGGGAATTTATCCAGCGTCATTTTAGCGTCAGTACCGCGTTTAATATCACCGTTATAGGGAATGAGTTTTTCTCTTTTGTACCGGGTGGCGCAACACCGGACAAATTCATTCGGTGACATCTCAAGTAATCCAGATCGGTGCTCGATAGCGGATTTTTCTTCAGTAGTCAGTCTAAATTGAATATCCTTTTTCATGGCTAAATCCTCCTCATTTAATCACTGCCAACAGCGGTCGAAAACACTTAGCATTGCCAAGGCATCGGCAGTTGCCAAGGTTACCCGGCACAGTGGGAACATCTGCTGGCTGTAAGTTTTGAAATACCTTTTGCGGGTGGGTTTATCTTTGGGTACTCCGGATATTTTACGCATCCAGACGCCCGGTGGAATCTCCTTAAATGGAATGTGCAACGCTGAGAGAATCCCCAGCCATTGCCCGTAATTCCTTCCGAATGTGAACATGCTCTTTACTCCGTTACCCGGCATCGAATGCACCTTCTCTATA
>JAAEMX010000127.1 GCA_024225035.1 Lentisphaerota bacterium
CGGAAAGGGAGGATGGGGTACTATTTTTTCGGTTGGAACATGGGTGTGTTCATCCACTCTTTGCGCAATTGTTTTAATCATCCTTGTTTCTCTCTCTTTGCTTCAATCAATTTTATCTTATATGCGACAATATTTTGTAAGGTAGTTTTTAGTTTTTATTTTTCAATGGCAAAATCAGCCTGACTAACTAATTTTTACAATTATTTTAATTGCGTAGGTATTTCTTGAATTTACGGTTACGAGCGCTAAGATACTGGATTTTGGAAAAATAAATATTTTATAAAAAAAGAAATTATGCAAGCAAAATGTAATTCTGATTTATCGTTTTGTCTAACTAATAATGATTTTTCTCTGGATAAACTAGTCCGATATTATCACCCCAGGTCAAGGGTGATAAATCATTAGAATTTATAAAGGTACTGTGTCAATATTTCTATGTTTAGAGGTGGGGGGACCAGCGCCCCGTTTAAATAAATTTTTACCTTTTTATTTTTAGGGGTACAAGTTGTAAGTCATTTATATATAATACTATAACTTCATTTTAAAATGTACCCCGGGTACAAGTTGAGCTCAAAGGGGGTACAAAGTGAACAAATTTGAGCTTAGAAAATGTACCCCCGGGGGTACAAAAGGGGTACAAAATATTATTATTCAACTAATCTTTTCATGTTATAGAGTTTCTTGTTTTAACATAGCTCTGACTACACACAGGCTTAGCCTGGAGCAATTATAAAATTGTTTACTTTAGTATTTTATAATATCCGCTTGAACTCTTTGGGTTTTCCCACTGAGTAAAATCAGTAATATTGCTAAGACTGATGTATTCAATATTTTTACAAATCTTTTTTTCCCAAAAATTAATTCTACTATTTTCAGTCTCTTCGGAGTTATGCCATTCAATAATATTTACACAATTTATATTATCATAAGCTAAAAGGTATTCTCTAAGAATATTATTAAGGTGATCATCATTGCCTGAATACCCCAATAAAATTAGTTCATTTGACTCTCCTAAACAAAAACCTATTTTATCCCAATATGTTTTAAGCAAACGAGAATCATCTATAACTTCTTGCTTGTATAGTTTATGAGTTAAGACAATATGATTGTGTTCTGTATCAGGTCTTTGCAAATTTTTATAAACATCTCCTAACGATGATTTCTTAATACAACCATTTTCTTGATAAAACAAAGGAGAGCCATGAAGGTGTAAGTAAAGCCCAAAATTTTTATTGTTATGTCTTTCAAGGTTATCCTTATCAAAACCTCTTTTCTTAGTAATGCCATCGACAAGAGTCCCATTCCATCCTCCTTATTACCAACTCATCAGCAGATATTAATGGTGGTGCAATATTTAATGAAGGTGATTTAACGTTAGAAAATGTAAATCTCATCAATAATTATGCCGAAAACGGTGGAGGTCTTTATAACGCAGCCAGTGGTACTCTTAACTACAAAGGCGGTAATATTCTAGAAAATACTGCCGTATTGGGTGGAGGAATGTACGCAGCAGGAGATACCACTCTTGAAGGACTAACTATTAAAGGTAATAGCGCTTATAGTGATACAAAAGATGCACATGGTGCTTGCCTCTTATCTTTTTTTCAGGATACCTATTCTAAAGCCTGACCGCTTTTTAAGTCGGACTCTTGATGGCGTAAAGACTATTTTTAACCGCTGGACGTTTACGCTTCTGTGGACGATAGCTATTACTGGATATATATGCCTGATAATGAATCTGCATCAGTTTGCTGATGTGTTTATCAAGTCGATTTCTTTTCAAGGGCTGGCGCGTTATTCAATAGCTGTTGTTCTTATTAAGTTTGTTCATGAATTTGCTCATGCTTATACGGCCCGTATTTTTGGGGTTAGAGTGCGGCGGATGGGGCTTGCTTTTATTGTGTTTATCCCCCGCCTGTACACTGACCTGACTGACTCATGGCGGCTGGCAAGCCGAAAGAAACGTTTTTTAATTATTATCAGTGAAATCATCATCGGAGGAGGGGCCGCATTGGTTTGGGCAAACACGCCTCCTGGGGTGACTCAGACTGTAGCCTACTACATTTTTGCCGTAAGTATAATTAACACTGTTTTGATTAACGGTAACCCATTCATCCGTTATGACGGCTATTACATGTTGATGGACTTGACTGGAATTGATAACCTGCAGCAGCGTGGAATTGAGCGGGTAAAAAACCTGTGGCGTAAATATTTGTTTGGAATTAAACTGCCGCTTTCTGATAATTCTTCAGGCTGGAAACTGTGGTTTGTGGTGCTTTTTGGCATATGTGCCTTTATATATAAGTTTTTTCTATATACTTCAATTATCATGATTGTATACTTTAAGTTTACTAAAACATTAGGTATAGTATTATTGGTGCTTGAAGTTTATCTTTTGGTATTCAAACCTTTGAAAAGTGAGATTAAATTTTTGATTATGGCTCGAAAAAAAGTTAATCGCAGGAAGTTGATTCTGTCTTCAGTCGGGGCTGCAGTTTTGTTACTGGGGATGATATTGCCGCTGCCATGGGATGTGCAACTGCCGTGTGAAGTGAAGCCAGCTGACTCTGATATCGTATCCGCAAGGTGCGATGGTTTTATCGAGAGTCTGCCAGTTAAGGACGGACAGCAGGTAAACCGTGGACAGCTGTTGATGCTGCAGAGAAACCCCTATTTAGCCTGGCGGAAGCATGAGGCTGAGATAAATAAGAAAATCAGTCGTATAGAAGTTGATCAGGCTCAAAGTGACAATCGAAGGCTTGGGCAGGTTAAAGTCAATATGCAAGCCTGGCGTGACAGTAATGACATGTTGAAGGAACTGGAGAGAAAGCAGGCTATTCTGAAAGTTAAAAGTTCTTTAGACGGAACTTTTGTGCTTTGGGATAGACACCTTAAGCCGGGTAAATGGCTGGTTAAAGGTGAAGTTATTGGCGAAGTATTTAGGCCTGACCGGAATATCGTGTCAGCATATATTACTGAAGATGATATTAGAAAGATAAAACTTAATGATAAAGTTAAGATATGCCTGGATGATGAAATCAACTGGTACACGGGCAGGATTACCGCGGTTAATCCGGTACCGGCAGCCATGCGTGCTACGCCTTTATTACAGCCGTTTGGCGGCAGTATTATATGCTATCCCGTGCCTGGAGGACTATTTAAACCATTGCAAAGCTGTTATCAGGTTGATATTATGGTTGATGGAAAAAGGAAATTACCGACAGGGCGCACCGGGGTTGCAGTGATGCGTAAATACACATCACTGGGCGGTAATATTTTTAGGAAGGTATTGACCGTCTTACAGCGGGAACTGAGTTTTTAATCAATCTTCAGGCTTATCATCTTCATCATCTTTGATGTCCATGGATATACCCGGTTCACTGGCCACTCTGTCCTTATCATCTTTTTCTTCAGGTAAATCACTGGTTTTGCTGCAGGTAGAGCAACTTGACTTGTTAGCCGCAGTTTTCATGAAATACCTGATAAGAATGATGATTGCAACCAGCAGGAGAATAATTATTACGACGTGATGCATTGTTTAGTCCTCCGGTTAAGTTAACCTCTAAAGAGAAAATACATGCACGCAATAAGTTTTGCAACCATCAAACTGTTTACCAGTTACGAAGAACCTCAAGCGTCGGCATTTTGCAGTTGCGCCTAAATTGGAATAATACAACTCCAAACTCAAGATTCGGAGCTGTCCTCATCTTTTTTCGCACTGTGACACTTGTTGCGGTCGTCAGGAGTGCAGCTGCTGTTGCAACAAGAGCAACCGCCGCCTTCTTTTCCGACCTTGCATAGGCTTCTGATTACAACTAACAATGCTGCCAGAACAATTATTCCTACAATTACATATTCCATTTTCACTACTCCTCATAAAAGAGAATTTATTTGTAGAAAAGTAAACCTACTTGATAAATTATGGTTGCGACTATAAATGCTAGCGTAGTGCTGTAAGCAGTCGAAAATATTGCCCATCTCCATTTCCCGGTTTCCTTTTTTATGGCAACCAGAGTTACAATGCAAGGAGCATAAGCCATAATGAATATCAGGAACACGAACGCACGCAGTTTATTCCAGGATGGGTCATGCTGAATGATTTTGGCTAGAGGTTCCGGCTCATCTACTGAATCACGACCTAGAGAATAAGCTGTCCCCATCGTTCCAAGCACCACTTCTTTAGCTGCGAAACCGCCGATAAGCGCTATGTTTTCGCGCCAGCTGAACCCTGCAAGCTTTGATACAGGGGCCAGAGATTTACCAAGGCGTCCGGCAAATGAGTATACCAGCTGTTTTTCTGCAAAAGCATTTTCTTTCTGATCCCGTTGTTCATTGTATTTGTTAAATGCAATTACAGAAGAAGGCGTTGCAGGGTTTTCCCCGGCTTTATAAGCTTCAAGTTGCTTTACAAATTCTTTGCGTTGCTTTTCAATTCCGGTTTGCACTGTTTCTGCACCAGGATTTGCAGCAGCTTTAATAGTTTTATCGAGCTCAGTTTCTGCGAAAAGCGGTGCATATGCAGTTTTAGCTGTTTCAGCACGTAAAGTTTGAGTTGCAGTGGTAATCTCTTTATCCAGAGACGATGTGTTCAAACGAGGGTAGTACATCAGAGCCCACATAATGATGCTGATTGCCAGGATAATTGTAGCTGCTTTTTTGATGAACATGTAAGTACGGTGCCATGTATCCATAAGCAGCCCTTTGAATGTCGGGACGTGATAAACCGGCAATTCCATTACAAATGGAGTCTGTTCTCCTTTTATAAGGAATTTCCGTAAGCAGAATGAGCAGCACAAAGCAAAAGCCCATGAAATCAGCCAGAGGGAAAACATCATGAGTCCTCTGTGGCTGGCAAAAAACGCTGCAATTAACATCGCATATACTGGCATTTTTGCTCCGCAGTTCATAAAAGGAGCTACCAGAATAGTGATAAGGCGATCCTTTTCTTCGCGAAGAGTTCGTGTAGCCATAACTCCTGGTACTGCACAACCTCCGGCACCAAGCCCGCCGGATACAATCATTGCAAGGATCGATTTTCCCTGCAGACCGAATATACGCAGTATGCGGTCCATAATAAATGCGACTCGAGCAATATATCCTGAATCTTCAAGGATAGCGATAAACAGGAACATAAAGAATATCAAAGGAACAAAGCCCATAACGCTGCCGACACTGCCGATAATACCGTCAGACAACAATGATTGCAGCCAAGGGGTTGTAACATGAGCAGTAGTCAAGGCGGAAAGCCATTCAAACAGGGATTCTAAAACCCCTACTGGGCTGGTAAAACTTTCAAAAGTAATAGAGGTAGGAATCCAGTTTCCTTCTGCACAGGTAAAAACGAATTCAAACAGCAGATAAACAACCGCACAGAGAATTAGCGGTCCAAGAACACGATTGCAGACAACACGATCGATATGGTCAGTCAGCATGCGCTTGGAAACATCAGACATGTGGGTGACTTCTTTTGCCGCTCCTGCCGCAAAACCGTAACGAGCCTCAACTACAGCAGTGTTAGAGTCTTCATTTGAGTGCGCATTAATTTTGGCTTTGGCTGCCTGTACTGCTTTTTCCAGATTTTCAGTACTTTTAAGTTCTTTCATCTTTGCGAGAAGAACTTCGTCATCTTCAAGCAGCTTTACTGCAGCCCAGCGGGGAGGGAAGTTGCCGCATAGCTCAGAATATCCACATACAATCTCAGTTAGTTCAGGTAGAACGTGCTGGAGTTCATGCGTATAGGTAACAGCCTTAGGCAAAGTTTTGTCCTTTATTGTCTGCAGACAGGCTTCTTCAAGCTTATCCAAGCCTTTGTTGCGGCTTGCAATAGTCGGAATTACCGGTATGCCAAGAATTGCACTGAGTTTTTCAGCATCGATAGTATGCCCTTTCTTTTCTGCCACATCTATCATATTAAGGGCTATTACCATTGGAACATGCAGTTCGAGCAACTGAGTTGTCAGATATAAATTTCTTTCAAGGTTGCTGGCGTCAACGACATTAACAATAACATCCGGACGCTCATTGACAATGAAATCCCGGGCAACGATTTCCTCCTGCGAGTATGCGGTGAGGGAGTAAGTTCCAGGTAAATCAACTATTTCAACCTTTTCATTTGAAAAGTCTGCATATCCTTTGATGAACTCCACAGTCACGCCTGGATAGTTACCGACGCGTTGATTAGAACCGGTCATCTGGTTAAACAAGCATGTCTTACCTGAATTAGGGTTCCCTGCTACTGCGATTCTAAACATTTAATCTATTCCCTGGAAATTTAAGTTTGAATTTAAGATACTGGCTCTACTTCAATCTGGTTTCCTTCTGAAACGCGTAAGGCCAGATTGTAGCCTTTTACTTTTATCTGGATTGGATCACGCAGAGGAGCATAGCGTTCAACTCTGATCTCAGAAGAGGGCATTATGCCCATATCAAGCATGCGCTGTTTGATTGCGCTTGAGGATTTAAGTTTAACAACTTTAACTACATCACCCTCTTTAGCGTCGGACAAGGTCATCTTATCACCCGTATATATTGCTAGTTTACTTATTTTTAATTGTTACCAGGACTTTTTCAGCCATTTTGTGACCCAAAGCTATTCTTCCACGGCTGGTACTCAACAAGACTCTGCCGCAGCCGCCTGAGCTTATTACTTCCATTCTGCATCCTTGTGAAATGCCTAGGTCAGCCAGGTTGCGCTGCATGCCACTTCCATCAGTCAGCCCGATAACTACTGCTTTATCGCCGTTTTTGAGGTCGGCTAAAGTTTTCATTAACAAATATCCTGAACTTATGTTCTGAAAGGTCGTTATGACCTTGAATTTTTTTTGCGATAGCACCAAATTGGTACACAAATAATTTATTGCTTATAAACTGGATTAAATTAGGCGTCCCTAACAATTTTACAACTGCTAAACAGGAAAATAATAAGAATTTGCAATAATTTGCACATTGTATAAAGTTGACATGAGTGATATGTTGCGTTATGTTGCGATGTATTGCGGTAAAATAAGATAGCTAACTAGCGGAGATTGGCATGTACAAAAAACTCAAAAAGATTCCTCTGTGGGGCAAAGTTTTAATTGGTTTGGTATTAGGTGTGGTGGCCGGTTATTATATGGGAAAGAAAGCAGTCATGCTCAAACCGATTGGAGATTTGTTCATAACAGCAGTGAAGATGCTAATTGTCCCTCTGATATTTTCTTCTTTAATGGTTGGTATGACAAGTATCAAAGATATTAAGAAAATGGGTCGTATCGGACTCAAAACTTTTCTCTTCTTTGTGGTAACTACACTTTTTGCTGGCACATTAGGCCTGATTGCCAGTAATATTTTTAAGCCTGGAGTCGGAATGGCGATGCATGCCTCTAATGCTGTGGCTCAGCAACCGCAATCTTTGACTGACATGTTTATTCATATTATTCCGGAGAATCCAGTTCAGGCATTGGCTTCAGGTAATGTTCTTCAGATCATTGCTATTGTGATTTTCTTAGGAATTGCGGTGAATTTAGTCGGCTCAAAGGCTCAGATTATAATAGATTTCTGTGATGCCTTGGCAACTACCATGTATAAGCTTACTGATATTATCATGAATTTTGCTCCTATTGGGGTTTTTGCCTTGATTGGCGTAGTTGTTGGTACCTCAGGTATGGAAGCGGTCAAGTTTCTGGCTAAACTGGTAGCTATTGTTTATGCAGTAAGCTTTTTCCATGTAGTTGTCGTAATGAGTTTGATTCTTATTTTCATGTGCCGTTTAAATCCTATACGGTTCTTTAAGGGTGGCTTTGATGCTATTTTACTGGCATTTTCAACTTCAAGTAGTGCCGTTGCACTTCCGGTGTCAATGCGTTGCTCTGAGGAGTCACTTGGTGTTCATGAAAATATTTACTCATTTACTCTGCCTCTTGGTGCTACAGTTAACATGAATGGGACGGCAATTTACCAGGGAGTCAGTGCGGTATTTATTGCACAGGCTTATGGCATTCAGCTGAGTATGTCGCAGTATATAACTATCGTGACTATTTCTTCCCTTGCCGCAATTGGTACAGCTGGTATTCCCGGGGCCGGCGTAATTATGCTTTCCATGGTTTTACAGTCAGCAGGGCTGCCGCTTGACGGTGTCGCTTTGGTAATGGGAGTAGACAGAATTCTTGACATGGCAAGAACGGCAGTTAATGTTGCCGGTGGTTTGCTTGCTACTGTTTATGTTGGCAAGTCTGAAAAGGAATTCAATCCGGAAATTTACAATACCGCTGCACAGATATAGCTGTGTTAAAGGTATAGTTTTTATAAAATTTAAGCCGTCGGATTTATTCCGGCGGCTTTTTTTTGTTTTTGATGGAAAAATGTTCTAAAATGATAGTTAAAGCCTTTGCTAGTACGGAGTATATGAAGAATGGCTTATATTTTTAAGTAATAATTGACAATTTTCGCAAAATTTGCAGAACTATTCTTGACTTTACGTGTCTAAACATGTAGATAGTTACATTATTCGTAATTATAAAAGTATAAATTACGTTTTACGTATTTAACCTTAAAAGAATAAGGGGATGTAAAATGAAGGTCGGATTAGTCAGAGAGATTAAGAAAGAAGAATACCGTGTAGGTCTTACTCCAATGAGCGCTGGCGAGTACGTTGCGGCGGGACACGAAGTGCTGGTTGAAATTAATGCTGGTATCGGTTCAGGGTTTCAAAATGAAGACTACGAAAAGTTTGGTTGTAAAATTATTGAAGACCGCAAGGAACTTTTCGATACTGCTGACATGATTGTAAAAGTAAAAGAGCCTCTGCCGGAAGAGTATGACTATTTCCATGAAGGACAAATTCTTTACACTTATTTGCATCTGGCTGCCGACAAGCCGCAAACCGAAGCACTCTTGGCCAAGAAAGTAAAAGCTGTAGCATATGAAACTGTCCAAGAGTGTGACGGTTCCCTTCCGCTGCTGATTCCGATGAGTCAGATTGCCGGTCGTCTTTCTGTACAGGAAGGCGCTAAATACCTTGAAAAAAGCTTTGGCGGACGTGGTGTTCTGCTGGGCGGAGTTCCCGGTATTCATAAAGGTAAAGTTCTGATCCTCGGTGGCGGTATTGCTGGTACTAACGCCTGCAAAATGGCTGTAGGTCTTGGCGCTGATGTTACTATCATGGATATTTCAGCTAGAAGACTGGCTGAACTTGAAGACATCTTTGGTAACACCATCAAGACTCTTTACTCAACCCCTTATAATATAGAAGAAGAACTCAAAAACGCTGACTTGGTTATCGGTGCAGTTTTGATCCCGGGCGCAGCAGCTCCTAAGCTTGTCCGTCGCGAACATCTGAAAATGATGAAACCGGGCGCTGTAATTGTCGATATCGCTGTTGACCAGGGCGGTTGCTTCGAAACTACTAAGGCAACATATCACAACGATCCGACCTTTGTAATTGACAATGTTGTTCATTACTGTGTTGCGAATATGCCTGGTGCTGTAAGCTTGAGTTCTACTATGGCTCTGACAAGTGTTACTAACAAATATGGTTTGATGATTGCAAACCTTGGCCTCGAAAAAGCTCTGGAAGTTTCCGAGCCAATTCTTGGCGGTCTGAATTGCTATGATGGCAAGTTGACCAATGAACAGGTATCCGAAGCACTGGATATCCCTTATGAGCCATATAAGTAATGAAAATTTGCCGAGCAACGCTCGGCATGTTGTAATCGTTTAGGCTTTTCCTTTTGAAGGCTGCCATTAGGCAGCCTTCTTTTTTTTGCACTTGAAGAAATCATTTCTTTTTACAGACAAATTCTGCCGCAAGGTCGACGCATTTAGCGCAGCTCACTTTGCCGGCCGCTTTTATTGCTTCACATTCGATAGCCCCGGCTTGTTCGAGAAAAAACTTCTCAGCTTCTTTGATTTTTTCAGGGCATTGAAGCAGGTGCATGGCTCCATATAAAGCTCCGCAAACCTGTCGTGGAGCCCGGCCGCCGCCAAAGGCTTTGTACTCTGTGATTAATTCGCTGGAGACAGTTTCATTATCTTCAAAAAACTTTAGAATGGCTTGCGCGCAGTTCAAACTATCTTCTTTATGGAAAAAATCTGAGGCCTTTTTCTTTTTCATCTTTTTCGTGACCTTTTGATATTAATGATTAGCAATTATTGTCAGAAACGTTAAAATATAATAACTGCAAATAATTGCAACTTAAAGGAGGCCGAAGTTGAAGAAACTTGTTTATATTCTTTTGCTTATTACTCTAAGTTCAGTAGCAGTACTTGCTGCAAGAGCCGTAAAAAGGCACATCAGAAAATTCACTTTGCGTTCTACTACTTTTGATAATAACGGCTGGATTCCTGAAAAGTGTGCAAGGGCAGGGGGAAATGTCTCTCCTGAGCTGCATTGGGAAAATGCTCCCCGTGGTACCAAATCTTTTGTATTGGCTGTAATTGACGTAAACCCGGTCGCGCAACGCTGGGTTCATTGGATGGTAATTAATATTCCTGCAAGCTACAGCCGTCTGTCAGAGGGGGCTTCTTATCAAAACATGCCTCCCGGCTCTAGGCAGCTTAAGAATTCATGGGAGCAGGATACATGGAATGGGCCACAACCGCCTCCTAAAACTGGTGTGCATATTTATGTTTTTACGCTCTATGCACTTAATGTTGATAAAATAAAACTTCAGCCGCAGCAAGTTTTCAGAGATGGCAAATGGCAGGATAAACCTAGTCCGCCAAAATTGTTTTATACTGAAAAAGAAATGCTGGAACTTTTTAAAGGGAAGATTATCGGCAAGGCTGTTCTTAAAGGTAAATATGAGTTAAACCGCAACCGCTACATTTATTGATAGCAGCGGTTGCTGTTGAGTACGGTTAGTATTCTGAGATAACCGTTTTAGTTTTTGGATTTACTTCTGCAGGCGGATCAGTATCACCGGTTATTCCACCATATACATACTTAGGGGAATCCCAAAACAGCAGTTTTACCGTTTTGAACGGCAATCCTACAAGAAACCCAATGCTTTTTGTAAAAAGTCCCATGGTTATACCTGCTGCTTCCCGGGTATAGCTGGGAGTTGCGTTCGCAAAGTGAAAACCACATGCCACGAGTGCAGTCGGAACGGCTCCGACAACGGCTCCGATACCAGTGCCTACGTCAACAGGGATTTTGACAAAATAGCTATCGTCATTGAAGCCGTCAAAAAACAAGTTGTCAAGCGGATCGGATGGCGCCTGCGCGCGGACTCCAATCGCGCAGATTGAAAATAAAACCAGAGTTAAAAATAGTTTGAAGTTCTTCTTCATCAAATTTCCTTTCTTACATATTGTATTTAAAAATAATCTTTTTTGTAATCTTTACCATTTGTGCTTAACAGGTACAGAAAACTGGAAAAGCTAAATTTTGCAATCATTCGCTGTTTTAAAGGATTTACCATGTGGGTCAATAGTATGCCTCTGTCGCAGATGGTATAGTCCCCTGTTTTTGCTACCAAAAGGCTGTCGACTGAACAAAAAAAAAGCATTTTGCTGTTTACGCGCCAATATACTATAGTCGAGCCTTGTTCAGAATCTATAACTGGCCTGATAACTAGAATGCCGCATGTGAGGTAAAAAATTACCAGAATTGCTAGCCACGCAGTAGCAAATGCTGCTGTCCAAAAGAAGAATAATTTTCTGATTTTTCTTTTGCTGCTGCCGCGGGTGGCATCGGTTGTTTCCTCTATCATAGTGCCAGTCAGTTTTTTAACAGTTATAAAAGCGTAGTTAAATTTATCTCAAACTAGTTTTTTTTCAAGTAAGAATGACCTGATGTTGCTAAATGATTATTATCGGTTTTTACATGTGTAATTTATGTCTATGTAAGACTGGTGATAAAGAGTGCTGTAAATAGAACAGTATGGGGGTTAAATAATTTGATATAGTTATATTGTATGATTTATAATATTTTTTTATTAATATCTATTAGTTGGTCTGCGGTAATGTAAGTAGAAGATGAAAAAATTAATGGCATCAGTATGCGTATAAGTTTGTCTTAATGGAGTTATTAACGTCAAAGGCATGTTTGTTGGAAAGTATCTACTTTCAAGGATTTATTTTTAAGAAAAAACTCCAATTATATATGGTTTTTTAGAAATAAGTGTTATATTTATAAGTCTGGCTTTGCGATGCTTTTTGCAAGGCAGATAAGAGAAGGCGAGAGCTGTGAAACAATGGAACTCTTTTGCGGGAACCGGGACTGGTTTCCTGGGGAAATTATATTTTGTGTATTATAGTTTGCACATAATTATTTATTTTTATAATTTTATAAATGCGGAGGACAACTATGAGTTCTGCATCCAGTCTTCTTGAAGGGATTGTCTGCAAGCACACAGAGAAACTAAAATATTGGTATGATCTGTTGCGTGAGGTTATGCCTGATTATTTTTTCAAGACCTTTTCGAGTCAGCAAATTGAGGAAATTCTCCCTCTTCTTTTCAACATTGAAAATGAAAAGGGGATCCAACGAATTGAGCGGGAAGACAGTATTACACTGGTTTACCTGAAAAGTGACGACAATAACCTGCTCACTACCAGTCGCATGATGCGTGTTCATAATATTGCCAGTGCAGTTGTACACGAATCTAAACAAAAAATAGTGATAAACAATATCCCACGTACCCTTGTCATTGAATATTTTACAATGAACACGTACCTGTCACAGGCGGGGGAACCTGTTTATTCACAGAAAGAACTGGCCGCAGCGTTCAAAAAGAAATTTAAAAAAGTTCCTGCTCAACTTTCAGAAATTTATGAGCGTATCAACTGGAGCTCTACAACTGACCTTACTATCGAGCGTTTTGTTGACCGTCTTAACTACGCGATGGAGACTCAGGACAAGGACTATGCCACTGTAGGCTTGGAAAAACTTGGCGGTCATGAAATGAGACTTACGCTTGCACGTCCCAGCGGCGCTCAGCGAGGTGGGTTTTATTACAAAATTATTGAGGCTGTAAATATTGCAGGTTTCAATATTGAGCGTGCTTACTTCCGTGATATGGTGCATCAGGAAGATCAGGAAGACTTTTACCATATGCCGGTAACAGTTAATACTCTTTACTTGAGTTGCTCAAACACAATATCAATCAATTCTAAAAAAGTCACTGACCTGGTTAGTGAGCTGAAGGTATTGAACTGGAGTGAGATTCTTGATATTTTCCATCGTGAACTAGTCAGGAAAAATAAATTCAAAATTGCTGATACAAACTTATTGCGTGCGGCTTCTGAATTTATCCATTCCCAGTTGGCTTTCGTTGATAAAAATGCTTACAACCACGAAGATATTAATCGTTTAATGGCAATTTATCCGGGAATTCTCGCCGATATGGTTAAGTATTTCCATATTAGCTTTTCTCCTGATGTTGCCCGCAATGCTAAGAAAGAAGTTTCTCAACTGCGCAAGATTGAAAAGCGGATTGAAGCTATCAACACTGGGTATCATGAAAAAGATGCCTTAGTTAAAACTATTTTTATGGCGTTGCTCGACTTCTTTAAAAATGTTCGCAAGAGCAACTTCTTTTCAGAAGACAAAGCTTGCCTGGCTTTCCGCATGGATCCAGGTTTCATGGCTTATTACGATAACCTGTCAGAAGCTTATCAGTCGTCTTTCCCGAGTGATCGTCCATTTGGTGTTTTCTATTTCTATCGTGAAAATGCGATTGGTTTCCAGGTACGTTTCTCTGAAATCGCTCGTGGTGGGTGGCGTACCGTTATTCCGCGTTCAAGCACTAATGAACTTGAGCGTCAGGATGCTTATGACTTTGCTAAAGATGAAATTTTCCGTGAAGTCTTTGTACTTGCTCATACCCAGCACCTGAAAAATAAAGACATCTATGAGGGCGGCTCCAAAATGATTGCCCTTATGTATCCAGATGAAAGACGTGACCAGCGTGCCACAATGTTTGAAGCACAGCGCTCTATCTGCGCGGCGTTCATGTCTCTTATTAATTATGATAAGCATGGCAAGCTGAAAGACAAAAAAGTAGTTGATACACTTGGCTGGAAGGAAATTATTGAAATCGGCCCGGATGAAAACATGTTTGATGTTATGATCGTCTGGCTTGGTGCATACGCAAACAAGATGGGTTACACTCTGGGAGCTGGTTTGATTTCTGGAAAACCTGACAGAGGAATCAATCATAAAGAGTTTGGTGTCACCTCGTTTGGCGTACATCAATTCTTCCTGCGCACTCTTAAAGAACTTAAGATTGATGCATACAATGATGAGTTTTCCATTAAAATATCGGGCGGCCCTTATGGTGACGTTGCCGGTAATGAAATGGCTCTTCTTTTGGCCAAGAATGGTGACGACTATCTGTTTAAAAATGCTAAGATCGTCGCAATTACAGATGGTCCTGCTGCTGTATATGATCCGGATGGTCTGGATTGTGAAGAGCTGGAAGGTCTGGTGCTGAAAGAAAACCTTGATAGCTTCAGCCCTGAAACACTCAAGGGTGAAGGCGCCTATATGGTTTTCAGCAAGCCAGTCACTGTTGATGGTCTTTCAAGACACCGCATGGTATATGTCAAAGGTGGCAAAGTTAAAGAAAAGATGATCAGCCGTGATGAATTCATGGGTTATTTCATGAATAACATGTATAACTATGCTGATGTCTTTATTCCTTGTGGCGGACGTCCGTCTACTATTGATATTTCTAACTGGCAGGACTACTGTCCGAACGGAAATAACAGTTCAAAGGCCATCGTTGAAGGCGCTAACAGTTTTATTACTCCTGATGCCCGCGTTAAGCTGCAGGAAGCCGGTGTTATTATTGTTAAGGACGCTTCCGCAAATAAATGCGGAGTAATAACTTCATCATATGAAATAATGTCCGGTCTGATGCTTGACTTTGACGAATTCAAGAGCGACAAACAAGAGTTGGTCAAGGAAATCATTAATAAGCTCAAACATCATGCTGAACGTGAAGCTGAATGGTTGTTCAAGCAGTTCAATATGGGTGAGCACAGCATGACTGAACTTACTGAACTTCTGAGTCGTCAGATTAATGCTAAGAATGAAGAAATATCAGCTTACCTTGCCCAGCATCCAAATATGATACAGGATGAGATTATTCTTGAACACCTGCCGCATATCTTTGCTAAAAAATACGGTGATCGTATTTCACGCCTGCCGCAGGAATATAAGAAAGCTATTGTATCTGTAGAACTGGCTACCAGAATAGTGTATCGCCAGTCAGACAGCCTTGAGCAGGAAATCAAGTCTGTAATATAAGGCATTCTTAATACTATTACTTGCCGGTCCTGAATATTTGGGATCGGCTTTTTTATTGTCTCCATAAAAAAAGGCGGCAGAAAAAAACTGCCGCCTTGAGGTGATTTGATTTACCTGCCCATCATTTTTTTGAAGTTATCAAAGAGATAATGCGGGTCGCGCGGGCCCGGGGCTGCCTCTGGATGATACTGTACAGCAAACATAGGTTCAGTCTTATGACGAACACCTTCTACTGTATTATCATTGAGGTTAATATGAGTAACTTCAAGGCAGTCTGGAATTGTATCCACAGCTACGCCGAAGTTATGATTTTGTGAAGTTATTTCAACTGCTCCGGTAGCCAGATTTTTTACAGGGTGGTTGCAGCCGTGATGACCGAATTTGAGTCTGAATGTGTTGGCTCCACAAGCTAAGCTGAGCAGCTGATTGCCAAGGCAAATGCCCATTATTGGAACTTTTCCAATGAGTTCTTTTCCGGCATCGATAGCATATTTTACGGCGGACGGGTCAGCCGGTCCGTTTGAGAAGAATACACCATCCGGCTTAAGGGTCAAAACATCTGCTGCTGAAGTTTGAGCAGGAACAACAGTGACATCCATTCCCTGCAGGCGCAGGCAACGCAGGATATTCCACTTAATGCCAAAGTCGTAAGCTACAATTTTGTGCTCAACTGGCGGAAGTTCCTCAGCCACGCCCCAGCTTGCAGTAAGGCTGCCGTCCGGATCCCAGTGGAATTTTTTGGTGCAGCTTACTTTTGAAGCATAGTCTTGATTGTCGAGTCCGCACCATTCCTTGGCTTTTGCAATGCCGTCTTCTTCAGACATATCTGTTTCAGAGCAGTGCAGGTAACCTTTGAGGGTACCGGTGCTGCGCAGTTTTGTTGTGAGTTCTCTTGTATCCAGTCCTGCTATTGCGGGGATATCGTTCTGACGAAGGACGTCGGCAAGAGTTGATTCACTGCGCCAGTTGCTGGCGTCATTTATGTTGTGAATAATAAAGCCGTTCAGAAAAAGCTGACGGGACTCCATGTCGGCGTGGTTAAAACCATAATTGCCGATTTCAGGATAAGTCATTGTTACAAACTGGCCGGCATATGACGGGTCACTCAGGATTTCCTGATATCCAGTCATGCCGGTGTTAAAGACAACTTCTCCAACCTTGTCAACGGCTGCGCCGATAGAGTGCCCGCGCAAAACAGTACCGTCTTCAAGTGCGAGAAATGCTTTTTTTTCCCGTTGCTGCTTCCAGTTATAAGAATGCTGCATAAAATCTCCGGTTTTATTTTATTTACTATATTATTTATTCATTATTATCAATATGCACGTTTATTGCTGCCTTCAATATAATTCACATATGACTGATTGACCACTTTATTTCCGCCAGGAGTTGGATAATTTCCTGTAAAATACCAGTCTCCCAGGTGCTCCGGACAAGATTCGTGTAAGTCTTCAATTCTCTGATAGATGAATTCTACTTCGGCATTCATGTTATCAGGACGCAGCATTTCGCCGATTTTAATGGAAATCTGGTCAGCGGTAAATGGTTCATAAATCTTTTTGACTGCGTTAACCATATCCTCCATTGGTAATCTAAGCTGATGACGCGCGTCTTCATATACTTCTTTGAGTAAGTCAGCCATACCGTTTTCTTTAATAAGCTCAACAGCAGCCTCAAAGGCGATGAACTGTCTCAGTCTGGCCATGTCAATCCCATAGCAGTCGGGATAACGAATTTGCGGTGCAGACGAAACGACTACGATCTTTTTAGGGCCGGTTCGGTCAAGGATACGCAGGATGCTTTCCCGCATCGTAGTACCTCGAACAATTGAGTCGTCAATTATTACAAGCGAGTCAATTCCGGATCGAACGACACCATAAGTGATATCATAAACATGGGCAGCCAACTCATTCCGCTGTGAATCATCGCTTATGAAAGTGCGCAATTTAGCATCCTTGACAGCAACTTTCTCAAAGCGAGGCTTCAGGTGAATAAGTTTTTTAATAGCTTCAGTGTCTTTTGGGTCTATTGATTTGAGTTTTTCTATCTGTGTGTCGCAGCAATATTTGTTCAGTTCGTCAGCCATACCGAAGAAACAGGTTTCTGCAGTATTTGGGATAAATGAAAAGACGGTGTTTTCAATATCGTGGTTAATAGCCTCCAGTACAGCGGGGACAAGTTTACGACCGAGGTTCTTTCGTTCGTTGTAAATATCCTTGTCAGAGCCGCGTGAAAAGTAAATCCGCTCAAAAGAGCAGGATTTCCTGGGGAGGGGGCTGATATAAGGCTTGACGGAAAAACTCTTATCTTTCTTTATTATAAGGGCGTGGGCTGGAGGGATTTCTTTGATCTTACCTGCAGGTACATTAAAAGCGGTTTGGATAGGAGGACGTTCTGATGTTACGACTAGAACTTCGTCATCCTTATAGTAAAACACTGGCCGTATTCCTGCGGGGTCGCGTATAACAAATGCGTCGCCATGTCCAAGTAGACCGCAGCAGACAAAGCCTCCGTCCCATTTTTTACAGGCATGTTTAAGAATACCATTAAGATCCAGGTTTTCCGCGATCAGTTTTGAAATCTCCTCACGTGGATAACCGTCATTTTTAAATTTTTTGTACAAAAGGGTGTTTTCTTCATCAATAGAGTATCCAATCATTTCAAGCATGGTCACATTATCGGAGTACTCAAGTGGATGCTGTCCGAGGCCAATCAATGATCTGAACAGAGTATCAACATTTGTCAGATTGAAATTCCCTGCTGTTATTAGAGTGCGGGTCTGCCAGTTATTTTCGCGAATGAAAGGATGGCAACTCTCAACACTGTTGCGCCCAAAAGTTCCGTAGCGAAGATGCCCTACGTAAAGTTCTCCACAGAATCTGGCATTGTTTTTGAGCCACTCAATATCACCTTGGTGAAAAGGGTGCTCTTCCAGCAGTGTATTTATTTCAGAGTTTACTGTCGAGAAAATATCTTTAAGAGGGTCATGGCGGTTAGAGCGTTGTCGTGAAATATATCTGACGCCCGGCGGGACATCAAATTTGATAGATGCGATTCCGGCGCCGTCCTGGCCCCGGTTATGCTGTTTTTCCATTAAAAGGCACAGCTTATTTAAACCGTAAAATGCGGATCCGTATTTTTCGCGATAATAATCAAGCGGCTTCAACAGCCTGATCATTGCTATTCCGCATTCGTGCTTTATTGATTCACTCATAAGATATCAGTTCCCAGTTTGATATAGAATAGCATTTTCTAGAAACGATTATGTATATATTCAATGTGTCTAATATTCAAACTATAACACAAAATTTTCAAAAAAATATTGATATTTTACGGACATTCCAAGAACATGTATTACAATAGTCTATAATAAAAGTGCAAAGCCTTAAAAATATCATAAATTATTATGAAAATAACTCCTGTTTGAGATTGAATAGTATTTCATTTCGACTATTCTACTTTTTTTACATTAAGTTAAATAAATACTTAATAAAGTTTGCGTAAAATATACCCCACAGCCCGACAGGTGCTTAGCGAAGCTTGTGCCTTTTTTGCAGTCATTTTGCATGTCTGTTGGGGAAAGAGTTTTTATAATTAATCATGATAATATCGGATTGGAGAGAAAATGCAGCACCATATTATTGAATCAATTGACACCTATGTAGCGAATCCTGATAAGGCAAGCTGGTATAACTGGCAACTGGCAGAGCATCATGGTTCGAAAGGTATTGAGAGGGCTCTGTATTTAAAATATTATTTGATTATCGCGCAAACGCATACTTTTGATTTTTTCTGGGAAATGCTGGATAAATTCAGAGCACGTAAAGTGACAGGCGAATTTTTGAGAAAAATAGATATTGTTAACAGTAAAGGACTCAAAAAAGAGATAGATGCAAAGGGTGATTTGCAGTCTATAGGGCTTGATTACAGTGGCAATTTGGGAGTACAGGTTTTTTATAACGGTCAGGCCGAGCTGTTGAATGGAGGTAATACAAAACCTTCATCTTTGAGAAAATATATTGATACTGTATGTATATCCTTTAGGTATGTATCCCAGCAGCAAAGGAGGGAGAGGTCGGTAAGTCTATCAAGGTATGACTTCTTGTTTGAACATAAAGAACATTTGGATGATAGCTTTGACGAGAATGATATTAAGATATTTGAGAAAAACTTGAAACTAAAATCAACAATTAATCAGTCGGCTCATATTATTAGAAAATATGTGAGTAAAATTGATGGCAAAACTTTGTACTTCAGCAAGGATCTCAATCAAACCAACAGATCCGTTGAGCTCTCAAATTATGCGGTTGAAATAATGTACGCGAGCCTGTGGCAATGGTTTCTTGGGAAGAGAGTTTCAAGTTCTTTGCTCAGGATTAATTTAAAGGGGAATGTTGTTGGTATTTGCTCTAAAGGGCTTCCGTATTTTATTGAGTTTGCAGGGATAACTTTAGAGCAGGCTCTTTGGCATAAGGGGCTGGTTTCAATTATTTTTTACGCTTACTTATTAATGGAGGACGATCTGCATACCAAGAATATTGGTCTTACGGTTCAATATGATAGCGATCAGAGTAGAGGGATAGCTGTTTTCGGCAAGATTGACCATGACTACTTGGCAACAAACTGGAGTAATGGAGGTCTTACATTTATTAAACAATTTCCTTTGCGTAAAATTCGTTTGCTGATTCAGGCTACAGGCCCTAGGGCTTTTCAGGATTTGTTTTCAAGTTTCAGGTTTTCTCCCGGAACAGGAAATAATTTTTTTCTACAATTAGCGCATAGTTTGAGATTTAAACCCAGCACTACCAGAAGCCATAATGAAGCTTCAACTTTTTTAACCGGGCTGGTTCAGTCACATTATCAGAATGAATTAGTTGAGACCGTTAAGCATTTTAAAGAAAAGAGGAAGAAAATATCTGCTATGGATAGGCATATTACAAATATATTGAGAAAAATTGAGTCTCACGGACTGCCAATAAAGAAAGCAAATGAAATTTACAAGGTGCTGTATAGCCGTATTAGAGACGCGGTACCTTTGCTGTGATAAAAGCGGTGAACGCTTAAGACTTTGTAAGCTATCAGGTCTTAAACTAAATATCAGACCTTTTGGTTTGAGAGAACTACTGATATAACCATTGAGCGGAATGGGAAATGTTATTTTGACTTACGAACTAGTCTCAAAAGTCTTGTAATTTGATTAATGTGTGATGATTTATTGTAAAAAAGAAAGTTATCTCCATGACTGAAGAGCAGTTTGAACTCCTTTATTCACTGGTAAAGCAGTACTATCCCAAACATCGCAAATTTGGCAGACCTCGTCAAAATCATAAAATATTCTTAAAGGAATTCTTTGGCTTCTCAAATCAGGTGCGCGGTGGCGAGATATGCTTAAAGAAAAATTACCTCCATATCAAACCTGCAATCGTCGTTTCCAAGAGTGGATAAATGCGGGTGTTTTTCAAAGTGTTTTGGGCAGGATTGTAAAAGATTTTAAAAACTTCTATCTTTCAGGTTGTTTTATAGATGGAACTTCTTCAAGTACCATAAAAGAGGCGACTGCGTCGGCAAAACAAAGCAGGAAATGGTTCAAAAACTATGGTCATTGGAGATGCTGCAGGTTTACCTGTCTCTGCCTTTGTGGCAAGCGCTTCGCCTCACGAAATCACGCTTGTAGAGGAAGCGATAGATGAAATGTGGACAGCGGTTTTCCCATAGAGGCTAATTGGAGGCAAAGCTTACGACTCAAACAAACTTGATGAAAAGCTAAAAAAGCCTGCAATATTGAGTTGATTGCTCCAATGAGACTAGTTCTATTAACCGTTATAATATTTAAACTAAACAGGGCAAAGCTTGAATGCTTTATTATTTTTAAGAACTTGTAATACAATAGATTATAGTCTATGAATTCTTCGAAAAAAATATTAATTTTTTTGTATATTGCCACTATTCATGGCTTGAATAGTGCTAAGAGTAAATTATTCTAACTTTTAGTTATAAGTTAAATAGCTGCTTCATATATTTTGCGTGTACTTAAGAATAGTTACTATTGCTGTATTTTGAAGTAAGTTATTTGGCTAAAGTAACTATATTGTGATAAAAAGTTAATTATTTAAGAACGGATTGGGTCAAATGCAACAGCACATTATTAATGCTATTGACATGTACGTAAATAATCCGCACAAAGCATGTTGGTGCGACTGGCAACTTTACAATCATCACGGAGAAACAGGAATTAACAGAGCGAACCGCCTTAAATATTACCTGATAGTTTCTCAATCTGCTTATGCAAAACAACCTCTGTCACTGTATGTTCAACAAAGAAATGAGGATGACTTTTTCTGGGAGGTGCTTGATAAATTCATGCAAAAGAAGATGGACAGCGAGTTTCTGCGTAAAATATGTACGACGAAAAGCGTGGAATCATCAAAGAGTTCAGCGAGTCAGTTGAATTTGCAATTTTTTGAATCTGAATACAATATCAAAATGAGTGGACAGTATAAGGTCGATGCTAAATTATTGAATGGTGGAAATAAGAGTACTTCTTCTTTAAGGAACTATATAAATACAGTTATACCCATTAATTTTAATGCTAAGAATGGAAGTAGTGACAATTCAACCAGCTACTCTCCATACACATACTTGTTTGTAAATAAAAGTTCGGGATTTGATGCGGATGAAAGTGGAATAACTGTTTCAGAGAATGACTTGACTCAGCAAAGCACAATAAAGCAGTCTGCACATGTCATTAGAAAATATTTATGTAAGAAAGACAAAGTAACTTTATATTTCAGCAAGGACCTGAGCAAGAATAATAAAATGAGAGAACTTGAGAACTATGCTGCTGAAGTTGTGTATGCGAGTATATGGCAATGGTTTCTGGGTGGTAGAATATCTACATCTCTGCTTAGGCTTAATTCAAGTAATGAAGTTGCAGGTATCTGCTCTAAAGGGTTACCGGGATTTATCGAATTTGCCAGTATGCCGTTAGATCAGGCGCTCATGCATAAAGGTCTGGTTTCAATTATCTTTTATGCCTATTTGTTATTTGAAGATGATCTTCACATTAAAAACATAGGTTTAACCACTTATTATTCCGGCAGGTTAAAAGGGAAAACGACAGCATTTGCCAAAATTGATCACGATTATCTGGCAACAAACTGGAATCCTGGTGGAGGTTACTTTGTTACGCAGTTTCCCGAAAGCAAAATAAGGGAAGTAGTAAAAAGTCCTTTACCCTACACTTTTGTGCAACTTTTTCAGAATTTCAGGTTTTCCCCTGGGACTAAGAATGGCTTTTTTTTGCAACTCGGACACACTATCAGGCCTAAACCGAATACAACGAGGTGCAGTGCGCATGCGTCAAAATTTATTACTGGGCTTTTGCAGCGTCACTACCAACGGGAGTTAAAAAAAACAGTGGAGGATTTTAAACTAAAATGCAAGGAAATAGACTTGCTTGAAGAGCATGTAAATTCTGTTTTCCAGCAGCTAGCTGTGTATAAACTGCCGGATTCTAAAGCTAAAAATATGACGAAAGTTTTAATCAAAAGGATAAAGTCGGTTGCACTGTATGGTAATTAAAAAGAACGCCGGCCATTGAGCCGGCGTCAATCTTGGGAGAAAACTATGAGTAGATTTATTTAACCGGGTTGGTTATGTCCGGCATGCCGACGGCGCTGTAAGCTTTTTTGCCCCATTTGAAGTCGCGAGGGGCAAGAGTTTCTGAAAGTCTATGAGGAGCGCAGTGACCGTCAGCGAAAACATAATTCTGTCTGCCGCTATGGCGGTCAAAGGAAGAATATACAATGTGGTGCTGCCATTGAGCGTTGCCTAAGGAACCTAAAGAAAACTTACGGGAATGCTTTGAGGTGGCAACAGCTGCCATACGTAAGAGTGTAGTTCGTCAATTAGGGGTCGATAAGCAGCTGCAACAAATCGTCTTAGACTATGACACCACAATGTTAGTAATTACAATGTATCCAGCCAGCTATGGACAGATTGCTGAAAAGCGCGGCGTGTCAAAGACGGCAGTCTGGAGGCAAATGCGCAAAATCGCTGAAAAATACCTATGGGCTGAAGCTTTAGTTGACATTATGGCGCGGCGATGAAGGCAAAAAAGAGCCCGGTTGACTTATCAGTCGGGCTACACATGAATATTATTGAGTGTGAACAATAAAAATATGCAAAAAATTGCAGTAAAAATCAATCAAAATAGAAATTTTTTCAAAAAATTTTATGCCACAAGGTTGTTGTTAACCCAAAAAGCTTGAGATTAAAACTTCAAAAATAGGCCAATTGGGGTTTACGGCCCTAAAAAAAAGTCGAAAAAAACTAGATTTTATGCAAGTTCTATTATGAGCTAATTATAGCTGACTGCACTTCGACTGATTTGTTCTTTTACAAATTTTTCTAAATACCTGTCTATTATAGCATCTTTTGAAATAATATTTAATTTTCTGGGGGTAAGCTTTTGTTGATACAAGAAATCAATATCCTGCTTTAAAGTGGCTATGTCTTCTGGACTTAAGCTATTTATTAATTTGGTGTTGTTATATAACCATTCAGCGTCTTGATAGGAAATACCAAGGTCTCCAGCCGCTAGCTGTAAGGCTTCATATTTATGCTTTTTAATAAATTCCATCGCTTCATCCTGGACTTTGATATATCTTTTAACCCAGTCTGTATGGTTTTTGCCAAAAGATTCACTAACTGCAACAACCAACTTAGCTCGCATTAACCCTGTTCCTGTCGTCAAAACCCTTGCACCTCTTTTTTTAGCTTTTACTGTTTCAACCGTAGTCAATACTGCTGCATCGATCCTCCCGGTAACCATGGCATTATATTTTTCTGGTAATGACATTGGTATATAATTAACATCTTTTATTGTCATATTATTTTTCATTAGCGCTTCAAGCAGCAGCTGGTGCAAGCTACATTTGCTTTCACAGGCAATAGTTTTTCCCTTCAAGTCTTTGACTGATTTAATAGTTGGATTAGTAGTCATCAATGCTAGGGCGGCAGTAGAGTTGCAAACTGCTCTTATTATATGTAGTTTTATATTTTGGCCTGCTGCTATAATTATACTGGTAGTATTTAAACTCCCACATATATCAACTTTACCTGCAGCCTTGCTTTTCGAGCTCTTAGATAGCGTGAAAGAATAGCTCCTTTCCTTGCGAGGGTAGCACTGCCTCCAGGACCACCGTAAACCGGTAGCACAGGACCATTCGGCACACAAGTTGTAACAACGACGATAACTCCCTTGCTCATAGCATATTTTATAGCTTCATATACATCTTTGTTCACATTACCGGAACCAACACCTTCTACAACAAGGCCTTTCATTCCAGCATCAGTTGCACACCTGATAGCCTTGCCATCACAGCCGGCATAGCTCATGAAAATTTCAACATGCTTTTCTAGCTTTTCGGGCATACCTATGCAAAAGTCTTTAATGGGACGATGGTACTTGAAAACTTTTCCACGAGTTATGTATCCGAGATAGGCATTCTCTCCTGAATTGAAGGCCTCAACGTTGTCGGTATGACTCTTACGTACATTATAAGCGCTGTTGACGAACTGGTTTAAAGTTACAGTAACGCCTAAGCCTTTAGCGTTTGGAGCCAATACCTGCACAACAGCATTCAATATGTTTTCAGGTCCATCATGCCATTTTTCCGAGGCATTACGCATAGCCCCGACAAATACCACCGGTTTCTTTGTTAAGGTACATGCATCTACAAAAAATGCGCCTTCAGCCATTGTAGCGGTACCATGAGTTACAATAACCCCGGATATATCCTGACGCTTTACGAGTTTGTCAACGAGCTTAGCTAGCCTGAGCCATACTTCTGGTTTAATTTGCGTACTAGCTTCAATGGAAAAAGAATAAATCTCAACATTAGCCTTTTTTAGCAGTTCCGGAACTGTTTCAATAATCTCCTCTCCAGATAATTTTGGTACTGCTGCTCCACTTTTATCTTTCTTTCCTGCAATAGTTCCACCAGTTGCAACAATAGCAATTTTGGGTAATTTGGGATTTTCTCCAACTAAGGTTGGCTTGACATTCTTGAAGGCAGCCCCGTTGACTGCATAAAAGCAAAGCATAGCCAATGGCATCGCAACAAAAATAAGACTTTTACGCATAAATTGATCTCTCTATTATTATGGGTTACTATTATGAATGAATGCGACTATAACATATATTCTTCCTAAAACATATATTCTTCCTAAAACAAATTTTAATTATATAAATAGAGAAGGAGGCAATTAACTTTTACGGGTATTAGCCCATTCCCACACTTTCCCCTTAGGGATTCCCCGCCTCTGACTCAAGCGCAACTCGGGGAGGTTTAAAAAATCAACTAGGAGGTATGAAATGGCACGTGGATGCAAGAAAGAATAAATTGATATTTAGATTTCCACCATCTGGTTAGTTCAATCGTAGGCCCTGGGTGTAAAAAAATAGAATGATAAATAATATGCATGTAATCCTTTACAATTCAATTTTACCAATCTTTTAAACAGGTTCTTACAAATATCCCTTTATATTTATTTTTTTATTGGAAACTTTGTTTAAATGCTAAATAGTAAGAGGTGTCTATATCTATTTATTGCACAAATATATTTTAAAAAAGGAAAACGGATGCAGCAAAGAACACCTGAAGATGCAATGCGGGAATTGAAAGAAAATTTCGGAGGCATTATCAAATATTTGCCCTATATAATACTAATCTCGATAATCGCTATAATTCTTATAAATATGATCTATTCGATTGGCCCTGACGAAGTAGGTGTTGTTCAGAGATTTGGAAAATATCATGAAACAACTACCCCAGGGCTGCACGTAAAAATACCGTTTGGCATTGATAAGGTTACACCCGTAAAAATACAGCGTATTTTTAAAGAAGAATTCGGGACAAGAACAATAGCTGTAGGGAATTCAACGCAATCACATTCAGACGAATCTTTAATGCTTACAGGAGATTTGAATATTTTGGATGTAAAATGGATTGTCCAGTTTAGGGTTAAAGACCCGGTTCAGTTGCTTTTTGCAACAAGAGACCCCGTCACGAACCTGAGAAACGTTGCTGAAATCGTCATGAGAAGACTTGTTGGTGATTATACCGTAGATGAAGTCCTCACAACTAAGAGAGAAGAAATAGACGTAGAGGCACAACTTGATATGCAGAACCTTCTTGAAGAGTATAACACCGGCCTAAAAGTTGTTACAGTTAAGCTGCTGGATGTAAATCCCCCGAATAAAGTAAAGCCCGCATTTAATGAAGTAAACGAAGCAAAGCAGGAAAAAGAACAGGCCATTAACCAGGCCTGGGAAGCATATAATAAGGTTATACCAAAGGCCAGAGGTGAAGCAAAAAAAACTATCCGCGAAGCCGAAGGATACTCCCTTGATAAAATAAACCGCGCAAAAGGTGACGCAGATAGATTTCTAGCAGTACTGGCAGAATACAATAAAGCTCCCGAAATAACCAAAAAAAGAATATATATTGAAACTATGTCTGAAGTTATTCCAATGGCTAAGCAAAAATACGTCATGGATCCAACACAATCGTCAATACTTCCTCTTTTAAATATTGGGCAGAAGGTACAAGGAGATATCAAATGAAAATAGTTATCGGCATAATAGTTATTGTTATAATTCTAGCAGCAGTTTTTTTTACCAGTTCTATTTATACTGTTTCGGAAGGCAAACAGGCTGTAATAACTCAGTTCGGCAGACCTATAGGTGAACCTATAACAACAGCTGGACTACACTTTAAAAAACCATTTATTCAAAAAATTCATTACTTCGAAAAAAAACTGCTCAGATGGAACGGAGATCCAAACCAAATTCCTACAAAAGATAAAAAATATATCTGGGTCGATACTACCGCAAGATGGAAAATTGTCGATCCCCTTAAATTTCTACAATCGGTTAACAGTGAACAGGGTGCTCATTCTCGTCTTGATGATATTATAAACTCGGCTACACGTGATGTTATCACAGGCCATCTCCTGGTTGAAGCTGTCAGGGACTCCAACAGGATTATTAACGAAGATAATAAAGCCGAAGATTCCGGAGACAAAGTATTGGCCGATGCAACCCTTGAACCTATATCTACCGGGCGGGAACAACTTGAAGAAATAATACTAAAAAGAGCTGGACGCCTTGCACCCAAATATGGCATTGAGCTTGTTGATGTTCGCATTAAACGATTAAACTATGTTACCGGCGTCAGACAAAAGGTTTATGGCAGAATGATTGCTGAAAGAAAACGCGCCGCAGAAAAATACCGTTCGGAAGGACAGGGCAAAAAAGCTGAAATTGACGGTAAACGAGGAAAAGAACTGAAATTAATAGCATCCGGCGCTTATCGCAAAGCACAGGGAATAAAAGGAAAGGCTGATTCACAGGTTACAAAAATTTATGCTGACGCCTATGGCAAAAATCCAAAATTCTATGCGTTTCTGAAAACACACGAAACCTACCGAAAAGGAATTGACAAAAATACAACGCTTATACTATCCACTGGCAACGATTACTATAAGTATCTGAAAAGCTCAAACACAGAGTAGATACATGCTTTATTATTGCTTTTCTGCAAAAGGCAATGCCGAGGCGAAAGCATAGGCCAACAACATTGGATCTGGGACAACATCGTGAAGAAAAATAGAAACAAGCATGCAAATGGTAAACGTAGCGTTTATAGCATTACTGTTGAAAAGAGTTTAAACAAGTTCTAAAGACTTTTCCATGCCGCAAGGTAGCAACATAAATACCTCCAGAAATGCTGATAAATAGCTTCTCGGGGCGATGAAGACAAAAAAGAGCCCGGTTTGAGACGTCAGCCGGGCTGCATAATATTATGGAGTGTGAAAACACCCTGAAATATGGCAAAAAGAGCAGTAGAAATCAATCAAAATAGAAAATTTTCCAAAAATTTTTATGTTACAAGGGTGTTGTTAACCCAAAAATTTTGAGCTTAGATCTTCAAAAATAGGCTAATTTAGGTTAACGACCCCAAAAAAGGCAAAAAAATTCTAAATTTTAGTATGAGCTACTTACAGCTAACTGCACATAGGCTAATTAGGTCTCTTAAGAAGTCTTTTAAATGTGTGTTTATTGAATGTAGTGCCTTGTGAAAGAATATTCACTTTTTAAGGGATAGCAAAAAATCAATTTCAGCTTTTAAACTGTTCATCTCATCTTTGCTTAAGGTATTTATAAAATTGGTGTTGTTATATAACCATTCAGCGTCTTGATAGGAAATACCAAGGTCTTCAGCCGCTAACTGTAAGGCTTTGCGTTTATGGTTCTTAATAAGCTTCATAGCCTCATTTTGGGCTTTGATATATCTTTTAACCCAGGCTGGGTGGTTCCTTGCAAAAGATTCACTAGTTGCGACAACTAACTTTGGCTGCATTAGACCTGTTGCTGTCGTCAAGACTCTTGCTCCTCTTTTTTCAGCGTTTAACATTTCAACTGTGGTCAACAATACAGCATCTGCATTTTTATCAAACATAGCATTATATGTTTCTGTCAATGACATTGGTATATAGTTGACATCTTTCATTGTCATATTGTTTTTTGATAGTGCTTCGAGTAGCATTTGCTGCAAGTAAGCTCCGCTAGGGGTTGCTACAGTTTTTCCTTTCAAGTCTTTTACTGATTTAATATTTGGGTTAGTAGTCATTAAAGCCAAGGTGTCACCAGGGTTGCAAACTGCTCTTATTATGTGCAGTTTTATATTTTGGCCTGCTGCTATAATTATACTGGTAGTATTTATAGAGCCGCAGATATCAATTTTTCCTGCAGCAACCGCTTGGGCTTGTTTCAGGCCATGGGTTATATCATAAAATTTTACCTTAATCCCATCTTGTGCAAACTCTTTTTCCAGTAACCCTTTTTTCCTCTTTAGAGGTGGAAGGTTAGAGCCAAAGAAAGCGGCCTATAAAAAACTCAAGCATTACTACTATTCCACCGGGCACCAAAGCTAAATATAAAGCCAAGTCTTATGAACTCTTTTCCGGCAAGCCGCTCTTTGAGGAAGAGATGGAAATTGATACCACCAATGGCAAGGTAGAAGTCACCGAAAAGAAAGTTGAGTATAACAGGAATTGAACATTGGAGGTAGAGTGATGGTCTATTTTATAACCTCCTAATCCTCTAGGGATAAGGTCTCTATTTTAGCATAATACAGAAGGTGTAGAAAATGAAGTTTCAAAGAAAAGCTGTAATCATAGAAGCTATTCAATTCACTAATGACAACCTTGAAAAGCTAATACAATTCATGGGGAAACGTTTTGGTGAAATATCAATGCCTAAAAATTCCAATAAAAAAATGAAACTTACTGTTACTACACTTGAAGATTGTCATGATAGCAGAGTCGTACATGTTGCAAATGAAGGTGACTGGATTGTGAAGGGAGTAAGAAATGAATTTTATCCCTGCAAACCAGATATATTTTTAGAAACACATGATATAGTATAACCATTCACTTGTCGTAATATGTTGCTGTAAGTAGCTCTAAGTCTCCCTACGATGTAAGATATGGGTAAGATTAGAATTTTAAAGTAAGACTTTTTGGGAAATTGTGGTTAATGTAAGTTGTTTGTTATAAGGTGATAATGTCTTTGTTGATTATCAGTTTGTGACTTGTGATTCTCTGGATACATGGCAGATCGCTTGTGAATTCACAAACAGTAATGGCGCTTGATGGTTTCCGGATCATACCCTGTTTTACCTGCTGCATCCTATCAGTCAGGGAGGATATTTTCAGATGAGGCATGATGAGCTCATTAACGGTATAGCTCATGTTTGGAGCTTGTTTGTCAAAGGAACCGTTTTTAGAAGTCTGTCCGCCTGGGACTCTTATTTTTTCTCTCCAGAAATTCTTGTGGTCAGCATTGCTGCCGTAACAAGTTGGTGCCCAGCCTCCGTTTTGATCAGATTTGCAAACGTATACTTTTCCTGCAGAGCAGTATGACCGCAGCATTCCTGACCAATGAACATATCCGTTACCGCTGCCGGAATTGTCTTGATCGTAGTATGCTGAAGGAAAGAATTCCTCAGAGTCATCAACATACATCATAAGCGCAAGACCAATCTGTTTGCCTGAGGTGCACGCTATGGTGTGACCTTTTTCACGTGCCTTGTTAAGTGCAGGCAGGAGCATTCCTGAAAGTATTGCTATGATAGTAATTACTACTAAAAGTTCAATTAAGGTGAATTGTTTCTTTTGTTTCATCTCTTTACTCTCCATTTTGGTTTGAGATTTTTTGCTTTTGAAATTTTCTTAATCCGTATTCGAATGTTTCCGGATTTATTTTTATTTTAAAGGGTCCTTTATATAATAGCAACAGACCTTTCAGTTATTGAATTAATTCCAAAACCTTAGCTAATTATTCTAACATTTATCTAATTTATGTGGTGCTTAAAGTTTTTATAATTAATGGAGTGGCTGTTTTCACATGTCTTCTTCTTATTGTTCAAAGCATTATTTGCATCATAACTGTTTTTTTGATGTCTATTACCAAAATTTGTGTTTTATTTATAAATTCTATGGAACATAATTAAATTTCTGCTACTCTATCAAAATATAGAGGGTAATTATATCTAAATTTAAGTATAAACTGTAATATTTAACCACTTAATTTAAGCGGATGAAATTGCAGTTTTAAATTTGGAAATCCGATGTTTATACTTCATACGCTTTGAGAGTTGAGGTTAAGGGCAGTCGGGCAGGAGAAGAAGTTTTGCTAATGCAATTTTTATTTGTAGGTTATTTGCATCTTATTTAGTAAAGTTTTAGCAACACTTAGCATCCCTCAAGTAATGTTTAACATATAAATTATTACAGGGAAACAGACATGGACATTGTTTTTAGTACTATCTTGAAAGATCGTACTATAAGGGGGTTAATTAGAGAACGTCGCAAGCTTAAAGATTATGTGCATCATTATGTAAACAGAGATTATGCCTACTTAAATGTATATTTTCCCAATCTTCTTAATACACTTAAAGAGCTCCTTGCTCCCGGAATACTGGCTTATTACTGTTATGTGCATGAGATTGACATATTTTTTCCGAGAGGTTGGTTAACTTGGAAAATGCGCCATGTAAACAAAAATGTGGAAGAAAAGGTTAGAGAACTCTTTGGACATATTGAGGCAATATTGCCTATGAGTTCAGGTGACCTGAGAAATTTCGCCGATTTTAAAACTCAATTAGATGAACGTTTAAACTGGAGTGTAAGTCAATTTAGGACTCGGCATACCTTGCACAATCATTCTTTTTGGAACTTATGTCAGATTTTTTATGGAAATATGCCTGATAATATATGCCTTATGCCATGTCCGGATGGGTTGAATAAATTTTACGTCAAGAGCTTCTCTGAGAGGAACTATCAAGAATTAAATAATAAGATGCTTGATATTGCACATAACTTTATAAAAAATAACCCAAAGACTAAATTGATTGGAATTGACCAGACGTCAATAATAAATAACAACATGTTATACCCTGATAAACTGCTTGAAAGAACTTTACAGGATTTCGGATATAACCTTAACTATCAAGTGAGCAAGGATTTATTGACTTATGGAATACAGGTTGATACGTGGGAAATTTTATCTTACTATAGCCCTTGGGATAAATGTCATCAATATCTTCCTATGAAAGAGGCTGCGGCTTTGAGTTATTATAGAATTTACAAGTCTATGAGTAAACGTAGCATTGGTGCTGGAGTAAGAGAGGTTGCTATGAGGGAAAATTTTAAGTTTTTAATTAAGCAAATAACTTTTCTGATAGGAGTATACGGAGTTAATGGTGCTCCAACTGATAATGCTTTGTTCATCTTAAATGAAATAGATACTCAGAAAAGAGGTTTTAGAAATAAAAAGCTTACCCCGCGTGGATACTGTGCCAGTTTTTGGAATCAGAAGAGTCAAAACGAAAGTTTTTACAGGTAGTTTGTGTATGAAATTATCTCTGTGATTCTTTGAAAAAATTCAGCATTTCCCAGTAGTATAAGAATATGGATTTTTAGTGATAAATATTATCCAGATAATACTTTTTCAGCAGCAGTTAATTATGATGGTTGTTTTTTTGCAAATGCATTTGAAAAAATGGCGTTCACGTGGCATTATAAAGCCCAGCCTGATTAGCTATCACAATATTTGAAATAAACCGGTATTCCGGAGGCTTTTTTGTATAGTTTTCGTTAATTTTTGTACTATTGTACTTACTATATAAAAAACAGGAATATGTCAGGAGTATTTGCTTGTATATATTTTGTTAGGCTTAGCAAGATTGTGCTTAGCCTGCATTTATATGAATTCTGGTTAATTGTGGTCAAATACGTTTAAAATTATATCATAAAGTAATTAACGGAATAATATGACAAAACATATATTTATCACAGGCGGGGTCGTATCTTCTCTGGGAAAGGGAATCACAGCCGCGTCATTGGCAATGCTGCTTAAACATCGCGGCTACCGGGTCGCTATGCAAAAAATGGATCCTTATATCAACGTTGATCCCGGTACTATGTCTCCTTACCAGCATGGCGAGGTGTATGTAACCGATGACGGAGCTGAAACAGACCTTGACCTGGGACATTATGAACGGTTTGCCGGAGTAAATTGTTCTAAAGCCAGTAACTACACAACCGGGCGTATTTTCAGCAACGTCATTGAGCGGGAACGCAAAGGCGGCTACCTTGGCGGTACTGTTCAGGTTATTCCGCATATTACAGACGAGATTAAACGGGCGATTTCTTCTCTTGATAGTCCCGACACTGACATAATAATCACCGAAATCGGTGGTACTGCGGGTGATATTGAATCTCTTCCTTTTTTAGAGGCAATCCGCCAGTTTAAACACGAAGCCGGCACGGGGAACGCAATTTTTATTCACTTGACTCTGGTGCCATACATTAAAGCTGCCGGTGAAATGAAGACCAAGCCGTCTCAGCAGTCGGTTGGTATTCTGCGTAATATCGGTATTGTGCCTGATATTCTGGTTTGCCGTACTGAAAAGCCGATGCAGGATGAGCATTTCTCTAAGCTGTCACTTTTCTGCAATGTTGCGAAAGAGCTGGTTATTGAAGAGCGTGACGTGCAAAATTCGATTTATGAAGTTCCTCTCGAACTGGCAAGGCAGGAAGTTGATACAAAAGTTCTCCAGCAGCTTCAGTTACCGCCGAAAGAACTCAAGATTGACGGCTGGAAAAATATGGTGGAAAGAGTAATAGCTCACGAAAAATCCTCTGTATCAATAGCTGTTGTAGGTAAATATATAAGTTTGCGTGATGCTTATAAGAGCATTTACGAAGCGCTTGATCATGCTGGAATCGCGCATGACGCTAAAGTTAATATAATGATGGTGGAAGCTGAGAAACTTGAAAAGAGCGGCAACTTTGATTTGATTAAAGAAGCAGACGGAATTCTTGTTCCAGGCGGTTTTGGTGACCGCGGAATAGCTGGTAAACTTTTAGCGATTCAATATGCTCGTGAAAACAATGTGCCTTTCCTCGGTATATGTCTTGGAATGCAGTGTGCTGTTATCGAGTTTGCCAAAAACGTATTGGGCTACAGTGATGCCAATAGTACTGAGTTTGATGAAGAAAGCACACATCCGGTTATTGACCTGATGCTTTCGCAGAAAACCGTTACTGACAAGGGCGGAACTATGCGCCTGGGAGCCTACCCATGTGAGCTGAAATCCGGAACCCGGGCAGCTAAGGCATATGGCGAAACCAGTATATCTGAACGCCATCGCCACAGATATGAATTTAATAATGCTTTCAGGAAAAATGTTGAAGGTGAAGGCTTGGAAATCGTTGGAACGTCACCAGACGGCAAACTGGTTGAGATTGTTGAAAACGTGAATCACCCATGGTTTGTGGCCTGTCAGTTCCATCCTGAGTTTAAATCAAGACCGCTTGAACCGCACCCGTTGTTTGATGACTTTATAAGTGCATCTCTTGACGGTAGGAAAAATAAGTAAATAATTATCTAAAATAAATTTTAATAGACAAAAGGTAGTTTAATGCCGAAACGTAACGACATTAAAAAGATTATGTTGATAGGCTCGGGACCGATTGTTATCGGTCAGGCCTGCGAATTCGATTACTCCGGAACTCAGGCCTGTAAGGCTCTGCGTGAGGACGGTTATGAAGTAGTACTGGTCAACAGTAACCCGGCTACAATTATGACTGACCCGGATTTTGCAGACAGAACCTATATCGAACCTCTTACAGTTGACGTCCTGCATGAAATAATTCGTCGTGAGCGCCCGGATGCCTTGCTTCCGACTCTTGGCGGACAGACTGGACTGAACCTGGCGATGGACCTTTATTACGCTGGAATTCTTGATCGTTACCGGGTCGAAATGATCGGTGCCAACGGTGAAGTAATCAATCGTGCTGAAGACCGTGAGCTTTTCAAAAAGACAATGCTGGAAATCGGGCTTGACCTGCCGCACAGCGGATCAGCGCATTCTATGGAAGAAGCTGATAAGATTGCGGAAGAAATTGGCTCTTTCCCATTGATTATCCGCCCCGGATTCACTCTTGGCGGAACCGGCGGTGGTATTGCTTACAACCGCGAGCAGTTTGAAGAAATTGTTGCCCGTGGCCTTGATGCCAGTCAGAATACAGAGGTGCTTATTGAAGAATCTCTGCTCGGCTGGAAAGAGTACGAAATGGAAGTTATGCGTGACAAGAAAGACAATGCCGTCATCGTATGTTCCATTGAAAATATTGACCCGATGGGTGTTCATACTGGCGACAGTGTTACTGTTGCCCCTGCGCAAACTTTGACTGACCGTGAATACCAGAGAATGCGTGACAAGTCTCTTGATGTAATGCGTGCGATCGGAGTTGAAACTGGTGGTTCTAATGTTCAGTGGTCGATCGATCCCAAAACTGGCCGTATGATCATTATCGAAATGAACCCGCGTGTTTCCAGATCGTCCGCTTTGGCTTCCAAAGCTACTGGCTTCCCGATTGCTAAAATCGCGGCAAAACTGGCGGTCGGCTATACACTTGATGAAATTTGCAATGATATTACACGTAAAACCCCGGCATGTTTTGAGCCTAGTATCGACTATGTTGTTACCAAAATGCCGCGTTTTGCATTTGAAAAATTCCCGGCTGCCGATGACACCCTGACTACTCAGATGAAGTCCGTTGGTGAAGCCATGAGTATTGGTAAAACCTTCAAGCAGTCTCTGCAGAAAGCTATGCGCTCTCTGGAAATCGGTCGTGCCGGTTTTGGTGCGGATGGCAAAGATGCCAAATATCAGGCAAAGAGCGATGAGCAGCTCGAAGCAGATCTGCGTCGCCCGCAGGCGTTCCGTTTCTTTGACATTCATGAAGCATTGCGTCGTGGCTGGTCAGTAGAAAAAATTCATGAATCAACTGGCGGTATCGACGTATGGTTCCTCCGTCACATGCATGAACTTGCTGCATTTGAAGACGAAATCAGCGCTGCCGGTTCACTTGAAGGAATGAAAAAAGATCCGACTATGTTCAGACAGGCTAAAGAATTTGGTTTTTCTGATCGTCAGCTGGCATGGCTGCTCAAGTCAGATGAAGTTGCGATTTACAATGCCCGCAAAGAACTGGATATCATGCCGGTATATGCATTGGTAGATACCTGTGCAGCAGAGTTTGAAGCCTATACTCCGTATTTCTACTCAACATATGGTGGAGTTGACGAAGCGAAGAAGACTGATAAAAAGTCAATCATGATTCTCGGCGGCGGTCCTAACCGGATCGGGCAGGGCATTGAGTTTGACTACTGCTGTGTTCATGCTTCATTTGCATTGCGTGCCGCTGGGTTTGAGACTATTATGGTTAACAGTAACCCTGAAACAGTTTCAACTGACTATGACACCAGTGATAAGCTCTACTTTGAACCGCTTACTTTTGAAGACGTACTGCATATTTATGAACGTGAACAGTGCGAAGGCGTTATTGTACAGTTTGGCGGACAGACTCCGCTTAACCTTGCAAAACAGCTTGCTGATGCCGGTGTCAAGGTAATTGGAACGAGCCCGGATAATATTGAAGCTGCTGAAGATCGTGATTTCTTTACAAAGCTTGCTGCGAAACTAAACATTCAGCAGCCGCCTAACGGTATTGCTACCAATATTGAACAGGCTGTTGAAATAGCCGAGAGAATCGGTTACCCGGTTCTGATGCGTCCGTCGTTTGTTCTGGGCGGTCGTGCTATGGTTATCGTATATAAAGAAAAATACCTGCGCAAATACATGGAAGAGGCAGTACAGGCTTCTGAAGAACGTCCGGTTTTGATTGACCGCTTCCTCGAAGACGCTATCGAGCTGGATGTGGACTGTATTTCTGATGGTGAAACATCAGTAATCGGCTCTGTCATGGAACACGTTGAGCTTGCCGGTATTCACTCAGGAGACAGCGCCTGTATGATTCCTGCGGCTAACCTGGATGCTGATGTACTTGATCAGATTCGTGAGCATACTTATGCGCTTGCCAAAGAACTGAAAGTTTGCGGCTTGATGAACATCCAGTTCGCGGTAAAAGATAAAGAAGTTTACATTCTCGAAGTTAACCCGCGTGCTTCCCGTACAGTTCCGTTTGTCAGTAAGGCAATCGGTGTGCCGCTGGCCAAGCTGGCATCTCTCTGTATGACAGGAAGCAAGTTGAAAGACCTTGGGTTTACTGAAGAAATTATTCCTACGCATACGGTCGTTAAGGAAGCTGTATTCCCATTTGTGAAGTTTCCGGGGATTGACATTGTCCTCAGCCCTGAAATGAAATCAACTGGTGAAGTAATGGGCATTGACTTTGAGCCGGGTATGGCCTACTTGAAGTCTCAAAGCGCTGCCGGTAATATACTGCCGACCGGCGGTAACGCCTTTGTTGCTTTCCGTGATATCGACAAGGATGCAGCTGTCCCGCTGGTCAAGGAAATGATTGAGCTTGGTTTCAATATTTACGCAACACGCGGAACAGCTACTGTGCTTTACAACGCCGGAATCAAAACAAATGCTATCTTCCGTATTTCCAGAGGGCGCCCGAATTTGCTGGACATGATGAACGAAGAGAATATCCAGTGGATTATCAACACGCCTGAAGCTGGTGCGGAGGCAAAGGTTGACGAGATTCAAATGCGTGCGCAAGCCGTTGCTCACGGCGTACCGATTACAACAACACTAAGCGGAATGAAAGCCGCTATAGAAGGCCTGAAAGCGCTTCGGACTATGGGTAGATTGGAGATCTGCAGCCTGCAGGAATACCACCGTCACTCATCATTCAAAGCCAAATAATGGTTTAATAATATTAATCCCCCGCTGATCGTTGATTGGCGGGGGATTTTTTATATCTTAAATTTTTTACAATAAAACTGCGGCTGCAGTTTTAATTGATATTATTGTTTAACAGTCACAGGCTCTTTTTTGGTAATGACTGCAACCTTAGCCTTCGAGGCAGGTTTTTTATTCCTTCTGATGTCGATGTAATCAGTAAGAATATGTATCGACTCATTGAGATAGAAGTCTTTGTCTTTATCCTTATCTTCTTCTGCTGTAGCATCAGAAATCTGATTGAGGAACTTCTCATTAGCATCTCTCATTTTCTTTTCATGAAGGTATTCACTCCAGCGATCCTTTTCATTGAGTGATATTTCTTTCCGCTTTTTGTACTTGTTAAACATCTTTAAGTTTTTCAGCAGTACTTTGTACTCAGGGCTTTTATCAAGTCTTTCTTTTGACCACTCTTTGACAGTTTTTAGTTCACTATTGATCTTTTTGTCAAAGAAATCATGCGGAACTTCATTGATAGCATCCCATGGCAGGTGGTTGTCATTGTACAGTTCGCCGATTTCCATGTATTCAGTAAATGAAGGCAGTTTGATGTCTGGTACGATGCCAAGCTGTTGAGTTGATGCTCCATTGACCCGATAGAATACCGCACTTTCAAATTTAACAGTCCCCGCAGGGAAGTCCTGATTGATGTAGCGCAACAGGCGGTTGAGGTCAATAACATCCAGTACGGTGCCTTTCCCGTAGGTTCTGGAATCGCCAACTATAATACCACGTTGATAGTCTTTGATTGCTCCGGTAAAGATTTCCGCGGCGGATGAAGTAAGTTTATTCATCAGTACAACCAGCGATCCTTTATAATGGATAAGTGAATCAGGATCATATTTTACAGATACTGAACGGTCGCTTTGGCGCACCTGGACAATAGGTCCTTTGCCGATGAAGAGGCCTGTAAGGTTGATGGCTTCTCGCAGGCTGCCGCCGCCATTATAGCGCAGATCCATTACGACACCGTCAACTTTATCTTTCTGGAACTTCTTGAGGATATTGGCTACGTCCCGACTGGAGCTTTTGAAGTTCGGGTCACCGTTGAATGCCGCTTTAAAATCCATATAGAAGCGGGGCAGGGTGATAACACCGATTTTCATTTTATTGCCGAAGCGATCCTTGGTTTCATAAACTTTGCCGGTGGCTTCGCTGCTTTTGAGGGCAACTTTGTCACGAACGAGAGTGATATTAACCGGTACGGCATTACGTCCTTTGCTACCCTGCAGGACAGTCAGGTTCACTTTTGTGCCTTTTTTGCCACGAATAAGGTTAACTACCTTACTTATGGACATATCAATAATATCCTTAGGCTCGCCAGTTTCCTGACTTACCGCTATGATTCTATCTTCAGGTTTGAGCTTTCCGTCTTTTGCAGCCGGTCCGCCAGGTATAATCTTAACAACTTTGGTGTAACCGTCGTCACTTGTCAGGACGGCGCCAATACCTACCAGCGAAAGCTTCATATTAATGTCAAAGTCTTCCTGGTCTTTAGGAGAAAGATAACCGGAATGTGGTCCGTATGTCAGAGCTAATGCTGTCAGGTAAAAACGCAGGATATCAATTTTATCTTTCTGGCTCATTTCATTATTAATGTCACGCAGACGTTTCAGGATTTTCTCTTCCGGGGTACGTTTGTCCCAAAGTTTTTTCAGAGCTGCCAGTTTCTTTTCTTTTTCAACGTCTTTTCCTTTTTTGTCATTTTGGGCTGACTGATCTTTTGTTTCTTCAAGCATGGCGCGTTTCATCAATTTAAAATAGAGCAGGTCATTTTTGAGTTTTTTGCGCCATATTTTCTTTAATTCCTGCATGTCGGCGCAACGAGGAAGTTTGGCGCGATCAATATTAAAAGTTTCTTTTTTTGTAAAATCAAAGCCTTTTTTAAGTTCTTTCTCGGCGAACTTTCTGTAATCTTCGAGTCTTTCCAGATAAAGTTTATATGCTTCAAAGGCAAAATCATTATTGCCCATTCTGGCCAGATCATCAAGATAGTAACGGTATTTTTCAAATTTTTTGATATCTTCTAATGTGAAGTAAATTTTGCTTGGATCGAGCAGTTTAAAATATTCATCGAATAATTTTGAAGAGATTTTGTTATCCAGCGGATGCTGTCTGTAATGGTTCTTTGCTATGAGTCTTGAGGCTAACTTAGTAATAACAGCAAGTTTTTGATCTTCTGTTAGTTTTGTAGTGTCAGCCTTACTAAAAAAAGGTGTACTTACCGTAAATATAATCAACGCAGATACAATAATATTGCAAAATCTTTTCATCATTATTCCTGTGATTTCATAATTTCTAGAGAATAGAGCATATTTGGTATTATACAGTTACAGTATAATAAGTCAATTTTTTTGAACTAAAAGTTACGTAAATATATTATTTTTAATGATATTATGTATGTAACTAAAATTGCAGTAAATAGTAGTTAAATACCTGCTGTAGTTGTTGATTACTATTAGCGATTTTGGGTTTAATCATGATCACTGTGAAATAAAAAACGGCACTGATATCAAAATCAGCACCGTTTATATGAAAAATTAAATTTATTTCAGAATTTTCTTCAGGTATGCTCCGCGGTTTGAAGTAATTGAGTCTACCCCAATACCGATCAATCTTTGCGCTTCTTTAGGGGCATCCACTGTCCAGACGTGAAATGATTTTCCGGCGTTATGGAAAGTCTGAACAAATTGTTTGTCTATTTGAGGCATATTTTGAAGGTCAATGCCGTCAAAACTGGTTTTGTTCAGCATCGCAAGCAGCTTAATGCTGTCCGGAGTTCTGTTGAGGCCGGCGTCTTTGTCAACAAACTCATAAAGAGCATAAGCTTCGACGTTCGGCAACAGCTTTTTGGCCTTGGCAAGTGATTTCCAGTGGAAGCTGATAAGCCTGATTTTATCGAGCGGGAAATTTGAGTCTTTAATGATTTTTGCCATTGGCTCAATCATTTTCATATCAGGTGATTTGATTTCAATAAGAACCAGCTTGTCATGTGGGGCAGCTTTAAGAAGCTCGGAAAGGAGTGGAATTTTTTCTCCTTTGTACTTCGGGCTTTTCCATGAGCCAAAATCAAGTTTGCGCAATTGAGCAAGAGTAGATTTGCTGATAGTCAGATCCTGATCTGCGGTACGTCCTGTTGTATCGTCGTGGCAGCATACAACCTTGCCGTCTTTTGTTAAGTGGATGTCAGTTTCAACGCCGTCAGAGTTTAGTTTCCAGGCAAGCTTGAAGGCTGACATAGTATTTTCAGGAGCTACAACATTTTCACCGCGATGGGAAATAAAAAGGGCGTTATTAGAACGAGGTTCTGCAGCTTGTGTAGTAAAGATTCCGGCAAGAGTAAATACTGCAGTTGCGGCGGCAATGGTGAGAGATCTGAAGGACGGTCTCTTCATAATAACATCTCCTGATTTGGTTTGGTTTTATGAATACTTTTATACTTTGCTGGTCAGTCTGAACAGCACTGTATAAATGAGTTTTCAGGCACATATACTACTTTTCAGTATTTGAGAACTAATGCCAATATCGCAAATGACCGCAGTAAAGACTCCATTGTTCCATGTAGATAAACAGTTTTAGGAGTCTCAGTAAATAATTAACAGATATTTAACTAATGCCCTTACAAACCGTCATCAGGGCATTATAATTTTTTTATCCCGGTTGTACTGATGTGTTCTCATAAATAGCAAGGGCTTTCGCATGGTCGCACCCTTCATGGAGGCGTACTTTATGAGGAATGTTCGCAGCAAGATATACGGTGTCATTTGCAGTCATGTGCTGCGAACAGGATTCATCAGTGATGAAGAAATCGACTTCACCTTCGAGAAGAACAAAAAATTCATCTGACTCGTGCATCATGAAATCGCGTTCACTGCAGGCCTCGGTGTATTCAATGACCATAGGATTTATTTTTCGCCCGATTTGCGGGTGTGCCAAAGCCATATAACGCAGGCCAAATTTTTCATTGTCGTCACGTGAAAGCTCATTGCCTTCATTCAAAGTGCCGAAAGTATACAGAGGAGATTTTAGATCGGTATGGAAAAGGTCACCCACCTTTACTCCCAGCGCGACGGATATTTTTTGCAGCGCGTTTAAAGAAGGGTTAACACGGAAATTTTCAAGTCTGGAGATAAAACCCTTGCTGAATCCGCTTTGGATTGCAAGTTGTTCGACAGTCAATCCCTGTTCCTGTCGAATCTTTCTAATATTTTGTGAGAGATCAAGTAAATCCATCAATTCATCCTTTTGTGGAGTAAAGCCGGAGCCGGATTTAAGTCCGGCTCTCAGCAAGTGATATTTATCAGTCTTCAAATGGGAAGTGATATTGATCCAGTTTCAATTCGGCTTTAAGTTCTGTCATATGTTTCTGAAGTGCCGGGTTAACTGGTACACCTTTGTCCTTGCGGAACAACCATGCATCGTGTTCTTTTTCACCAGCAGTATAAATGCGATCACAGCCAGGAGCTTTTCTGGAGCTTCTCATCGCTCTGAGGATCTCGCCGGTAGTTTTTTTGAAATCGGCAGGGTCACAGAATGCGTTGATGTCAATTGCGATGAAGAAGTGACCCAGGCGATACGGGCAGCGGTTGCCGTCTTCATCAAAGCCAAGCAGACCTTTCAGAAATGCGCCCTGCTGCAGTGCTGCTGAAAGAATTTCTACTACAGCAGCATAACCGTAACCTTTGTAACCGCCGCCATCTTCGCCGATACCGCCAAGAGGGGTAAGTGCAGCAGTACCTTTTACGAGGTCCTGTAGAATCTGGTGAGTATCTGTACGGGTTTTGCCGTTTTCGCCGATAACCCATCCCGGAGGAAGGTCTTTGCCGGCACGGTCATAAACTTCAATTTTACCACGCTGTGAAATACTGGTTGCGCAGTCGAGGAAGAACGGGAAGTTTTCATCGCTCGGCATACCGAAAGTCAGCGGGTTTGTCCCCAACATGTTTTCAACACCAAAAGTTGGAGCAATAGAAGGACGGGCGTTGGTACCAGTAATACCGATCATGTCGTTTTCGATAGCCATAAGCGGGTAGTAACCGGCAATACCATAATGTGTAGAATTGCGGACGGCAACCATGCCCATTCCAAATTTCTTAGCTTTGTCGATTGCCATCTGCATAGCGCGTTTTGCAATGACCTGACCCATGCCATCATGGCCGTCTACAACTGCGGTGGTTGGGCCTTCGCGAACAATTTCAAACTCGGTTACAGGATTCTGAATACCCAGATTGATGCGGTCAATGTAGATGGGTTTCAAACGGCCGATACCATGTGAATCAATTCCGCGTTTATCTGCGGCAATCAATACATCAGCACAGATGGCTGCATCTTCTTCAGGAACTCCGACGCCAATAAAAACGTCGCGCATGAAAGCTGCCATTGTTTCGAAATCGATCCAGCAGGATTCTTGTGACATGGTGTATCTCCCAATAGTTTTAGTTTTTTGGTTTACAAAATAGTTTACTTAGATTAAAATAAGTATTTTTTTATAAATTGCAACTAGCATTTACTTATAGTAAACAAAAAAGTAAACAAAAATGTTCCGCAAAATCCGCTCAGTCTACAAGAAATTTAAATAAATATTGCATTTATTGCATACATTATCAAGAAAACCTGGTCTAATAATCTAGAAAACATTGCTTTGTACCATATATTAATGACTATATAAAATGGGGACAGGTTAACTACGGAGTCTTGTTTATGGCAGCTAGAAGCCCTGAATATGTGATAATACTCGCTGGCGGAAAAGGGTCAAGAATGGGCTCTGATACACACAAGGTATGTTTTGACGTCGATGGCATTCCAGTTATTCTCAGGGCTGTCGATAATTACAAACGTTGTGGTATCAAACAAAATATTATTGTAGTAGGTTCGCTGGCGGGACAGGTGGTTAAAACTGTCAGTGCCGAGTTTTCAAACGCTGTATATGTTTACCAGCGTGAACAACTGGGAACGGCAAATGCGGTGCGGTGCGCACTTGATGCGATGCAGATTATTCCCGATGAAGCAGACTTACTGCTGGTGGCGGGCGATCGCTTGATTAAACAGGCCGTGCTCGAAAAACTTTTCAATTACTATTACTCCCACAACCTTGATCTCGCCTTTTTGGGGACAGAGCGATTTGACGGCTCGAGTCAGGGCCGTATAGTTGAATACGGCAAAGGTGTTTTAGGAATTATTGAAATGGCCGACATAAGGCAGCGCCGCACTCTGTTGAAATTGCGACATCACGCGGAGGCCGGCAGCGGCTACTCTGGAACTCGAATGCAGAAAATGCTGATTGACGGTTTCATGAACGGAAAAGAAACTGATCCTGCCAAATTGACAGCTGCATTTGGTGTTCTCTGGACGGAAGCTGTTTCCGGAAGAGAATTTTCTGCGGCTGAATTGCTGTCTGAAATCCCTGAAGAAAGCACATTGTTTGAGTTTAGAATTAATAACCGCAAAATTTTTATGACCCCTGACGAAGTTGAGCAAAGCGCTCACTGCAATACTTCGGTTTACCTGATCAAGGTTAAAGCCTTGCGGTATGCAATGAGCAGGCTTGATACGAAAAATGCTCAGCAGGAAGAATATTTATCTGATATTGTGCGTCTCATAAAACGACGCAATAACAGCAAGTCTTCAGCTGTTGGAGTAATGGTTGAAGAAGATCATACGAAAGTACTTGGCTTTAACGATCCAGCTGAACTTCTTGAAGTTGAACGTATCGTCAAGAAAGGACGGCGCCAAAGCGAGGAAGTCGCTCTTGATTCTAAGTACTTCAGACCTTTGTCTGAATGGGAAAATATTGTTGCGGAAGCGCTGGTCAATCCTACCAGAAGTAGAGATTTTGAGAGTGAACTTTCTGGAATTTATGGTAGTGATCGAGAAGTTGCAAGGCGTCAGGTGAGCCGGTATTTACCTTTGCTCGAGTTTGCAGCCGCAAAGATTGGTCCTATGGCTCATGTGGGTATTGTGCGGTCTCCCGGCAGACTTAATGTGATGGGACGTCATATTGACCATCAAGGTGGAAACTGTAATCTGATGACTATTGGTTACGAAACTCTAATGGTAGTTCACCCGAGAAATGACGACAATGTCAAGATACATAATATTGACGAAGAACGTTTTCAGTCAGCAGAATTTTCGATTTCTGAATTAGTAAAGGACTTGCCGTGGGAAGACTGGCTTTCGTTGGTTAACAGCGAGAAGTTAAGAAAAATGCTCGGCGAGTATGGTGTTGACTGGTCTACATATATAAAAGCGGCTTTTCTAAGGCTTCAAAAGAAATTTCCGCATAGGACTCTCAAGGGAATGGATATATTTGTCTCAGGTAATGTGCCTGTGGCGGCCGGATTGAGTTCATCTTCAAGTCTGGTGGTAGGTGCTGCGGAAGCTATTGTTTCGGCCAATAAACTTGATACATTTCCTGCTCAATTTGTTACATTGTGCGGGGAAGGGGAATGGTTTGTCGGTACCCGCGGAGGCAGTGCCGATCACGCAGCGGTGAAGCTTGGACAGAGAGGCAAAGTGGTCAAAGTCAGTTTTTTTGATTTTGCTATCGACCAAATTGTGGAGTTCCCAAAGGAATATGTTATGGCAGTATGTGATTCAGGTATTAAAGCCTGTAAATCCAATCAAGCTAAAGATCAGTTCAATCATCGTGTCTGTTGTTACAAGATTGGCTTTATGCTGATAAAAAAAATGTTTCCACAGTATCGCCCTTTACTACATCATCTGCGGGATGTAAATACTCGTAACCTGAGAATTCCTCTAAGCTGGATTTATCGTATACTGCTGCACTTACCGTCATCTGCTACCAGAAAAGACATTGAGGCTATGCTGCCTGATGAAAACCTTAGGGAACTTTGGAAAAACCATAATCCTCCTCGCGATGGGCTTTATCCGGTCAGAGGCGTTGTATTATTTGGGCTTAGTGAATTTGAGCGTGCGGCTGCGTACGCTGACCTTTTGAAGAATGGAAAGGTTGAAGAGATCGGCAAACTAATGCAGATTTCGCATGACGGTGACCGTGTCTCCACGCGTGATGAAAGTGGAAAATACATTCCGTGGAAAGCGCCTTTCTCTAATTCCTATATATTAAAGCTGATTGATGACATTGAAAGCGGCGAACCTGAAAGGGTGATTAAGGCCCAGCTTTATAATCAGTCTGGATCATACCATTGCAGCCTGACTGATATAGACCGTATGGTAGACATAGCTGTCGACACAAAAGGAACAGCAGGAGCCCAGCTGGCTGGTTCCGGCCTTGGGGGATGCATGATGGTGCTAGTTAGAAAAAATGCAGTTGATGGTCTGATAAAAAATCTTAAAGAGAAATATTACAAGCCTGCCGGGCTGGAAACGAACATTCTGGTTTGCCGTCCCGTAGCCGGTGCAGGAATGTTGGAACTTTCAGGGCCTGCCTAGTGTCTATATAGACAGAATGTTTATAATGCCGCCGCGTAAGACCACAGCTTAGCATCAATACCATTGCCTGCGGCGGCTTCCTCTTTCAGGAATTCCAGTAGTTTTGAACGCTTTATCAGTATAGTTTCAATATCTTCAGAGTCTTCCTGGTTGGATTCAGGTGCTTCTTCACCAAAGTGATCGGCATCAATTTCCATCGTAACAGTGGTGATTGTTTCACTAGACATGCCGGCCGAGCTGTATCCCGGAGGTGAAACTTGGAGAACATTGCCGTGATAGCCGGTTTCTTCCAGAAGCTCCCGGTCTGCGGTTTGTGACGGAGGTTCGTTATCATCAATTAATCCGGCGGGTAATTCTATAAGAAATTTTCCGGCAGGTGGGCGAAATTGTTTGACTAAAATGATTTCATCAGTTTGTTTTATAATTGCAATAATCATGACAGCTCCTCGGCTTTGAGTCCGGGCAGCGGCTTCCCAGGAACGATTTCTGCCATGAGAGTCTTTCCACTTAATGTCATATAGCTCAAGCCATTTTGCGGAGGTGATTTTTTCTTTGGCCAGTATAACAGGTTTCATATTTAATTGATCTTTTTATTAATTTTTCTTAAAAAAGTTTGAATTTTATATGATAATGCAATATAATACAGATAGATTATAAATCTGATCTATTTAAGTTGCATAACCTTATTTCGAATTCAATTCCCGGTAAATCTTCAATTTATTATAGTTATTTGCTAGCGGGTTTCAAACAAATAACTGAATTCCTGACGGTTTTTCTACTGGCCGCAAGGTATTTTCCGGGTGAGCAAAATTTGGAGAAAATATTTATGATTTTAGGTCTGACCGGAGGTTTCGGCTGCGGTAAAAGCTCAGTTCTGGCCTTTTTTAAAGCATCTGGCTGGCATACTCTTAGCGCAGATTCCGTTTGTCACGACCTTTATAACCACAGAGATGCTGATGTAATGAGTGCTATCAGAGAACATTGGGGAAATGACATGTTCGAATCTGACGGCAGCCTCGATAAGTCAGCGGTAAGCAAAATTGTTTTTTCAGACAATTCAGAACTGAAATGGTTATGTTCGGTTCTTTATCCGAAAGTTGAGAAAACTGCAAAAGAATTTTTTAAACTGCATGAAAAGGAAAATATAATTTTTGAGGTACCTCTCCTCTATGAAGCAGGATGGGATACCATGTTCGATAAAATAATAGCGGTTTACGCCAGTCTTGAAGTACAACACCAGAGACTGCTGAAAACCGGTTTTAGTCTTGATAACATTATTCAAAGAAGTCAGCTGCAAATGTTTCCAGAGTTAAAAATGGAAAAAGCTGACTATGCTATCATCAATAATGGAAATATCAATGATTTAGAAAAGCAATGTAAAGAGTTAATCAATACTTTTAAGGAGTCAAATAAAAATGGCTGATGAAAAAGAAAAATTGGCAGCTGAGGAAGCACCAAAAAAACGCCGCGGTCGTCCGCCTAAAAAAAAGGTAGAAGAAACTGCTGCTGGTGCGTCCACCGAAGTTAATAAAGAAGAAGCCCCGAAAAAACGTCGTGGGCGTCCCCCTAAAAATAAAACTGAAGAAGTTGCTCCTGTTGTTGAAAACCAGAAAGCTGTTGCTGCAGCTGAACCTGTTAATGAGAAAAAAGAAGCTTCTCCCGCTCCTGCCCCTTCTCCTGAAGCCGTGGCTCCAAAAGCTGAAGAAAACGCAAGACCTCAACAGGACAGAGACCCAAGGCCTCAACAGGACAGAGACCCAAGGCCTCAACAGGATAGAGACCCAAGGCCTCAACAGGACAGGGATCCAAAACCTAACAGAGATGGTGAAAGATCTTCAGGTCAGCGTAATCAAAACGATAATCGCAGGCAGGACCATTATGATAACCGTAAACAATACGGTAATCAGCGTAAGCACAATGGTAATAACGGTCGCCGCGGTTCTGATTATCAACGCGACAAGACAGCTCCAAGCCTTGACATCAATGAACTTCAGAAAATGTCTATGCTTGACCTTTCAAAAATGGGTGAAGAACTCGGAGTTGAAGGACTCGGGGCTTTGGAAAAATCCAGGCTCATCTTTGAAATTCTTAAAGCTAATGCTGAGAAAAGCGGTCTTATGTATGGTAGCGGCTATCTCGAAGTACTGCCGGACGGTTTCGGCTTCCTGCGTTCTGCTAATTATAGCTACCTGCCTTGTTCTGAAGACATTTACCTTAGTCCATCACAGATTAAGCGCTTTTCATTGAAAACTGGTGACTTTGTTGCCGGACAGATTCGTTCTCCAAGAGAAAAGGAACGTTTCTTTGCAATGCTCAAGGTTGAATCAATTAACCATGAAGCTCCGGAACGCAAGAAAAGCACTATCCCTTTTAATAACCTTACCCCTTATTTCCCGACAGAACGTCTGGTGCTGGAAACAAAACCTGAGGGAATTGCTGCTCGCGTGATTGATATGACATCACCTATTGGTAAGGGACAGCGCGGATTGATCGTGGCGCCGCCGCGTACAGGTAAGACTGTACTGCTGCAGAAAGTTGCGAACAGTATTCGTGAAAATAATCCGGAAGTAGTGCTGATTATTCTGCTTATTGATGAGCGACCAGAAGAAGTGACTGACATGCAGCGCAATGTAGACGCTGAAGTTGTAAGTTCAACTTTTGATGAACCGCCGGAACGTCACGTTCAAGTTGCGGAAATGGTGATCGAAAAAGCTAAACGCCTTGTTGAATACAAACATGATGTAGTTATTCTGCTTGACAGTATTACTCGTTTGGCTCGCGCTTACAATACATTGCAGCCTCACAGTGGAAAAATCCTTTCCGGTGGTGTTGATGCTAATGCTCTGCATAAGCCGAAGCGCTTTTTTGGTGCGGCCCGTAATATTGAAAACCACGGCAGCCTGACGATCATCGCTACAGCTCTGATTGAAACCGGCAGCCGCATGGATGACGTTATCTTTGAGGAATTCAAAGGTACTGGTAATATGGAACTGCATTTGGATCGCAGTCTTTCAGATAAAAGAATTTATCCGGCAATCAATATTGAACGCAGCGGAACCCGTCGCGAAGAACTATTGGTTCATCCTGATGAATTGAACAAAGTCTGGACTCTGCGTAAGGCTATGAACGGTGTTCCAGCCGGAGAGGCAATGGAGCTGCTCATCAGCAAACTTAAGAAAATACCGACAAATATTGAGTTCCTGCTCAAGATGCAGGTTTGACACGGCATTATTGTTGTAGTATATTTCCCGCACGGGCAAACCGCCCGTAGCGGGATTTTTTATATATAACTTATTTTACAGGTTTTCGCGTTGGACGACAAAAAAAAGAAAATCGTATTATATTTCTTCTATCTGGTAGTTGTGTTGATTGTCGTATCATCTGCAGTGCTTATTTTGCCTGTTTATCGCAAGTACCAGAAGCGTCGTACTGTCTTGAATCAACTGAAAGAGTTGGCTGAGCTTAAAACTATTGAATGTATCAAACTAAATAAAGAAGTATATGGCTTAGAAAATTCCTCAGAAGAAGTCGAAAAAGTAGCCAGAGAAAAATTTGGTCTTTGCCGAAAAGGGGAAACTGTTATGCAGTACGAAGAACCGGGCGCTCTTGATGATAAAAAACCAAGCTCGGACAATACAAATTAAAGTCTATTGTTGTGAGCTTGTTATTGGTACATAAATATTTCTTGTTTTTCCCTTTCTGGTTTTGCATTTTTGCGTTTTTTTTCTATATTGAATCAAGTTAGTTTTTTGTCAAGATTTATATTTTTAAAAATAGCACGTTGCTCAATCCAGAGGAGGCATCCCTGTGAAATCAAAAGTTTTATTTATTGTTAGCGGAGTCGCTTCGCTGCATGCAGCCCTGCTGGTCGGTCTATGTTTTACCGGCGGCTGCTCCAGTCCTGAAGTTCTCGGCCAAAGAAGTTATATCCCTGCAGCAGAAAAGCATGGGCAACTGGAAGTAAAAGGTTCTGGCGATGATCTGAATATTACTCCTTCTCCTGCGCCAAGCACTATAGTTGTCTCGGGGAGTGACATTCCAGCACAGCCTCCACAGGTTAAAACCAAGTCTCCTTATGAACTCCCACCGTTTGAGCCTGTCAAGACAACAACTTTGACTTATAAAGTTCAAAAGGGCGATTCTTTCTGGAAAATTGGACGCAAATATGGCGTTAATATGAATGATTTGGCTTCATACAATAACATGTCTACCAAAAAACCGCTGAAAGCTGGTCAAGTTATTAAGATTCCACCAGGCGGAGTACTTCTTTCCCCCGAACAAATGAAAACAGTGAAGTACAAAGCTCCACGGAAAACTTATAAATCAGCAAAGAAAACCACTAGAAAAGCAACAAAATCAACTCGTACTTATACAGCTTCTGCGGTTCGCCCGTCTGATGGTTTATATACAGTAAGAAGAGGCGACTCTTTCTGGAAAATTGCTAAACGTTACGGCATAGGAACAAATGATTTGGCTCAGGCAAATAGCCTGAATAAAAATGCCCCCCTGCGGGTTGGACAACGCCTTTACATTCCGCCTAAGGGTAAATCTACGGCCGCTTCATCAGCAAAGAAAACCACAACTGCAGTTGCTTCAAGTAATTCTTCACAGAGCACAAATGACTTGATCGGTGGAGTTGCGGTTTCAGGCTCAAAGGATACTCCAAAAGCCGCTCCAGCAACGTCTGCTCCGGCTCCAAAAGCTGAACCGGAAAAGAAACCAGCTGAAGTATCACTGTTCAGCAAAACTGATACTGTTGAAGTTTCTCGCGACATCAGTGTTGATAAGTTTGCCCAGCAGTATGGCATCAAGGTTGAGGATATCAAAAAACTTAATCCTGACTTGCCGAAAGACGGAAAGCTTAAAGCTAATCAGATTATCATTATTCCAAGTGCCGAATAATTGAGATATAATTTCAGGGGGTTCAAACGGTTTTTACTGTTTGAACCCCTTTCTAGTATTTAGGAAAATAAAATGAAAAAGAATCTGGGCATTATTATTGCAGCAGCCGGTTTCAGCCGACGGTATGGAGCTGGTAACAAATTACTGCTTGAATTTAGAGGAGTTCCCTTATTTTTATATTCCGCAAAAGAGTTTCGTCGAGTTTGCCCGGAAGAGAATATTGTTATTGTCTGTTCAGAAGATGCTGTTCATGAATTTAAAGATATTGCCATGAAACTCCTTCCTGAGAATCGTTTCAATTTTGTTGTTGGCGGCGAACAGCGTTCTGATTCGGTGAAAAACGGATTAAAAGCGTTGCCGGAGTCTGTTGAATTTGCTGCGGTACACGATGCTGCCCGCCCGCTTGCTACTTGTGAGCTGCTTTTGAAATGCCTGGAGGCAGCGCGTTCGCATGGCGGCGCAATACCGGCTAAACCGGTTACTGACACTCTCAAGCGCACTGATGATACAGGTAAAATAATTGAAACCGTTTGCCGGGGAGATTTGTGGCGTGTCGAAACACCACAGGTTTTTGATGTGGAGAAGTTGTGTACTGCATATAATAAAGCTGAAGGTGCGAATATTGAGTTTACTGATGACGCTGCTGTTATGGAATATGCAGGTTATCCAGTTTATGTTGTCAATGATTTGGCAAATAATATGAAAGTAACTTTTTCGGCGGATATAAGAGCGCTTGATTCTATTGAAAAAGATTTGTAAATGCTTGTAAAATGAGCTGAGATAGAAAAAAACAATAACAAATGCGTAACCACTTTTGATTTATTGCGATTACCATATAAATTAACTGGTCAGATGCGAAAGCACAACAGAGTGCCGGGATACTTTGGGGAGCCCGGATAGGTTTCAGAAATAATTTGTCAGGAATAGATGAGCAAGGAACAGAAAGTTAAACCAGATTTAGCCGCAGCTCCGGAATTTCCGGTAAGGCCGTTGAATCTTACTCACATTAGAGACGGAATAATCGTCAGGGTGCCGAACTGGCTTGGTGATGCGGTTATGACATTGCCGGCTATTATGCAGCTGAAAAAAATTCTGCCTGAATACTGCGCGCTTTTCGTGCTATGCCCAAAAGGGTTGAAAGACATGTTTGAATCACTCTCATGTGTGGACATGGTGATAACCCTTGAAAAAACTCATCGGAATTGGAGTCGCAGCGATATTAAGCGACTTACCAGAGTACACCCGGGGGCTGGAATTTTATTCAATAATTCTCTGCGTGATTCAGTTTTCCTGCGTCTTTGTGGAATTAAACATCTTTATGGTGCTGCTGCTCGCGGGCGTACCGTTTTATTCAAAAGAAGTTTTAAGTTTCCTGCCAGAGTTTCTTATAAATTAAACAATCTCCATCATACTAATAAATACCTTTCAATAGTCAAAGCTTTAGGGGCTCCTGACTGGGACGGTACTTTACCTGAATTTCAGATAAGTACACCGCTTGACCAAACTGGCAATCTTATAAGTGATTTATGCGATCATCCTGCATTAATGACGATTGCCGGTGGTGCTGCTTATGGCGGGTCAAAGCGTTGGCCTTCAGAAAACTTTAGAGAAGTTGCCGAATGGTGGGTGCGCAGTGGTGGTATTGTGGCTATTCTCGGCTCCGGAGCTGAAGAGCCCATTGCCTGCGAAATAGCTGCTGGCTTACCGACAAATAAAGTCTTTAATCTCGCTGGCAAAACAGATATGTGCGAACTGATGCACTTGCTGAGGCATGCAAAATTCTGCGTTGCCAATGACAGCGGAATTATGCACCTTTCTGCCGCGTTGGGAGGAAAAGGACTTGCAATATTTGGCCCTACAGACTGGACTGCGACCGGTCCGATTTCCGATCGATGGGAAATCGTCTATGAGAAACAGGAATGTTCACCATGCTTCAAACGTGAATGTCCGGACGGTTCTAGTAGATGTATGAAAAGTATCACTTCGGAGCGCGTAATTAAAGAGATTGAAGCGGTGCTCAAGTAGTAACTGTGACAGGCTTTATTTTTTCTCTTTAATTGTACCTTTTTTCTTTGTAAGGCTATAAATACCTTTTACTTTCCAGCGTACAAGTGTTATATTTATTGGGCTGTATGTTTTGTCGTCATAATTTGGAAGGAAACGTTTTATATGAAAATTAAACAGCTTTCACTTTTTATTGAGAATAAATCCGGAAGTCTTAATGCGGTTTGTCAGATTCTCAAGAAACATAATATCAATATCCGTACCTTGTCCCTGGCTGACACAGAACAATTTGGAATAATGCGCCTGCTGCTCAAGGAATGGGAAGAAGCTAAGACAGCTTTGGAAGAAGCCGGAGTAGTGGTCAAAATCACTGAGGTGCTGGCTTTGCCGGTTTCGGATCGTCCCGGCGGTCTGGCTGAAATTTTGGATGTGCTGGACAGTAATGAGATCAATGTCGAGTATATGTATGCGTTTACTTATGGACAGCGGGACAGTGCTATTATGGTTTTCCGGTTTGAAGATCCTGACCGGGCACTGGAAGTACTCGAAAAAGAAAATATTGATGTAATCAGCGGAATTGATCTGCTGAACTGAATAATCCCTGGGGTGTGTTGTTAAAATGTCAGATTTTGTTGTCGAAAACAGAATGTGGAACCCTGAATTTGAAGCTATGCCGCGCGCAGAACTGGAAGAACTTCAAGTACAGAGGCTGAGAGAGACAGTTGAAAGGGCATCCGCAATTAATTTTTATCGCGAACGTTTTGAAAGCTGCGGAATTACCGCAGACTCTATTCGAAACCTCGATGATTTGCGCCGTTTACCGTTTACAACCAAGCAGGACTTGCGGGATAATTACCCTTTTGGTTTTTTTGCCCTGCCCAAGTCTGAGCTTGCAAGAATACACGCGTCAAGCGGTACAACAGGAAAACCAACGTTTGTTGGCTATACAAAAAATGATCTTGAGTTATGGTCCGAACTGGTGGCAAGGTTTCTTACCGCTGGTGGAATGACAGAAGATCATGTAACCTTGACTTTGTAGCTTCCTCTATTATATTATATTTGAACTTGATACGGTATTTGGGTTGTTGCTGTATGTTGCTGAATGTTGCTATAAATCGCCCTGTGTGGTAAGATAAAGGTAAGATGTAACCTTATGAAAAAGATTAAATTCACGAAAAGTACTCTTGAAAAATTGCCCGCTCCTGAAAAGAAAACTGCCTATCAGGATTCCGACACAAGGTACTTGCACTTTGTTATAACTCCTAAAAATACTCGTTCCTACTATTATATAAGAAAAGTAAAGGGGCGCCCTAAATATATAAAGATTGCTAACTATGGGGACGTATCAATCAAGGCTGCCCAAGAACGAGTATCTCAAATTAATATGGATGTTATGTGCGGCATAGACACTAAGCAAAAAGAAAAAGAAAATATTACATTAGAAGAAGCTTTTGAATATTGGCTTAAGCACCGAGAGAAAATTAAAGGATGGCATAAAGATATAGACGAATGCTTGCGCAGATTTGACACATATGTTCCTAAAAAATTAAAGCAAAAAAAAGTTTCCAATATTATCAAGAGTGAATTAAGAAAACTCCATTGCGCAGTTCGGGATGAAGTGGGAGTGCATACTGCTAACAGAATACTACAAACTATAAGGGCATCTATAAATCTTTTAATCAAGCACGATTATAATATTTCACAGAATCCTGCGGCAATGATTGACTTATTCAAGGAACGCAGCCGAGCACGTTATATTAAAGAAGAAGAAGTAGAGCTATTTTTTAGAGAGCTGATTGATTCAGAAAATCAGGACTTTAAAGATTTTGTTTTAATGGCGCTTTTTACTTCGAAACGTAAGAGTAATGTTTTAGCTGCAGAATGGAGTGAAATAGACTTTAAGAAAAAGTTGTGGACAATTCCAGGAGAAAAGACAAAGAATGATGAAGATGATATAACAGTGTTTGATGATACAGTACTAGAAATTTTAGATCGTCGTAAAAAAGATCAAAAAGATAAAGAAGTTGATACAAACTGGATTTTTCCATCATCATCAAATCCGTTAGGTCACTACTCAGCGCCTGACAATGCTTGGCGAGCTCTTCTCAAACGTGCCAATATAAAAGACTTGCGCATTCACGACTTACGCCGCACTCTTGCTAGCTGGATGGCAAACCAGAATGTCAGCTTACATATGATAGCCAGTGTGCTTGGTCAAAAGTCCACAAGCGTTACGCCTACCTATGCCCGCTTCAGCGTAGACCCCAAGCGTGAGGCTGTTAGCAATGCCGTTGCCGAGATACTTAAAGCCGGAAAGTTAAAGCTGGGTGACAACGGCTTAGAACTAGATAAAGTGCGCCAAAGGGTGCAAACTATTGCTGAAAAGCTTTTAGAGAATCCCACAATCATTCATGAAGTTAATACTACAATCAATAAATTACTAGTTACTTAGATTTTCTTTTTTAGATTGGCGAGGAATTTATTTCTTATTAAGTCATTTTTTCTTGAAATAGTAAAGATTATGGTTTAGCTTTCTAAGTTACAGCAAAACGCAACTTATAGTTCTAGAATAATTTAATATAATATTCTTAAATCTATTTTAGTCTTCCAAGCTCAAATAACGCTCCATTTATTAAAAACATAAAACAACTTAACAGCTTTTGGGAAAGATGGTCAATACTAAAAAAATTATATCTCATGGAGATGAAGGTCAGGACATTTCGAAGTCGGTTGAATTTTTAAAAACTAACATTATTAAAAATAATGATACAACTTTTGCAACAATTGAAGAACAGCTGGACATCTTGGAGAATTTGTGCAAATTTGAATTTGGTAGATTTTTAATAAAGAATAAAGGTGGTTTTAATGGCTATTGGACCCATTATACATTAAGGTTTCCAGAAAATGGCCGTTTGACAAATAAAAGTAGTGATGGAACTGAGTTGACAGAGCTTGAATCATTTATGCTTAATAAAGCTACAGTACCACTTGCTACCCAGCAACGTTATAAGATTTTTTTAGAACAAAACGGCGAGTGTGTCAAAGAAAATGCTGAATTAGCAAGCATCCCGGGAGGATTGCTTGGAGAATTACTTTATTTAGATTATAGTAATATTAATAATATAGAAATATATGGCATTGATCTTGATGAAAATTCTCTAGCTTCTGCTTCACAGCTTGCAGAAGATTTAAATTTGTCAAAATATACTCAAACAATACTGTGTAATGCTTGGGAGTTACCCTATAAAAATAAATTTGATTTAGTCTCAAGTAATGGCTTAAATATCTATGAGAGCGACAAAGCAGGGGTTGCCAAATTATATAAATGTTTTTATGACAGCTTAAAAGAAAGCGGGAAATTGGTAACCAGCTACTTGTCTTACCCTCCAAGTTTTGGTGAAGTTTGCGAATGGGACATAGATCAGATTGATAGTGAATCGCTACGAAGAAATGCGGCCATTTTCTCATCTGTTTTAGGAGCCATATGGCGAAACTTTTCTTCTAAAGAGGAAATGGTTACTATGCTTGAGCTAGTTGGTTATAAAGACATTGAAGTTATTTATGACAATGCTCGTGTATTTCCTACAGTAGTAGCCTACAAGCGATAATAATTCTTAATAATAAACTAGAGCTTGTTAAAATACTACCTCTGAAAAAGAGGTAGTATTGCACAGCTATCTTACGATTATAATTCTTCTTATTAATTTATTTTATTTATTTGTATATGTATATGAGAAAGCGTATAAAATTTTATGCTAAACTAGCAAAAAAAAATCGTAAAGATAGAAAACTTACCTTAGTCGATTTAGAACAGAAAATTGGTTATTCAAAGAGTATTATTTCAGAATGGGAACGAGGGCTCAAAGTTCCCAAACTAGATCAAATAAAATTGTTGGCAGAATCTTATCATATTCCTCTCAATGATATATGTGATTTTGAGGAATTTAAAAATATTGATTCCCCTAGTTTTGACTCAAATGATTTGACAAATCTCTTCAACAACAATAGTATATCCAGCCTGTCAAATCTCTCAAAACTAACTGAAAATTTAAATGTCATAATAAATTACTTATTCAATATTAATATAATTTTTTACATCAAAAATACTCATAATAGATATTTATGCTGCAGCAATGATTTCTTAAAAAATGTCAAAATTAAAAAAGTAAACAATAAAACTGATTTCGATCTTTTTAAAAACAATGAAGCTAAAAAAAATTATGAACAAGACAAATTTTTAATCAAGGAAAGAACTCATCTATTTGATCAAGAAGGTTATATTATTGGTAGTAGTGAAAATAAAATAGGGCTATATAATAAGGTTCCGCTTTTTAACTCAAATAATGAATTTATTGGCTTACTTTGTACTATAAAGGATATCACAGTTCAAAAAGAATTGGAGGACATAAAGAATGCAATTGCATTCTCGACTAACGAAATAAATGGTTTGGTAGTAGAGCAAGTTTACCCAATTCATAAGTACTACTTTATGTCAAGAGCTGCTATTAATAACTTTGGTGGATATAATGAGAAAGTTCCAGCTAATATGTGGAAATGGTTAGAGTATGTTAATAGAGATTACCTTGAACTTAAAATCATACTTGGCAGGCATATACCTATAGCTTTTCCGTATAGATACTGTGTTGATGAGCCAGACGGCTCAGCAAAATGGATAGAGCAGACAATACACCTGAAACGTCTGTCAAATGGTTCTATTATAAGGACAGGGTACCAATGGGATATTACTCCAATGATGAAGTATAAAGAACAAAAGGAAATTACAAAGTTAATGGAAAAAACTCTTAAAAAATATTTAATTAATTTCAGAAAAACATCCTTAGTCAAAGACGTTGAAGAATATCACAAGCCATTTTTAAAAGAAAAGGTAAAAAAGATAAAAGCCAATAAATAGTTTTAACGAATAAGTGGTCTGAAATATTAAAACAATATCTAGACCACAAAATATATATCAAGCTTTAACAAGCAGTAAATTTTTCCGGAACTCGAACAATTTTTTTAGTATTGTAATCAATAAAAACCAAGCCGGTTTCTGCAAGTGCTACTACTTTATCATGCTGATTTAAGATTTTATAGTACATTCTCACACTTAATTTGGTTATCTCATCGATACCAACATATATAGTTAGTATATCATCATAGAAAGCTTCAGATCTGAAATTTACAGATAATAATTCCGGCATCAAGTTCATCTTTGTAGCCAAGTGATTGGATAAATCTGAATCTTGCTTCATGGATAATAGAAATAAAGCTGTCGTTTCCTAAATGTCTACCATAGTTAATGTCATTGATTCTGACTGGCATCGTCAAATTAAAAACATAATTATCTAAAGGTTTAAGTTTTAACTTCGGCATTTCCTCTCCTTATTTTTATTTATAACTTATTTAAACAACATTATGCAAAAATTTCTATTATATAGAAATTTTTTGCGTTAAGACTAAAACTATTGATAAAGAAAAAATAAGTCATTTATTTAAATGAATTAAGATATGGTGATTTCATGAAAATGTAATGTAATAACTATAAAATCGCCATCTTCTTATATTAAAAATTTTTGCATAAATGAACAGCTTAATTTAAGGAGAGTTTTATGGTAAAATGTCTTTTTTTTTTAACCTTGTTGTGCATATTTTGGATCAGCTGTTTGGTATTCATAAGAATAAAATACCAAGAAGTTCAAAAAACTAAATTTAAAAATGATAAAAAATCTGATAAAAATTTATATTAAATTAGTTGTTATATATTTGAAGTTATTGCCTTTACAATATCATCAAGTTTATTGAGATTCTGATGGTTTATAAGTTGAGTAATTTTAAATAACATTAGCTGTTGATTTTCGTTGAGGTGGTCAAATTCATCAAATATTAAACGTTTAACAGGTGAAAGGGAATTCTCATGCATTACAATGTTTTCAAGTTTATCGAGATATACGTTAGATTCAATATAAAGTTTAGTCAATTTCTTGAGGTCCGCAGGGTCAGCCATAGAGCTTAGATAGTTATTAATAATGTTACATTGCTCACCAGTGAAGGAGCGATGTCCAGCAATTACAGCACTGATGTATTGTGGCGCTCTGGATAATAGATCAGCAAGTTTTTTTTGTTTTATACTGTACTTTGTTAGTAATAATTTTAGCATTTTGCCAAATTCTACTCTTTTGGTCTTGTTTATTGCCATAGTATGTTTCCTTGGTTATTTAAATTAGTAAAAAATATAACTTAAAACTCAATTTTTTCAACAAAAATGCGAAAATAACATACAAGTAGATTGATTTTTAAGTTGCTTGCCATATGATATATATCATACACTTTGTATTATTAGAAATACATGGAGGATTATAGTGATCAGTAAAAGAGGACAGCTTATCATAAATGCAGTTATTGAAATTCTCGAAAATAAAAAACTTTTATGTCCTACCGATGCTTTCAAGTTAAAAAAAATAATTGGATTTCAAAATGAGCCTCAACCGCAAAGAAGTCTATCTAGGATTAAAAGTAAAAAATAATAGACATCCAAGACAGGTTAGAAAAATTTACCAAATTGGATCTTTAGGCAATTATTGAATAATGCACAATCATATTTATAGGAGGAAGAAATGACAGAATTTCTTACCACGATTGAAGTAGCTGAGAAGTTAGGTGTCTCAGAAACTACGTTGCGAGGCTGGCGAGTAGTTGGCAGAGGTCCCAAATATGTTAAATCAGGTCGCTGGGTCAGATACTCGGAAAAAACAATAGCCAACTGGATAGAATCTCAAACCGTAACAACTGATGACATGGAGTAAAGAAATGTTTATGCCACTTTTAAAATTTGGAGGGCTGGGTGAGTACCCAGTGAATGAGGATGAAGCGCAAATGGCAAATAGTGGAAGCCGAAACCGGAGCCGGGC
>JAAEMX010000128.1 GCA_024225035.1 Lentisphaerota bacterium
AATAGAGAACAAGCATTCAGGTGCTAAAATTAAATATTTAGAAGACAACTACACTTAAAGGTACTGTTATGAATAAAATGACCCCAGCAAAAGGATTAGAATTCGTAAAGCAGAATATTGATATTGCTTTTTACATAGGTGACAAAGCTATGGAAGCACTAGAAGCTGCTGTAAAAGAGCCTGTTAAGAAAGAGACTGTCAAGAAAGCGCCTGTTAAGAAAGTTGTGAGTAAAGACTAGTGAGTATCACCCTTGAAGATATAGCTGCTATTGGGGATGCCTTGTTCGGTATCCCTAAAGCTAATGCTACTTTCTATGGTGATAAAGCTAAAAGTGCTGACCAAGAAAAACTACGTGATGCTAAAATCATGGAAGGACTTGGAAAACACCGTGATGAGATTTGGAAACAGACTGGTTGGGGTAGGGATGAATCTGGCCAATGGATGTGGGAGAAATCTGACAAGGGGCTAGCCCTTGACATTGACGCTATTAGAGGTGCAACTGCTATCCCAGCGTTTGCCAGTGAAATATCTAACCACAGTTACGCAGATGAATACCCTGCTAATTCGATTGGTGTTAGGTCTATGGATTTAAAACCTGGTCTTTTAGGACAAATAGGCGATCTTGGAACCTTAAAAGATATGCAAATGAATTCCAATAATTCAGATAGCAAGATGAGAGAAACTTTCTTGCATGAAATGCAACATGCTGCTGACATGGAGCAGGGTGGGTATGGTAAAGCGACTCCTCCAGAATGGATACCTGAAGAAGCACATGGCCAAGTCAGAGATGCGACTTACAAGAACCAGCTTAATGAAGTAAGAGCTAGAAGTACTTCCGCAAGAGCAGATTTGGATGAATACCAGCGTAGAAACAACCCTCCTTGGTATGATCGAGATGTACAAAATATAATTGAGCCTAACAGAGAAATGACGATGTTAGACATAATAAACGCATCTGCTGATGTAGATAGAGAAGTATATGAAAGACAAATGCGTAAGTTCAATGAAATACCACAATCAATTAGAAGGTTATAGTAATGGCTTTGGAAGAATCCCAAATACTAAGCATAGTTAGCCAAGAGCTTTCTGACTCTGTCGGTGGCACTGAAAATGGCTATATCGACAACAATCGTCAAAACGCATTGTCTGCTTATTTGGGCAATGCTGATGGCAAAGAGAGAGATGGA
>JAAEMX010000129.1 GCA_024225035.1 Lentisphaerota bacterium
ACTGGCTGTGGGTCGGGACATCGGCGGAAGGCCATGATATCTATTCAGGCGACCAGGGGACAGGCACATCAGGAACAGTGTCTGATTTGCCAAGCAGCGGGGAGACATTGTATGTGCGGTTGTGGTCGGTGGCTGGCGGTGAATGGCTTTACAATGATTATACCTACACTGCAAGTAATAAAACAGCTCAGATTCAGAGTCCGACATCCGGGTCAACGCTGAGTTCCACGAGTGAATCGTTTACCTGGAATAACTCAGGTGCTTCCAGCTACTGGCTGTGGGTCGGGACATCAGCAGGAGGACATGATGTCTATTCAGAGGGCCAGGGAACAGGCACATCGAAAAACATATCTGATCTGCCAGGCGGCGGGGAAACCTTGTATGTCAGACTGTGGTCCGTAGTGGACGGCGACTGGCTTTACAATGATTACACATATACTGCCTGTTCACTGTCAGCCGGGATGCAGAGCCCGACGCCCGGATCAACCCTGAGTTCAGCCAGTGTGACTTTTACCTGGAATGGACTCAGGTGCTTCCAAATACTGGCTGTGGGTCGGCACATCAGCAGAAGGACATGATATATATTCAGGCGACCAGGGAACAAATACATCAAAAATCGTATCTGATCTGCCGGATAACGGAGAGACGCTGTATGTCAGACTGTGGTCAGTAGTGGACGGCGACTGGCTTTACAACGATTATACCTATACTGCTGTTGGCCGATAGGAAAAGACTGCTGCATTCCCAAATTCCGGCTTGGGAATGCATTTAATTC
>JAAEMX010000130.1 GCA_024225035.1 Lentisphaerota bacterium
GAGACTGTAAATAAAACTGTGTAAACGCTTAAACTCTCCCTCAACGCTGTTGAGAGTAACACAGGTGTTTACCATGAAAGATGAAGTAATGTTGGCATTAGCTAAAGAATTTGCCAAAAACCTAAAAACAGAAGCTGACCTGAATAATTTCAGTAAAGCACTCAAAAAACTCACCGTTGAAACTGCACTCAATGCTGAACTGACTGAACATTTAGGTTATGAAAAAAACAGCCCAAGAACAGGTAACAATGCACGCAATGGCTATACAACCAAACGCCTACTTACCGATGATGGTGAGTTTGAGCTAGATACACCTAGAGATCGTGATGGTACGTTTGAGCCTCAACTGATTAAGAAGAACCAAACTCGTATTACACAAATGGATAGCCAAATTCTATCCCTGTATGCAAAAGGTATGACAACACGAGATATCGTTGCCACATTCAAGGAAATGTACGATGCGGATGTATCTCCAGCCTTAATTTCCAAAGTGACCGACGCTGTGATAGACCAAGTCATTCAATGGCAAAACCGCCCCTTAGATGCACTCTATCCAATCGTTTATCTGGATTGTATTGTCGTGAAGGTACGACATGGCAACACAGTCATCAACAAGGCTGTATTTCTTGCTTTGGGCGTAAATACTGAGGGGCAGAAAGACTTGCTTGGGCTATGGATGGCTGAAAATGAGGGTGCAAAATTCTGGTTATCGGTTCTCACTGAACTAAAGAATCGTGGTTTACAGGATATCCTGATTGCCTGTGTGGATGGATTAAAAGGCTTTCCTGATGCGATTAATACGGTCTATCCTGATACCCATATTCAGTTATGTATTATCCATATGGTACGCAATAGCTTGAAGTATGTGAGTTGGAAAGATTATAAGGCTGTTACGGCTGACTTGAAGAAAATCTACCAGTCGGTAACCGAAGATGAAGCCTTACACGCCCTTGATGAATTTGGACAGACATGGGATGACAAATATCCTCAGATCAGCAAATCGTGGCTATCCAATTGGGCGAATCTCAACACTTTCTTTGCTTACCCAATGGATATTCGTAAAGCGATTTACACCACCAATGCAATTGAATCATTGAACAGTGTTATTCGTCATGCGACCAAGAAAAGAAAAATCTTCCCAACTGATGATTCAGTGAAAAAGGTGGTATATTTAGCGATTATGGCAGCAAGCAAAAAATGGACGATGCCTATTCAGAATTGGAAAGCTGCCATGAATCGCTTTAGTATCATTTTTGAAGAGCGTGTAACCAAGTATTTTTAAATCTGCATTTACACAGAATTATTTACACACTCAA
>JAAEMX010000131.1 GCA_024225035.1 Lentisphaerota bacterium
ACCTTCTGAACAGCAACATCCGGGTTAAGCGCGTTGTCAATGGGAATAATTTCAACTTTTCTTCCCAGCAGGCCTCCTTGGCTGTTGATCTCCTGCACAGCATATTTTGCACCATCCAGATAACGTTCTCCTATATCTTGGAATTTTCCTGAAAGAGCCTCACACACTACCAGTTTTATAGGGTCCGCATCTCCGGAATAAGCTGTTCCGCATATTCCCGTCATAATCCAGACATATCGAAGGGGTAATTTCGAAAATTCGCCACTCTGTTTGCCCCATTTTTAGCCTCCGTTATTTTCATGGCGACCCATGCCGAATTTCGAAAATTTTTAATTAAATCTATAAAAACAGACAGATAGCGCATATTCTCTTCTTTTCTCCCCTTGCATAATCTCGGCTATGGGATGGCAAGTCTCAAAATTTGTGTAAAGGCTTTATTTGAGGAACCTTTCCCCTTCCCGTCCCGGCCAAATCCGGCGAACCATTGGCAATTGGGCATTCGATGAATTCCCCCTTCGGACGGGCGAAAATGTTCGCTCAAATAAAGTCTTTACACTTTTTGGCCGGTGTGTTACATATCCCTCAAATAAAACCTTTACACTTTTCAGTCGGTTTTGATACCGAGGGAGGCGACATGGCGATCATATATCCGCATTTTTTGAGAACGATCATCTCGGTTCATGACAGACTGAGCCAAAATATCCCCTATCCGTTCTTTGACCCCGCATGCGTCCGGTACGAGGTGCTCAGAGCGGTTTTGCATGACAGGGAAGATCCGGAAACGGTCATCCCGAAATTCGGAATCACAGAATACGAATTCCGGAAGAGTCGTTCCGCATTCCTCAGACACGGCACGGCCGGGCTTGTCGGCACCGACTCGAAAAAACTTGTCGAGACTTTCCCGACGGAGGCGGAGCGCATGATTTTTGTCCTCAAGAGCGCCCGTCCATGGATTCCCGCAACGAAAATGACGACATTGCTGAAAGGATTCAACCACGATTTTCCGGTGAGAATTGTCCGCCATTTATACGCATCCCGCGGATGGGCGCTCGGCACCAAACCTTACGCAAATATCGATTTCGGCTCCCTGAATCTGAAAACGGCCACGCTTTCCCGGCTGAGGAAGACTTCTTCAATGGAAAGAAAAGAATTTTTCCGCAAAGACGACAAACTGCAAAAACTGCTCGAAGTTTTCAGGACACGGGACGAAAGAGGAATTGCCAAACGCTATCCGGGTTCCAGGGTTTCATTCCAACAACACAGAAAACATTTCTTTTCGATCGGCTTGGTCGGTCTGGTCGATCGGGCAAGGCCGCCGTTCAGAAACTCAAAACTCGGTTTTGCGGAAGAAGGCCGGATCATTCTTTCAAAAATACAGAATCCCGACAAAAAAGAGAAACACTGGCTCGCCATATTGAAGACCAAAAAAATCAATGTCGGCCCGACATGCCTGACAAACATATTCAAACGCTGGAATGCGGAGAAGTTTCAGTCCTGCTTTGTCGGAGACCTGAGCCGTTTGTTAAGGGAGGAAAGCGGAGTCGGGGAAGAACCGGCCATTCTTTCCGATCGAATCCCGGCACCGGGCCCCATGCGCCTTGACAGGGAGTTCGTCACGTTTTTCCAAAAATTGGCGAACCAATCCGCGGCCCTCTCAAATCCTGGTGTTTTTATTTTTCCACCTTATCTCAACCGATTGAAAATTTATGAGAAAACCGCCTGCCTGATTGATATTGATCCCGCAGACGGATACAGTTGGTTTTCCCTTCTGCTGTTGAATATCGGCAGAATTTTCAGGGGTGTTTCAAGCATCTCGAAGGCCTGTCGGACGAGCGAAATCAGCTTGCCGGCCGCAGCCGGTCTGGTGTCGATGCCATGCAACGATTCGATTCTGAACGGATTGGCCGAAATAAGCGACGCAGCCCTTCTTCAACTGCGGCGATATCTGACAAAAACCGCAAAAAGCAATGGCCTGATCGAAGGGAAAAAAATCGCTTTCGATTTCAAAATGCGCGATTTCACGGGCGATGACATCGCCCTTAAAAACATCGGCAAAGGACCTTCCCCAAAACGAAAAATATGTTTTCCCGGATTTCGTCCCCACATTGCCTGGGATGCGGAAACCGGCGCTCCGATTTCGATCGAATTCAGGAACGGCAGGGCGAGGGCGACCACGACAATAAAAAGGTTTGTCAGGGAATTGCTGAAAGATTCATTGGGGTCCCAGGCGGTGGAACATGTATATCTCGACAGTGAATACACCGCCGAACACGTCTGGCAATATATTGTCGATCCCGACAACGGTCTGGGAGCCGACCTGACGATGTGCATAAAACGAAACATGAAGGTAAAAAAGAAAATTGATGCGTTTCTTGAAACCAATCCGGCGTGGCTGTATTTTGATGACGAACACACCTATTCCGAACACACTTTTGACATTCCTATCGGCGGTTCGAACAAGACACTGCACTGCGCTCTGAAGCGCAATGAAAAGAACGGGGCCATGCGGTGCTTTGGGTCAACCATAGAACATATAAATAGTATTTCTATTTTAAAAGAGTATAAAACAAGATGGAAAATTGAAAACGGCATAAAGGATCTTGTTCAAAACTACTACTTCGATCAGGTTCCGGGAATTGATCCGCATCGGATCAATGTCCATTATTTTGTCGTGACGCTTGCAAGGACTCTTTATGGAATGTTTTCCAGAGAATATGCCGATATTTGCAATTCGGACAATACGGTTAAAATGCTCGACACGTTGAGACCCGAATTCATAACGGGAACGAACGCAATCATGACCCGCCGGCATGACACACTTGTTGTAAAATGGACGGATGCGTTTCCGGAGAAAAAACACCGGGCATTAAAGCTGCTCTTTGACAGGCTGAACGATGACAGTGACAATGGTTTCCCTTTTCTGGGTGGTATAAAACTAAGGTACGAAATCGGCGAACCGCGACCGGAATTTTTTCGGAACCGATGCAAACGCGATTTCGTCGAATTTTGATCGCGAAGATTCAAAATTCTTCTGCGAAATCACCCCTTCGATTTGTCTGAAATATATCCTGACAACCGTTTCCCCTTGAAAGGACATGATAAAGCGCTCCGGGATATTCCATTCTCCGTGGAAAATGAGTTGTCAAGATAATCACAAATCGGAAAATCGGAGTAATCTCTTATCTCGACAAAAGGTCGTGGCGCATAGAATATACCGATTCCGGATTGGCGTCTTGTTGTGAAACCGCCCGATTTGGATTTCATTGATTTTTATATGCGTGACGAAACCGGTCGGTTTCAGATTGATTAGGCGGGCCGGCGATGAACGGCCCTTTGACATTCGCGAG
>JAAEMX010000132.1 GCA_024225035.1 Lentisphaerota bacterium
CAGTTCCAGTAATACCATAAATCGGCTGGTTAGATGGACTCCACCAAAAACCACGTTCATTATCGCTTTTGGCAATCATGCCAGCGACACGCGAACTTGCTGGGTCATTAACTTCAGCATCGGCTTCGGTATCCCAGATTTTGACCTGCGGGTCAATGATATAAGCTCTACGGCTATTAATGGTTTCTCTGAAACTGATAGCTTCAGCGTCATTAGTATTCGGGCCGTCCAGAATTGTAACCGCATGCAAGCGTTCAGCGGCACTAACCAGAGCTGCAGCAATAGCTGCCTGCTCAGAAAAGCCCGGTGCAATAATTACTCTCGGTTCAACTTTGGCAATAGATTTGGCACTGAGTAAAGCTTTAATGCCAGTGTAAGCTCCGGTATCTGAATCCACATCACCAATAATATTGGAAGTGGCTTCAGCATCGTCTGCACCTTCAGCAACCCTGATAACCACGACCATGGCACCAGCCTGATCGAAGATGCCCTGCATCGCTTTGTACAGCGTTCCAGTTTTACCCAATTTGGCAGCTTCGGAAAGGCGACCCGCAATTAACACTGGGGTATCCAGCGGAAAGGCTGCGTCATCAGCATCTGGAGCAGTACCCACAGCGCCAATAACCGAGCTTTTTACCGTTCTAATGGGGCGAACCCCACTATCAATTTCGACTACTTCTACACCATGTAAAAATTGTTCAGGCATTTTTAAATTCCTTATTTTATGAGTTATTCATATACTCGATCAATTCAGCAGTTGTTTTGGAGTCAAGAGTATCTTTTTCGTTCCACCCTGCTTCAATACAACTGCGGATGTATTGCACTCCAGCCACATAAAAGGCGGCATATTCATCGAAGGATTCCAACATTACATATTCATTGTCAGCTTTGATTTTATGTGGATAAGTCAAAAGCTCTCGCATGTCGTATTCGGCTTTATAATTCATCTGATTTTCCAGCGAAAGCTTGACACTTTTATCCTTATATAAGAAGCCGTTTAGAATGTTTTCATCAGTTTCAACATCAATCTTAGCTTTGAGTAGTTGCAGTAATTCCTGTTTTTTAGAGGTATCTGCCACATATTCGTTGCTCGTATCGCTCCACTTGTGATAAGCTGACGGCGGCAATGGGCGTGGCTCATTACCTTCAGCAACCCACTCCAGATATTCCTGATAATCAAGGTTAGCTGGATTTGCCGGAATGAATGCCCGGTCTTCAAGTCTAATTACGCCATTATGAGTTAAAGCATACATAGATTTTCCTCCTTAAATTTCTGCTATCATTTCAATATAAACAGCATCTGGAAACTGCATGAAGTGAACGTGGGAGTCGTCAAATACAATGGTGTTGGCCTCTAAGGTGATATATAAATTACAGCCTTGCGGGTCTGACATAACTAGCTTATTTAACAGCTGAACCGTCATATTATTTTCAACATCAGGCACATTATAAGTGGTATGGGTAAAGTCTGTATTAAGTGGTATGGTATCTACTAAGGTCGGAGTGGTCCGCATCGGCACGCCCATTGGATAGATAAAGCGAGCAATGCCTTCGCTGACATTATCTACCAAGTGCTCAATAAAACGGATGTCATTTAACTTTATCCTTTTATAATAGCGCTGGCATTTAAGCACTTCTGTGGTGTAGTTAGGGTATTCAAATGGCGTGGCAATACTACCACACTCAAGTTTAGCCCATACTATTTCCAAAGCTTGACCGTTTTGCGGATCGTTAATTTGAAAACGACTATTAATGGTTGAATTATTTTCTGGCAGTGTACCAGTCACAAATACGGTTTGGAACTCGTCAGAATCTGAAATTAATTTAGAAGCAAAAGGGGTGCCAATTTCATCATACATGGTTATAGAAGCGTTGGTTCCTGAACTCTTTTTAAGCAGCGCCGAAAAAGTAAACTCTAAAGGTTGATTTTGATCTAAAACGTCAATCTTTTGGTCTAAAACTGACACTATAGCTGAGCCAGCATCTGCTATTTCAAAGACCAAATTACTTTGTGCGTTTTTTCTTGTGTTTGCCCTGCTGGTACCATCACTATCATCAAACTTCCACCTATCGGCAGTGTAAGTGCCCGGTAAAACTTCAGTAATGTTTTCACCACGCTGCCAAACTTGAAAGCCGCCATTAATTAAGCGGTTGGGATTATAACCATATTGTGGATGCGGATTTGTTGCAGCTTCATGTTCATCGATCTTGACTTGAGCCACAATGTCAGCGTAATCTCGGGTAGCCAATACCACCGCCGGGTCAATTTTAAGTTCGACATTAGCCGTGCCGGAAATCTGTAAAACTATCCTGATAACCAAGTCCCGACTCGCTCCTTCACTGAGCTGTGGTTTGTAAGTTTCAGGAAAATTACCGTAAGCAAATAAATTGCCGTTCCTGTCAAAGAGCCCGACCTCGTGCACTGTCCAGCCCCCGACGTGAGTCGGAATCACTAGTTCGGCTATCAGCCAGTTTGGATTGTCAGGGTCAGTGGAAAGACTGTTCAAACTGCCACGATAAACTTCA
>JAAEMX010000133.1 GCA_024225035.1 Lentisphaerota bacterium
AGTAACAGCACCCGCTACGCCTCTGATATAAGCGGACCAGAGCGGGTCATTATACAAGGAGGTATGAAATGGCACGTGGATGTAGGAAAGAGGAGATTGATATTTAGCAGCATCGCCTGGTTGGTTCAAAGGCAGAGTAGCAGAGGTGTCAGGTTAAGGCTGATACCCGACTCCAATAAACAAGGAGGCTAGTTCTAGTCATTTGGGTTGATTTGTCTAAAAAATTCAGCCTTAGAGCAGTCCAATTATCTACTTTGCAAGCAGTTAAATTTGAAAAAAGAAAAATGATAATGTATAGTCTTTTTCAGTGACAAGTTTTAGGTGAAACTTAGTCTATCTAATTATTGCCAAAGGAGGAGATTATGAAGAAGATGCTTTTCTTACTCGCTCTGCCAGTAATTGTTGTCCTTTTACAAGGATGCGCCAGCGGGTTCGCAGAACGTCAGAAAGCCGTCAAAGTAACTTCAGGTAAACCAGGAACTGAATTTGTGGTTCATGACCGTGCCGGAGCTTTGATTTACAAAGGAGTGACCCCAACTCTGGTTCCACTGAAAGCTAGTAGCGGTATTTTTAAAAAAGAAATTTATACCTTTGCTTCTACTGATGGCAAAATCATTAAAGAGACCCCAGCGGAAATATCTCTCTGGTTCTGGGGAAACTTTGTTACTATTCTGGGCTTCTTGCCAGATGGTTTCAACGGTCTAATGTGGACACTTCCTGAAGGGGTTCACCTTGATGGATATATGCCAACGCAAAAGTGACCACATAATTTCTTCCTACAGGGCTTTCGGGCCCTGTTTTTTTATTTAAGTTTGTGGTCTAGCAAATGCCTGCAAATTTTATGAATCCCTTATTTTACATTTGCTCCCAATGATAATCCATATCTTATAAGAATTTTTAGCTAATAGTAAGTAAGTCTATAAATTCTGTGAAAGAACTGAATATTAAAAAAAAATATTGTAATTCAAATGGTTTTATTTCAAAAATATGTAATAGATAATGGACTGATGTGGAAATCTATCTTATACACAATGATTAGCTTTTTCCACTTTAGAAATATGAGGGTTTGTTTAGTTTTCTTACAATTATGATGTATAAAAACAAGATCAAAGCCCTG
>JAAEMX010000134.1 GCA_024225035.1 Lentisphaerota bacterium
GCAGTTGAAGAAACCCATAAATGGACAATCGGATGGCCTGTCACCTCTGTATCCTGTTCCAGGGGTTCTGTCATGGTATAGGTGAGACACTTTAAATCTTTTTCGTTCCTTATATCCACTTTTGTCTGTATTCCGAGATTCCAGCGATTTGCATTGGTCGGCGCCTGCGTAGAATCGTGGGTAAAATCAGCTTTGTATTCATCTGCTCCCTGTGTCTGCCTTATACTGGAAAGAGAATTTGCCTCTTCAAAACAGAATTCAGTCATCTCCTGCCTTGCAAGGGGCCATTCTTTTTCAAAACGCCATCCGTCCCCGTTCATAACATAGATGTATATGGGGAGTTCATCTTCAATCCCGTTTTGTATTCCCTTAAGATAGCGGTCTGTAAAACGCAGCCTCTCAATTCTGAATCCCTGTATAACAGTTTCTATGTCTTCACCGAAATATTCCCAGTATGGCCCGTGAGGTCTGAGGTTTGATAATCCCATGTCACTGTGGTTATTCGGACCGATGATCATTTTTGAAGGATGGCTGATGGCCTGAAGTGTGGCCTGCCACTGAGTGGTTCCGACTGCAAAAGCATCAAGCCATCCCCCGATATTGTATACTGCCACCCCGGTTTCTGCCAGGGCAGCAGGCGCTTTCCCCGGGTTAGTCTGAGGGAATGTCCAGCCAGGTATTATTCCGTCCCTGTAAACAACAGATTGTTTCCATACACTTGGAAGTATATTTTCAAGATGCTGTGCTGTGGCATTATAGTAAATATGCCGGCGTTCATTTCCGTCACTGTATTGCGGGGGATTATCAGGCAATTCATAACCGTCATCCATAAAAGAGCCGCTTCCGTCCAAATCAAGAGGTATTTCATCGGCAAGATCACCGTCCCCGTCTTCATCAATAACTGGTGTAGCCGGATAAAAAGCGCCTTTATCCGGGGCATACATATTCATATCAAGTGTTGTGAAGACCATATTCATAAAAGGACTTGTCCTGAAAATTCCCCCGGGATAACTGCCTGCCGCGGTATATGCATCAAAAGTTGTGGATTCCGGTATAATGCACTTCAATGCAGCAGGTTTTTCCCCGGCTGTGGCAAACTGTGACCAGGCATTATATGATACACCGAACATACCGACATTACCGTCACACCAGGGCTGTGCAGCAATCCAATCGACAA
>JAAEMX010000135.1 GCA_024225035.1 Lentisphaerota bacterium
AGCTGCCTGACGAAAAGCAGTGGTTTTCAGCTGATTTTTAACATCTGCGGTGAAAGAAATCACGAAAAACGGCAATGGGAAATGTTGTCGCGTTGCGTCACACCCTATCGATTAAACTGAAAAACTCGGTACTCTCAAGATCTATTATACTTCTCCATTAATCAAATAACAATAAAAATTAGAATAAATTTCTGATTTTTTAAACCAATTTAGTAAAATACAACTCATTTACAGTAATAATAATACAACTTTTTGAATACAAAGAACATTGAATTAAAAAGATAAATTCATGTAAAAATATTTCAGCAGAGATGAAATTGAGTCATAAAAACAAACATAGAAATAAATGTAAGCTCTATTAGTGAGTTTTACGAAAGTTCACCACCATCTTTATCCCAAACCTTGGCAGAGAATTTATCCTTTAAGGCTTTCAGCTTAACACAATATCGTATTGAAGACAAAAAGTACATCTCCGCGTATACAGTTTACAGCTCCAGTAAAAGAAAGCTTCATGGAATCAAGCCGTGCTACAAACTGCAAATTATCCTTTCTCCTGCCTGGAACCATATGCAAAACATACTAGAATTAGTCTCAAAAGTCTTATAATTTGATTAATGTGTGATGATTTTTTGTAAAAAAGAAAGTTACCCCCATGACTGAAGAGCAGTTTGAACTTCTTTATTCGCTGGTTAAGCAGCACGAGCCCAAACATCGCAAATTTGGCAGACCTCGTCAAAATGATAAAAATATTCTTAAAGGAATTCTTTGGCTTCTCAAATCAGGTGCGTGGTGGCGAGATATGCCTAAAGAAAAATTCCCTCCATACCAAACCTGCCATCGTCGTTTCCAAGAGTGGGTAAATGCGGGTGTTTTTCAAAGTGTTTTGGCCAGGATTGCAAAAAAAATTCAAAACTTCGATCTTTCTGAGTGTGTGTTTTGCAAGTGCCAGAAAAGAAGCGGCTGCATCGAAAAAACGAAGCGAGGGAAGGGTTCAAGAATTATGGTCATTGGAGATGCTGCAGATTTACCTGTCTCCGCCTTTGTGGCAAACGCTTCGCTTCGCGAAATCACGCTTGTGGATGAAACAGTAGATGAAATGTGGGCAGCGGTTTTCCCATAGAGGCTAATTGGTGACAAAGCTTACGACTCAGACAAACATGATGAAAAGCTAAAAAAGCCTGCAATATTGAGTTGATTGCTCCAAATAGGAAAAATATCAAAAAAGGAAGATTACCATAAGATGGACGTCCTTTAAGAAGATATAAAAGGCGTTGAAAAATTAAACGCATAAATACTTGTCTTCAACACCTTATAAAAATAACTGTACGGTGGAATTATAAAGCAATCAACTATTCAGCATTTGTCCATTTGGTTTGTCTGATAATTTTAATTCGCCAAATTGACTTTTGAGACTAGTTCTAGGCTGTGCTTTTTTGAAAACGAAAAGGATGTATATCTATTTGAGTACTTATTCATATCTCATTTGCCAATAATTTAACAGAAAACAATAAATTAAAAACATTTTATGTTATGTAAAAGAGCTGAAATAAAGGCATAAAAAAACCGTTTTCTAACTTGTTTCGAGCTCAAAAACGGTGAAATTTTAAAGATGGTGGTGGGAGGTGGATTCGAACCACCGAAGCATTCCGCAGCAGATTTACAGTCTGCCCCCTTTGGCCGCTCGGGAATCCCACCACTAATTGGAGCGGGTAAGGGGAATCGAACCCCTATAACCAGCTTGGAAGGCTGGTGCACAGCCTTTATGCCATACCCGCAGACCTCACTTAATAGTGATGAATTGTGAAGATAACTGCTTAAAATTGTTTTTCAAGTCTTTTAAAGCAAAACCTTCAACAAAATATTAATTTTGAAAATGGTGCCGATGGTGGGATTCGAACCCACACTCCGATGAAAGAACTGCGCCCTGAACGCAGCGCGTCTGCCAATTCCGCCACATCGGCAATTTTCAAATTTTCAAGCAACATTCGTTTGTCACGAGGCATTATTTTACCTCAGCAATTTTAGAATTCAAGCGACAATTCTAAAAAAAATCATAAAATAATATTTTCGCTAAAAATCGTATTTTATCAAAAAGAATTATAAATATCATTTGTGATAACAACAGTTAGGGAGTAGATTAATAGTGAAAGAATTAACAATAGGACAAATAATGGCCAGAAAAAAATGGAGGTCGGCCTGCTTAAATTTAGAAAATAAGATTGATGCTTTTATTCGGAAATACTCATTTCCGCGCCCTGTTGCTATGTATTTTGCCTCAAGGGGCATACAGGGTAATGAAGTAACAGATTTTTTAAATCCCAGGCTGACTGGATTAAGTGACCCTTACCGTTTTCCCGGAATTAAGGTAGCCGCTAAACGTCTATGGGACGCAGTGATGAACCGCGACCCCATACTCATTCATGGTGACTACGACACTGACGGGATTACTGCTACTGCTTTGCTTTCTTTCGTATTACGGCAAAATGGCGGCAATGTACACTCATTCATTCCACATCGTTTCGATGATGGCTATGGTTTTACTCCTGAGTCGTTACATAAAGCTGTATCTACAATTCCGAATGACTGTAAGGTACTGGTTACCGTAGACTGCGGAATTACAAGCTGCGAAGCCGTAGATGAAGCTAATAAGATGGGCATAGACACAATAATAACAGACCACCATGAGTCTGGACCTGAGTTGCCTAAAGCTCTTGCTATAATTAATCCCAAGGTGAACAGTGACCTGAAGGACTTGCAAGTCCTGGCAGGAGCCGGAGTGGCATTCAAACTTTGTCATGCATTTATCAAGTACGGCAGGCAGGAGAACCTTGGCGGTTTTACTACCAAACTAGAAGAAATCCTTGACTTTGTCGCTCTTGGAACCGTTGCAGATATAGTGCCCCTTCTGGGTGAAAACAGAATTTTGGTTAAATACGGAATAGAAGTATTGCGTAAGCAGTTCCGTCCCGGAATAAGAGCTCTTATTGAAAGCTCCAAAATCAAAACTGAGTTGAAACCATCTGATATAACTTTTAAGCTGGCGCCTAGAATAAATGCAGCCGGTCGTGTAGGAGATGCGAATACAGCCCTTAACCTGCTTGAGTCTGACAACATAGTAGAAGCTTATAAATTCTCAGCTAACCTCGAGGATTTTAATGCCATCAGACAACAGAAAGAGCAGGAAATATATCAGGAAGCCAAAGAGCAAATTGAAAGGTCTATTGATCTGGACAAGCGTTATTCGATTCTCGTTGCCGGTGATGACTGGCATCAGGGCGTGATCGGTATAGTGGCATCACGAATAGCTAGAGACTTCAACAGGCCAACAATAGTGCTCACAATAAAAGACGGAAAAGCCTATGGTTCCGGTAGAAGTGTCGGCACGCTGAATCTTGTTGAAGTACTTTATAAATCTTCAGAGCTGCTTGAGCGCTTTGGAGGGCACCCAATGGCTGTAGGCATTGGAATGAAATCCGAAGTTGTCAGTGAATTTTATGATTCCATGGAAGCCAACATTCAAGAACAGCTTTCTGATGCGGACCTTGAAGACTATACCAGTTTTGACGGCGAAGTTCAGCTTGAAGAGCTTGATGATGATTTCTTCAAATACCTGAAACATCTGGGTCCATTCGGTCACAGTAATCCTAAGCCTGTTTACAGGTTTAATGACTTGGAACTTGTCAAAAGCTTTCCAATTGGTAAACGTCATACACGAGGTGTTTTGCGAAATCGCAGCAATCACCAGATAGAATTCATTGCTTTTAATTTTGAACATTCACAGTTTCAAAACAGCGCAATGGATGTCTTAGCTATGCCTCAAGTCAATACATATTACAATCTGGAAAGACCTCAGCTCCAAATCATCGACCTGCAGGCCTTATACTAAAATAAGGCTTGCAGATTACATCTCCATACTGAATCCTGTAACTCGAATATTATATTTGAGTTAATGCTGCCTCGAGCCATTACATATCAGGCGAGCTTATGGTATAATGTATCATAATACAACGCTCAAAGGAGGTATCATGTCCCAGGAAACAATTTCACGTAACCAGCGCCTGATTCTATCCAATCAATACAATTTATTATCCAGACTTCAACCTGAAAAACAAGACCATTATCAAAGAATGGCAAAAATCGTTAGTTATGGATACGTGGAATGTTATGATGAGCTTTTCAGCAATATAAATGAAAAAGAATTTTCTAAAGAAACTAGCAGCTTTGTTTACAATGTTCTTTCAATGTATCGTGCTTTAAACTTTTCAAATCAGCAGAATTGCTATGATGACCGTATAGAAGAAGTCAAGCTTGAGCTTCCGGGGTTTGATGCAGAAACAGAGGAAGACAAGCTTACCTATGCGGTCTTCCTCATTATAGAAAACAAGCAATTTGAAGAGCTCAACCCCGCATATAATCCTCTACCTATGACAGCAAAAATCTATGTCGCAAAAGTACAAAAAGATGCTGCAAATCTGGCAGAAGCTACCATTATCTTTACGCTATAAGCTCAAAAAAGAACAAATCAAAAAAATAATTGAAGCGTGAGCATTTACCTCAAAGAATAAACTTGTCCAGGCTGTTGACTAACGACCATTTTGATTTCAAGTTTTGTAAGCATCCCCATTAGAGCACCGGTCGGCATACGGGTTTCCATTGACAGCCTCTCAAAAGATTTCGGCTCCAGCTCTAATAACTTCACGACTTCAGCTTCCTCACTAGATAATCCGGCAACTTTGGGCTCAAAATCAAGTTCGCCGTTTATCCTTTGAGGCTCAACACTCGGTCCAAATCCTGGTAGAAACTCAAATTCATTTAGTACATCTGTAAAATCCTCTACTAAAACAGCACCTTCTTTTATTAACTTATGGCATCCCTTAGCCTGAGGATTATCAACATGTCCAGGTAGTGCAAAAACGGTTTTTCCCTGCTCCATTCCAAGCTCAGCCGTAATAAGAGCACCACTGCTCAATCCAGCCTCTATCACAAGAACAGCCTGACTTAAGCCGGAAACAATTCGGTTTCTTCTAGGGAATGACTGTCGGCTAACAGGGTACCGCATAGGAAATTCACTTACAAGAGCTCCGCCGCTGTCAATAATATTACGAGCCAGCTGCACGTGGTCCTGAGGATGAACTCTAGTCAATCCTCCTCAAAGCACTGCCACAGTGACTCCACCGGCGCCCACTGTAACCTCATGTGCAACAGCATCAACACCATAAGCTAAACCAGAAATAACCTTCCAGCCAGCCAGCACCGCGGATTCAGATAAATGACGCGCCATCTTTTTTCCGTAAGTAGTCATTCGCCGTGAACCAACAACCGCAATTGCTGACGAACTAAGATCCGGTAAACTTCCACGAACATACAGACAAAGCGGCGGATCGTAGATACCTTTTAAAACTTCAGGATACTTCTCATCTCCAAGAGTAATTATTTCAACCCCTCCTCTGGAGGCTGTATTAAGTTCGTCGGCAAGGTCAATATCATTTTGCCAATTGATAATCTTATCCGCAAGTTTGCGGCTTATCCCTTTTATCGCAGCTAAGCGATCTGTTGATTGTTCAAAAATCAGGGCAGCACTGCCAAATTCATCCAGCAAAGCACGAAATCGCGCAGTCCCCACTCCTGAAATCATGTTCAGAACAATATAAGCTTCTCGATCATTCACAACATTTCCTTATTGCTTTAGTTACAATATCTTTCTCCAAACCTTTTACTATAGAAACCTTACCGATTGCATCAGGCAAGACCACTCTTATAATTTTCCCCAAAGTCTTTTTATCCTGCATCATAGCATTGTAAACCTCCTCAGCATCAAAGCCTGCGGGAGCTTTTACAGGTAAATCTAATTTCTTCAGGAGAGCATTTTGACGTTCAGCAAGTTCTTTACTTATACGGCCAGTATCAGCTGCAAGTTCTGCGGCTATTGCCATTCCCATACTGACGGCTTTGCCGTGAGCAACTTCAAAATTAGAAAGCAGCTCTAATGCATGCCCGAAAGTATGACCGTAATTCAAGATTGCGCGCAGTCCCCCTTCCCTTTCATCTTTACTTACAACCTCGGCCTTCAGCTCACAGCAGCGCCGTATTATTTTGGTATAAAATCCCATATCAAGTGATTTTAATTTGTCAATATTCTTTTCAAGCAAAGAGAAGAATTCTTCGTCAAGGATCATTCCATATTTCACAACTTCAGCAAGACCGCAGCACACTTCTTCAGCAGGAAGGGTTTTTAGAGTTTCCGGATCAATTACAACTATCTGGGGCTGCCAGAATGCACCGATTAAATTTTTGCCTTCCGGTAAATCTGTACCAGTTTTGCCGCCAACACTTGAATCAACCATTGAAAGCAGGGTTGTCGGGATTTGTATAAACCCGATTCCACGCATGTACATGGCGGCGGCAAAGCCTGCCATATCTCCGCAAACACCTCCGCCAAGTGCGACAATAAGTGATTTGCGATCAAGCCCGGAACGAACTCCTTTTCGGCATATATCGACAACTGTCTCAGGAGTTTTATGCTCTTCACCGGCTGGATAGACATAATCAGCGGTTTCCGCTCCAATTTCGGCAAGACCAAGCTTTAAAGTGCTTTCATATAATGGCTGTACATTTGAATCTGTAACAATCAGACAACGACGAGCAGCGGCGAAGTCAGCTAGCACTTCATTAACTTTTTTGAGAACCCCGGCAGCAATGATAATATCGTATGAACGTTCCTCAAGCTGAACTTTAAGATTTTCCATAAGCTTCACGCTAATCTCCATGTAATTTAGTCACTTTAAGAAGCTAACATATTGCTCAACCCGGCTTTTGGCAAGTTTTAATGAAGGTAAAAGTCAGAACAAAAAAAATTATTTAGCGCAAGGTAAATCATTCCAGTCTGTAGTATAGTGCGGAGAACACCATTTTCTGGCAGTCTGCCAGGGCTTTTCCACCCCTTCGCTCAATCTGAAAACAGTATTTCTTCCAAAACGGCGATTTATATCATCTACTGCGTCATCCAACTTATCATTTTCTTCTGGCTCAGCTAATGCAAATAAGTCACCCTGCAACACTCCAGCAGACTCTATCCCCTGCAGTAAAACTCCACAATTATTGTACATAATACCAGGGCGAAATATATTACTGAGTGCTTTTACTGCTGCAGCAATAATTTTTGAAGAGCTATTTGTTGCCTCGGGAAGAGTAATTGTGCTAAGGTTTGAGTATTGTGGTAAGTCATTACGGAAACGGTTAGTTTTTAGAAAAACAGTCACGATATGGGTTCGCAGTTTATCTTTTCTGATTTTTGCAGCGACATTGCTTGCATAAGAGGCAACCGCCTCGTGCAAATATTCCAATGATTCCACCGGCCTGCCAAACGTTCTGGAACAACAGACATTTTTCTTAGGATCTTGAATCTCTTCAAGAGACAAACATGATTTCCCTCGCAATTCATATGCCGTACGCAATAACACCACACCAAAATTCTTACTTATAAACTGATCATCAAGCTGACTTAATTCCAGAGCATTACGTATTCCAAGCTTATAAAGCCTTGCGGCTAAACGGCGCCCGACTCCCCAGATGTCAGTTAGGTTTATTTTGCTTAAAATCGGCTCCGGCGAACCCGGCATAAAGTACACGCCGTTTGCGTCTTTACTTAAATGATTAGCTAATTTTGCAAGTGTTTTTGTCGTTCCGAATCCAACTCCAACCGGGATTCCGGTATGCTGCTTTACTCGTTTTCTTATCTTCTCTCCAAGCTGATATAAGGCATGCTCCGAAGTAAACTCAAATTCCAGAAAAGCTTCATCAATAGAATATATTTCAATACGCGGGGAAAAATCATGCAGAACAGTCATAACCCGGTGCGACATATCACCGTATAATGCATAGTTTGAGGATAATACTTTTATATTATGTTTTTCTATCAAAGGCCGTATTTTAAAAAAAGCACAGCCCATCGGCACACCAATGCTCTTCAACTCATTAGATCGCGCAATGACACATCCGTCATTATTAGAAAGCACCGCAACCGGTACTTCCTCCAGAGAAGGATTAAAAACCCTTTCGCAGGAAACATAAAAATTATTGCAGTCAACCAAAGCAAACATTACAATTCTGTCCCGTTAAACTATACTAAAAAGCGATGTACAACCGCAGTGACAACACCCCACAACCGACATTCATCACCTTCTTTCATCGATATAGAATCAAAGTTTGGGTTTGCTGGTTCTAAAACGAGTTCGCCTTTCTTTTGCCTAAGATATTTTACGGTAAACTCACCGTTTACTGCTGTAATAACAATATTACCATCCACAGCATTCAACGAACGGTCAACGATTAAGATATCACCGTCATTTATACCAGCCTGCACCATTGATTCACCCGCAGCTTTAACAAAAAAAGTAGACGCAGGATGAGGGATCAATAAATCATTTAAATCCAGAGGTGACTCCAGATAATCCTGAGCAGGAGACGGAAAACCCGCCTGTACATTTCCCTGCACCATTACAGCTTTTGACTTCTTGCTCTCTGAGCCAAATCTTTCAAATTTTTCCTTTTCATTCATATAAAAACCTTTTAATGGTCAAGACAGCATAATTAAAATTCTATAAGATTGAGTAATAGACAAGGTAGCAGCAAGCTCACTTAAACATCACGAAGCACTTGGCCTCTGCCATATGTAGAATCAGGAAATAACGCAACAATAGATTTGTTAATATTCTCTTCTCTTGAAGCTATAATCTCTGCCGCAGCAGCAGCGGCACCGGATTTCACTCCACACAATATTCCATTATCCTGAGCAAGCCGTTGTGACGCATTTGCCGCGACATCAAGAGGAATTGTCATCATTTCATCAAGCAAATTGTCATTATGCAGTGTCACATCATGAACACAACATTTTAAGTATGAGTGTTTTTCTTCAAAACCTGGAGCAAATTCCACCCCGATTACTTTAAGTTTAGAGTTTTTCTTTTTAAGTAAATGACCGGTTCCTGAGAGAGCTCCACCGCTGCCTATACCAGCGATAAAAATATCCAGATCCCAGTCCATGTCCTCCCAGATTTCCTGCGCTAATGAAGCATAATGTCGGTCCTCAAGCAAGTGTTCACGGTATTGTCCAAGCAAGTAGGCATCTTTTCTAACAGACATTATTTCATTAGCTTTCTTATAAGCCCCGGCCAGACCTTTTTTTGCCGGAGTAAGAACTATTTCCGGATTGAAATGTTTTAACACATCGATATTTCGTTCAGCTAAATCATCTGTAGTTACCAGCAGTAAATTATATCCCAGAGAATGTGCGACCATGGATAAAGAAGCCCCAAAAACAGGACAGGTCGGAACCACGATTGTCATACCTTTCAATAGAAGCTTTGACTTTGCTGCCTCTTCTAAGACAACATATGCCATTCGATCCATGATATTCCCTGTGGGGTTCATAAACTCAAGCTTGGCAAAAAGTTTCGAATCATCCGTCAAAGCTCTGCCAAACTTGACCAGAGGTGTATTACCCACAACGTCAGCTATTCTAGAATAAATTTTCATCAGATTTCTCCGAAAAACCTGTCGTTGAATTCAACAGCTGGACCAGGTTTATATTTTTTGCGCTGCAAACAATATCAGCGGCAAATAGGTTTAGTCCGGTTGATGCGCAACAACAATCAGAGTTACTACAAGTTTCCGAATCACACCCTAACCTCAGTATACAGCCTTCAAATAACTCAATAACCCGCAACAAATTTATATTCTCGGGCGTATCTCCAAGATAATAGCCTCCTTGACACCCCCTTCTGGTTTTTACTAACCCTCCACGTCGCAGGTTTATCATTAACTGCTCAAGGAAACTTTCTGAAATATTAAGGTTCGCTACCAGAACTTTTCCTTTTAAACAGCCATCAGGTTCCGTAAATTTTGCCAGCTCAAGCAATATTCGCAACCCACATATTGTTTTAACTGTTAGCTTCAACTTCAAACAACCCCTACCTACAAGGTAATATATATTATAATATATTAAAAATCAATAACTAAAGCCTTATATGTCTCTTGTTATCAATTAAAAAGTTTTCCTGAAATTAACTAATCCTGATCCATATTTTTTGACTTAATGACAGGAAATCGATTTCAGCCACCCACTTGTTCTGAAAAAGATAATTCTTTGATTTTTGAATAAACTCAAACACTAATATACATTGCCATTTTAAATAATGTTATCTTATTTCACTTAAAATTAAAATTATTGCATATAAGAATTATAATCACTCGATATTTAAGTTTATAAATAACTAATGAAAAGCAACAAACTTTATTACTCCCAATCTTCTACAAATTTTAAACTTCAATACGGCTCAGGCTGAAGACCGTGTTTTACTTCGCCGGCAGCAAAAGACCAGAGCCGCCCAGAATATCAGTCTTAACGTTGCAAGAACGTATTTTAAAGTTGCTGCTGCCCAGAAAGCAATAGTGATTACTCAAGACCTGCTCAAGAAATGCCGTAACAGTACTGACCTACCAAGTAATCCCGGAAGCTGGAACTAGTGAATATACAGTTTCTCTCAAAGATGCCGACCCTGATGCATGTGGCGAAAAATTTGTCTTGTCCGACACAGTAAAAGTATTTACACACAACAGTCCATGGAACCCAGCTGCGGATTCTCTTAGCGGGTATAATGAAATTGCTTTTGGCTTCCCGGATCAGGCAATTCAAGGCGGCCTGAACTACTACTTGCAGCACCCATTGTGGGAATTCCGCTACCAGGCATATCTTGATCAAGTAAATCTATTTAACTTGCAGATGAGGCAAGGCAAACAGGTTACCAAAGAATTAAACATCTTTTATCCTGATCGACCAGCTCTTCTGGAAAATTTCAGCGGACCAGTTATTGGTGAAGAAGCAGATCAGCTGCAAATTACAATTCCGACCGGTCAGCTCATTCCTGAAACCAACGAATTAAATGAAATTCTGGATACAACAAATGAATTCGAAACTCAGGAATTCCTGGACCTCAAAAGTAGAAATGAGTCTCTCAAAAGCAGCCTTGATCGCTCGCTGGATGAATTTCTGGATGCTTCATGAGTTGAATAAATAAATACAATTTAGTAACCTTGATTTTATTATATTGTATGCTAAAATAATTTAATTGGTTGGGGTGCCGTCACAAATGACGGCTGAGATTAAACCCATTGAACCTGACCCGGATAATTCCGGCGTAGGGAACCGCTGCAGCCTAAAACGCCACTCCGCGTTTATCAGACTTTCCGCGGTTTCCCCATGTAAGTTTTATAACCGTTGTTGTGTAGTTTATACAACGACTAAAACAAGGGGATGCACAATGCCTACAGAAAACGCTATTTCCATGGCAATCCTGCGCAGTTTCAGCTCCAAGCTGGAAGAAAGCCTGGTCCTGGATGTAGCAATCGTCGGAGGCGGTCCTTCCGGACTTGTCGCGGCCAAATACTTGGCTGACGCAGGTCTAAAGGTCGCTATTTTTGAGAGAAAACTCGCCCCTGGCGGCGGCACCTGGGGAGGCGGCATGCTTTTCAATGAAGCAGTCGTTCAACAGGAAGCAGTTCCAGTACTTGATGACTTTGGGATCAGCTATGAGCCAGCCAAAGAATATCAGGGACATTTCACACTTGACACCGTTGAAATGGCGAGCGGGCTCATCTTCGGAGCGCTGAAAGCGGGAGCGAAGATATTTAACGCAGTTAGCGTAGAAGACATCGTATTCAAGGAAGAAAAAGTAAACGGTCTCGTCATTAACTGGACGCCGGTTGAGCGTCTAGGTATGCACGTTGATCCACTTACTATTATTTCTTCTGCTGTGCTTGACGGAACTGGACATCCGAGTGAAATCATTGCACTCGCAGCCAGAAAAGCCGGAATCAAACTCGACACCGAAACCGGTAGCGTTATCGGAGAAAAACCGATGTGGGTTGATACCGGAGAAAAACAAACCGTCGAAAACACCAAGGAATACTACCCTGGCCTTTTTGCCAGCGGAATGGCAGCAAATAATGTCGGAGGAGGTTACCGCATGGGACCTATTTTTGGCGGAATGCTGCTTTCCGGACGAAAAGTTGCCGGCCTCATCGAGAAAAAGTTTAAAGAAGCCTGATCAACTTTTTTAGATTTGTTAAAAGCCGTGCCCCCTCACCTCACCCGGCACGGCTTTTTCGTATCATAAACAATGAAGATTAACTCCATACATAACCATGCTGTACGCCAGAATACCTAATCCTTCTTCCACGAAAAGTTTCGCGACTAGAAAGCTTCCTATTCTGTTTAAATCCTGAACTCTGTAGTATCAAATTCAATTCTCTCGCACGTTCCATCACCAGACTTCCCGCAGTCACAGCATTCTCCCCACTATTATTACTGTATTTTTTCTAAACAAAAACTTTTCCTTTACAAACCGCCTATCGGAGCCATCATAAATCATTGATTCACAGCATATATTACGCATTTCAACACTGTTTAACATCTGCCAAATAACTTATTTTTTATAAAATTGGTATACTTTGACAATTTTCCATCAAGCTCAAACTAGAGAAAAAATTCACTTATTTTGCTTAATAACTGATAAAAACTATTGATTTTTGGAACAAAATGGTATATAATGGAAAATAGTGGAAGAAACACGGAGGATTCATAATGCTTAAGTTTTGCGGACAGGACTGCTGTTCCGTAGACGCGAACGGCCGAATCAAACTTAGCCCACGTTTTATCAGTGATTTCACTGAGGAATGCGGCGGTGAGGTCGTTATGCATTGTTTACCTGAAGGTGCTATCGCACTTTATCCCGAAAAGATTTATCTTGAAATGCGCCAGAACGAGGAACAGGCGGCTGCACAAGCAGCTTCCAGCGTGGTTTTCAGACGCTCCATGAGAAGATTCGGGGCAATGAGCAAGTCTGAGAGCATATCCCGTCAGGGCCGAATAACACTTCCACCTACATTCCGGAAATACGCCGCCCTTGAGGCAGGCAATGAAGTGTGCGTTGTCGGTATTGAAATTGGTATTGAAATATGGAATGCCGAACGCTGGATGGCAGAAATTGATAAAATCAACGAACATGCATTGGAAAAAGGTGAACGTGAAATGGCTTTAGACCTCACGACACCAAATTCGCAAGACTGATTTACCTGGAGCGAACCAATAAATGACCGTTGCAAAAGATATGGAGAAATTAAAATGAACAGCAAAATTGCAAGACTTGCGCTTTTCGGAGCTCTAACTGTACTTTCGCTTTTGCTGGCAGGAGCCGCGCATAAAAACGAAGCATCTGTCTTGAAGCTGCAACAAACTAACCAGCTGGCAGCTAACCTCCTTGAGGATAGCGCTTCGATAAACACTGACACGCGCAGTCAGTGGAAAAACGCGGTGAAAAAGTCTCCACTGCTATTTGTAAGGATAGAAACAGCCGCAACCTTCATGGCTGAATGAAATAGCCCCCTCCTATTTTTCGATAGCTGGGGTGGTGCAACGCCGCCCCGGCCTACTTAACAAAGGTTGAAGCACATTCCTAATCTATTTAATTTCTTTCCATGTTTCAAATTTCTTTGGCAAATCCAACAGCACAATAGCACAGGCATACTATTGCAAAACCTGGTATATACTGTTATAATCAAATCAATTCAACTTACTCAGGATTGCTGGCAGGGTAATATCGATGGTAATGATATCTTCAGAGCAATACACTTCGGTCACAGGTCAGGTAATAAACGATTAAATATCAGCTTTTATCTGGTAAAAAAAATTGATTATACCACAGCCTATAATCAATTTTTTGCGGGCTGGATTGTACTTAACAATAATACTAGCAGAACTCTATATTTTTTTCGTGAGTCAGGCATTTCTACTCAGTTAAACGCCAAAGGTCAATCCAGCCATGCTCCATTGCTGATGCTAAATAAAAACATAGAAAAACTTGACTGGGCCAATCCTGTTCTTGATGCCTTCGAATATTCAGTGCCAGTACCACCACAAACTGAAATTAAAATACCACTAGAGCTAGACCTTAGATACTGGCCGGAAAAGGTAATCAAAGCTCACGGTAAAGCCCCCTACCCTTACAGATACGTTCATACGGTGTAACTGATCCTAAATTCAGGCAGAACGGTAAACTGATTGGAGAAATTATTTTAAATATCAAGGACGTTCCTAAACAGCCATGGGAACGCAGTAAACGTGGCTACATCCGTCCGACATGTCCAGCAAAATTGAGAAAGTCCTTATCCAAGGGCTTATAGGCAATTATAAAAACAACTGCTAAAAAATGCAGGTGCTACTTAAAGCTGCGCCCCGCCGGTATGCACCTGAAATCCTTACAAACGTTTTTCCCTGAAAAATCATTCACTTTCTTAATCAGTGTTTTTTTTACTGGACCATTGAGTTCCCGCATCCACACACTGTGTTTCACTTCCACAGTAAGCACTTTATCCTGAAGATTCATAGGCTGCGATATAGCAGCTATCTGAGCACCTGCTATACTTTTCCAGTTCTCACGAATTCTGATGCCGTCAGAAATATCAGGAGAGATAGTCTTCCTCAAAATTCTCTCTGCCTCTTTGCCGACAGAGCTTGCTCCAGGGCAGTATTCGGTTATCTCCAGACCAGCACGTTCTCTTCCATACCAGTCTCGAAGGAGCGAAAGTATGGCATTAAAGTCTTTTTTATTTCTCCTCATAGAGGTTCCTCAAGTAAAAAATAAGCAAGACACAGTTATCCTGTGCAAGCAGAGTTATTGCAGAGCCATCCCGGTAAACTTGATTGGCAGCAACAAGGTATGCCATGCTAATTTGAGGGGAGCCACACCGCCTAAGACCATATTTCTTACACCCGACCCCAAATAGCCAAAAGGTAAACCTATAGTGGATTGCAGCAATCCCAAAGGTAGTCTGAAAACGTCAATTACATCTTTACCACAATCAATCAAACCTTTTACTCCGCCAGCTAATCCTTTCATTATATAAGGTCTGGCTGTCTCGGCAACTTTTAAAGCTACCGGAGCCAATAATGCGATTGTTACCGGGTCAATGCCCTTAGCCTTTGGCGCCGGAAAAATCCAAAACGCAAGAGTTATTAAGATTGTAAGTAAAAGTAACTTTTTTTTCATGATTTCGAATTTGTTTTAATCAGATTTATAACATACAACAAAATCATGAAAAATGCAACATTTTAATTTATCTCTCACTTAAAATATCACAAATTCATAAATTTCTAACAAACATTTTTATCTTTAGCTTCGTTCCAAAGAACGTCCATTTGAGCAAGAGTAGCTTCTTTTAAGGAAATATTTTTATCTTTTAATTGTTTTTCTATATAACCAAAACGTTTTCTGAATTTACACACGGTATCATTCAAAAGATCTTCAGCATTGCGACGTTTTCTGAACCGTGAAAGATTTACTACAGAAAAAAGCAGATCGCCAATTTCTTCATCAACTTCTTCTTCTCTGCCGGCAGCTATTGCTTCCTTAAGTTCATCCAGCTCTTCTTCTATTTTAGAAATAATCTGTTCTGAGCATTCCCAGTCAAATCCACATTTGGCTGCCTTCTTCTGCACAGCTCGTGAAGATAAAAGTGCTGAAAGATTACGCGGAACATTATCTAAAATCGATTCCGGTTCAGGCTTACCTTCTGTTTTCTTGATCTCATCCCAGACAACTTTAACTTCTTCGGCAGAATCAACACGGGCATCGCCAAAAACATGCGGATGACGGCGAATCATCTTATCGATGATTGCTTCAAGTACATCCTCAAAATCAAAGTGTGAATTTTCTTCAGCAATTACACAATGAAAAACGACATTCATCAGCACATCGCCAAGCTCTTCACAAATGGCCTTAGGGTCACCATCATCAACTGCGTCAAGCAATTCAGCACACTCCTCCGAAAGGTATTGCTTCAATGATTCATGGGTCTGCTTCCTGTCCCATGGACATCCACCTGGAGATCGCAGCCTCTGCATCACCCTTACAAGGCTGTCTGCCGTTGAATCATATTTATTGTTTTCTACCATATTAAAACTCCTGAGAATTGAATTACTATGTATACACCACGGTTATACCATCAAAGCCTGGCAGGTTTAAATCCTCTCCCCAAGCATAGCTTTTTATATGTGGTGATTTTGACACCATATCACGTACCGCTTTTTTAAGTGCGCCACTGCCTCTACCATGTATGATCATTATACTATTGCCGGAATTCACAAAAAACAATTCCTCCAGCACGGGTATAACTTCATCCACAGTTTTACCGTGGAAATCTATTTTCAAATCAAAATTAAACTTCATGTATCAAACCGTGTGTTCTTAAGCAACATAACTTCATGCCATTTAAGAAAAGTTCAAGTTTTTAATTATAAAAGGTTTCAAATTTACGGAACTCAGTTCTCTGCTATAATTATCCAATTTTTTTAAAAACTCGGCTTGAAAAAATCATTCCATGTTGTATTATTGTAACTCACTTGAGAGACGTGGGGGCGTAGCTCAACTGGTTAGAGTGCCACCCTGTCACGGTGGATGTTGCGGGTTCGAGTCCCGTCGCTCCCGCCACTGTTTCTCAAAGTGAATGTTTTACCTCTGATATGGGGGCGTAGCTCAACTGGTTAGAGTGCCACCCTGTCACGGTGGATGTTGCGGGTTCGAGTCCCGTCGCTCCCGCCATATTAGAAGTAAAATACCGCATAATGCGGGGGCGTAGCTCAACTGGTTAGAGTGCCACCCTGTCACGGTGGATGTTGCGGGTTCGAGTCCCGTCGCTCCCGCCATTTTTATGCCAGAATTTCAGCAATCTGCCAATTATTCACTAAGATACTGACAAAACAATTGCACTTTAGTGAACTATTCTTCCAATATATTGTCTTACAATTTATATAAGCTATAAATATTCGTACCACTAAAGCCATCAACACAGGTCTTACAATGTTTACTTATGGGTCAGTATATTATGTGCCATTTGAAGGAGAGTACGCTAAAAATATTCACATAACCAATCCTGACTGGTATCAACCTAACCAATTCAAACAACATTACATTTACTTGCGTGAAGCAAGAATGAGTATTCCTGACAATACCAGAATACCAGCATTAAGAATAAATTACAACTTGGCAGATGACGTTCCTTCCAAGTATCAAAGAACAATTAGGGAAATAGCCGACTTGGTCAAAGATATTCAGTTACCTGCCAAAATTTATATCAATGCCCACGGTTCAGAAGGCTCCAGCAGGCTGACCCAGAAATATTTGAAACCTGACGGCACAACTAAGTACAATCATTTATATTACAAACAGCTTGGATCAATTCTAAAAAACGCAATACCGCCAAACAAACGTTCCAAGATTGTGTTTCACTTTGCGTGTTGTGAAGCTAATAAATACGCCCGCCTCTTTACCGAATACATCCATGCTAAAGGCTGGTTCAGACAATGCTATTCAGTATCATACGACAGCGTAGTCCACAGCAAATGTTATAAAGTAAAAGACGATACTTTTTACATGAGAGATATATCGACTCACGACAGAGCCAGTGGCAAAAGATACCTGCATCACAGAGATGAGCCGGATCTGCCTGATAATAAAAAACTGTCTTTCTGGGATGGTACTGTTCATCAAGTGCCTTACCGCAAATGGATCCAGGATAATATGCGCTGGCAAGGGGAACAAATCTGTCAGGATAAGAACTTCTGGCTGCTTGATAAGCTTATTTTGCTCGACAAACTTACAAGATTCATCAAAGAATCCTCTCAAACCCAGAAAACCACATACAGTGCTCATTTTTTTGCAAAGCTTGATAACTTGATCCATGAGCAACTCGGCGAGATAAGCCTTTATACCGCATACGAAGCTAGAAATATCATAATAGGAACAATTTAGTCTGATGGATCAATTTTTTGGAGTGGAGACTAAAAAATCACATCTGACGGCCTCTACCGTTGATCCCGGCGGCATCGAAGTCTACCTTGCTTTTAAAGCAAACACCTTGGATGCACTCATTGCTGAAATAAATGATAACATATACTCAGAAGAGCTGATGGAAAGAACACGCTCCTTATACGGAACAACCTACACCGGGTATTCAACACTTGACATCATAGCAGGTAAAATCATCTCGGGAGGCGAGGTTAATTTAAACTTCTTTCTACAGCCTGCTTGACTTAAAGGATTTTTATACAAAAAAAAGACGCGGTATAACCGCGTCTTTTTAGCATTTAAGCCTGGACCGATGAATTACATCATGCCGCCCATGCCGCCCATGCCGCCCATGCCGCCCGGAGGCATTGCAGGAGCTTTATCTTCTTCCGGTACATCTGTGATCAAACATTCAGTAGTCAACAACAGACCGGAGATAGAAGCCGCGTTCTGGATAGCAGAACGAGTAACTTTAGTAGGATCGATGATACCGCATTTCAGCATGTCAACATACTGACCAGTAGCAACGTCGAAACCTTCAGTAGCTTTCAAATCGCGAACTTTCTGTACCACGATGCTGCCTTCGTATCCGCCGTTAGCAGAAAGATGACGCAGTGGTTCTTCAATAGCGCGAACAACGATGTCAGCGCCAACAGCTTCATCGCCAGTCAGCTTCAGGTTTTCAAGAGCTTTAGAAGCGCGAAGCAGAGCAATACCGCCACCAGGAACGATACCTTCTTCAACAGCAGCGCGAGTCGCATGCAGAGCATCTTCTACGCGAGCTTTCTTTTCTTTCATTTCAGTTTCAGTAGCAGCGCCAACATTTATAACAGCTACACCGCCAGCCAGTTTGGCCAGACGTTCCTGAAGTTTTTCTCTGTCGTAGTCAGAAGTAGTTTCTTCAATTTCCTTACGGATCTGATTAACACGACCGATGATAGCGCTCTGAGAACCAGAACCTTCAACAACAGTAGTATTTTCTTTGTCAACAGTAATGCGTTTGGCTTTACCAAGCTGCTCAACTGTAACGTTTTCAAGCTTCAGGCCGAGGTCTTCAGTAATGCAAGTTCCACCAGTCAGAATAGCGATATCCTGAAGCATAGCTTTGCGGCGATCACCAAAACCAGGAGCTTTTACAGCGCAAACATTCAGAGTTCCACGCATTTTATTGATAACCAGAGTGGCCAGAGCTTCGCCTTCAACATCTTCAGCGATGATCAGGAAAGGCTTGCCTTCTTTAGCAACGTTCTGCAACAGCGGAAGCATGTCGTTGAGGTTGCTGATTTTCTTTTCATGAATCAGAATGTAAGCGTCTTCAAGAACGGCTTCCATAGCGTCTGTATCAGTCGCGAAGTATGGAGAGAGGTAGCCTTTGTCGAACTGCATACCTTCGACAACGTCGAGGGTGGTTTCGATAGTCTTGGCTTCTTCTACAGTGATAGTACCGTCTTTACCGACCTTATCCATAGCTTCTGCAATGATTTCACCAATAGTAGTGTCACCATTAGCAGAAATAGTAGCAACTTGAGCAACCTGCTCACGATCGCCAACATTCTTGCTGAGACCAACCAGTTCGCCAACTACAGTTTCAACAGCTTTGTCAATACCGCGCTTGAGTTCCATAGGATTGGCGCCGGCAGTAACGTTTTTGAGGCCTTGACGGAAGATAGCTTCAGCCAGAACAGTAGCAGTAGTAGTACCGTCACCAGCGATATCAGAAGTTTTGCTTGCAACTTCTTTTACCATCTGAGCACCCATATTGGCGAAGGGGCATTCCAGTTCAATTTCTTTAGCAACAGTCACACCGTCTTTAGTAACAGTAGGTGAACCGAACTTTTTATCAATAACAACATTACGGCCTTTAGGACCCAGAGTCGTTTTTACAGCTTTGCTGAGCTGAGCTACGCCGTCAAGAACGCTACGACGTGCTTCTTCGCTGAATAACAGCTGTTTAGCCATGATATGTATCTCCTTTTGAAGTATTAACCAATTACAGCAAGAATATCGTCAGCGCTGACAATCTTGTATTCTTTATCATCACATTTGACTTCAGTACCACCGTACTTGTTAGTCAAAACGATATCGCCTTCTTTCACGTCGAAAGCAATTTTATTACCGTTGTCATCACATTTACCAGTGCCCAATGCAACAACTTTGTATTCCAGAGGTTTTTCTTTAGCAGAATCAGGAATTACAATGCCGCCTTTTACCTGTTCGGCAGCACCTTCGATCGCTTCAATAAGAATGCGATCACCGAGGGGCTTGATCTTGACTTTCGCCATTTTGGAATTCTCCTTTAACTTAGTTATAAAAGATAAAATATTGATTATTTAAAGGCGGGAATAATCCCGCCCATTGAATAGCAATTACTTGTCGTCGTCCACTACTTCAGCATCAACGATGTTATCATCATCGTCTTTCTTGCTACTGCCGGCATCAGCCTGTCCAGCATCCTGAGGGCCAGCCTGCGGTCCGCCTTCCGGCTGAGCGCCGCCTTCAGCCTGCTGCTGTTCGTAAATGCTCTGTCCGAACTTCATCAGATGCTCTTCAATACTCTGCATAGTGGCTTTCATGCCTTCAGTGTCTTCAGCTTTAAGCTGATCTTTGAGTTTAGCTATGCCATCTTCAACCGGCTTTTTAACTTCTGCCGGAATCTTCTCGCCATGCTCTTTCATCTGCTTTTCAGTCTGATAGATCATGGAGTCAGCTTTGTTCTTAACTTCAATAGCTTCTTTGACTTTTTTATCTTCATCAGCATGAGCTTTAGCTTCATTGACCATGTTGTCAACTTCTTCATCACTCAAGCCTGAATTAGCAGTAATAGTAATTTTCTGCTCTTTACCAGTACCCAGATCCTTAGCAGTAACATGGAGGATACCATTGGCGTCAATATCAAAAACAACTTCTATTTGAGGAACGCCACGTGGAGCAGCTGGAATACCATCCAGACGGAAGCGACCAATACTCTTGTTAGCATTAGCCATTTCGCGTTCACCCTGCAGTACGTGAATATCAACTGAAGGCTGACTGTCAGCAGCAGTTGAGAACACTTCGCTCTTACGGGTAGGAATAGTAGTATTACGGTCGATCAGACGAGTAAATACACCACCCAGAGTTTCGATACCGAGTGAAAGCGGGGTAACGTCAAGCAGTACCACATCTTCAACTTCACCACCGAGAACGCCACCTTGGATAGCTGCGCCGCTGGCAACAACTTCATCAGGGTTAACGCCTTTATGAGGATCTTTGCTGAATATTTTGCTGGCCTGTTCCTGAACCTTAGGCATCCGAGTCATACCGCCAACCATGATAACTTCTTTGACATCAGCAGAAGAAACGCCAGCGTCTCTCATACAGTTCTGGCAAGGAACGATTGTACGTTCCAGCAGTTTGTCACAAAGTTTTTCCAGGTCAGAACGGCTTACTGACATATTCAAGTGAACCGGACCGCTTTCGTTCATAGTGATAAACGGCAGGTTAACATCAGTTGTCATGCTTGAAGAAAGTTCGCATTTTGCCTTTTCAGAAGCTTCTTTAAGGCGCTGTAAAGCTTGCGGATCCTTACGCAGGTCAACGCTGTTTTCTTTTTTGAATTCATCAGCGAGGAAGTCAATAATAACCTGGTCGAAGTCATCACCACCAAGGTGAGTGTCACCATTAGTAGCTTTTACTTCGAAAACGCCATCGCCGATTTCAAGAATGGAAATATCAAATGTACCACCACCAAAGTCGTATACAGCAACGATTTCTTCAGTTTCTTTATCAAGACCGTAAGCTAATGAAGCCGCAGTAGGCTCATTGATAATACGCAGAACTTCAAGGCCAGCAATTTTACCAGCGTCTTTAGTCGCTTGACGCTGACTGTCATTGAAGTAAGCCGGTACAGTGATTACAGCCTGTTTTACTTCTTCACCAAGGTAAGCTTCTGCGTCAGCTTTCATTTTCTGAAGAATCATTGCAGAGATTTCCGGTGGAGAATAAGTTTTGTCTTCAACTTTAATGTGAGCATCGCCGTTTTTGGCCTCAACCACTTCGTAAGGTACGAGATGGCGTTCTTCACCAACTTCAGCGAACTTGCGTCCCATAAAGCGTTTTACAGAAAAGATTGTGTGTTTAGGGTTGGTAACAGCCTGACGTTTAGCAGTCTGTCCAACAAGGCGTTCGCCACTTTTAGCGAAAGCTACGATTGACGGCGTAGTGCGATTACCCTCAGCATTAGGGATAACTTTTGATTCGCCGTGTTCCATAACAGCCATACAGCTGTTTGTAGTACCTAAGTCAATACCGATTATTTTGCTCATTGTTTTCACGCTCCTTAGATCAAAACAAAATTAATGTTTTAGAATGGTATCTAGCAAATGGCATGCCAACTTTTGACAACCGCTGCAAAATTAATGTTTTTTATTCTTATAAAGTCATTTTTACAGATACATATCTAAAAAATAGGATATATTCAACCTCAAAAATGATTAAGTGAGACACAAGTGAGACACAATGACACATTCAGAGTGACAGCTGTGACACATGGGCAAAAAATGACATAGTTATAAAAATCAGCTAAATTGCAGAAATCATATAAAATAAAGAAAAAAAGTGAGAGCCGAATAAAAAGGCAACTCTCACTGAAATAAACGATGTAAAATTTACTTGCGGCAGCGATAAACAAATGCGGGGGGAATATTCTTCCATATAACCTTGGAAGTTGAAACTTCAGAAAACTCCTTTTTCAGCATTTTCTTAAAGCGGCGAGCAGCAGGAAGCATCATTCCCTGAAGATAGGCAAAAGTTGTGAAATAGCCGTTTTCCGGTAAAGATTCGACAACCTCTTTTAATATTGTCTTCTGCAGACTTTGTGGGAACGCAGCCCAAGGCAAACCGGAAACAATTACATCAGCTCTTGTCATGCCATCTTTTTTCATGATATCACCAAGGTTTTCAGCGCTGTCATGGTAGATTTTGACATGAGGCCAATGTCGTCTGAATTCTTCATATATATGACTATCGAGCTCTACCGCAAAAAATTTCGCCTGATGTCCTATAGAAGTTAGAATTTCCATAGTTATGACACCAGTTCCGGGGCCTAGCTCAATGACATTTTGGGCACTTTCGATATTTGTTCCTGTCAACATCTCCCGGCAAAGCTCAGAAGACGAAGGATACAGCGATCCAATCGTTGCCGGTTTAGATAAAAATCTTTGAAACAAAACTCTGCTTTTCACAATACCCTTCACCATTTTTAGTATTTTAATATCGAGAGAAAATTATTCCGTCGCCATAGGCTTCAAAATCTGCTCCCGGTACTATTTCGTCACGATCACCACGCATGATAAAAATAATTTTGTCTTTACGTGTTTTCTTTATCAACGCTTTAAACGCTTTGTGAGAAATGACTCTGGAACGGGCATCTGGATATTTCAGTCCGCTTTCCAGTTCACCGCCATGAGTGTAAAGCATTATATTGGAGTCCTTAAAAATAAAAGCGGCCGCATGCATGACATTTGGATGAGCCACTATTATCATATCTGGTTTCACCATGCTTTTAAACTGATTTAAATATAACCCCTGAGCCTTACTTTCCAAATAGCGATACGGAATAATATAGAATGAAAGGAAAAATGCCATGAGCGGACCACACAGCCACCATGATATTTTAAAATGATAATCTTTTGCACGGGCAGCGCTAATCAGACAGAATATCCAAAGTATTCCCGCCATTCCGCCAAGGAGCCATTTCCAACGCTCTGCAGTTGAAAACATACCTCTAAAAACACCGCAGTCAGAAATTATCTGAACAACGGCAAAGCCGACAGCTGCAATACCAAGCAGCAGAGCCAGAATCTTTACCGTCCAATTAAATATTTCGTACTTTCCTTCGCGAAAATATGTTATTATTCCACGAGCCATCAATACAGCCAGCGGGACAAATAAAGGCAGAACATAAGTAGGCAGCTTACCGCGGCTCGCTGAGAAAAAGATAAAAGGAAGCACTAACCAGCATACTGCGTATTTTATGTAATCGTCACGCATAATTTCTGAAAAATGGTTTTTCCAGGCAGCAACTGCCGCAGGCAAAAGCAACAATGTAGGCATTGCACCGCCAATAAATACCGGTAAGTAAAACCAGAACGCTTCCGGATGCTGAGTATCAACATCCTTGAAAAAGCGTTGAATATGCTCTACAAAGAAAAAATAGTGCCAGAATTTGGGTTCCTGATAATTGATAGCCAAAGACCATGGCAAAGCAACTATTGCAACAAATATCAACGGAATCCAAGGCAGAATAAAAATGTCTTTCCAGCGCCTTGTCCATATCAAATAAGCAAGAATAGTCAGTCCGGGAACAGCAAAAGCCAAAAAGCCCTTAGTCAAAAAAGCAGCTCCTGCAAAAGCGCCGGCAAGAGCCAGTAAGCTTACCTTCTGCCAGTCAAACTTACCACGCCGAACAGCAAGGAAAAAAACTACTATGGTTCCTGTTAAAAAAACTGAAGTTTGAGCGTCAAGCACCGCAAAAGTCCCAACTCCGAAAACAAACCCCATTGTCAGGAATAAGCCACTGGCCAGCGCTGCTTCTTCCGGGTCTTTTCTGCTAACCATTACCAGCCAGAAAAGTAGAAGAGCCGCCACTCCGGTAGATACAGCCGATGCCAGCCTTATAGCAAAAGCGTTTTCGCCAAAAACAGACATTGAAACCGCATTCATCCAATAACCCATTACCGGTTTTTCAAAATAACGCATTCCAAGCAGCTTAGGAGTAACCCAATTACCGGAGGCTATCATTTCCCGAGGAATCTCTGCATAGCGGTACTCATCGGGCGTAATAAGCGGTCTACCGCCAAGAGGTACAATGTAAATCAATATGTACAGGGCAATGAGCCCGATATAATACTTTTTCATTTCGAGTTATACTCCTGGAAGTAAATTCCATTTTCTTTCTTCTTAAATTGCGCTGGAGGTAATTCTGAAGCACGTTTTTTAGAATTCATTATAACAACAACGTGGTTCTTTGGATTGGCAATTAGCGCACGCAATTCAGCATTGTCAAGCAAGCGGTCTACTCCAGCTCTTTCAAGGCCGTATGTGAGTTCACCACCTTTATGGTAAATATAAACATTGTCTCGTTTAAAAGCCCAACATACAGAGCTGGCCAGATTTTTGTAACTTACGACAATTGTATCTGGAGTAACCTTGTCTTTGTACTGTTCCAGTAACGGACATGGGGCCTTCTTATTTTCAATAATACCAGGAACAATAAAATGAAATGCAAACATCACCGCAATTGTACCAGCTGTAAAGTAGCCAAACTTTCCATAACCGTCTTTTTGCCGCCATGCCTTCATTAACATCGCAGCCCAGATCAACAACGCAAAGGTAGCAAGCAGCCATTTGAATTCCTCACCGCGCATATATAATGATTTTGGAACAATATTAGCAAAATATAAAATCTCAGCAACAGCAATAACAAATGCACAAAATGCCAGTATTCCAGCCAATATTCTTACAGTCCAGTCGAACCATTTAAATTCTTTCTGTTCCAAATAGCGCACAAGTCCCCATGTCAGCAATACCGCAATAGCTGGGAAACAAGGCAGAATATATGTAGCCAGCTTGCCGCTTGAAGCAGAAAACAGTATAAAAGGGAAAACCAGCCAACAGGCCATATATTTCATTAACGGATCAGAAAACGCTGTTTTCCATTTTTTACTGTATCCCTTAATGATACCAGGCAATAACAGAATCCACGGCAGAGCACCGCCAAGTATTACAGGAATAAAATACCAGAATGCTTCCGGATGCTGTGACTCGACGTCAGCAGAAAAACGCTGCCAGTGTTCAACTATAAAAAAGTAATTCCAAAAGTCTGGAGCACGTTTATATACGAGATATGACCACGGCCCGGCAGAGATAATGACAAAGAAAAGAGGTATCCAAGGTAAAATAAAAATGTCTTTCCAACGCTTTTCCCAAATCAGGAAAGCCAAAATTGTTACCCCGGGGATCGCAAAAGCTAAAAAGCCTTTGGCCAAAAACGCACCGCCGCAGGCAATACCTGCAAGTGCTAGCAAAGCAGCCTTCTGCCAATCAAATTTTTTGCGCAGGCAGGCAAGGTAAAATGATCCCAGTGTTGCCGTAATAAATAAGCTCAGGAATGAATCAAGCACTGAATAGGTGCCTACCCCAAAAACTATCGATGAAGTTAAATAAACGACACAACTAATACCGGCAAACGCTGTGCTTCGTGCTTTGGCGATCAACCAGAATAAAAAGGCGGCAGAGAGCAACACCGATAAAGCTGAAGCGAATCTTACAGCAAAAACATTCTCTCCAAAAGTCACCATGGAAAGGGCATTTAACCAGTGCCCCATTATTGGTTTTTCAAAATATTTGAGATTATTAAGTTTTGGTACAACCCAGTCATTATGAAGAATAAGCTCGCGAGCGATCTCAGCATAACGTGGTTCATCGGGTGTAAATAAAGGCCTGAACCATAATGTCCCGAAGTACAGCAGGACAAACACCCCCAGCAGGATAATAATATTTTTCCTATTCATATAAAAATAAGGAGACTTCTATTTTTGTTTAAAGTTATAAGGTCATTAAATTAGCTTATTTTTGCATTATAGCAAGTAAGAAAAGGGAAAAGCATAGCCCCATACAGTAAAAAGGAGCCTCCCTTTCTAACTCAGAAAACATAAAACACCTCCTTCATTTGCTTAATAAAAATTTAAAAGTATCACTCCATTTGTCAAATGACATTGAACCATGGCTGGTGCAAACAGTTTGAATGTTTCGCTTCTTTCCTTCTTCTTCGAATTCCCTGCAGGCATCCATTGTAGGCACCTTAGGACCGTATGGATTGATCATAAAATTATCACCATTAGCAATAATCAGATCGCAAGCAAACCCAACATCGTGCCAGAAATAGGCGGTGAAACCTTTTGTGTGCCCATCTATCCACATTGCCTCAACATCATTAAAGGAAAAATCCCCTTTAATTTTTGTGATCCAAGGTAAAAAAGGTGCGGCTATATAGTTTCTGGTATCAGCTTCAGGCACTGCAATGCTGCATTTGAAGTAATCACTGTACATATTGCAGGCTCCAAGAAAATGATGATGTGTGAAGCTTATAATGTCAGGTGGTTCAACTCTATGATCAAAGCATGAGGGACAGTCAATACACACCCTACCCTGTTCTGATTCAATACTATACGCATGGTGCTCCAAGCCAAGTTTCGGACTACTGCAAAGCTCAAAAACGCCATCCGCAACCTGCTCTTCTGTAACTTTAAACTTCTCCGAACACTGATCAGCCGAAATAAAACTTTCCTTCCCAGCTCCGCAAAAAGGACACACATCCGGAGCATGACCGATCATGTTATATCCGCAACACAGGCAGACATACTGCTCAGCAACCATAGCTTATTCTCCCAATATGGAATTAAACAAACAAAAACTAAATCTTAATACTAAACAACTTACAACTCTTGAACTTACTCTAAAAATCTTACCGAAAAATTTTAATCTTACCCATATCTTACATCGTAGGGCGACAGAGAACTACTTACAGCAACGTATTACGACAAAGGAGAAAAGCAAAGCCTCCCGATTGGAGAATCGGAAGGCTCTAGCAAAAGGAGGAGAGAGAGGAAACATTCTTTGATTTTAGACATGGCTAAATACATAATGTTCAATCCCTATTATACTCAACTTTCTTTTCAGTAACTTCCACTTTACCATTAGTGGTATCGATCTCCATCTCTTCCTCA
>JAAEMX010000136.1 GCA_024225035.1 Lentisphaerota bacterium
ACGAATCCGGAAAAGTTCAGGTTCGACCCGAAAGCAGATATAAATGGCTTTTGCGACGACTGCTCTGTGAAACCGACCGAATAAAAATCGCTATGAATACTTGTAAATAAAGGTCTCATAGAAAAATCATAAAAATGTGTTTACTCAGACAGGAAAGAATATTATGACACACTATTCAACAGTTAATATAAAAGATTCCATTGCCACAAAACTTTTAAAAATTGTCTTTTCTTTTTATTTTATCCTGACTCTTGCGGTTACCCTGTTCCATATGTTCGCGGAATACAGTTATACAAAAGAGAGTGTTGTCAAAGAACTGAGCCTGTTCGAAAAAACTTTCGGCCCGGGAATAGCCCTTTCCCTGTGGGATTTGAATATAACCCAATTGCAGTCTATATATTCAGGTATGATCAGATTCCCGATTGTCATCGGAATCCGAATCGAAGACAGAAATGGGAGAGAAGTCGGTTCTCTGGGCACAATTCCCGTTCAAAACGGCAGCATGGTTTCTGTTGATCATGAAGGGAACCGAACCCCGACCCAGGAAATCATGGGGCTGTTTGAATATCGGTTTCCGGTAATGCACTCCTACGGCGGAATAAAAAAAAAAATGGGAAACACCGTAATCTATTCCAGTTCATCTGTGGTATTTGAAAGAGTTAATCTGGGATTTTTATTTATTATTATCAATGCTGTCATCAAAACGTTTTTCCTGTGGGTTATTTTTTTGCTGGTCAGCCGACGACTCCTTACAAGACCCCTTTCCATTTTAACTGCTTCAACAGAACAGCTGAATCCTGATGCTTTGGAACATACTCATATTGATATTGGAACTTCCGGCAGAAACGAACTGAAAATCCTTGAACAGGCATTTAACACAATGATCCGGAAACTGGCATCTGCCCGGGAAAACATCCGCAACTATGCTGAAGAACTTGAAAACAAGAATAATGCATTGTCACGGGAAATGTCTGAACGCATGAAAGCCGAAGATGATATCCGAAAGCTGAACCAGGAACTTGAACAGCGTGTGGAAGAACGTACTGAAGAACTGGCCCAGGCCAATACTGAAATTCATACCCTGAACGATTATCTCAAAGATGCGCTTGTCAGATCAGAAAAAATGGCAGAACTGGGACAACTGGTAGCAGGCGTGGGACATGAAATCAAAACACCCCTCGGAGCCATTCGGTCTTCAGTTGACAATATCCTGCACTCTTTAACCCGGACATTGGAACAACTGCCCCAATTGCTTAACTCTCTTTCAGAAGATATGCAAAAGGATTTTTTTGCCCTGCTCAAAAGGTCCGAACAGGAAAAAGCAGTGTTGTCAGCCAGGCAGGAGCGCAAACTGAAAAGAGCGCTGATTGCCGTGCTGGAAGAACAGGACTTTGACAATGCTGATGATATTGCCGACACCCTTGTTGATATGGGGGTTTACGATAATACTGATTCTTTTCTCCCGCTTTTCCGTGACCCCCAATGCAGTCTTATCCTGAAAACTGCATACAGTCTTACAGGTTTGAAAAGGGGCAGCCTGAATATTGCCAATGCAGTTGACAAGGCTTCCAAAATAGTAATTGCTCTTAAAAATTATGCACACTATGATCATGCTGAACAGATGATCGAATCTGATCTTACAGAGGGTATTGAAACTGTATTGATACTCTTTAA
>JAAEMX010000137.1 GCA_024225035.1 Lentisphaerota bacterium
AGAGCGCTCGGGCGCTGGTCCGAGATCGCGGAAGCCAGTCCATCGACGCGTTCGACGAGGTCTTCAGAACCGAAAGGTTCAAGGTCCTCAAGACACCGGCACAGACTCCGGTGGCGAACACGTTCGCCGAACAATGGATCGGCTCGATCCGACGCGAACTACTCGATCGCACCATCATCTGGAACCGTCGACAGCCCGAAAGACTCGTCATCGACCACATCGCTCACCACAACCAGCACCGGCCACACCAATCACTCGGCCAGCGGCCGCCAATACCAGTCGACGAGCCGCCAGACACGCCGCTGGCGACCGTCACGGTGCTGCGAACCAGCCGATGCGACGGACTCATACACGAACACCAAAACGCCGCCTGACCTGCGACGACAGACTTTCCGGGCGCCACAGGGTTGGAGTGTCCATGCTAGGAACAAGTGAGCGTCGACCCCGACGTAGGCCCCACCAGCTACCAAACGGTGGATCGAGGCCTAGCCGCCGGCTCTGAGGGCGGTGATGGGTTCGGTGGCGGATGCTTTCCATGCAGGGTAGGTGCCGGCCAGGAGGCCAATCAGCGCGCCCAGGAAAGGGGCCGCGAAAGGGAGCCAGGAGTCGAGCACGGGGGTCCATTGTTTCGTGGCCGAGACTGTGACCACGGTGAGGATGCCGAGGCTGGTGCCCAGTAGC
>JAAEMX010000138.1 GCA_024225035.1 Lentisphaerota bacterium
CATTCGACCTTAGCTTATATGACTCCATATGAGTATGAAAGATGGTTCAATGTTGCGGCATGAGGTGCTTAAATGAAAAATCAAAATTTTTCTCACTTATATGTAGTGCCGCCATTGACAAATGGGGTGCACTACATTTTCCCATTCATTAATTCTGACATTAATCGTTCACGTTCTATCAAGTCTTTTATATTTAACAAATAAATGACTCTGATCATGGAATCAAGTTCTTGTCTTAAAATTGAAGCCATTATACTAGGGAGGTCTGAATTGCGGTTTATTGCTTCATAATTTTCCTTTGAACGCGGTTTCAACATTTCCGACGTTGTCATATCTGTTACCTTTACTAAAAGCTATTGCTATGAAATGCTTTCTTCTGAACGCGGTTTCAACATTTCCGACGTTGTCATATCTGTTACCTTTACTAAAAGCTATTGCTATGAAATGCTTTCTTCAATAAAAACTTAATGTCATATCCGGAAGATGGCCTATTTGAGATATTATTTAAAATAATAATTTATTATATAATTACTATATTAGTATTCCTAAGTTAAATAATCTTTAAAATTATGATGAAAGTATTTATAATTTAAATTAAGAAAAAATAGTTTTAATATAAGCAGGGATAACGTATGATTAATTCAGACTTTTAAGCACAAAATAACCATAATTAATATAATTCTCAGAGGAATATTATAAATAATATACTTAATAATAAACATTCGCATCATATTATTCCTTTCATTACTACCAACTTAATAAATGTTAGTATTTTCATGCTTTACTATTGACAAGTAATGTCTACTACCTAATAATAGTATACTACAGACTGTTATAATACCGTATAAATTGCGTTTGGAATCCTTAACCAAGGGAGTAATCTTGAAAGGTAATTCGTCCATTCTGTCAAAAGCTACCATGTGTCTGCTAATCATAGGCAGTCTTGTAGGTGCAGGAATATTGGCACTGCCAGTCCAAATCGGAATAGCCGGACTCGTACCGGCCCTAATCGGCCTAGTAGCCCTAGGCACATGTATGCTGTTCTCCGGAATAGTTTTAGCTCGCGAAGTAGTAGATTCCCGTGATGACCTTTTTCATTATCCAACTCTCTTTGGCCAATACCTGGGCAAAGCAGGCAAATGGATAGCAATTGGCGCAAACGCTTTAATCTTCCATGGCCTTCTTGTTGCATATCTTGCTGGTGGAGCAGCAGTTATAACAAGATTTTTTGGTGACAGCAGCAATGTGACGCTGGCCCTTGTTATATTCTTTGCTGTCATGGTTTCGGTTGTGTTATGTGGTAAGCGAATGGTCCATCACAGCAATTCGCTTCTTATTCTTATGATGTGGGTATTATTTGCACTCATCATCGTTATATCTCAAAAACATGTCGACGCTATTCGCTATGAAGCTGTTGACTGGAAGTTTTTCCCATTCTCGCTCCCTGTAATCCTTACAGCATACTGGTTCCACGGTATTATTCCAAACGTCTGTCGGCACCTGGAATGGAATTTAAAAACTACAGTTAAGGTAATGTCTGTCGCGATTGGGATCGGCACACTGATGTATATCATCTGGACAATTGCGGCAATTGGAGCAATTCCGCTCAATAACAGTCCAAATAGTTTAGTTAACACCTTCCATTCAAGTCTGCCTGCAACGGTGCCGCTGCAGCGAATTCTTGGCAGCAGAACTTTTGCGATAATGGCATCATTGTTTGCTTTGGCTGCATTGATGACCTCATATATTTCGCTTGCTCTGGGCAATATTGGATTTCATGAGGACTTATTCCGGCACGTTATCAAAACTAGAAGGCGTGAATTCATTTTTGCGATATCATTCCTGCCGTCTTTTTTCATAGCTCTTTTCTTCCCTAACGCTTTCCTTAAAGCGGTAAATCTGGTTGGCGGAGTTGGAATCGCTGTTCTTTACGGAGTTCTCCCAAGTATCATTGGAATAATCCGTTATAAACGTGACAAGTCTGTTTGGCGTATTGTCCTTAGCTGCGTTGTTCTTGTCATCTTTTCTGCTCTGCTCTGCTGGCAGGTACTTGTAGAATTCGGCATTTTAAGACCAAATATTTAGGTTTTACCTTTCTCCTATATGCTGGATCTTCCCGTAATGGAAGATCCAGCTTTTTCTTTTTCAAGTTACTTACCCAATCATACAAAACTAATATTTTTAAATATTCACAGTTCGTATTTTGTTATTTTAAAACTCAAATAGCGTTGACTTTTACATAGTCACAACTTATTGTATACAGTACACAACCTATAAAGAAACATTCGGATTACTAAAATGTCTTTTAACATCGAGCAAAAGAAGCAAGAGAATGAAGCGCTCAGAGTAGTCGCTTTCGGATCCTCCAACACTCAACGTTATACAACCGGAATGCATTGGTTTGACTACGTTGAAATGGCTTACAAAAATGTACGTAATAAAGCTGGATTGTTTATCAACTCAGGTATCAGTGGCAATACTACAGATGACCTGCTTGAGCGTTTTGATAGAGAACTGGTACTACTCCAGCCTCACTTGGTAATTATTACCATAGGCGGTAATGACTGCAACCCATTAAAAAATGTGCCTCTTGATAAATACAAAGATAATCTCAGAGAACTGCATAGAAAAATCACTGCCCTTGGCACAGACATCATTTTCCAGACATATTATGCATGTGACCTTGAGCGTCTCAGAGGAGATCAGCCGCAGCGTGCTGAAGATGTACTGGAATATATGCAGGCTATTCGTGATATGGCAGCAGAATTAGATTGTCCGCTAATTGATCATTATGCCCGCTGGCAAAAACTGTTAGAACATGATGTCAAGGTTTATAGAAGCATGATGAAAGATCCACTTCACGTAAACGCTCTGGGCAATATGGTATTAGGTCTAGACATTATTGATTTCTTCGGGTTAAAACTTGGCGCAGAACGTATTGAAGAGCATGAAAAGTATTGCAATGAAGGACTCATAATAAAATCTTATCTGGACAAACTAGCTGAATAGTTTTGTCAATTATAAAATTTACCAACCTCTTCTCTGGCTGGAGTCACTCATACCACTAACTCCAGCCGTTTTCGTAATAACCCAGCACAGGATGCGTATTCAGTTTATTAATGTCAGTTTTTATAAAGGCTATGTTTCCAGCAAAAACCGTCATTTGCTTGAACGTTTCCGCATTCAGATATTTCAGATTCTGATAATTTGAAAACTTTATTCTTTCAGGATTAATCTTCCTGGGAGTAGCCATTACAAAACCCCAGTCGCCAAAAGAAGGCAGGTAAAGATGGTAAGGCATAACATACATTTTTTGTTTAAACTGTACGGAGCGTTCACAGATGCCATTGTGTTGGCAATGCACCAGAAAGCTCTACGGGCAAAAACCGGTTGCGGATCTGGCAAATCAATCAAAATCAAATTGTAATTTGACTCGGCAGGACTGTTTTCAATAAACTTGAACGCATCCTGGTTGATAACTTTAACTTTTGGACTCAGCAAAGAATTCCAATTCAATTTCCGCATGGCTTTATTATTTCTAAACAATTCTGCAACCGCGGGGTCTAAATCGACGATTGTAATGTTCTCAACTTCAGGATATTTCAAAAGTTCCCTGGCTGCTATACCGGCGCCACCGCCGAGGATTAATATCTTTTTGCGATGCCCGACAACTGCCATAGCCGGATGAACCAGGGCTTCATGATAGCGGTATTCGTCTTTGCTGCTGAACTGAATGCTGCCGTTTAAAAAAAGTTTGTATACACCATCACGGATTGTCAAAACTATCCGCTGATACGGAGTTGTTTTGCTGAAAATAACTTCGTCACTATATAGCTTTGACTCAAGGTTATCAGTAACTTTTTGCTAAAATCCCATTAATCCTGGTTATATCAAAAGTAATAATCTATCGCAGTTTTGCGAAACTTACAATTTAAAGAGCCTAAATTGTTTCTTTTTGTACTTCAATTTAGCTTACAGGCTTGCCGAATTGCTTATTTGATGTTAGATTATTTATTCTGCTGCTAACCAGCAGGCATTCAATCTTTTATCGAAGCAAAACAGGAAACATCAAAATATGTTAGGTATGGGTGACTGGTCAGTAGCTCTGGCATACTGGCTGAATATCGTAGCTGTAGTCATTTGTGTTGTTTACGGCGCCATAAACTGGAATCGTGGCAACGATCATTTCGAAGACGACACTGATCAGGAGAGCCCCTCATGACTTCTGACAGCATCATTCTCTCAATAATCATACTAGCCTATCTCGGTGTTATCGGCTATTTCAGTCTACACGGTTTCCGCACCACCAAAAGCACAAAAGATTACCTCGTTGCCGGGTGCTCTATTCATCCATTTGTGATGGCAATGTCGTACGACGCCGCTTTTATCAGTACATCATCTATCGTCGGTTTCGGTGGTGTTGCCGGACAGTTTGGTCTCGGATTACTATGGCTGCCTTTTATGAATATCGCTATCGGAGTGTTCATCGCTTTTATATTTTTCGGAAGAAGAACCAGAAAAATGGGCCACAGCATAAATGCCCATACCTTTCCTGAATTTATTGGGACGAGATTTGACTCAAAAGGTCTGCGCATCAGCAGCAGCTTGATAATCTTCATATTTATCCCACTTTATTCAGGAGTAGTGCTGATTGGTGGAGCCCGTTTTATCGAAAAAATTATGGGCTTGAACTATAATGCGGCGCTGATGATATTTGCAGTCATTATTGCACTATATGTAATTATCGGCGGCCTTAAAGGGGTCATGTATGTGGATGCTTTCATGGGAAGTATCATGGTACTCGGCATGATTTTTCTAGCCAGCGTAACATATTATAAACTCGGTGGAATTGTTGAAGCTCATGAAAAACTGACCCAGATGGCTCCACTGGTCCCCGCAAAGCTACAGGCTCTGGGGCATATCGGCTGGACTCAGATGCCGGAACTTAATTCTACATGGTGGTGGATTCTAGTTTCAAGCCTGATGCTTGGCGTTGGAATTGGCGTGCTTGCTCAGCCTCAATTAGCAGTCCGCTTTATGACTGTGAAAAGTGGAAAACAACTGAACCGCGCTGTGCTTATCGGTTCTATCTTTATCCTCCTGACAGCAGGAGTTGCATATGTTGTCGGCGCCCTGTCAAACGTCTGGTTTTATGAAACTCAAAAACAGATTGCCATCAAAGCAGCAGGCGGCAACTGCGACTTAATTATTCCATTATTCATAAAAACAGCCATGCCTAAATGGTTCGTTTATATCTTTACCATCACCCTGCTTTCAGCAGCAATGTCAACTTTAAGTTCGCTTTTCCACGTGACCGGCACCAGCATAGGACACGACTTTTTCTGCAGCGTTTTCAAGCGTCACAAAGACTCCATGTCCATAACTAAAGCTGGGATAATTTTCGGAATAATTGTAAGCGTTGTACTTGGCTACCTGCTGCCTCCGGGAATTGTAGCCCGCGGTACAGCTATATTTTTAGGGGTATGCGCCGCAACATTTCTACCATTATATGCTGCTGCTATCTATTGGAAGCGCACAACTAAATCCGGAGTATGGGCAAGTATGCTTACTGGCCTTGGCGTCAGCTTGTTCTGCCTGACATTTCTACACCGCAAAGAATCCGCAGCCTTGGGAATATGTAAATTTTTAACTGGTAAAACCGAACTGATCAGCAGTCACCCGTGGCCGTATGTTGACTCAATTGTCATCTCTCTGCCGCTGTCATTGCTGGCACTTGTTGCGGTAAGCCTGATTACGAAGCAATTTAATTACAAACATATATGTAAATGTTTTCACGAAATTGGAAGCATTCGCAAGAAATAATCAATATCATCATGTATACTCAGACATTGCCACTAACAAACATTCTATATAAATAAAATCAAAAGGAAATAATATGGCAAAAAGGTTACTTTTGAGTGGAAATGAGGCCATTGCGCAGGCAGCTCTTGACTGCGGCGTCCATCTCGGAACAGGATACCCGGGGACTCCATCGTCAGAAATTCTAGAGCATTTTGCGGCAATCGGCGGCAAAGCCCAGTGGGCCCCCAACGAGAAAGTAGCGCTCGAAGTAGGTATTGGCGCTGCATTCGGACAAGCCCGAGTAATGACCACTATGAAACACGTCGGCCTTAATGTAGCTGCAGACCCTTTGTTTACCATTGCTTATTCAGGAACTCCTGGCGGGCTGGTTATTATCTCTGCAGACGATCCGGGCATGGCATCAAGTCAGAACGAACAGGACAACCGTCGCTACGCAATTGCGGCAGGCGTTCCTCTGCTTGAGCCTTCTGATTCACAGGAAGCGTATGATTTTACCATTAAGGCACTGGAGCTTTCTGAAAAATACAGCCTCCCGGTTATCCTGCGTGTTACAACCCGCATTTGTCACTATAAATGTGTTGTTAAGCGTACTGAAAAAAATATGCCGTCTATTCCGCAGTATGAACGCAATATTAAACAAAACGTAATGATTCCGGCCTATGCTCGGATTGCTCATCGCAAAATGCGTGCAAAGCTTAAAGATATTGCTGAATTCAACGAATCATCTGAATTCATACAGGAAGAAAATAACGGCTCTGAACTGGGTATTATTACCAGCGGAATCAGCTATCAGCACAGCCGTGATGCTGCTCCTGAAGCATCTATACTTAAATTGGGCCTTACGCATCCAATGCCATTACAGCGCATCAATGATTTTGCCAATAAGGTAAAAAAATGTGTTGTAATTGAAGAAGGCGATCCGATTGTACATGAATTCTGCCTGGCTAACAGCATTGAAGTCGAAGGTAAAGATGAGATGTACCGCTTCGGTGAACTTAATGTTAACCGCGTGCGCCGCATTCTCAACAATGACCTGTCTGAAGAAGCCAAACCACCAGTCGGTAAACCGCCTCAGTTGTGCCCGGGGTGCCCTCACCGTAAAAACTTTGAAACTTTACGCGACCTGAGTTGCATTGTTACTGGTGACATCGGTTGTTATACCTTGGGAGTTCTGCCTCCATTTGAAGCCATGGACACTTGTGTTTGTATGGGGGCCAGCATCGGCACGGGACTCGGTATGCGTCATGTTCTTCCGGAGGATCAGGCACGCAAAGTTGTCAGCGTAATTGGTGACAGCACATTCCTGCATACCGGAATCAACGGTATTGTTGAAATGGTTTACAATCGCCCTGAAACCGGGCATGTTGTGTTGATTCTCGATAACTCGACAACGGCTATGACTGGACTTCAGGAGCACCCGGGAACCGGAAGAAAACTTGATCACTCCCCTGCCCCGAAAATCGTGGTTGAAGATATGATTAAGGCAATGGGCGTTGACAACGTTGACGTATGTGATCCGCTTGTTGACTATGACAACTTCCTGAGCACACTTAAAAAGCGCCTGAATTCCAATGATCTTTCAGTTATGATTGTTCGCCGTCCCTGTATCCTTGCAGCAGTAAAAATTAAAAAATATGAAGAAACCAACGCCTGAGGTAAATAATGAGCAAAGTAATTAACATCACATTTGCCGGTCTCGGCGGACAGGGCGTCCTGAAATCTACTGATATTCTCGGCGAAACAGCTTTCAATGCCGGATTTGATATCAAGAAAAGCGAAGTACATGGCATGAGCCAACGCGGTGGCTCAGTATGCAGTGAGGTTCGTTATGGTAAAGAAGTTGCCAGCCCCATGGTCCCCGAAGGAGAAAGTGACTTTCTGGTAGTACTTGATGAAACTCAAGTTCCAGTTAACGATTATAAACTCAAAGAAGGTGGAGTATTGATAACCCCTGCGGATATTAATGTCGATGCTCTTCCTACTAAGAAAGCTCTCAATATCGCACTATGCGGAGCATTGAGTAAGCATCTTGATATTGCTGAAGAGCACTGGTTCGAAGCAATAAAAACTTTCCTGCCTAAAAAAGTACACGAAATGAATTTCGAAGCTTTTCGTAACAGCAGTGCATAGTAAGTTGATCTGAATTCTTTGCCGGGCTACTTGAGCCCGGCATTTTTTTACCAGAACACTTCGGTCGACAGAATGTTTTAAGCAAAATATTAATCTGCTATGTTCAGCCTCAAGAAGGCATGATGTACAATTTTTGTATGTAAAATTACAAAATATGTTCATTAAGTCTATATTCTTCTCATATCCTTTTGTATTTAAATCTGCTTAACAACAAATATTAAAATGATTTCAATATATTTACATCTTCATTTTCTAAAATATTAATAAGTAATTTCAGGTTAAACTAACCAGTTTAATAAAAATATTTATTTTCTTCAATATTATTTAAAAGGACGTTGAAAGAATAATAAATCCTTTATTTTTTTTGCAAGCACTCATTTTATTAGTACAACAGCATAAAGTTCATAGAAAAGAACATTACAACATGCAATATAAGTGAAGTATGAACCTCAAGCGTATATTATTCTGTTTAAAAAACATGTTAACATCAGAGTAATAAGGCCATTCGAAACTTTAATTTAATTCAGTCTTGCTTAACAAAGTATAATTAACGACAACTGCCGAATAATCATACAATTACAAATAATTACAAACAACATGCTACTGAACCTGCTCTTTTATCATTCAAGCCTTATTATTAGCATCGATGCAATTATTAGCTCTAATATTATATTTATAATGCAGTGCACTTCAAGCCTCTCATTTTTGCAACTATGCAATTTTGATTGCACAACAATTTGAGACAATTTGGCACAATTGCTATAGCACAAGCTATTTTTTAAATATTTATTTTGAGGGAGAAAGTGTATTTTTTTACAATCATAGGTACTTTTTACAGGAACATTTCGTTCTAATAATTGTTCTTATTAATAGCTGTCACGCTGTTGGCACTAGAGAAAAAATGGTAAAAAGCCAAAAATAAAGTGCCACTAAAACAGTAATATAGTTAGTTAGTAGGTTATTCTGATAAAATTTGATATGGGTAACTGGGACGTTGCAGAAACAAAAGAAATTTTGATTCGTAGTAACATCTGCAATAATAAAATGATATACAATATTTTATCAGAAAAAAAGTCTAGATTATACAATTAGATTATAACTAATTCGAATTTTGACTGCATATCTAGGAATTTATGGTTTTGTCACATAAAAATTACTGCAATATCATATATGATAGTTATATTTGCAGAAATTTTAAGAAAAAGCCATACTGTTTAAAAAATATATAATTTTTGTTAGAACTTATAGAAAAACTACTGTCTATAAAGAAAAGACATTAAATTGTATTATTTTTCAGAAGATCGTATACAAAGATACCATCAAAACTAAAGCAGTGGCTTAATAGAAACAAAAAGTCCAGCCTAAATATTATATAACGATGAACAATATTATAATTTTGCCAGTCAAAGAATACGGAAGAGTAGTGAAAGCCAGCTCACCATATAAGAGCGGCAACGATATGAAATTCAGGTTTTTAGCAACTTTGATATAAAACACAAGTCGTTTAGAAGGGCACAAAATGCTGCAGGTAATTGAGAAAACTGAAAAAATTTTTGAGCGGTTAGTAAGCTCAATCAATGTTGATCAAAGAATCACTTCTGATTCTGAATTCAACTCTGATTCATTTGCTTCATCCAATCTATTTTCTCTTGAAGATGACACTGCCAGCTATTATGGACTACTACTGCTTCTGACCAATTTAGATTCACGCTGTCAGGTTGAACGCGGTTTCAGCAAAGATCTGACTCAAAGAATTATTGATCGCATTGATTTGGTCATAAATACTCAACTCAATGAAATCATAAAGAATCCGATATTTAGAGAAATGGAAGCCTGCTGGCTTGGCATAAAAGATTTAGTTGATAATACGGATTTTGAAAATAATGTTAAAATTGACCTTTTGGATGTATCAAAAGATGAACTAATGCTGGATTTTGACTGCAGCAGTGTAGATATAACCAGTGCAGAACTATTTAAAAAGGTTTATTACGCAGAATATGATCAGTTCGGTGGCAATCCATACGCAGCTATACTTGGCTTGTATGAATTTGAAAACACTCCAGAGGATATAGATTTTCTGAGTACAGTTGGAAAAATTGCGACAGCCTGTCATTCTCCGTTTATCAGCAGTATATCCGCATCATTTTTCCGCCTAAAAGATATTAAAGATATCCAGGAAACTAGAGATATTGAAGGTCTGATGAGACATCCGCGATACAAAAAGTGGAATAGACTTCGCAACACGGAACAGGCTGCTTATATCGGTCTAACCCTGCCGCGATACATTGTGCGAGAGCCTTGGGCCCCTGACACATATCCAGCAGGTGAAAATGCCCGCAGTTTCCGTGAAAAAGTGAATCCTTTGGATAAAAGCCATTATGTATGGTCATTTGCATCACTTTTGCTGGCGAGAAATTTAACACGGTCGTTCGAAACATCTGGATGGTGTCAATATATCAGAGGCCCCAGAGGCGGAGGGCTTCTTAAGGGACTTCCTACCCATATTTTCAATATTCGCGGCAGAGAAGAAATTAAAGCCCCGGTTGAATGCATTATTTCTGATTCAAAAGAATTGGCGCTGGCAAAGGCTGGCCTCATACCGCTAATTTATGAAAAGAACTCAACCAATGCTTGTTTCTTTAGTGTTCAGTCCCTTAAGCAATCAAAAATATATAAAGATAACGACGATACAAAGCGATCACAAATGATTAGTAATCTGGCATACACATTTTCTGTATCCAGAATAGCTCATTACATAAAAGAAGTCGGCCGACTAAACATTGGCGCCAATTCAAACGCTGCCTATGTAACCAAAGCCCTCAATGAATGGATTAATCAGTATGTCACCGAGGTGTCATCACCCAGTTCAGGTACGTTAGCATATTATCCGTTTAAAAAAGCTCATGTCAGTTTAGAGGCAGCCGAAGGACAAGCTGGGTGGTATAGGTGCAAATTTTCAGTTTTACCTCATTTACAGTTTGAAGGCATAAGTGTGTCTTTGAGCCTTGAGACAAAGTTAAGTGTTCCAGCCTAATTAATTGTGCTGAATTACTTATATACAATTACAAACAATATCAATAAAGTTATTGATATAACAACCCCTAAAATTAAAGAGGTGCTATAATGCCAAAAGACCTTGAAGTAAAAAAAGACGGTTTAATCAGCTTAAGAGTTAATGGCGAAGCTGCAATTACCGGAAGAAGCGGTCCTCTGTCAAACGAAGATCGTATTTTCTTCACAACTTTTAAAGAAGAAACTGCTGGCGAAGCAACTGACTTCAATTGCTATGATGGCGGAAAAGACGATGCCACAAAAGGCAAACTGGTTATTGAAAGTTTCTACATCCTTTCCTCAACTGGTACCACTAGAGGCTATCTCGAAGGTTACTGCCACTCTTCTTATGCCAAAGCGTTTGATAATGTAACAAATGCTTCTCAATACACCTTCTCAATTGGTGGTCTGAACGAATCTCAGTCTCCATCTACAGAGAAAGGCGACAAAAACGTTTGGTTTAAGACTTTAGATTTCAAAACAGACCCATTGGAAATCAAAGTTGACAATGAAGAATCTGTTCGTTTTGAACCTATTTCTAATGGCGACCTGGCCAAAGTTACAATTTCTGACTTCACAGTTGTAAATACGTCAGACGTTAACGTGGCTTACGCGAAATGGAAAGGCTCACCTCAGGTGATGACTTTCGCATCTAACTAACTGAAATAGTTGATTCTGGTGCCTTGCAAGTAAACCTGCCTGGCATCAGAATTTAATAGCTTAATGCAAGAAGATACTTATGAGTGACACCATCAAAGATAATGAATCTGAAATCCAAGAACTCGATTCTATGGACTTTGACGAAATTAATTCGTTGATAAATAATCTGAGATTTGTCGAAGCGCGAGAACTGATTGAAGAACTAGGCAATGTCACACTATATGACATAAGAACATTATTTTATTTAGTGTATTGCCGTATTCACAACAGTTCGTTAGATGAATTCACTGACAACCTTGAGGTTGCCTGTGCTGTTCTTGAAGATCAGAAACTAAATCTGATGCCAAAGGATAATTTCCAGCGGCATTTGGAAAACACTCTTGAATGGTTTTGCAATACGCTTGAAAGCAACGTTAAATACCGCATAAGGGAACGAGAGTTCACTTATCTGGATTTTGATCCAATCGAAGAAAAGTTTATTCACTTGAGTGAATTACTATCTGACTATACTGACCTTAATCTTGCTTCATACTCAGCTAAACTGAGAGGATTGCTTGGCGAACTTTCGGTGAAAGAAGAAATCCTAGAAGAAGCTGAAGAGATTGAGGAAGAAAATATAAACGAACAAATTGAAGTCGGTTCTGCCCCTGCTTCAGGCAACTGCAGCTCTAAGTGGCAGGACCTGCAGAGCAGAATTGATTATTTTAGAAGACTAATGCAGGCAGGTCGCTACCTCGACGCTGCGTTATTTTTCAAAGATATACAAGATAAAATATCTAAATTTGACCCGAGGAAATACTTTCCTGAAATATTCTATCCACTGTATGAGTCAATGGACAGTAATTTCCAAAAGGTACTCAGCGTAATTAATTATCAACAGAATTCATTACAGTGGCATGTTGCTGAACAGAAATATAAGATTGATGCAACAATGCTTGCTAACGATCAAAGATCTATTGATCCACCAGAATATACAAGTTTATCAGGCTACTTGCGCAACTCGTCTGCTCCTGCGCCACCACAAGATAGTGGCGGCTTTGGTGGCGGTGGTGAATACGGCGGAGGTTTTGGTGGCGGCGCTCCTGATGGTGGAGGTTTTGGTGGCGGTAGCGCTCCTGATGGCGGTTATCCCGGAATGGAGGGAGGGAGTGCTCCTATGGATAGTGGTGGTTTCAACGGCGGTGGCGCTCCTGGCGGCTTTAATCAAGGCGGAGGAATGCCTGGTATGTATGACGATGACTAATATTAACCTTTTTAATACAAGAAAGAAACTTAATTATGCCAGGCAGATTGAAACTTATAGCATTGGCTGCAACGATTTTAACATTAATGCCAATACTCAACAGCTGCACGTTGTTTAGCTCGGCAAATGCTGTCAACTTAACATTGGATTTTATCCAGACACAATCAACGAACAACGGAAAAGTTTTTTACGTAGTAGCTAGAACCGATTCTAATGAAGAATTTACTCGGGCAACAAGTGAGTCCGTTTATAATAGTTTTTTTGAAGAAAATTTTGGTACAAATATCTTTTTGAACCCAATGACCCCTAAAACTGTCACACATTTGACAATAAAACGAAATCAGGCTGTATCTATATATTTCCTGTTTACAAGTGCCAATTCATCAGGCTGGAAATACCGGATCAGCCCAGTTCAGAATGATACCCAGTATAATTTTGTACTTGGCCAAAATTGTATCAACAAAGTTACAGCCGTGCCTACGTCTTAAACTAGTTGAAGAAATATATGCCAAATAATTGGAGAAATATATCATGAAAAAACTTGAATTATGGCAGATGCTTACTGACCTGCTGTTTTTTCTTGAAAGTGCTCGAAGATCAAGCCTAATCGAAGGTCTTGAAGATGTTGAAAAGATTATCGAGTTCCGTAGTGACTTGCGTAAAAAAATTAATACTCTTCAACAGGCCTGTGAAAAAGAGTACGGAGCCAAAACTACTTATTACATCATATTCCCGATAGTTGTTTATTGCGATGAATCGGTTAGTATGTTTCTTGCACAGAATAGTGTTAACTGGCCTAAAATGCAGAAAGAAATTTTCAACACCCAGGACGGTGGTGAGGAGTTTTACGAACTGTTGGAACAGGTTCTTCAGCATCCTACCTACCCGGAACTGGTGTATCAGGTAAATTACCTGATTCTTAAAGCCGGCTATAAAGGGAAACTGGTAGATGATACAGGTCAACAGTCCCGTGACGGATATTTGACCAAGCTGGAAAAACTTCTCAGTAAATATATCAAGCCGGTAACTAATGAATCAGCTGAATACGATCCTGACAGCGACAGCATAACCTTCCGCGGTATAATGAAGGCTATTTGCCGTAAGCATTTTTATATCCCTATTGCAGCTGGACTGGCAGTTATTTATCTGGTCTCGCTTTGGGTTATTGCTGCAATGGTGAGGTAATTATCCATGAAGAATTTAGAAATAGGAAAAAGCTATACTGAGATATTATCGGAGTTGCACTCTACTCTTGATTTACCAGTTGCCAGAGCCGGACACGGAATTGACCTGCAGGAACTCAGCACTAAATTTCTTGAACTGGTTGCTTTTTACTGTTCAAACACCTTGACTGAAACTCGAAACTATATTGAAGAAGCTAAAATTCAGAGAATGAGAAGCTTGTTCCCTTATTTCTTCAGTGTTATGCCTAACAGATTCTTGCTCAAGGTAGTTCCTCATTACACCCTCACAAAACCTCTGGTTATAAATTATGGTGAAGTTTTAACCAGTAAGAACATACTCAAAAGAGGCCAGATCCAAAGATCAAAAAAAACAGTACCTCCAGTATATTGTCAGAATATTCTTGATACAACAATTGTTCCATTCGACAAACTGGAAAGTGATTATAATATTGTTACAAAATCAGTTGAAATACGTTTTCGAGGAAACTCTCCGTTTCTTTTAGGAAGTGACTCTTTTGACCTCTGGATTAATTATGGACAAAACACCTCTGAAAGTACATTTTTATACAGCCTTTTCAACAGAAAAGCATATGGCAAGCTAAAAGTCAGGTATGTAGATAATAAAGTCCGTATTTTCAAAGTAAAACCGGAATTTATTTGTGACTACAAACTTCATCCAAATTTTAATGTAAAACTCCTGTTGAACTCTCCTGAGTTTTTCCTTAAAATACGCCTTAATATCCTGAAGTTGCAGAATATGCTGAAAAAGGTAAAAGATATAACTTTATCTTTACATGCAGACCCTATCATTCAGAAACACAATCTGCAAAAAGCGTTTCATGTGAATTATCTGCCTATTATAAATGTGCAGCGTGAATACGCTCAGGTAATAGAATATGATTCAACCAAGGACTCGTACCCTTTGCTTCATCCTGTGTCAGACTCTTTTTTCCCGTATTTTGTACGTAGTGTAGTTTATGACTCAGAAAGTCAAGGCGGTAGAGTTTTACCTGAAATATTATCACCAAGAAAAACCGAATCAAGCTACAAAATCATATCAAAGTCAAACCTTCTTGGCAAAAGATATGATCATTTGGCTTTGAATTTACCGGAAGAAAGCATGAAATCCAATGTGAGTGTTCTTGCTGAATGGACTCAGTTAAATGAATACAACCTTAACTGGATGGAGTTTTCCTTTTACAATAAACAGGTCGGAGCCTTTGCATTCGATAATATCCTTTATCATCGGTTTATCAAACCAACAAGTTCAAATTACTCCGGCAATATTCTCGGGCTACTGAAACTGCATAATACATCTGTATTGCAGCTTGAGGATTTTAAACTCCTGCTCCAAATCCTGGTCTCTAAGGATTCGGCGTTAAGGCAACTCACTTACGACTTCCTTGAATTGCATATTCTGTGTAATGATAAATCATGTTGCATCTATGAGCTGATTTTCAGAGAATCAGAGGCTCAAGACCATGCAATGATTGAACTAATGGTAGACGGTTTGGAACGCTTCCTGAAAAGTAACCTTGGATTTGAAAAAGAAGTAACTTGCAAAGTCAGATTCAAGGCTGCTCAAAAAGATGACTCTAATGATAATTAATTAAAATTTATATAATAAAAATCGATAACAATCACGGGGATGAAAATGGGTTTTTCACTTTTATCACAAATAAGTGCACTAAAATGGATTTTAATCGGAGCGGTACCAATCGTTCTTATTATCCTGATTGTTGCAATTGTATTTTTGGTCAAAAAAATGAAAAAGAAGAAAAAAGCAGGCGGCGAAGACTCTGCTTTCAAAACTTTCTTTAAGGCTAATAAATACAAACGCTATCTGCGTCAGTTCAGGAACTATCTGCCGTTAAAGGTAAAAATGTCTATTTTTACCAGGAAGCAATTCCTGTACCTTAACGCAGCCAGCGATGAGTTGATCCGCCAGTCAACTGATGTTGATTCATACAGCTATCAATACTTCCCTGACTACCGTACTGATAAAGAATGTAACTTTTACGTATCTGGAAAAAGCTTCTTTGTTGAACTTACCAAGGAATCTATCCTTGATAACAGCATGTTGAATAACAAAAAGCTTTATTCTTTCATCAAGAAATTCTATCGTCACCAAAAGCCTGTTGTGGTAGTTTCTATTGACCACCGCCAACTGCAGACTAAGCTTAATGAGAAAGATCTTGAGCTTGAATTAGCTATTCGTAAAAAGCTGAATCTCCTGAGCCAGGTGTTTAAATCTCCGGTTAACGTTCATGTCTGTATTTCCGGTCTGGACAGCTCCGGCGGCTTTGAACCTCTCTGTGATTTCATCTCAGACTCTGGTCTCAATTACCATATTCAAGGGCCCGATATCACTTCAATTACCAAAAGACTCAAATCTCAGTTGGAAGAATACTCAGGCCATATCAGCAAACTGTTGATAAACAACTCAAACATGCTGGAAGCTGTCAGTGCAGTTTCGTGCATCAGCATGATTGATAAAATGAGCTTGAAAGTTAAAAACTGGTTAAAGAAACTTACTTTTGATGATGGCATTCTGTCCCCACCAAAAGTAAAGAGTTTGCTGCTCAGCACTTATAACAGTAAAATCAGCCCATTTCAGGCTTTATATTCAAAACCAAAATTAAATTACCGTCGTCGCAATATCTTCTTTGGTATTATCGGATTTCTTGTTTTATTAATGATTGGACAATCTGCGCACCGAGCCTTTCAAATTGTAAAGCTCAGCCAGATAGATGTTAACATGCTTATGACTGAAGCAAAAAGTTCAAAAAGTAATTTTGAACTCAGCCAGAAGTCAGTTAAAAAAGCAATTTCATTATTGAATATTACAAAATCCAGTCTGCGCAAATCACTATGGACTGCTCCTTACAACAACTCCATAGTTTTAACGCCGATCCAGGAAAAAGTAGCCGACATGGCATACAACTATGTATTCCTTCCGGAACTGACTCGAACAAACAATCCGGAACAGGCTCTTTTCTACATATTCCTGACTCAATCAGAAGCCAGTGTCGCACTGAAAAGTTTTCTTATGAAAAACACTACCAAGTGGGCATCGGAATTAAAAATCAGCCAGGACATCATAAAAAATTACCTGCAGTTTAATACAAAACTGCGGTCAGGCGGACTGAAGGGTGCTGATGTTTACCCTAAAACCAGCAGTTATTCATTTGGCGATCAACATCGCTACCTGTTGAATCTGTACGCTAACTTGAGCACCAAAAATAATATCAACCTGCGTGATGTTAATAACTTCCTGCGTTACTACTACAGTTATTACAACAAGAAAATCACTATTGATATTCTGCTCAATCGTTTCTACTCACAGTTAGAGCCGCAGCTTCCGCAGGCTACTAACAAGTTTATCCATGAATATCGCGATTACCTGAACTCAAACCTGGTCAAAGACAGCGAATCTGACGAACTGATTAAGAACATTGATGTTTTTGACAAAGTGAGCTACGGAGTTCCTAAGAACCTAAGTTTCGCTAAACTTCTCAGGACTTTGGAAGGTATTGTCAATAATGCATCTTCACTGGATCAGACAAAAACTCTGCTGGCTGCTTCACCAGTGCATCCGTTGACCAAGAAAAACTGGAAACAGATTGTTGCTGTAGCCAAAGTCAATACTCTCTTGTCAAATTACTATGCAATGTCGGAAAGCGATTCAGGGCTATTCTCACAAAAAAGCAAGGACCTGTTCCTGCCGGTTATCCTTAATCAGGATAATAACGGAAGATTTATGTTTACCGGCAAATATCAGGTTTCCGGTATTTACACTAAATTAGCATTGGAAAGCGCTGTAGAACCTGTTTATGAACAGTTTAACAAGCTGCTGCCCAAGCTTAACCGTCTTGGCGTAAATACTAGAATGCTTGAATATAAGTTCACTCGTAACCTTAAAGATTATGTTACTAATTATCTCACAAGCTATGTTAAATTGACTAACAGTTTCTCATACTCTGTATCTTCACCGGTTCAGCTTGATATGTTCCTGAACACTCTTTCCAGCCCGCATTCACCGCTGCTGGAACTCGTTGATACAATCAATGAAAATACTCAAATAAAAATGACAAAGCGCAACCGCTTCATGGCTCCAGTAGTTAATAAGTTCAAGTCTTTCTCGCTTATCATGGCACAGGGCAATGACAAGAAAAATACTATTGGTGAAAGTAATATTGAAGTTTACTTCAACGTATTACAGCAAATCATGGGTGAAGTCGCATCCAAATCCGCAGCGGATGAAAAGTCCCCGGAATACATCATGCTTCGCAACCGTTTGTCTAAGCTTGGTGCCATTGCTATGAACATAGCCCTGAACAACAAGGATTCATACTTGAGAATCGTTGAATCATGGCTTGATAATATCAATATGCCTAATGACCTGCGTGGTCCTTTTGTCAAACCTATCATCAGAATTTACATGTTTGGCAGTCGCGATCTGAAAAACAAACTGAGTCAGGTATGGAGCGATGAAATGCGGCCGATGGTAAATCGTGCGCAAAAACAGTTCCCATTCAAAAGCAATGCTATGGTAGTTGCTCAGGCTGATAGCTTGACTACCAATTTCTCTCCTGACGGCAGGTTCTGGAACCTTTTCAATAATTACTTCAAGCCATTACTTAAATATGAAGGCGGCAACTGGACTGCAAAATCAATTCCTTATTCCAACTCAGTTGTAGACCCTGACGTATTGGCTAATATCAACCGGGTTAACAGATTAACCAAGGCTCTTTGGGATAAAAACTCAAATCCGAAACCAGTCTTGATCAAAATATCTCCGATGAATATTCAGAAAGTAATAGGCTATAATGGCACCATTAATATGATTTACCTGAACAGCGGAGAATCATCTGTTATCGGAATTAACTCAGCTCCTATCTGGAAACAAATGAAAATAAACTGGTGGCAGGAAGATATTTCTGAAACCGGTATCCAGATGATTGACGGCTCTAATTTCAATAATGCTGAACCGCAAGGAACCTTTAGTTTTTACAGGTTGCTGCGCAGTGCAAAATACGATGCTGACAATAACAGCTACAGCTGGAAAATAAATATTGTCGGAGACGAATCAACACACGCTAGTGTTACGTTTAAAGTAAGGGGCAACCCCTGGACTATTTTCCAAATCTGAAAATAGGTAGAATCATGGAATCAACGCAGATAGATAAGCATGCAAAATTAAAAAGGCATATTGAACAAAATGCCATGAAATTTGATTTGCCTACGCTGCTGAAAAACTTGGCTCGTATAGGATACTCTTCCAGTGATATCCTATACCTGCCTACAGAAGCCATGTGTTCTCAGGAATCATATATTGATAAAGTCATTTTCCGCTCAGGAAATGTTGAAATATATGTCAATGAAATTAATGCTGCAATTTTCAGTGATTATTTAAAAAGCAACCTCCCCTACCGTCCAAAACTGCAGTATTTCTTCAGAGGATTAATATCCAGACTTCTTAATGATTACAACACCTCGTTGTGTCCGGAATATCGAAACGAATTAAAAGATGGTTATTGTGAGGGAGATGCACTTGTCGCCCTGCACGATGGCAATCTAAAATCATACTCATTCGTCCACAACTACCTGGAGCTTTTGTTTTCAGACTATCAAACTCTGGTTTTCAAAAAGAATGAGCCCATAAATAATCCATATCCCCAACTTGGTCTAGGAGAAATTACTCTTGATCCGGATTCTGTACTTGGCGGCATGAAAATGGAAACGAAAGAATTCATTGTAATACGTGTCATTACAGAAAATATGGTGACCAACGCGGAAACAAAGGATATGCTCTCACGCATCAAATATTTCCATAAAGATTTCAAAGACATCCTCGCTGAAATTAATATAATTCTGGAAAATATGATTACCGACGACGATTTATATACAAAACTTCCGCATACCTTTGACGACAACAGCTACCTGCTGCAAGGCGTCGTCAGACTGCTGCGTTCGCATACTGTCAATCATTACGGATCACAAAATGAGTAATTTAGAACCACAAGACATAGCAGGAACTGTTAAAGCTTCTGTTAACAAATATATCGAAACTCTGGAAACACCGACCTCCACTACCCCCACTGATAAACTAGAAGTGTTGAAATGGGAGGGCGGCGGACACCTGGCAACACCAAATGAAGAAAACATTGAGCTCTGCAACAAGGTTAGCAATGCAACAAACCCTGTCACTGAAAAGCAGGACCTGCTGGTAAGTGATGACATTAAAGCTAAACTGACAAACGAAGTAAGCGACTTTCAGGAAAGGCGTGCCGCATCCTGTAACGGCTGCAAAGCTCAGGACGGCAGTGTACTTTTTGTCAGTGAAGATGCAAAGAAAAGTCTGACCGAGCAAATACAATTGCAAAACGGCACTGAAACAGATGTAAATGGAATACCTGAAGTAACACCTATTCCTGTCAATTCAGCAAGTGTTAACACCTCGGCAATTACTGAGGGTGATACCCCCTGGGAAAAACTAGAAAGCCGAATGGGGACCTTTAAAGAAACCTCGGTTTATAATACAACGATCAGCGATACCCAGGAGCAGATAAGTCAGGACATGTTCAAGGCCTCAGCAAGCCCGATAACTCCTGATACTCAGAAAGCATTGAGCAAAGCTGTCTCTGATCAAAAAGTAACTCAGGATCTGGCAAATCAATATCCACTTGTTTCCGAATACAACGTAATAAAAGCTAATTATCTGGACTATACTGACAGCCTTGGCTACTTCCAAAACCAATCCCCTTTGAATGAACCGGTTACCACAGGCTTTAACGATTTTACCAACCTCGGCAGCTCTATTGAAACTTTTTACAGCTCCACTGATCCAGAAACCGCAAGCTTACTGACAGACGTTTCTCTATCAACAGAATCGCTTCCAGAAAATATTAGTCCTGAAACTATGGAATCTCTATCTTCTATTCGGGACAATATGACCAGCCTTGAAGGCAGCATGCAAAATATTAATGAATTGGATGTGCAAGGCGGCTTCTCGGAAAAAATAACTGCTCAAAGAGTGGAAATGTGGCAACATGGCAGTGATCTCGAAGGTGGACTTGATGGCTTTTCAGACGCTGCAAAAACTGAAAAATTTGCTAGTATCAACGCCTTGTCATCAAGCATGGCTTCCGGATACAACCTCTCATCATCTGAAATTGCTAATGGCCAACCTGCCGGGCGTCTCTTCTCGAGTACAATGTCATCAATGAGTGATGTCAAATTTCCAGATGAAGTAGTCAGTATAGAGCAAAATATGAAATCTATAACTGACGTTCAATCTCAATTGCTCTCGTGTCCTGTAGATACTGCAGTCAATTCAGGTCTGCTCAACTCAGGCATTGCTAAAATGCAAGATGCAAATGGCTCTATACTGAGCTCTATATCCAGTATTCAGAGTCAGAATTCACAATATGATATCAATTCGCAATTAACCACTGTTCGTGGGAATCTTGGCGGAATGAACTCTACATTATCTGACTATTCTTCAACGTTTAGCTATTCCAGTTCCGGCTCTTCAAGTTTTTCAGACTTGAAAGGGAGCGCGTCATCTTATAGCGAAGGCTTCATTAGCAATTTGATAACCAGCAATAGTCAACTTGCCCAGATGTCAGATATGTCAAACAATTTTAAAACTATCAACCCCGCCGATACGCTTTTCACTACTGAATACCGCCCGCTGAATAATTTTGGCTCAATGCTGATGATGAAAAAGCTTTACACGGCCAGTCAAGGATATGATGAGCTGGGCCTGGCTCAGCAGAATTTTGGTGGAATGCTTGACGACTATGCAATGAATGCAAGCTTGGACGTTGATGCCCTGAAAGGACAAATGGGAGATATCCTCCCCTACTCTCCTTCAGCATTTACAGACAATATGCAGATGATAAATGACATGAATAAACAGCTGATGGATAAGTTTTCTCCATACAGCAGTTATTATGATTCATTAAACTCTCTTGGTGACGACTATCTGGCTACCGCTGATTCCTTGACGGAAATGATGAACCCAATAGACTTTGTAGAATCCGCAAGTTCCATATCAAACATTAAAAATTCATTAATGGGTATAGTAGATAACGTTTACAACCTCGGTAATAACTACGTTTCTTCATTCCTTGATTCACAGCCTATTCTCGGGCAAATGATGAGCAACGTAACTAATCTGGCGTCCAATATGAGCGGACTTGTAAACCTTCAGGACGGTGCGGATATACTTAACTTTTATTCCAGCACCCTTACTGATACTGCGATGACATACCTTGACAGCGACACTATGTCATCATTGACCTCGCCAGACGCTTATGTGGCAACACTGGCAAATAACTTTGTATCCAGCAATGGAATTGATAACCTTCTGGAAACCGCTTTTGAGCTTGAAAACATGATGGCGGGACTGGATCAAGATACTCTCCTTGACCTTATTGATGAAGATGCCATACCAGAATTTCTAGACACTGATGAGCTGATGAGCAGTTATGGCGACTATTCTGACTACACCGATTATTCTGACATGGTTCAAAGTTACTCAGATGAAGGTCAGAGTTACATGAATTCAGCTCAGGACTACGCAGACTCTATGTATGATGAAGTGCTTGACGAGATTGAGGGAGAAGATGAGGATGACATCGATTATGATGAAGGCGAATTTGATGACGAGGGGGATGAAGATGTAGATCCGGCAGGAACTCTGGCCGCAGCTACTGCAGGAAGTCAGTTACAGGCTGGTTCCAGTACAGGCATGTTGCAGTGTGCTACTGGCGTAGCTCCGTTCACACTCTTAGTTGCACCGTCAACAGAATCATATCAAGGCTCGAGCACAATGGTAGCGACAATAGCCCCTACTTTGACTCCAAGCTGTGGTGGATGTCTGATGGCTTCAAACCCGACGGCAGGGGCTACTCTTTATGTACCGCCTTACCAGTGCATCGCCAACCTGCTCGCTCCTTTCATCCCGGGTAATGTGACATTCATGGTTATGAAAGGCAGTTCACCTGCCACTCAAATGAACGATCAAGCAATGTGTCTGTTTGCTGCAGGAGGAACAATACTTGTCATAGTTCCGGGACAGACGAATACTCTAAAATAATATAAATCAGGAATATTTGATATGGCCTCTACAAAAACAGAATTGAATTTCACTCAGCAGATGATAGAAATAAATGCCATCGATGGTGACAACAAAGCTATCACCTCATTTGATGCTGAGTCAAGTAAGATTATACAAAATGCCAAGATACTCGATGTTACAACAGACGATGAAGTCAATATTGATACTGCCAAAGTAAAGATAGAGGGCAGCGAATCAGTCGATGTCAGCTCTAAAAAGATAAACAATGCGGCAACGGAATCATTTGAAGCCTCCGGAGATAAAGAGGTCATTTTGACTTGCGGTTCCGCAAAAATTCAGATGAGCGCTACCGGCATAAAGCTTTCAATTGGCGGGAGCTCCATAGAGTTGCTGCAAACCGGTGTAAAAATTGCCGGTGATATGCTCAACATAGATGGGAAAATGACCACCGTTAAAGGTATGACACTCAAACTTGACGGAACAATTATAACAACATAATAATTACAGTTTACGGAGAATATATATAATGTCTGTTAAAATAGAATGCCCAAGATGCGGGACAAACCTGGATAACCTTAGAAATAGAAACAATTTCCAGCGTTTAAAAGGTAGCATGCTCCACTGCCCTCAGTGTAACTGCAATTTAAATTCTACATTTAAAGGTTTTCAAAACTTCTTAGTCTTAGATCAAAAACTTTCCATCAAATTGACACCATGTGATGACAGCTTTAAGCCGAGTACTGATGAGGAAGTTGAAATTTTTAATAAATTCATAAAAGATATTGACTTAACTATCTTTACATATGGCTTCGAAGGCCAGGTTACAGTCAAATTGCCTATTAAACATTACGTAACTAAAATATTCGATTTCTTTACCAAACGCAACCCGGTCAAGATTACGATTTCATTTGAGCAAACTTCTGCTTTGAATGACAAGGTCCAGCAGAGCCTTGAACTGGAAGGAATTGTTGAGTCAACAGGAAATAAAAATATTGTTCAGGATTTTTATGCTTTTGATGATGTGAATGTCAGCGATAAAGACAATTATGAAATAAATACCTACAGGACAGAGTTCACACTTAAGTTTGTTGATCCTTTGAAATATTTCTTCACCAAACAGGCTCTGCTAAGCGTTAATCTTAACACTACATACCAGACTCTGCTTGGAACACATGTTTCTGACTGTAAAGCTGATGATTTTGTCACTATTTCCGTTGACAGCGCTTTTTCCGCATTGACATCAGAGCGAGATTTCATAGCAACACCATTTCAGGAATATGAGTCTGATCAGAATTACTATTCATTCTGGGTCAACACGATAAGAGAATATGGCGGTTACCTGTTATACCAAAGTGACGGCAGCTATAAAATTACCAATACCCTTACCCAGAAAGCTGCTACTTTTACTGATATACACCGGCATGACAAGCCGTTTGTAAGCAGAATACGTATTGATCACTGCGAACGTGTCAACCAGGGACTTACTGTATTCAACGGCATACATGATGAATTCCTTAACAAGGAAATAAAGACCAATAATACAACGCAGTCAGAAGCTAATTTTACCTTATCTCATGTTACGAAGCAAGACGTAAACTCATTGTTTAACCTTGAAGGCAGTCATTTGGAGACAGCTTTGCAGAATGACAATTCACGCGAATATTGTCTCGATATATTTTTCAATGGAATTCCTTTTTATACAACCATGGAAACCTATAGCCAGGTTAAGCTCAAAGCTTCACAATGGTTAAACATGTTTGGAGAAGAAGACCTTGACCGTAATATATACAAAATTAATATCAAAATGGAAATGGTAGCTTCATTCACTGTTTACGACAGACCTGAAACCAAAGATTCATTTAATGATGATGACCTCAAAGACCTGCTCTCTCAGAAAAAAGAGAAAACAACAGCGATATACCCTTTCCTGCAAATAGCAACAATCATCAGTACTGAAAATTCTGACAGTAAATATCAGCACTTACCTGAAGTTGCAAAATCAGACTTCCCGGTAACTGTTGAAGGCACTATTGTGGTTACTGATGATGTTATATCTAAGTACGACTCAGAAGGAGCCACTCCTTACATGATATTTAATGCAGGAAATCAAGAATCTGCCGATGCTAATACTAATAAGCAGGATAATACGGTAGATCAGTTTATGCTGTCTAGAAAACCTGATAACTGGATGGCTTACCATGTTAAACTGATTGCATTCACCAACGGTGAAGAAACATGCATAATTCCAGTACCGTATTGCCCAAATGTACAATCAGATCAACACTTTGCCCCTTATGAAAATGACGACCCGGTTAAGATAGCTCTATACCAGGAATCTGCGGTACTTAAAGGAGCTGCAGATTATACAACCTTTGAAAATATTGATAAAACAATGCAAATGAATCAAACCTTATTAGGGCCTGAAGACCAGCTTGAACAGTCTTTTAAAGTCGATGATGATGATCAGGTTTATACAATAACGAAAACTGAGTCTGACACCAATACTGTCAAAAAAATCACTATGACTAATGAAGGCATGACACTTTCATTTGAGAAAACTGAAGAGTAATATCTAAGTTCAGATTATTTCAGCTCCGAAAATCTTTGATTTAACATCAAGTATTTTCGGAGCTTTTTTTGTGCCCTGAAACTGCCTCAGTAAATATAGTTAGAGACTGCACACACGTACGTTCGCCTCCAAATGCGGTTTAAAGAGACGACAGGCAGCATTCATTGCACTCATTGACAACCTTAAATGCTGTATAAAAAAGATCGGGCCTTGCCGTTTGAGGGAGTTTATAACGACAAGGCCCGTGTTGCGTTTCTTCCCGGAAGGCGGGAAGTAATTCGCCGTCCGATACAGGTAGCTGATGAAGGGGGGTGTTTGCGAACCGGACGACTAAATGTCTCCTCTCCATCCAAAAATTTTCATACCATATAATTTTCAAATCAACAATCGGGTTTCACCCGCTAAAATTGTCCTTCCTTAAGCTCCTTCTGAGGGAGAAGACCGAGCCTTGCCGTTGAGGGAGTTGTAACGACAAGACCCGGGTTGCGTTTCTTCCCGGAAGGTTGGGAAGTGATTCGTTGCCCGATACAGGTAGCTGATGAAGGGGGGTGTTTGCGAATCGGGCAACTAAATGCCTCCTCTCACTCCAACCCGTTGCAAATAGCAAAAGTTTTTGATGCTGGGTTCTTCATATTAGGACTCCACTATCCTATTATTAAACTTAAATTAATATCAGATGTTGATGCGAACACGTAATCAGCTTCATTCAACTTATTCGCGTCACCAATTCCAACTGCAGTCATAGCTGCACTCTTAGCTGCCTCTATACCGGCCTCTGCGTCCTCAACCACCAAACATTCTGCGGGGGTGACATTTAATTGTTCAGCACAAAACAGGAACAAGTCAGGCGCCGGCTTTGAATTTTTCACACTGTTTCCATCACCAATGATGTCAAAATAATCAGTGATTTTAAGTCCATTCAAAACAGCCCGGGCATTTTTAGAAGCCGAGCCTAAAGCAGTTTTAAAACCGTTTCCTTTCAGGTTCTTGAGTATGCTCAACATTTTTGGCAACATATACTCAGGCGTGATTTTCTTTATAAAATCAACGTAATAATTATTTTTCCGTTCAGCCCATGAGTGAAGTTTCTCATCAGAAACACTTCTTTCATTGTGCTGTAAAATTCTCTTGAGAGATTCGATTCTGGACACGCCTTTGAGGTCTTCATTGACCTCACGGTTAAAACTCATACCTTCTTCTTCTGTCAATTGTTTCCATGCCAGGTAATGGAACTCTGCGGTATCGGTAATAACTCCGTCCAGATCAAATATAAAAGCTTTAAACTTACTCATGCTGTCACCTCTTCAGGCTGTAGTTCAATCATATCTCCATCAACAAATACGTTAATTGCTTCACCTTTCAACAATTTAACAGTTATAGCTGTTTTTGAAGCTGATATACGTAGTTGACGCCTCCTGAAGGTGATATTGAAATCTATCTGTTTCCACTCTGACGGAATGTTTGGCCTGAACGTGAGTTCACCATTGACAATCCGCATTCCGGCAAAACCGAATACTACAGCCATCCACATGCCGCCCATAGCAGCAGTATGTATACCGTGATCGGTGTTGCCCTGAATATTATCCAGGTCAAGTCTGGCTGTTTGAGTGAAATAGTTATATGCTCTTTTCTCATCGCCAATCCTTGAAGCCATTATACTGAAAATACATGTTGAAAGCGATGAGTCATGAGTAGTTATTTTCTCATAATAGTAATAATCGTTTTGGACAATATCCAATGGGGTATTATTCTCGAACAGAAAATGCGCTAAAACCGTATCCGGCTGTTTACATACCTGATGGCGGTAAATGTGCAGCGGATGATAGTGTAATAACAATGGGAATTTATCTTTAGGAGTATTGGCAATATCCCATACCTTTCTATCAAGGAAAGCATCATCCTGCGGGTGCACCTGCAGTTCTTCGTCAAACGGCAAATACATTGCTGATGCTGCTTTTTGGAAGCCAGGGACTTCATCATCATCCAAATCGATTTTAGCTGCTAGTTTTTTCAATGCTTTCGGGTATAAATCCTTGAGCAGTTTCAGCACATTACCACAATGTTCAAATAAATGCTTTGTGCTTAAATTTGTATAGTAATTGTTATTTACACAAGCAGTATACTCATCCGGCCCGGTTACTTCATTAATGACGAATTTTCCGTCTCTACGGTAGAGGCCAATATCATACATCACTCTGGCTGCTTCAAACAACATTTCAGCACCGTAATCAGCCATGAACTCGTGATCATTAGTCACCTGCCAGTATTGAGTCACTGCATGAGCGACATCAGTATTGATATGATACTGAGCAGTCCCAGATGGGAAATACGCTGAACACTCATCACCATTAATCGTACGCCATGGGAACAAAGCTCCTTTAGGGTGAGCCATCTCACGGGCACGGCGCCTGGCACCATTCAGCGTGTTATATCTGAACATTAATAAATTTCTTGCCAAATCCGGATTGGTAAACAGGAAGAACGGATAAATATAGGTTTCGGTATCCCAGAAGTAATGTCCTTCATACCCCTCACCCGACAGTCCTTTAGCAGCAATGTTGCTGTACATATCATTACTAGCCGACTGCAGCAGCTGATACATATTATAACGGATACCATTTTGAATATCATCATTGCCTTTAATCGTAATATCAGAGTGATTCCAGAACTCGTCCAAGTATTGTTTCTGCAATGCAACCATCTTTTTGAAACCAGCAGACTGAATGCTCTGATTTATGCTGATATTGTCTTTAAAAGGATCTTCATATCTGACTGAATCAGTATATGTCACAAATTTTTCAAGAGTTACTGAACTTCCTGCCTCTACATGAAGCTCAAAAGTTTCTGAAATAGAATTATCAGTATCAGTAACAATGCTTTCAGAAGCAGTATCCAGTTTATTTGACATCGAACAGATGGAAGTCAACCCGGAATTTCTGGTTTGACATTCAAGCGAGGAAATATTGCCGGACTGAGAGATTTTTTTTACCAGTAAACGGTTTCCACCTGACGTGCCAAGACGAGGGTCATGCTCAGCGCTCATATTACTCACTTGCGAAGTAATACTTGAGACAATTTTCAATAACCCCTTAAAATTCAAACATTTTACATGGTATGAGGTCAAAAAGGCTTCCTTTTGAGAGAAAGAAACCATTCGCTTTACTGTCAGTTCAATTTCCTTACCTGCTGGTGATTTCCATTGAACCACTCTTTCAACCATGCCGTTTTCGGCATCTAAAATACGCTTGTAACTGACAAGCTCTCCTTCAAACATGGAAAATTCTTCATCATCAATGAAAAGCTTAATGCTTTGCGCATCTACAACTTTCAACATGCACTGACTATAATCAGGGAATCCGGTATATCTTTCTTCATAATGCAGCTTTTCGGTATCATAAAAAGCATTAATATAAGTTCCCCGTATAGATTTAACCCCACTCGGTACGCCTTCTTCAAAGCATCCCCTGACACCAATGTAACCATTAGCTGTATGATATAGGGTCTCACTTACAGCTACTTTTTCAGGAATCAGTTCATATTCAGTTATTAATCTACTTTTCATTTAATCCTCTAAAACTTGTCTATTACTTACTGAGTCGCTTCTCTACCATTATTATGTCTGTTGACAATAAACTCGTAAGGTAAAACCAAAAAAAGTAGGATCACCAGCGGTATTATTGGAATTTTCATAGCGCTTATTCCACCCACACTTTCAAATGCTCCACCAATTATTCTAGCTCCGATAGTTCCGCCTATCGCGGAAAATATAATTATCAATCCAGATATCGGCACTTGGTACCGCTTTGGATGTGATGTCAGAATTGTTGAACAAAGTGTCGGGTAAATCGGCCCGATAAACATACCTGTAAGAGGAATCAAGTAAGCAACGTACGGAAGCTGCAACCAGTTAACGCTGACTCCTACAGGCTTATATGCATAAGCAGCCACGATGCTGGTTACAAAAGTAGCAATTGCCAGAATAATACAAGCCAGTAATACTTTTTTCCAATGAATATACTTCATGACAAAAGCACTAAGCAGACGCCCTAAAGCCAAACCGAGTAGGAAGATACTCACAACTTGAACACTCAGCACATCTGAAAGCTTCAGCACTATATTATTATAAGTAGGCAGCCATGTTGTCAGGCTCTGCTCTACAAAAACATACATGAAAGTTAAAATAATGAACAGGAAGAAAATTGGACGTCCAAAGAGGGCAACAAATTCAGCAAAAACACCTTCCTTTTTGGCAGCTGCAGCATCGGCTATATCTTCTGCAGTGGGTTCTTCATCAGTACGTTTGAACGGTGTTATTAAAATCAATACCAGCCCTACAGCACACAATCCTCCCAGAAACCAGAAGGTGTTATTCCAATGGGCGGTATATGACATAAAGAAGCTGAATACCCAGAAACCACTCAGGATACCTAACATATACATGCCTTCCAAAACAGAAAGAAACCCGGCATGTTGACTTTCATCCTTTGCAAAAAGACTGATTGAAGAGTAGATAGATATCTTAATAACCGCAAAACTCAATCCTGCTAAAATAAAATAAACCCTTGCCATATTTAATGTTGCATCAGTTGCCATCATGAAACAGATAATCATTTCAATCAACGTCGCAAAGAACAATGCTTTTTTACTACCAAGTCTGGATATTAGAGAGATCAATGCAAAGGAAGAAATCATAATAGTAATATCTTTGCAGCCTTGAAGCCAACTGGCAGCACTCATGGAAACATGATGCTGTTTAATCAAATTCATTATCACGACCCCTTCACAGTTAAGAATAAAGGCAGGCATGAGAAATGAAAAAATCAGCGCAAGCAGCAACAAAGCGTTTTTTGTCTTCACAAGATATATCTCCCTAAACATTTTCTACAATACTTCACGTGACAAACTTTATAATTGTCAACATATTACTCAGCTCTATATACCTTATTATATTTTAAATATTTTATAACGCAAATGTTTTAAAAAGAACTTGCATTTCTTGTATCAATGGTCTATATTCGTTTTGGGAATATTGTGCAATAACTAATCGACTAACCCCCAAATTTGGTCGACTTTCCTGTCCAAATGGGAATGAATTTTAATTTATGAAGACAACCTGTATCAACCTGAATCTGCTGACAATTCTGGACGCGGTGCTGACGGAACAAAACGTCACACACGCTGCTCAGAAGATCAACTTGAGTCAGCCAAGGGTAAGCAATGCTCTGAAAGAATTGCGAGATATATTTGGCGATGAACTGCTCATCAGAAACAGACATGGCCAAATGAACTTGACTACAAAAGGAAGAGAACTTCAAAAAGAAACAAAAGATATTATTAATCGTATCGAAACCCTTTTTGAAGCCAACCAACCATTTAAACCATCGGTCACAGCCCTGAATCTAAACATCGCTATGTCCGACTATATTTCGGTTGCTTTTCTGCCGTTCCTTACCAGTTATCTCAAAAAATTCGCTCCGAACATCACCCTTTCAATCTTTAACATCGAATATGTCACTAACAAGAATCGTAATAAAATTTATGATTCAATTGACTTTGTTCTCGGCTCAGAGGCACTCTTGAAATCAAATGATGAATTTTACTCAGAATTTCTTTTCGAAGACGAAATTGTCTGCGCCGCCAATACAAGTCATTCTATATTCAGGCACCCCAAAGTGACCAATGAACTGTTTAACAGCTTCCCACATATTTTTATCACACCTTACGATATAGCCTCAAGGGATTACCGCGATGACTTTCTTCGCATGAGTGAGAACGCCGAAGTTGAGATGCCGAATGATAATGGTTCGGAAGATTCACTCAAGATCAGTAATACCGGAAATACAACAATGCCGGTATCAAGGATCATGATTGCCTGTAATATGCTTGCCAATTCAGACATGATATGCATCGCACCCAAGAGAATTCTTAACCCTGTTTACGAATATTTTAACCTGAACATGAAATCTTTTCCTTTCTTCCAGTCAAAAATCAGGTTTTATCAGTACTGGAAAAAGAATACTGGGGATACCCAACACCTTAAATGGCTAAGGGAAACAATCATGCAACTGGCAAATGAATTATGAGTACATCATATATAAATAAAAAGATTATTATAAAAGACCTGCACAGACAACATCAGAAAAATGGTAAGATTACCGACTGCGGTCCTGTAGTTATCGAATGGGATAATACCGGAGATAATAAAAAAATACCTTCTGAGGTATTGCAGATATGTCTAAAAAAATGGTGGCTCAGTACCGATGATACAATAACGATTTCTCGCAGTGAGTTCCGCAAAGCATGTATTATTCCATATCTCACCGGACTATGGCTTGATCCATCTTCGCTACTCAGAACCCCGGAGAATATCAATGAGACGGCAGTTGACAATCTAGTGCTGCCGCAACTGGAAAATTGGGAAGGCTGGATACTCTATTATCCTCGTGAACAAAAATTCATTCCGGATATAATTAAAAAAAAGTGTGCATCCGCCCAAACCCTCAGTATTGAGCCTTTACCTTCTGAAAAACCGCCATTTGACTCGGATGAAGGTAAAAAGCTTTATAATAATCAAGGTCTTCTGTTTTTGCCTAATGAATACATTGCCATGGGCGGAGTGTTCACTGATATGTATGGCTGGGGAGCCTATTTCATAATACAAGGGCTCCTCAATACGGCAGTATATATTTACAAGAATCCACAGGCATCAATATATATTGCCGGAGTCAAGCGTAAAGTAACAACAGAAGATGCAATACATTTATTTAAAATAGCCAAAGGCATGGTTGATAACCATATTTACCAGATCAATTTCTATGGCGGATTTGTTTTAAACTCTAACCGCACTTATTTAATGACCCGTTCTCAACCGCCGTTATTTACCAGAGAAGCTCTGGCTGTTTACGAATTTCAAAAAGAATACGGAGAAAAACTCCAGCTGGACTATTATGAAACCCTGGATAAATACCTCCGAGTCAAAAATGCAAATTTCAAAACACCAGAATCATATGACGAATGGTTAAAACGTGAAGTTCTTCCGGCAGCAGTCGATTACTATAATTACTGGACAAATCCAAGGTTTGACCCTGCAAGCTGGTCTTTCAAAGAGAATGCCAAAAGCTTTAACCCAAGAATCGCAACTGTAATCGATGAGGAAGAAGATAAAAAATTCACAGCTTATCGCTACTATCCAGACGGCAAGGGCCCTATTCTGGAATCCGTTCGCTGCGTGATGCCTAAAAACAACCAACTGTATCCCGATGCAGCTTTGTTTTTCTCAGAAAATCCTGACAAAAACCCCATAAACCCTAAAAGCGGATTACACCTTTTCTGGGATCCTGAATGCAATAATTATTATAACCTGACTGAAGACTTTTATGCCGCGGACCGTGCCATGCGCGAATCCGGCTTTGACCTTTCCGGACGCTATGGGGAAGTTGGACAGTACTCAACCTGTTACGCCCCTGTATGTCTGAATTCATTGCTTCTTCAAATGGGAAAAGATATCGTTTTTATCCAGGAAAATATAGAAGGTGAAACATCAAGCCAAGTTACCGAAAGACTTCTGAATAGAGTTATATTAAACAACTCAAGAATCGCTGAGTTGATTAATAGCATGATGTGGACAGATAAATCTGGCTATTACTCTGATTTAAGGGTTGAAGATGATTATAATCTGCCCAGGCATACTTACGAATATGCGACTTCATTTTATCCGCTATGGGCTGGCGCTGTAGCGGATAATGAACGCCAAGTCCAGCTCTTAACTTCTGAGTTACTTAAAAACAGAATCAATGGTGTAGCTACCAGCTTAAAGCAGACAGGTAACAACTGTGATTACCCTTATGTAAGAGCACCAATTCAAAGTTTTCTAGTTGAGGCCCTGCACAATGTTGAGGGAGATCTCCAGAAAGAAGCGCAAAAAATAGCCATGGATATACAAGAAAAGTTTATAAATATTATAGATACAACCTTTGCAACACATGGCGTTCTTCTTGATTTTTATAACTGTGAAGATCCTACCTTAGCTTATAGTGTTGAGCGTGGTTACGGACAAAACCAAAGTAACTATGGTTGGACAAACGGAGTATATATGCATTTTCTGAATAACATTTCAGAAAAATCCCCCTCCACAGAATAGGCCCTGGAGGGGGCTATAAACTTTACCAGTCTTTTTGCATATACCCCAGTTTTTTAGTAATGAAAGAAAGCTGATAATAGGAAAATAGTGCAATATCATAACATATTCCATCACTTCCCATCCAGCGTTTTAATTCAAATTTCTTGCAAAGTCCTTCTACTTGATCGCGAGAAACAGTTTTTTTAACCTTTCCACTACATAACTGCCGTAAATAAATATAATAAGAAAGCCCCATAAGCAGATCAGCTGTCATCATGGCACTCCAATTCATTTGATTATAGTAAGTCATTCTTTCAGCTTCACCATAATCAATTAAGAAAATGTTATGAAACTCATCTATTATCATAACATTATCATCATGACAATCTCCATGAACCATTTTCAAATTAAAATGCAGTTCATGCAGAAAATTAAAGATATTTAAGAATATATCGTCACTATGCACCATAAATTCTTTAGGATTTTTTGAAGCGAAATCTTTTAGACTGGTGCCGCCAATCTCTGGCATAAGTACTGAATTCACAACATCTCGTTTCCCAAATTTAGTGTCAATCTTTCTTATTCTTCCTGACTCCAGGAGCGATGTATAGCTTTTAGTCCTTGACAGAGAACTAACTTGCTCAGAGCTCTGAACTTGGGTTGATGCAAACTTCCCCACATACAAATTCTGATATACTCTGTTAAATATTTTCATTTCAAACTCAAGCGCATTCTTGCTGTTACCGCCATTAAATACATGTTTGATCGCAAGCCTGTTTCCATTATCACTCTCAAAGCTGTCGGTATGACCAAAACCACCATCTCCAAGTGCCTTGCGTTTTTTATAAAACTGAGAATCAGTAATAATAAAACTTTGACTGCGGTTAAGGCCGGAAGCTACATAGGCAGAGCTTTCGGAAAATGAAGTATCCAGAAATGCATCCACTAACTCAATGCCGCGTCCACCTTCGGAAAACTCCGTTTTTAACTCTCTTATCCTATTCTTTTTCGCACTAAGTAAAGTACGTGAATTTTTACAAATTTTCAGCACTTTTTTCATAGCGATAATATTTTTTTTGGTAGTCTCCCGATTGAAAAAAAACTGAAACCCAGACCATCCTCCCCTATAACCATAGGGAACCTTACCTTCTCCCCAGGCAATTCGTGCATTCACATAATTTTGCGCAGCTTCGATAAAAGCATTCATAGCGTCATAGCTAAGAATATTGTCTAAGTACTGTTGAGTATACTTTGTTGGCATAAAATCCCTCCATCATAATCAGCCAACAAAAAGAATAATTTTAATAAGAGAAAAAAGCAAGTTAATTATCTAATAAATATTATAAATATCAAGCAGCTATATTAAAATGCCTTTTTATATTCAAATATCCAACAAAAATCAATTTTAACTTTGTATTTAATATTAATTTTATTATATATTTTAAGGGCTTAACACACAGATAAAATTGTATTCTTTTAAACTATATACTTAATATAAATTTTTACATACTCCGACAAATTAACGATAAAATAAAACAAATAATAACCATAAAAACAACCTCTTCTTTGTAATCCAGACCTGCAGTTGTTTAGTAGACTTGATGTTGCGTTATAATGAACTGGTAACCGCAAACCGCAAACACTGCCGTTTTTGCCCGCTGTAATAATTCACCGCAAATATTATAACTCCAATCATGATTAAAACTTTTCATAAAAGAGCCGACCTTTGCGTTAGTAAAACAAAGGCCGGCTGAGCTAGGGGGAGATTATGGGAATTAACAAACTTTTCCTGGATTTAAAATATTCAAAGGATCAAAAATTGACTTGATACCACGTAACAGATTCATTGTGCAATAACCGGATGATTCTTTCAAATAGGGGCGTTTGGCAAAACCAATTCCATGCTCACCGGATACTTTACCACCGAGATCATTAGCTTTGCTGTACATTTTGTCAAAAACATCACCAAGAACTTTTACCCAGTTACCAGCCGGTAAATCATCACGCAATATATAAATATGCAGATTACCATCTCCGGCATGACCAAAACTTCTGATTCTGGTCTTAAATTCGTCTTCAAGGTCGTGGGTATAACTAACGAATTCGGCAACTTTGTCTATTGGAACAACAACGTCACATTCGTCCATTTCGGTAGTTGACGCTTTAATGCCTTCCAAAAATGTACCACGAGCGCTCCAGATCGCTTCGTTACGCTCCGGTGAATTTGAAATAAATACGTCCAAGGCACCATGTTCCAAGCAAATATGTGCCGCCCTTGAGTAAGCCTGTTCAACCTGGTCTTTACTTGCGCCATCAAAAGTCAAAAGTAAGTAGGCATCAGCTGATGTATCGGGGAATTTCTTACCTAGAAATTCTTCAGCAGCCAGAATTACTTCACGCTGCATAAACTCCAAGGCGGTAGGAGATACACCTGCTTGAATAATTGAAGAAACGGTTCCAATTGCACTTACAAGATCTTTGTAAGGAGCAAGAATACTGATAGTTGAATGGGGCTTTGGCAGAAGTCGTAAAACTGCCTTGGTAATGATCGCTAAGGTTCCTTCTGAACCGACAAGCAGGTCTTTCAGGCTGTAACCAGAACTGTTTTTAACTATTTTTCCGCCTATTTCAATAATATCACCATTTGGCAATACGGCTTCCAGTCCACGTACATAGTCACGAGTTACGCCATATTTCACAGCACGCATACCACCGGCATTGGTGCTGATATTACCACCTATTGTGGCACTCTTTTCTCCTGGATCCGGAGCGTAGAAAAGATCATGAATTTCGACTTCCTTTACTATGTCCATCAGGAGTACACCCGGTTCTACTGTCAAGGTCATGTTCTGACGGTCAAGCTCAAGGATGTGATTCATACGGCACATGTTAAGCAGGATACCGCCCTTAATTGCAACAGCACCACCAACCAGACCTGTCCCCTGCCCTCGTGGAGTGACAGGAATATTTTGCGCGCTCGCATATTTCATTATTTTGGAAATCTGAGCTGCGGTTTCGACTTCAACCATTACTTCGGGAGGAGCAGATACTCCAGCCAATTCATCATGACAAAAATCTTCATTGATACTATCAGAAGTATGAACATAAAGATCGCCACAGACCTCTATTAAAAAATTAATATCTTTTTCTGTTATTTTGCTGTAACTCATATTGCCACCTCACTGGTGTTGGTCTGAAAGACATTTTCACCCGATTTAATAATATCCAGCAAATCAGGAACTACGTCATACAGGTCTCCGACTATTCCAAGGTGTGCTACCTCAAAAATAGGAGCTGCTGAATTCTGATTAATTGCTATGATGTGCTCAGCACCGGACATTCCAGCTATGAACTGAATAGCTCCTGAAACACCACAGGTAATGATAAGTTTTGGCTTTACCGTTCTGCCGCTAAGGCCTATCTGGCGCTTGGCATCAACCCAGCCGCACTCAATTAAAGTACGGGTTGCTGCAATTTCAGCACCAAGGTGATCAGCAAGTTCATGAATCATTTTCATGTCATCTTCTTTCTTGATGCCACGCCCGGCCACGATAATGACTTCGGCATCGTCAATACCCGGTTCACGTTCTTTTTCAAGAATTTCCAGAACTTTAATACCTGACTTAAGCTTGTCATCTCCAAGCTGAGAAACCGTTACTTTGCCATGAGGAACCGCTACTTTTCCCGGACAGTCAAATATTTTGTAACGAACTGTGGCAAACTGCGGACGATGTTTTGGAGTATGGATATGTGCCATAATATTCCCGCCGAATGCAGGGCGAATCTGATCAAGGTCAGTGTTTTCCTGCATGTCCAGCACGGTACAGTCAGCAGTCAATCCGGTGCGGAATCTGGCAGCTACTCGCGGAGCTAATGAGCGCCCTTGAGCTGTCCCTCCAACCAGACAGACTGAAGGTTTGAGCTTATTGACAAAGTCTTCAAAAACATTGGTATACGGTTCAATCCTGAAGTGCTTGAGTTCAGGATTATCGTAAACCATCACTTCGTCAATTCCGTATTCCAGCAATTCACCGGCGGCATCTGTGATATTTTCACCAATCATCAGACAATATACTTTGTGCCCGACTTTTTCTGCCAGTTGACGTGCTTTACCCAATAGCTCGAATGTTACCGGGTGAATTTTACCTTCTAAATGATCCACATAGACAGCGACACCATTCCACTTAGATTTATCCACGCCTTTTTTCTCTTCATCTTCAACGAATTCAAAAATAGCGGGAAACTTTTTTACACAAAGGCGGCACATTTTGCATGCTGCGGTCAGTTGCAAACCTTCGCTATTATGTTCAATAGCTCCAAAAGGGCAAACTTTTATTGCCGGTGCCGGGTCCTTTACCTGATCCTGATTGATTTTTATAGCAGCCATTTTATTCACCTAGCCTCAATAAATTTATTATCGCTTAGATAGTTGAAGAGCCCTTGCGCCATTTCGGCGGGGTCTCCATCTAGCGTTTCATGACAGTCATTTGTCGGTGGCGGGAAAATTTTCACAACCTGTGTCGGAGAACCATTAAGGCCGTAATTTTGTTCATCACGATCTTTGAAGTCGTCCAGGCAAAGGGTATTAATTTCACGATCCTCAGTTGCCAGCTTCAGTTTGAATGAAGGTAATCTAGGAGTATTAATACCTTTTTCCACAGTAATGAGACACGGAAATGAAACTTCAGCAACTTCGACAGTATCGGGCATATCCATTTCTACCGTGATCGCCTTTTCTTCAGCTTCGCATATTTTGCGGACATTTGCAACATGCGGAATATCGAGAAATTCAGCAATTTCCGGTCCAACCTGAGCGGTATCACCATCTGTTGTCTGCTTTCCGCAAATAATTAAGTCGATGTCTTCCAAACGTTGTAATCCCGAAGAAAGAGTGTAAGCTGTTGCCAGAACATCAGCTCCGGCGAAGCGGCGGTCAGAAAGCAGGACTCCTTCGTCTGCGCCCATCATAAAAGCTTCGCGAATTACTTCTTTGCTCTGAGGCGGCCCCATGCTGATAACACTGATTCTGCCGCCATGCTCTTTCCTTAGCTGCAAGGCTGTTTCCAGAGCATAGAGATCATAGGGGTTCATCTTCGAATCTACCCCGTCACGTTTGAGTACACCGGTTTTTTCATCAACTTCTACTTCTGAAGTTCCCGGTACCTGTTTGATACAAACTGCAATGTTCATTGTTGACTCCTGGCTTTGGCGATTACCGCCACGCCGTCGGGTATTATATTAATTTTTTTATCTTGACCAACGATTTCGTCAGCCATATTTAATGCTTCGTTAATTGAAGACGCGTATTGCATCTTCATGTCCTCTACAAACTTTCTTGATTTCTCCTCAGTTACCATGACTACATTGAATTTAGTCAAAATTCTGGCAAGGATTTGCACTTGCCACTGATCATGAGCGGTCTTTTTAGAAGGAACTTCAAGTATTTCCTTCAGCAATTTTTCAGGTGATTCAGCGTCCCTTACCGCGTGATAAAGAGCTTCTCCGCCGTGACCGTCAGAGCATGATGCCAGCATGATAATAACGCCACCTTGTTTGCAAAGCTGCTCGGCTGCAGTCATACCCTTTACGGCCTGATATATATTCTGATCAAGCGGGTATCCGCCATTTCCAACTATTACAATATCTGTCTTTTCCGCTTCAATTTGACAGAGAGATTCAAGAAATTTAACACCGGCACGGTGGGCGCTCATGTAATGCCCGGCAAATGCAGCAACAATGTTTTTATGAGAATCAATTACTACATTCACTATATATTCAAGGCCGGCTCGTCTAGCCGCCGTTTCAATATCCATGCGAATCGGATTGCCATGTACAGAACCTGTCCGGCTTTTGGAAGAAGAGATAAATTCAGCACAGTGATTAACTTTAATCGATTCTGCTCCAGCAACACCTGGGAGAACACTTTTTCCACCACCAGAAAAACCAGCAAAAAAATGAGGTTCGATAAAACTCTCGGCTATCAGTAAGTCACATTCAGCAGCATTTCTGTTAAGCCAGAGACGATTTCCCGAAGGCAGCACTCCGTAATCAACGACCTCACTTTTATTTTCCGCATCGTGAATAATTATTTCTTCTTCGTTTATTATTTTTTCGCCAAATTTGTAAATGAGTTCATCACGAGTAGTAGCGCGATGCAGCCCTGTAGCGATCAAAATAGAAATTTTAATGTTCGGATTGCCGCGGCGGAGAGTCTCGAGAATAAACGGCATAATTTTAGCGCTTGGAACAGGACGTGTATGATCACTGGTAATAATCACCGCATGCTGACGGGTTGCCGCAATCCTGTCAAGAGGAAGCGAATCAACGCTATGATTTATGGCGTCTTTCACCAGCTCTGCTTCAGGTAATTCCGGCTTGAATTCATGTGCTTTAGAATGCAATACAGCATTCACTTTATAATCAGCAATTTCTACTATTTCTTCGCCGTATCCATAGGGAATACTGATCTTTAAATTTTTCATGTTAAACCATTATCTGTAAATTTGTCCTACCAATTTTTTGTAACCTGAAAATCACACCAACAAATAATTTTTTAGCAATTAACTCTTCGATATTCAAATTGGTACTACCAATAATTATAACCGTTAAAACTAAAAAAGCAAGTAAAATCAAATTTTAATCGTTAAGTTCTTTGAAAAAAAACTTCAAATGAGCTCTCAGAGCAGTTTGAGCGACCTGAGGATCGTTAGCGACAATAGCATCACAGATTTTCTGATGCTGGGTCGAAAGTTCCTCAATAGTTATTCCCTCGTGTCCTATTTTCCTTTGCCCTTCTCTAATAAGCTTCCTGATTGTAGAGTCAAAGGCATTAAAAAGTGCAATCAGCATTTCATTGCCTGAGGCATTTACGATAAGTGAATGAAATTCCTGGTCAATGTAAAGACTTTTCTCTTCGTTAGCCTCATTAGCCAAACGCCAACAGAGCTCTTTGAACTGCAATTTTAAAGCATTAGTTGCTATTGAAGCTGTAGTTCTCAAAGCTTCAACTTCAAGAAGAAGACGCATCCGCATTAGTTCGTTAATGGATGCATTACAAAGCTTTGCCATAATAGACAATGGCTCTACAAGCCCCTTTGCAAAACTGTGGCTAATATAGTTTCCGCCCCCCTGTCGACACTCAATAATACCCAGAATTTCCAAGGCACGCAGGGCTTCACGCACTGAATTACGGCTTGCTCTAAACTTTTCAGCAAGTGTACGCTCTGTCGGGAGTTTATCGCCACGTTTTAAATTGCCGTTCAGGATCATTCCCTGAATCTGATCAGCGACATACTTATACACTTTTCCATTATTTTCGACAGATTTCATACGCAAAACCTTATGAGTAATATTCTTTAGGGCAATATACACAATAAATTATTATTTACCAACATAATATTAAAAAGAAATCCACGATATTTAAATATAATTAATCGAAGCACAGCTCAAGTAGTTTCATGTATTCTTCCCGGTCAATATCATCAACCCCAAACCTCGCTAGAAAACTGTTTTGAATCTGAGCGTCCAACCAGCTGACACCTCGCTCGTTACGCAACCATTCAATAGTATTCACCAAAGCAAATTTGGATGCCCCTGAATGGTTAAAAAACATACTCTCCCCGGCAAAGAAACGGCCTATCAAAACACCATATAACCCACCAGCTAATTTCCCATCTGGCAAAAGTGCTTCAAAACTCCAGGCAAATCCAGCATTGTGAAACTCAATAAACGCATCCATTACCTTTGACGTAATCCAGGTTCCACCTTGATCATCACTGCGCTTAGCCTTGGCACAGCCTTGAATAATTTCTTTAAAATTATTGTTAACGCTAAAAGTAAACGGCATTTTTTTCAGTTCACGTTTCACCGTACCCGGCACTCTGAAGTTCTCAAATTTAAGCACTGCACGTTCATGAGGAGCAAACCATAAAACGTGTTTGTCCTCTGCGGGCCAAGGGAATATACCTGAAGTATAAGCTTCAAACAGCATATCGCAAGTAAGGTCATGGCTCCAGCCAAGAAAGCCGTCTTCATCAGCGGTTTCTACATCAGGAAAATAATTTTTTGGCAATATTTGTAAGCTCATTTTTTCTGAGTGCCGTTTTGACTGTTAAATATCACATACCACTATATATTAAATTTTAAAATTGAATATTCAAGTCCCTACCCTTTCAGTATTGAAAAAGAACTATAGCGATATACGTTATCTGTAGTGAATTTTAACGATTTTCATTAAATACGGAACTGTGATGAGTCTATTTAATCTGGTATCTAAATTCAAACCATCCGGAGATCAGCCTGGAGCAATACAAGCTTTGCTTGACGGCTTCAAAAGCGGGAATAACTGTCAGACCCTGCTCGGCGTTACAGGTTCAGGTAAAACTTTTACTCTGGCAAATACAATTGCCCAGCTGGATCGTCCTGTACTAGTGCTTTCACATAATAAAACCCTGGCGGCACAGCTTTACAGCGAATTTAAATCTTTTTTCCCTGATAACGCCGTTGAATATTTTATCAGTTACTACGATTATTACCTGCCGGAATCTTATATCCCTCAAACTGATACTTATATAGCCAAAGATGCCAGTATTAATGAAAATATCGAAAAGCTCAGATTGTCGGCCACTACTTCATTATTAGAGCGCAAAGACGTAATCGTCATTGCCAGTGTATCATGCATTTACGGTTTAGGTTCGCCTGAAGATTATGAGCACATGTGTGTGCCGGTTAAAGTCGGTTCAAATATTGGTCGTGACGAACTTTTGCGCGGTCTGGTAAATATCCAGTATGAACGCAATGATACCGCACCAGAAAAAGGTCAGTTCAGAGTAAGGGGAGATACTGTCGATGTTTTTGAACCACAACGTGAAGAATTTGTCAGAGTAGAATTATGGGGTGATGAGGTAGAATCTCTTTCACGCCATTTTGTAGTCAACGGCAAGTTAAAAAACCGTACTGATAAAGTTATGTTTTTTCCGTGCAAACATTTTGTAATGCCGCCTGAACGCATTGAATCAGCTGTGACTGGAATTACTGAAGAAATGAAACAGCAAGTTGAGTATTTCGAAAGCAAAGGACTGCTTGTTGAGGCACAGCGCATTTATCAGCGGGTTAACTACGATTTGGAAATGATCCGTGAAATCGGCTACTGCTCCGGTATTGAGAATTACTCGATGTATTTATCAAATCGTCAGCCTGACAGTCGTCCATTCTGTCTTTTTGATTTCTTTCCTGATGATATGATTACGGTTATAGACGAATCGCATGTAACCTTACCGCAATTGCGAGCGATGTACCGTGCCGACCGCAGCCGCAAAAAAACTCTGGTTGAACACGGATTCAGGTTGCCTAGCGCCTTGGAAAACAGGCCGCTGAAGTTTGAAGAATTTGAAAAAATGCACAATGACTGCATTTTTGTTTCAGCGACTCCCAGTGATTATGAAATTGAACACGGCGGCAAACCGATTGAACAGGTAATCAGGCCCACAGGACTGCTTGATCCTGTAGTAGAAATACGTCCCCTGGAAGGCCAGGTTGACGATATCATACACGAAATAAGAGAGGCCTCTAAAAAACATCAGCGAGTGCTGGTTACGACACTGACCAAAAAGAGTTCAGAACACCTTTCGGATTACCTTTGCGATCTTGGAATCCGCTGCAGCTACCTTCACTCTGAATTAGATGCTCTCGAACGAGTAAGGGTACTTTCTCAACTGCGCGAAGGAAGATATGAATGCGTTATCGGCATCAACCTTTTGCGTGAAGGTATTGACCTCCCGGAAGTAGCACTGGTTGCAATTATGGATGCCGACAAAGAAGGCTTCCTGCGCTCTGAACGCTCATTGTTTCAGGTTTCCGGCCGGGCGGCTAGAAACAACGCAGGTAAGGTAATTCTTTATGCTGACAATATCACAAAAAGCATTCAGAAACTTGTTGACACAACTAAGCAAAGGCGCAAAAAACAGAACGCTTACAATAAGAAGCATAATATAATTCCCAAAACAATTGAGAAACCAAAAGGTATCACGATCAACGATGCCGTCGCTATGGAAAGCGGAGTCAAATATTCCAGTGCTGATGCTGTCTCCAGCGTGTTTGAAGTGGCAGAATCCGGTACAGGCTTTGGCAAAGACCAGGTCAAGAACTTAAACCCAAGCCAGTTGCAGGAGCTGATTCAGGAACTTGAAGAAGAGATGATGGGCGCTGCTGAATCACTTGAATTTGAACGTGCTGCGGATCTGCGAGACAAAATCAAAATGATATCCGCTGATAGATTTGTAAAATGATGTGAGAATAAAGTTTTATTTACTTTGACAGGCAACCTTTAAAGACAGCGTATGGTCTAAAGCCTAAAGTAATCGTAATAATTTGATTATTCGACTTTAAGCTGTAATTTTAGACATCTTTTAGGAGGATTATTTTATGACTTTCACATTAAAAATATTTTCCAATTATCCAATTTTACTACGCCACACCAGGCAAATAATATAATTTATTGAAATATACCTACCAACGGAGTTGATATGAAGGGAAAAAAAGAAACAATCAGAAGTATAGCCGTAATGACTTCCGGAGGTGATGCTCAGGGAATGAACGCTGCGGTAAGAGCTGTAGTAAGAACCGGGATTGCTACCGGCTGCCGGGTTTATGCTATACGCGAAGGCTATCAGGGAATGGTCGATAACAATATATGTGAAATGGACTGGGAAGACGTCAGCGGTATCCTGCAACTGGGTGGAACCTCCATTGGAACCGCAAGATGCCACGACTTCAGAGAACGGGATGGCAGAATGAAAGCTGCCGCCAACCTGATTGCAGCCGGCATCGACAGGCTTGTTATAATCGGCGGTGACGGCAGTTTAACCGGAGCTAATCAGTTCAGACAGGAATGGCCTGAACTGCTGGCCGAACTGGTTCGCAGGAAAATTATTGACGTTGAAACCATGAATGATTTTCCGGAACTCAAAATTGTCGGCCTTGTAGGCTCCATTGATAACGATATGGCCAACACTGATATGACTATCGGGGCTGACTCAGCACTGCACAGGATTACCGAAGCTATTGATGCCTTGAGCAGTACAGCTCACAGCCATCAGCGAATATTTGTCGTTGAAGTCATGGGAAGAAATTGCGGCTACCTTGCCCTGATGAGTGGAATTTCCACCGGAGCAAGTTATGTATTTGTCCCCGAATTTCCACCCGAAGACGGCTGGGAAAAAAGAATGTGTGAATTGCTCTCCACTGCCAGAAAAGCAGGAAGGCGAGACAGCATTGTTATAGTTGCTGAAGGAGCCAGAGACCGTCATCACAATCCGATCACTTCAAATTATATAAAAGAAGTCCTTGACAAAGGCATGGGCATGGAAAGCAGAATTACAATTCTGGGCCATGTCCAGCGCGGAGGCGCGCCAAGTGCTTTTGACCGTTATATGAGTACTGCTTGTGGAGCTGAGGCTGTATCAGAACTTCTGGAGGAAAAAGCTCAGGATGAGTCAAAAATAGTTGTCCTGCAGAATAACCGTATTAAAACCGCATCGCTCATGGATTCTGTTCAGAAAACCAGAGCAATTTCAGATTGTATCAAAAACGGTGAATACAAACAGGCTATGGAGTTGCGCGGCAGCAACTGGAATGTCATGAGCAAGATTCTGGAAACAATGTGCCTTGCCATGCCTCCAGAACACAAAAAACACAGCAAACGAATAGCTATAATGACCTGCGGCTGGCCTGCCCCGGGAATGAATGACGCTCTCCGAACAGCTGTTCGGATTGGACTGGCTAACGGCTACAAGATGCTTGGGATTAACAATGGCGTTGAAGGTTTGGTCAACGATGAAGTCAAAGAATTTGACTGGATGGATGTTGAAGACTTAAACGGACGCGGCGGCTCACAGCTTGGTACAAACCGAAAAATTCCTGCCGGAAGCGACTTTCTTTATATTGCCGATGCAATTATCAGGCACAAGATCAAAGGAGTTTTACTAATTGGCGGCTGGACTGGTTATCAAATTGCCCAACAGATCAACAGAATGCGACCCAAATATTCAGCTTTTGACATGCCTATAGTTTGTATACCGGCCAGCATCAACAATAACCTGCCTGGATCAGAGCTTTCTATCGGCTCAGACACTGCACTTAATACCATTGTTGAAGCAATTGATAAAATCAAACAATCAGCAGATACTGCCCATCGTGCTTTTATCGTGGAAGTAATGGGGCGTTACTGTGGCTATCTTGCCCTGATGAGTGGGCTTGCTACAGGTGCTGAGTTTATTTATATGCATGAAAAGGGCGTCACTTTAGAAATGATGCGCAAACACCTTAAGAAGCTCAGTGACAGCTTCAATCAGGATGACCGCTCGGTTGCTCTAATGGTGCGTAATGAAAAAGCCAACAGTGCATACACAACTGATTTCATGTGTCGCCTGTTTGACGAAGCCTCTGGGGACTTATTTGATGTCAGAAGAAGTATTCTAGGACCAATTCAGCAAGGAGGTAAGCCTTCCCCATTCGATCGTATTCAAGCGGCACGCCTTGCGTACGAAGGTATGAATCAAATATTTACCCGTCTAAAAACCCGTAAAACAGAAAGTGTTTTCATAGGGCAGCGCGGCGGAAAAACCAGCGTTCATCCGGTAGCAAAACTGCACCAGATGGCTTCTCCTGCAGTACAGCGTCCACATAAACAGTGGTGGGAAGACCTGGTAGATATGACTACTATGCTCGCGATAAGACCGCAGTAAAAGCATAAAAAAAGCAGAATAATTATCCGCGAAGAGCTATTTTATGAATATTTTCTTCGCGGATTCCTGCGTCAACAGCTAGAGTTTTAAGTTCAAGCACTCTGCCGATGCTCTCAAGCTGGTGAGCATCACTGCTGAATACAAATTTGCAGCCGGCCTCTAATGCCAGAGACAAAATTCTTATAGGAATATCACGGCTAAAAAGCCTTCTCCGTGTCGGATTGCCGAGGTAGTGCGTTGTAATTTCTACAGCTTTACCGCTCTCAGCTGTTTCCTGAAATACTTCAATAAAAGTGCGGTCACTTATCGATTCAATAATTTCTTCGTATATTTCATAGTACCCCATAGCTAAAAACGGATGCGCCATAATATCGCCAAACGGGCAGCGTATCCCGCCAAGATACATTTCAATCATGTGCTTGGCGAAGTGCTTGGGCTTATATTTTTTCGGCTGAGCAACTAGGTCGTGAAGGTGAAAATGATCAGTAGCCAGAAGCACAAAATCAAGTTCATTGGCAAGCTCTTCTGTAATACTGAACTTTTTAGGAGCAACCGTTTCGACCTCGCAGCCAACCAGTACATCAATATCTGAGTTCTTAAACCGGGTAGCGCTGCGTTTCAGGTTAATGCAGCGGTTTTTTCCCTGTTCTTTGTAAAAATCGTTTGGAACTAAATTCGGATTATCCCAGACATGATCTGCCAAACCTATTCTCTCCAGTCCAAGTTCCTGCGCTTGAAGTACAATGTTATCGATAGTCTGACGTTCGTCAAGACAGCACGTTGAAGCAAACGTATGTATATGCATATCGTGTTTTATTGGCAGCATAAAAGACCTTTGACTGTTCGCATTTTGACATTATCAGGATATCTTAAATCGAATTCGAGAGAAAACCTTTTGTCACATAAATAATAGTTCCTATTAAAGGTAATGTCCAGATGACAGCTAAGAATTTTGACAACTTAACACCGGATGTATTGATTTCGGAGGTAGAAACCGCACTAAACCGCCCGATGACCGGACTGGCGGCGCCACTACCCAGCTATATAAACCGGGTTTATGAACTGGAAACCGCCGACAGAAAACGGGTAATAGCAAAATTCTACCGCCCCGGTCGCTGGAATCGCAAAGCGGTCGAGGAAGAACACCGTTTTGTTTTGGACTGTGCTGCTGACGATATACCTGTTATCGCCCCAATGGAATTGCCTCAAGGCGGCACTCTCGCCAGTACCGAAGACGGAATTCTATTTACGATTTTCCCTAAACGTTTTGGACGTGAAATTGAAATTATTGATGATGAAAGCTGGAGACGGCTCGGAATGGTAGTAGCAAGAATGCACCTTGCCGGAGCACGCTCGGAAGCCCCAGACCGTACTCTTCTTGATCCACGGGCGACAACAGCAAATCAGCTTGAACATTTACTGGAAGGTCGATATATCAGCCCGATGTATGAACAGCAGTTTGAGCGTGTAGTTAGAGAACTTCTTGAAGAAATTGATCCGATGTTTGAAGATATAGAGTATATCCGCATTCATGCCGACCTGCACAGGGCTAATATCCTTGAACGTCCTGATGAAGGCCTCATGGTAATCGACTTTGATGACATGATGGAAGGTCCTCCTGTACAGGATTTATGGTTGCTGCTGCCGGAACATGTACACAAATGTCGCCGGGAACTTGACCTGCTGCTGGACGGTTATACCAGCTTGCGAAACTTTGAATATAACACAATCCGCCTCATTGAACCGCTGCGTGCCATGCGCATTATTTACTTCCTTGACTGGTGCAGTACTCAAATAGATGACTTCCGTTTCCAGCATAATTTCCCCAATTGGGGTAATGACGCGTTCTGGCGCCGGGAAACAGCTGACCTGCAACATCAACTCGAGCTAATTAGAGAATATAGTTCTAATTAAGCTGATTAAGGCTTTTTTTTGCATCAAAATGGTGTAAAGTAACGACTGTTTTGAATGTTATTAAAAGTCAGGAAGAGTACATGCGTGACCCTTTAAAAGAAAAACTCAATGATCATATAGTTATATTTGACGGTGGAGTTGGTACTGAATTCTACAAACGCGACTTCTTCGTCAATGCATCATATGAAGGATTATGCCTCAGCAACCCCGACATAGTCTCTGAAATTCACCAGAAATATGTTGAAGCCGGAGCCGAGGTAATTACAGCCAACAGCTTCAGCGCAAACAGCAATAAACTCGCACGCCATGGTCTGGCTGAAAAAACAGTTGAAATAAATCAGGCTGCGATCAAACTAGCGAAAGACGCTTGCGACGAAGATACAATTGTCGCTGCTTCCATAGGCCCGGTGGGCGAAAGCTCTTATAACCGTGTAATTAATAAAAAACGTGCCACTGAAATTCTTGGTGAGCAAATCTGTGCATTACAGGATGCCGGCGCTGATTTCATAATGTGCGAGACTCTCGCCACCTATCGTGATGTCGAATATGCTTATGCGGCTATTGAGGAATACGCCACTATCCCGTTCATGTTCAGCTTTGTGGTTGACCGAAACCTGGAAACGCAGGACGGCGGCCCTCTAACTAAATCACTTGCTTTATTTGAAAAAGGCACTAAGAAACCGACCGCTATCGGCATTAACTGCGGCATGGGAGCCGAAGGTATGCTGACTGCCCTGGAACAGCTATTGCCTATCACCAACTATCCTGTTATCGTAATGCCTAACGCCGGATTGCCTAAAAGCGTTGAAAACCGCATGATTTATATGTGCAGTCCTGAATATCTGACTACCTACGCAGTGCGTTACATCAACCTTGGAGCTTGTGGTGTCGGAGGCTGCTGCGGTACCGGCCCTGAACATATTAAAGATATGGCTCGCAGCATTAAGCCGCTGGCTAAAACTCAGATAGAACATCAATTACAGGCTGTTGAGCATACAGATGAAATGCAGGATCCTGTACCTCTGGCCGAACGCTCAAAATTTGCCAGAAAACTTGCTAACGGCGAGTTTGTCACTACAATTGAAATAACTCCTCCACGCGGCTTTGATCTGGAATCAACTATCGAGAAATCCAGAAAATGCCATGACGCCGGAATAGATGCAATAAATATTCCTGACGGCCCTAGAGCCAGCTCAAGAATTTCACCGATTATTACATCAATAGAAATACAGCAGCGCGCCAATATTGAAGTAATCCTGCACTGCTGCTGCCGTGATAAAAACCTTATCGGCATGCAGGCAGACCTGCTCGGCTGCGCCAATAAAGGTGTTAATAATATCTTGTTTATTACTGGTGACCCGCCAAAACTTGGCGATTATCCATTTGCGTCAGCTGTTTTTGACGTTGACTCTATCGGTATCCTGAAAGTGTGCGACAAACTCAACCACGGCGTTGATATCGGAGGCAAGAGCATTGGCTCCCCTACCCCGATTTACCCCGGTGCCGGTGCTGATCCCAACGCTATTGATATGGATCGTGAAATCTCCCGCATTCGTGAAAAAGTAGAATCCGGTGCTGAGTTCCTGATTACACAGCCGGTCTTTGCCACCGAACCGCTACTGAAGATGATGGATAAAATCGCTGACTTGAAAGTTCCGGTTATTGCCGGAATCTGGCCGCTTGCCAGCTATCGCAACGCTGAATTTCTAAAAAATGAAGTCCCGGGCGTAACAGTTCCTGATTCAATCATGAAGAGGATGGCTGCTGCTGAAACTCGTGAAGAACAGCGTGCGGTCGGCATTCAAATTGCCCGTGAAGCAGTTGCGGAATTGCGTGACAAAGTACAGGGAGTACAGGTTAGTGCGCCGTTTGGCAACGTTGATAGTGCTATTGCAGTGCTGAAAAATTAGGTATTAATAAGTATTTTTTTATTGCTATTGAAATTTTAGCCCAATAATATTATATAATACATTCGTATTTGAAACACAGTTCCCTGACAGCAGGGAATTAAATCCAGGAGACGACGATGAAAAACTTACAGGAAACCAAAGGATCGATGGGTTGTTTAACCCCATCTGCCACACTGGCAATCACCGCCGCCGCCAAAGCTCTGAAGGCCCAGGGCGTCGATGTTTGCAGCATGTCAGCAGGCGAACCGGATTTTGACACCCCGGAAGTTATCAAACAGGCAGCCATTCAGGCCCTGCAGGAAGGCAAAACCGGTTACACTCCGGCTAGCGGAATTCCTGAACTCAAGAAAGCTATTGCAGAAAAATTCCAGAAAGACAACGGTATCAAAACTACACCGGCACAGATTATTATCGCTCCCGGCGCTAAATACTCTGTTTTCACTGCAGTTGCAGCGCTTTGCGGTCCTGGTGATGAAGTTATCATCCCGGCTCCTTTCTGGCTCAGCTATACTGAAATGGTCAAAGCTGCCGGAGCTACTCCGGTAATCGTCCAGACTACTGCTGAAAATAACTACGAGATTCTTCCTGAAGAACTCGAAGCCGCAGTTAACGAAAACACTCGTCTGATGATTCTGACCACACCGTCTAACCCGACTGGTGCTGTTTATCGTAAAGCTACACTGGAAAAAATTGCTGAAATCGCTGTTAAGAACAATTTCATGGTTCTGGCTGACGAAATCTATGAAAAACTCGTTTATGATGCCGACAAGCCACACATTTCTATCGCATCTTTGAACGATGAAATCAACGCTCTGACCATCACTGTCAATGGCTTCAGCAAAGCATATGCTATGACTGGCTGGCGCCTCGGTTACCTGAGTGCTCCTCTCTGGCTGGCTAAGAAAATCAACGCTTTCCAGAGTCACTCTACTTCAAACCCAACTACTTTCGCTCAGTACGGCGGGCTCAAAGCTCTTGAAGCAGCTGACGAAGCAGTTGAAGAAATGCGTCAGGCATTCTCTGTACGTCGTGACCTTATCCACGGCCTGATCAACGATATCGACGGCATCTCATGCATTCGTCCACAAGGTGCTTTCTACATACTCTGTGATATCTCCAGCTTTGGACTCAGCGCTGCTGATTTCTGCAAAAGACTGCTGGAAGAAAAGAAAGTTGCTGCTATTCCCTGCGAAGCATTCTCTGCTCCGGGCAATATCAGACTTTCATACGCTTGCAGCGAAGCGAATATCCGCGAAGCGATCAACCGCATCAAAGATTTCTGCGCTTCACTGTAATAAAAGCGTTATATACAAAAAATCCTCTCCAACCCGGAGAGGATTTTTTTATGCACTTAAAGTATAATCACTGATTATTAAAAATTATTTAAATAAACTTGTGTGCCGAACTTTTGGAGGTCATCAACCAAGTAGATCATTCCTCCACCGCGTAGCTTGTCCCCACTGTCTAAAACACTGAGCATTGCTCGGCGTAAAGAATTATCCCGGGGAGCTGTTTTTAAATCTATATCATCATTTCCAAAGATGAAAAATAAGCCGTCATTGCCGCTTGAGCGCACCGGAAAAAGATATAATTCTTTCTGAAATTTATCCATATTTAAGTTTGGAAGCAGCTCCTGAAATTGAGGATTTAGAATCCATGACTCGCATGTAAAGCCTTTAATATCTTCTTCTGGCATATGTTTGGCAAAAAATGCAGCTGCCAGCGCAAATGAAGCCTTTACGCTCTCAGGCGTCATACCTCCGCCCACTGGGATATGGACTCCCGGCACCAGATCTCCCGGCCCAATAACGCGCTTCCATTCACTGGTTGCAAGACGCATTTTACAAGCAGTCTCAACATGTCCACTTGGATTAACTGGATACCCCTCAATATATGTACCGGTTTCAACAAAAGTTGTTATTACCGATGCAGTAGAATCATCTTCTCCCCAGAAAATCAAGTACCCTTGTTCATTCAGCAACCAGTCTTGATTTGCAAAAGCAATAGTTTGCCCGTCGTGAATATTGCGGTATACCAAGGGACAAGAGTCACAGGTTCGACTAAATTCATACTCAAACCTGCCTAATCTCACTATATCAGCTACAGCATAATGCTTTGTCCAGTGCAAAGCCTCTGTGTAAACTCCAAGTTTGCCGTCATTGTTATTTCTAAACTTGTCTATAAGCTCATTTATACGCTGCACAGCAGGCAAGGAAAATTCACTCAAGCCTCGCTTCTTATAGTTTTCTAAAGCAACTGGAATCACGCTTAAAAGTACTAGAAAGTAAAAAACCGGTGCCCTGTCAGCGAAGAAGACTTTCAGGTCAGGCCATTCGCTGAATAATCTGCGCTCCTTATTGACGCAAAGTTGACAGTGCGCATGCCAGGTAAGAGCTTTTGCAAAAGGGTTTGCATTAACCATATTTGCAATAGAGACGACATATTCTAACTGGTCATTTGGAAGTCCCAGAATTTCAAAACATTCTTTGATCTGGCCTTCATGGAGAAAGTCGGGTTCTTGCAGCAATGAACATATTGAAGTATCCCAATCTAAAGCAACTGCATCATGGTACTGATCAGCTATCTCAAGTTCAGCTAGAACCTTACGTAACTCCATACTTCCACACCTTCAAATTTTGAGTTTTGAGAGATTATTCGAATTTTTTAATCATACTGGTTTTGCGCAGCCTCCAGCTCCACGCTGCCTGCAAAAGTCCTCCCGCTGAAATCAGAATGCAGAGCAACAGGAAAACATCACCGTGTTTGGTGTAAAAAGTCAGCTCTGGATTTGCGGGAACCATTACTGGTATTATACCGCTTTTTCTCGCCCTGACTTCAGGTGCAGCTACTTCTTTGCCGGTTACCGGGTCTTTCTTGGTAAATAAACAATCAGAAATATACCCGCTCGGCTGAATCAGACAACTGGCACTATTATTGCCGCTGCGCAGCATCGGGACTCCAGTTTCCACTGCCCTGAATATGGAATTTGCCAAATGCTGGTCAGGTTCAGAACTTTTGGGATACCATGCGTCATTTGTAATGACCAGTATCATGTTAGCCCCTTTCAGTACCTCACGACGTGAAATATATGGAAAGACGTCTTCAAAACAAATACTGATTCCAGCCAGCACTCCCGGATGGATTGGCAACGGCTGGAAGCTAGTGCCGGCAGTCAAATCACGATTCATATCGATATATTTTATGATAAACTGCGGCAAGTATTTGCGGAAAGGCACATATTCCCCAAACGGAACAGGGTGTACCTTATCGTATTTAGTCTGGAATCTGCCTTCAGCATCAAACAGAAAAGCGCTGTTTAAAGTACCGGGGTAACGCTTGCTTCCAGGCGGCAGGTCTTCAAAATCAATAGTTCCAATAAGCAGCGGACATTTTGCAGCCATGCTCAATTTATAAAGTTTATAGCGATACTCTTCACATACAACCCCCATAGCCCTGTACGGGTAAGGTACTGCGGTCTCGGGCCAGATAATGATATCAGGGTGAGGCGTGCCTTTCAGAAGTTTGTAGGACTGCTCCAAGTAAATGTTCAAAGCTTCCTGGGCCTCAAAGTTGCTCGCGTTGCGGCGCTGTGAAATATTTCCCTGCACTAGTCCTGCATTAAAACTGATAAGGCTTTTGCGGGCTTTATTCATTTTTACAATTCGACTGTTTCCATAAACAACCAGCAGCATCAGCAGAAACAAGGAGAACATAAAAGGAATCGGGCGCTTAAACTTACTGCCGCTGCGGTAATTATGCAGCGCATTCCAGATAGCCATTGCAAAAGTTATATTCACCAGGCAAATCACAAAGCTCAAGCCATAAGTGCCGGTTACAGAACACATTTGAACCAAAGGCAGGTTGCGCCATTGGGTTGTAGCCAAGTAGTTCCACGGCAACATATCTGAACGCACCCATTCGGCTACGCACCACAATGCAGACAGGACAATCGCCAGCACCAATTCACGCCAAGGCGAGAAATCGGTAAACTTTTCAACACTTTGGTATCCTTTGCGCAAAACATCGTTTGGATAAACAATGCCGCGACGCAAAACAGGGACCAGCATAACCCAGGGAGCATAAAAACAGGCCATAACCGGAGCAATTAAGTATGGTATTACCGGATTTATCTCATAAAGCCAGTAAAAAGAAGGGAAAGCCCAACCAATACCCCAGACAAAACCACTAAGCAAAGCCATTGGCCAACGCTGATTCGAAACTATCAAGTACAAAGGAATCAAAGAAAACCAGGCCGTCACACTCCAGTTCAAAGGAGGTACTGCCGTACTCAACAGTGCACCACTGCCAAAGAGGCAGAGCAATGTCAATATTCTCCATGTCCAGCGAACTCTTCTGCATTCATTTCCGGGGCGAATTTCTTTCAATGAAGTAATATCTTCTTCATTTTCAATAGCCATCAGATTGTTTTTACTGTTTTCTGGGCTCATTTTTCCCTCGTTCATATAATTAATATATTACCTATTCTGTAGAAAATCTGAACATTAATCACTCTTCAAGTTCAATAAAATTGATTTTCATGACAAATCATTGTAATTTACTGTGGATTTATGAGAAAATAAAGTCTATATTAGCGACTTTTGAAAGATTGACCAATAATTAATGTTCCAAAGGGACAAATCTAAAATGAAAGTCAGTGACTGTCTAGAGTTTGACCATATCGTCGTCGGCAGCGGCCTTGCAGGACTGTCAACAGCCCTTCACTTGGCTGAGTCAGGCGGATCTGTCGCTATAATCACCAAACGCATTATAGATGAATGCAATACTAAATATGCACAGGGCGGCATCGCTTGTGTTATGGACGTTAAAAAAGATTCTTTTGAGGATCACGTCAAAGACACACTTAATGCAGGGGCCGGAATGTGCAAAGAGGACATTGTCCGCAAAATTGTCGAGGCTGGCCCCGAAGTCATACAGGAGCTCATCGACAAAGGCGCGCACTTTACAACTCGTGGAGAACTTGGTGACAGTAAGCACAAAGATGAATATGATTTAGGGCGGGAAGGCGGTCACACCAAGCGCCGTGTTTTACATTCAGGCGACATTACCGGTGAAGAAGTCGAGCGCATTCTTGTAGAATCCTGTTGCACTAACGACAAAATCAAAATTTTTGAAAATCACATTGCTATTGACCTGATAGTAACTCATCGAATCGGATGGTCAGGTACTAACCGTTGTCTTGGTATCTATGCTCTGGATTATGAAAATAACATTGTTAAAACTTTTCGTGGAGCTACTACCACTTTAGCAACCGGCGGTATCGGCAAAGTATACCTTTACACAAGTAATCCGGATATCGCATGCGGCGGTGGCGTTGCCATGGCCTACCGTGCCGGAGCCAAAATTGCTAATATGGAATTTATTCAGTTTCACCCTACTATATTGTATCACCCGAGCCTTCGCTCTTTCCTGATAAGTGAAGCTGTCCGTGGTGAAGGAGCTATTCTGAAACGCCGTAATGAAAATGGCAATCTGGTTGAGTTCATGCATAAATATCACCCGATGCAAAGCCTTGCTCCCCGTGATGTTGTCGCCAGAGCAATTGATAATGAAATGAAGCGTTCCGGCGAAGAATGCGTTTATCTTGACATCACGCACCATTCTGAAGAAACTTTGCGAAAAAGGTTTCCTAATATTTTCGAAAAATGTCTTGAAATCGGTGTTAATATGTCCAAAGACCCGATACCGGTTGTCCCGGCAGCACACTATTCATGTGGCGGAATCAAGACAGGAGTTGATGGCGAAACAGACATTCCTGGCTTGTATGCCGTTGGCGAAGCGGCATCTACAGGACTGCATGGCGCTAACAGGTTAGCCAGTAACAGTCTCCTTGAAGCTCTAGTCATTGCCAAATTATCCAGCAAACATATTAAAGAAAATATTGCGGAACTGAAAAAATATCAAGCTCCCGGCAATGTTCCGGTTTGGACATGCGGAAACGCAACGGACTCTGACGAACTTGTCGTAATTGCACATAACTGGGATGAAATCCGTCATTTTATGTGGGACTATGTTGGTATCTTCCGGACTAACAAACGCCTGGAACGAGCTAAAGCCCGTATCAAACTGATTCGAAAAGAGATAGAGAAATATTACTGGGATTTTCTTATAACTCCTGATCTCATTGAACTTCGTAATATTGCTTCAACAGCAGAAATAATAATTGACTCAGCCCTGAACAGAAAAGAAAGTCGAGGGCTCAATTACAATGCTGACTATCCTTACATTGACCCCGACTTAGCCTGTATAGATACCATAATTCAGCGGATAATTTAGTATGACCGATAAGTTGATTGTAGCTCCACATATTTATAAAGTAATTGAACGCCTGCAGGAAGCAGGGTTTGAGACCTATGTTGTAGGCGGCGCCATTCGCGACTTAATGCTGGGCCGTCCTCCAAAAGACTATGATATTTCCACAGAAGCTACTCCCGAACAAGTAAGACAGGTATTCGGCAAACGCAACGCCAGAATCATCGGCAAGCGTTTTAAGCTTGTACACCTGCGTTATTCAGGAGACTTGATTGAAATCAGTACATTCCGCCGCACTCCTGATGAAACCGGACAGATTCCGGGAAAACAGCGGAAAAGTCCTATCCCCGAAAATATGATATTCAGAGATAACGAATATGGCACTGCTGAAGAAGATGCGTGGCGACGTGATTTTACCGTAAATGCTCTATTTTATGACCCGGTTCATGACGACTTAATTGATTTTACCGGTTTCGGCATTGGAGATATGCACGAAGGCATAGTCAGAGCTATTGGCGACCCCTTACTTCGTTTTGAAGAAGATCCTGTCCGCATACTCAGAGCCCTTAAGCTGGTAGGCCAATACGATTTTATCCCTGACCCCGAAACTAAAAAAGCGATAAAATCATCAATCTACTTAATAAAACATGCTGCCAACTCAAGGCTGTCCCTTGAACTTGAGAAAATTCTCAAAGGCACCTACGGACATAATATATTAGCCGCGTTCCATGATTACGGTTTCCTTGGCAATTTTCTACCATACCTTGAAGAAAACTGGAATACTCCGGCTCGCTCTTACGCACTGGAGCTTCTAGCCGAACGCAACAACAGGGTACAACGCGGTATCTATCGTGACAGCATTTCATTAGCAATGGCAGCACTTGCCCTACCCTTCATAGAGGCCGAAATTGACAACGGAAATCGTGGTGACCTCTGGACTCCAACCAAGGACTCAAAATATAAAATTCGCCGTATTCTTCTGGAAGCGTTTACACCGCACAATATGATAAAACGCCTTACCAGCTCAGCACAACGTATCCTGTCAATTCAGCCCAGACTCAGATATACTGAGGCGCGCTCTAAAACAGTAACTTCTCTGCAGGGATATACACATTCGCGTGAATTAATGATGCTGCAGAATGAACTCGTCTGGAAAGATGAAAATCTTTCCCGCCGCTGGCCCAAATTTGTATCGCAGCGTAAACACAAGAAAAAACGTTCCGGAAAAAAACACCGCAAACATACGTAAAGCATTAGATTCAAATGACCGATACATCTACCCCTAGAAGCGCTGTCTTGCCATATGATATAAATGGCTTTGTATATTTGAACCGTAATGGAGGACATGGCCCTGAACTGCTATATATTGATGTATCGGACTACCTGCCTGTGCTTAAAAATATGGGTATGACAGAAGAAGTTCGTGAATCGTTATTAAATATGCATTTAGAAGAAACTGGTTTTCAAGTTAATCTTTCAAGAATTCAGATTGATTCAGGTGTGCCTGACTATATTTTGCGCTTGAGCTTACAAGACGCTACCACAATGGTTGGAGACGGTCGTATAAAGGATTTGCTGACTGAATGTGCTCTACTGCAAGCAGATCGTTTCAAAAAAATCGAACTCCAAATTGGTGTTCTTTTTCAGGAAAGGAAATCACCTCACAATTTTCAAAGGAATTCAGAGACCGAAATGTTAAAAAAACGTATCTGGCAGTCGTTCGCGGCTGGACTGAAGACGAGGGAACTATTGACTCTCCATTAAAAAGCCTTAACGGCACTCCTCAGGAATCTTTGACGTTATACAAAACACTTGTGAGGACTGAACTGCCTATTCCAGTAAGGCCTTATGATACAGCAAGATATTCACTTGTTGAAATTGACCTTAAAACTGGACGTAATCATCAGATAAGAAGACATTTTGCTCATTTAAGACATCCTTTAGTTGGTGACACCAACCATGGAGATGGAGCCCACAACCGAATGTTTAGGGATAAATTTAACTGCAACCGCTTGCTACTTACAGCAACCAACCTTACATTGAAACATCCGTTTACCGGAGAATCTTTAAATATCGGAGCACCACTTGATCCGGAGTTCAAAATACTCCTGCATAAAACAAATCTCGAACAATAAGTCAATATTATTTTTTTAATAAATAACATTCCTTTTAAATTGCTATAATAGTTATATATTGATTTTCTATAAAAGTGTGCTATATTAGTGGGCTGGAAAAATTAAATCAAATTCGGTCTTGATTTTATTGACATAAACATAATATTTACTAACTAGTGACTTTCGGTCAGGAAGCTTATTATATAAGATGTAACTTGATTTCGAAAAGCAAGGAGCTTTATGAGGGTCGAGAATAACTTAATTAAAGAAGACACATATACAACACCAGAAAACAGAAAACGCTATCTGGCTGACCGCTTGTGCTTTGGTAATAGATTTCATTTTTACCTACGGAATTTTTTCATATTTTTCCAGACCGGCATGTGTGCACGTAGAAAGCACTTGGATGCTTCTATGCAGACATATTATTCAAATAAGAATTTCAAACTTACTGAAGGTTGTGGGGGCAAGATTCATATCAGCGGCCTGAAGAATCTGGATGTCACTGACGGCAAACCTGTCATTATGATGGGCAACCACATGAGTTTGCTGGAAACAGCGATTTTTAATGCTATAATTGGTCCTCATCTGGACTTTACATATGTAATAAAGAAGTCATTGCTCAAAGTTCCTTTCTTCGGTGACATAATGCGCTCAATAAATGCTATTCCACTCACACGGAAAAACCCAAGAGAAGACCTTAAAATGGTACTGAGGGAGGGCAAAAAGATACTTAAATCCGGTAAATCAATTATGCTGTTCCCGCAAGGAACACGCAGTGAAGATTTCTCGCCGGAAAAATTCAACAGCATTGGAATCAAACTGGCAAGATCAGCCGGAGTTCCTATTATCCCATTTGCTCTAAAAACTGATTTTCTAGCAAATGGTAAATTTCTGCGTGATTTAGGCCCTATTCGCCGTGACCGTAAAATTTACTTCAAGTTTGGCGAACCTTTTATGGTAAAAGGAAACGGCAGAGAAGAACTGCTCAAAGTTATAGAGTTCATGGAAAAGAACATTAAGGCTTGGAGAAAGGAAGAGTCTGAAAACAGCTAATCAAGCAGGCGCTTTCCCATTTCTCTTATTACCAGTAAAAGACATAAATGATCTTAGTTTGTCTGGTTTTCCAATAAGCGCAAGGTAATCTCCCAACTTAATTTTGAATTCTGCGTCAGGATCTGTCTCAAACTGTTTATCACGAATTATTCCAACAACATTGATGCCATGCTCACGCCTGAGGTTGCTCTCGCTTAATGTACGACCAACAAATGGATTATCAGCCTTCACCTCGAGCCAGTTCAGGTCTATCATATTTATTGATGAAAGAAGCTGAGATAAATTGTGACTGCCATCTTTTATATCTTCAAGGGGATTGTATTGCTCACGGCGTACGGAATCGAGGTGCTGCTGGATTCCTACTGCTGAAACATTCAAACTCAACAAAGCCTGTCGAGCCATTTCCAGGCCAGCTTCAAATTCCGGCTGAATGACTTCATTTACACCATTTTTGCCAAGCTGCTCAATCTGTTCACGATTTTCAGCGCGAGCCAGGACTCTGATATCCTGATTCAACTCACGAGCGGTATTTAGAATATTAATCACGCTGCCAAACCCTGAAGTCGCTACCAGCAGCAGCTTAGCCCGCTGTATCGATGCTGCAGATAATATATGATACTCAGCGGCATCACCAAAAATAGCATTCAGTCCATCCTGACGAAACTCCTGAAATATACGGTGATTATTCTCTACAATTACATAAGGAAGCTGCAGGCTTTTTAAAACAAATCCAATATACCTTGCGGTGTGTCCTCCACCAACAATAATTACATGATTTTCAAGTTTGTCGGTGTCAACATTTACAGTCCGCACCTGCTCCGGCTTGAACAGGCGTTTGAAAGTGTCGTAAACAGGTCTGGTCAACCCTGCAATCAAGGGGCCTAGAATCATCGACATGACGACAGTTGTAAGGATTATTGAATAAACATCATTACTTATGCCCTTGCTTTCTACACCGGCACGAGCCACAATAAATGAAATTTCCGAAATTGGAATCATTCCCAGCACCATTGCCAGAGGCACAATGTTACGATAACCAAATGAAAAACCAATACCGCCAAGCAATAAACCTCGACCGATGCCTACTATTAATGTAAGACCCAAGATAAGCCAGAAATTCGCATATAAAAAATGAGGATTCATTAACATGCCGATAGAAACGAAAAACAACAGCCCAAATATGTCCCTGACAGGAATAAGGTCACTAAGCGCTTTATGGACATATTCCGAACGGGAAAGCACAATTCCTGCTATAAATGCTCCAAATGAGAATGAGAGGTTAAAAGAGCGTGTAATATAGCCGACGCCAAGACCAACCGCAGTAATAGCTAACAGGAAAAGTTCGCGAGAATTCCAGTTTGCCACCAAGCGCAGTAGAAAAGGAATCAGCCTGGCTCCAAGTATCATCATAATAGCAACAAATATGAAAGCAGTAGCAATCGGCTTTACAACGCCCATAACGCCAACGTCGCCACCACTGCTGACATTTACCAGCACAACCAACATAGGTATCACAGTAATGTCCTGGATTATCGACATTCCAAGCATAACCCTGCTCGAAAGAGTTCCCATCAACCGTCGACTTACCAGAGTTTTCATCGTCACCGACGTACTAGAAGAAACTATTGCAACGGCAAACCACCAGGATGGAACTCTTTCCCATCCCATAAATCTTCCGATGAAGAATCCGAATACCAAGGTCAGCACTACTTGAATTAGCGTTCCTAAGAAAGCAATGCGCCATATCGGCTTTATTTCACGCATCGGAAATTCAAGTCCAAGCGAGAAAAGAAGCAAAGCCACTCCTATTTCCGCCAGGTTCTCCAGTTCTCCAACCTGTGAAATGGTAGCACCACCAGTATACGGCCCTAAGGCAATACCGGCTAGAATATAACCTATAATGAGAGGTTGTTTAAATCTTTTGGCTATAAGACCACCAATTAGTCCTGCCAAAACAATTAATATAAGGTCTGTGGCTATTCCCATATTTCGTCCTGATTATCCTGATACGCAATATATGAATTGCGGATTGGCCTCTGCTATTTATGAAACCGTAGTTCTACCCGCAATATGAACTAGTCTTAATCTATACTAAAATCGCTTAATGTATACATGACAATAAGGTTTTCCGCCTTTTTTCTTGTACCAGCCCTGATGATACTTTTCAGCAGGCCAGAACCTTGTTGCCGGTCCTACTTTAGTAGATACCTTTAGACCCTTTTCCTCCAATTCTGCTATAAGCTCTTCAGCAATTTTCTTCTGATCTTTATTAACATAAAAAATCTCTGAACGATACTGGTTACCGATATCGGGCCCCTGGCGTTCCACCTGAGTGGGGTCATGGATTTCAAAAAACAAACGCCCAAGCATTTCAAAGCTGGTCTTTTTAGGATCAAAAAACACTTCTACAGCTTCTGCGTATTTTGTTTTATGCGAGCAAACCTCTTCATAAGTCGGATTTGACTTGGTTCCACCTGTATAACCAGCGATTACCTTGATAACACCTGGAGCTTTTTCAAGATAATATTGCACTCCCCAGAAACATCCACCTGCAAAAATGGCTCTGCCGGCATCTTTTGAACTGTCAGGAATAAAAATCATAGATATCGAATTCACGCAATGCCTGGTATTTCTACTGGTCATTTGCTCACCCTTGAAAACATGCCCAAGGTGGGCACCACAACGCTGACAAGTAATCTCAGTTCTGACTCCGTCCTTATCAGGTTGCTCTTTCACCATGCCGGGCACGGCTTCATCAAAACTTGGCCATCCACAACCGGATTTAAATTTATCGTCCGAAACATAAAGTGGAGCGTCACACTGCCGGCAATAATAAACTCCAGGCACAAATGAATCCCAGTACTTGCCAGTAAAAGGGCGCTCAGTGCCTTTATCAATAATTACTGCTTTTTCAGCAGGTGTTAACTTATTGATTTCGATATCAGGTTGAACCTGATTATCGTTAGCTTCCTGATTTTTGCCGTAAGATAACATAATACTTCCCCAACATAAAATTACTAACACTAAAAGGGCCGACAACCAAAAAACTGTTTTCATCGCCGCCACTCCTTTTTTCAATTTTTTGATAACAATATTTCTGAAGTTGAAAATCTCCTAATAAAAAATATACAGCTCACCACAGCAAAAGCAACATTACAATATAATATCTATTATGAAGTCTTTAAAATCATGACTATTTATTACTAGTCCAATAGTGTATTTATGATAATAAAATATGACAATATTTACCTGAAAATAGTTCAACCGCTTGAAAAAACATGCACCTTTTTCAATTTTTTTACAGTTATTTAATGTCTGTAACAGTTTATTTATGCCTATTTCAAGCCGTTTATACAGAATTATTATTTAAAAAAGCCCCATCAGCTCCTAACCAGAATAATTTTCTTGCAAAATTGCATTAAGTGTTTATTATAGGAGTCGGAGAGACGAGAGGAAAAAGTTCCTTTCAAGTATAATTCTTACAAATTGCAGGTAGCTAATGAAATTTAGAGGGTTATTAGTTAGAAGTACCATTACAGCCGCCTTAGGCGGACTTCTTTTCGGATTTGACACTGCGGTTATTGCGGGCTGCACTCACGAAGTAAAACAACTTTTCGGTCTAAGCGAGTCTATGCTCGGTTTTATGGTAGCATCAGCCCTAATCGGCACTATCCTTGGATCTCTTTTCATCGGTAAACCCGGTGATGCTTACGGACGTCGTATATGCCTCAAAGTAACAGGTATTTTGTTTTTGATTTCTGCTTTAGGCTGCGCTTTTGCCTGGAGTTTGCAATCATTAATCCTATTCAGGTTAATTGGAGGCCTTGGCGTTGGGGGAGCGTCAGTACTTGGCCCTATGTACATCGCGGAAATTTCACCAGCCAAACTGCGCGGCAGACTGGTTGGTTTTTTTCAGTTCAACGTCGTTGTCGGTATTCTTGTTGCATATTTTTCTAACTATCTGACAGATGTCTGGGCTGTAACAGGAACAGCATGGCGTGTTAAATTCGGAATCGAGGCTGTCCCAGCAATATTATTCCTTATAATGCTTTACACAATTCCGCGAAGTCCTCGCTGGCTTATCAAACGTGGAAAAATAGAAGAAGCAGAGTCAACTCTTACAGCAATCGGCGAAGAAAATGTCAAACAGGAAATGCAGGAAATCGTTGACTCTCTAGGTCACAAACATCCTACCAGTCGTGAAAAACTTTTTCAGTGGAAATATCGTTTACCTATTTTCCTGGCAATAAGTGTAGCTGCGTTCAATCAGCTTGCTGGAATCAACGCCTTACTTTACTATCTGAATGATATTTTCAGAGAAGCAGGTTTCAGCAAATTTTCGAGCAACATTCAAGCTGTCGCCATTGGGGTTACTAATTTACTCTTCACCATTCTGGCAATGTCATTAATTGATAAAATTGGACGTCGGAAACTTCTTTTGACCGGATCAATCGGCACGGCGGCAACACTTGCCGGCGTATCATACATCTTCCTTTCTGGTCAACATCAGCAATTTCTTGTGTGGTTATTAATTGCTTATATCGCATTTTTTGCTTTCTCCTCAGGGGCTTGTATCTGGGTTTATATCAGCGAAGTATTTCCCAACAAGGTTCGTGGTAGAGGTCAGGCGCTTGGCAGTTTTACCCACTGGGGGCTGTGTGCGGTTGTCTCTTGGACTTTCCCTATTCTAGCTAAAATCTCTAGCGGTTATCCATTTGTCTTTTTCGCTGCAATGATGGTACTTCAATTCTTTGTTGTACTATTCTTCTTTCCCGAAACACGCGGTGTCTCTCTGGAAGAACTGCAGAGCAAGCTTGGCATTTCAGAAGACAACTAATTATTCGTTTTTCCATATGCCATGGTGCAATCTGCATCATGGCTATTTTTTTTATCACAAACACTAGTAATATTTTTTATTACATTAAAAAATCAAGAAAATTTATTAAATATCATCTTCTGGTAGAACAAATTCTCTGTTTTTGCTATCTTAATCAGTATAGTAGATTGAATTTTAAGCAATTAATGATTTTCGAAGCAAGCTAAAACAGCATTTTAATATTGTTGCTAACTCATGCAATAAATATTAAAATATGACAAATAATGTAATACCCTATTGACAAAACAGCTAATAAATATAGTATAGTACTTAGTTTATTAAGTGCTTTTATAATTTGTATGGAGTTCACATATATATGTACAGAACGATGCTATTGCTTTTTATGTTCTCAGTCACTGCTATGGCCACGCCATTCAGCAGTTTATGGAATATTTCCAACGCCCGAATACTGGGCTCTCCCAAATCAATCACTGAAGAAACTGAATATTCACAGAACAGCAAGAAAGTAATAGTATATAATTTCTCTCGTGAAGGCGATGTTATCAGTCAAATCACACTTAACGGAAAATCCTCTCCTCTTTATGTTACTGAGCTGGAATATGATATTGTTGGCAACCTTAAAGCCATGCATGTAAAAAGAGTTAGCAACAACGCTAGCCTTCTCTCTGAAGAAGCTGAATACGACCGCGGAAAATTAACCAGCATAACAAGAGTTAATGCTGATGGCAAGATTGAAGCAACAAGCGATATTGCATGCTATCCCAATCGCCTGGTCAGGTCTATAAACATGAGTTCCAAACTCCAAAGTGCTAACTGGGAGTTTAAATTCAATGATAAGCAGCAGCTCATAAGCAGTGTTTTTAGAGAAAATGGCCAAGTCATCATGAAAAAAAATTTTTCAAACGATGAGCATGGCAACCCTGTGAAAATAATTACTTTCAACATGCAGACTGGATCCAAAGTTACCACGTTCCTCAATTACATTTATGATGAAAAAGGCAACTGGACATCCTGTAGCCAGGAAATAAACTCTTCATGGGGCGGTGATACCTTCAAACGTCAGATAATTATTAAACGAAAAATTGTCTACTATACCTGACCTGATTTACTAGACCAGCTCTTTATAGTTGTTCCAATACCACTCTGCACAGGCAGCAAGACCTTCTCTAAACTGAATTTGGGGATCATATCCAAGCATTTCTCTGGCAAGTGAAATATCTGCAAGTGAGTGCGGAATATCGCCGTTGCGCATAGGACCATACTCAGCTTCAATTGTGCCAATGTTATGGTCAAACCGGCTGAGCTCCTTGCGAATTGCTTCAAACAATTCATTCAAATCAACTCTGCCTCCACAAGCGATATTACAGACTGTATTAACCGTCTCAACATTCTCTGCTACAGCTGCCTTCTGGTTAGCCTGAATGACATTAGTTACATAGATAAAGTCCCTGGAAAAAGAGCCATCTCCATTGATAAGTGGAGATTCGTGCCGCATCAAACTCAAAACAAATTTTGGAATAACCGCAGCATAGGCACCATAGGGATCCTGTCGTGGCCCGAATACATTAAAATAACGCAATCCCACTGTTTCAAGACCATAGGACTTAGAAAAAATAGCTGCATATTGTTCGTTAATAGACTTAGTCAAAGCATATGGAGAAAGTGGCTTTCCTGTATCATGTTCGACTTTAGGCAAGTTAGGACTGTCTCCGTAAACCGAACTGCTTGAAGCATAAACAAAACGTTTAACCTTGGCTTCAACCGCAGCCCAGAGCATATTAACAAAACCGCCAACATTGATTTCATTCGTTGTGACAGGATCTTTTATAGAGCGAGGCACAGAACCAAGAGCAGCCTGATGCAAAACATAATCTACACCATCACAAGCCTTGCTGCACAAATCTCGATCGCGGATATCGCCCTCGATAAATGTGAAATTTTTATTATCTTTAAATCCTGCAAGGTTATCACGCTTACCAGTGATAAAGTTATCTAAGCAGATTACCTGATTTTCGTCTTTGAGAAGAGATTCGATTAAATTGGAGCCTATGAACCCAGCTCCTCCGGTCACTAATACTCTGCTATTTTTTATTATGGAAGTCATTCTGTCCTGAAAAACTATGTTTAATTTTTACTTTGCTAAATTAAACTAGCTTTAAATGGCATATTTTCAAACTGCCAACAACGGTTCGCTAGTGTGAAAAACTTAATATTTCAGCTTTTAAACGCTCAAAACCTTCTTCCTGAGGAAAGACACCAACTGTTTTGCCGTATTTGAAAATTGCGACTTTATCACCGGAAGCCCCGGCTATTCCAAGGTCCGCGTCTCTGGCCTCACCCGGCCCATTGACAACACAGCCCATAACAGCAATTTTATTAAGTTCCAAAATCTTGCCTGAAGCTTTCAAGGTATTAACTATTTTTTCTACTCTTTCAGCCAGAGCTATCAGCTCAATCTCAGTTCTTCCGCAAGTAGGACAGGAAACTATTTCGGGGCGGGCCTCACGCAAACCACAAGCCTCAAGAATTCGGATTCCACAAAGCACCTCTTCAACAGGGTCTGCAGTCAGACTGACACGAATAGTATCACCAATTCCATCAAGCAGCAAAGCTCCTATACCAACAGATGATTTAACAATTCCGCGTGCCGGAGTTCCAGCTTCTGTAACTCCAAGATGCAGCGGATAATCGGTTTCAGCAGCAAACCTTCGGCATGCTTCAACTGTGGCTGTCACTTCAGACGCTTTCAGAGCTACCTTTATATCTTTAAAACCGAAATCTTCAAGCAGCCTGCATTGTTCAAGAGCACTGCGAACCAGTCCTTCAACGATTGAATCATGGGTATTCATGCCGTCTGTACGCAACTCGCTCAGCAAGCTTTTTGAGATACTGCCTGCATTGGCACCGACACGGATGGGAATTCCTGACTCACCAGCTGCTTCTGCAACTTGCCTAACTCGCTCAGGACCGCCTATATTCCCGGGATTCAACCTGATAGCATGCGCTCCGGAGCTAATGACACCGAGCGCAAGGCGGTAGTCAAAATGTATATCAGCTATAACTGGGATCGGGCTTTCAGCACAAATTTCCTTCATACTGCTAACCGCCGCCTCATCAGGCACTGCACAGCGGATAATATCGCAACCGCTGGCAGCCAGTTCATTTATCTGTTTAAGTGTGGCGGCAGCAGCACGGGTATCAGTATTAGTCATGGACTGTACCGTTACCGGGGCACCACCGCCAACAGCTACGTTATTTAGCTTTATCTGTCTTGACTGGCGTCGCCTGGACATTATTTGTCTCCACCATTACGGGTTGAGCTTTCTTTACTGCAGTCTGTCTATTACTAATAATACGCAGGATATCATTGTATGTTACACCTATCATCATTGAGATCAGTAAAAATACAAATATAACCGATACTGCTTTAATTGTGCCTTCATGCAGGGGTCTGCGGAATATCATTTCCAACAGAGCAATAAATATATGACCGCCATCAAGGACAGGCAGTGGCAACAAGTTGAATATGGCTAAGGCAAAAGATATTATGACAACGAAATAAATCCCTAACATCAAAGTTCCTTCATAGACAGAAATGAAAATTGTTCTGGCCATTCCAATTGGACCACTGAGGTTACGGAATTTGATTGTGCTGCCTTCGTCTGTTAAACCAACTTGATTTGTAAATCTGAAAACAAGACCACGCAAAGATTTATAGCTGAGGTCAATTACCTTCAGGAACTGCTGTCCTGGAGTAGGATGGTCCATTACAACAAGCTCAACTCCAATATCATAAAGCTTAATATTCTTTGCTGCTAAATTAAACTTAACATCTTTATCACCTCTTTTCACTGTCATTGTGAAAGGAGTGCCTTTTAAACTTTTCAAATCCTTAATAAACTCTGCAGAATCTTGGATTTTTTTGCCGTTAAGTTTTTCAATCAAGTCACCAACTTTAATACCAGCCATTGCAGCAGGCAAGTCGGGCGCAATAAGTGAAATTTTTAAACCCCTGGTGTAAGAAATACCAATTTTATAATTATTATCAGCTAATTCCTGCTGCTTCGGATCTTCAAACTTTCTAGGCAAGGCTTTAATATTTTTAATAGTAATATCTTTGCCGTCACGGCGTAATACCAAAGTAAGCGGTTTACCGTCTGAAAGATCTACAATGTATGCAAAAGCATAGTAATCCGATACTTTTTCTCCATTGATGCTCATGAGAATATCACCACGCTTAACCCCTGCTTCCGCTGCTGGACTCCCGGGTTTGGGGTACATAGCAATTGGAATCAGCGGTTCAAAGAAAGGCCATGCCAGTTTTTCAAATTTTAACCTCTTGGGAGCATATGGATTTTCTTTAGGGGTATAGGCTAATTTTATAGTTTTACCGTCACGCTTAACATCCATTTTCACTTTGCCGACAGTAAATAATACCTTTTGCACAAAGTCGTTCCAAGTACAGAAGAATGCTTTGTCATTAAGTTTGACAATTTTATCATTAACCCTCAAACCGGCTTTGTATTCAGGGCTTTTTTTAATAATAGTCGCTACTTCAATTGAGCGCATTTTGGGAGAGTCCTGCGGAATGCCGACAAACCAGACAATCATACCTAGAGCAAGACCAAAAAGTATGTTAAAAAGCGGCCCGGCAAAAGCACAAATTATTCTATCAATCGGTTTTGCGCGTGGCAATTCAACATCATTTTCATCTTTAGGAGTACCTGTTGTATCAATTTGAGGGATGTCAACGTAACCGCCAAACGGCAGCCACCCAATCCGGTAATCAATCCCGTTAATCTTCTTCCCCCAGGCTTTCTTAAATCCAAGAGAAAAAGCAATAATATGCATCCCGCGCCATTTGGCAGCAAGAAAGTGTCCCAACTCGTGGATAAATACACAAAAGCCGAGAAAAAACACCATAAAAGCGATTGACCCGACATATTTCAAAGTTTGAAGAAAAAGTTCCATAAATGACCTTTTATATTAAATTACAACATATTTTTTCAGCATATTCTCTTGCCCACGTATCAGCTGAAAGTACGACTTCCAGACTGTCTTGTGATTCTACATTGTGCGCAGACATCACCCTATCTATGATAGCCCAAATACCGGTAAACGCAATCTTCTCTTTTCGAAAATTATCAACTGCAACCTCATTGGCAGCATTCAATACAGCCGGCATTGTACCTCCGTCTTTTAAGGCTTCATAAGCAAAGCCTATTGAAGGAAACTTGGCAATATCAGGCGGTTCAAAGCTTAACTGCATAAAGTCTTTAAAATCAAGACGAGGCATGCCATTGCTTAACCGTCCAGGATAGCTCATAGCGTATTGAATAGGAAATCGCATATCCGGGTTAGATAACTGGGCCAGTATAGAACCATCGATCATTTCAACCATAGAATGCACTATCGATTCACGGTGAATGACTGTGGTAATTTTTTCTTCAGGAAATCCAAATAAATAGCCGGCTTCAATGATTTCCAGAGCTTTATTCATCATTGTGGCTGAATCAATAGAAACTTTGGGCCCCATGTCCCAAGTGGGGTGCGCCATCGCATCAGCCCATGTCGCTTTTGCCATCTCCTGCAGTGAAGTATCACGAAATGGCCCGCCACTGGCAGTTAGAATTATACGGGCGACTTCATCATGATTACGCCCTTGGAGGCATTGAAAAACAGCACTGTGCTCACTGTCAACGGGAATGATTTTTGCATTGCCTTTTCGAGCTGCCGCATTTACCAGATCTCCAGCCATAACCATGACCTCTTTACTGGCCAGAGCTACGTCCTTTCCCGCTTCTAAAGCGCTGATTACAGGCAGCAAGCCACCAGTTCCAACAATAGCGCACAGAACCATATCAACGTCGTCACGCAAGACCATTTCTACCAAGGCCCTTTCACCACAGGTTGCATCACATTTTCCAGTAGTCGCACTTTGAAGTTGAGCAAGTTTTTGTTTATCACCAATAACTGCTTGTCTACATTTTAAAGTGACAGCCTGTTCAGCAAGGCGTTCAACGCTGCTGTAAGCAGCCACACCAATGACCTCAAAACGATCCTGATGTTCAATCGCCACTTTAACAGCGTTTTCGCCAATAGACCCCGTTGAGCCAAGTATAACAATTTTCTTTTTGTCCAAAACTATGCTCTCCCCTAGTTCGATACACGAATTGCCTGTTCAACAAGTAGACAGAAATCTACTTTTTAGATTCGACCATAAGCGTAACTGGACCGTGATTTTTTATATCTACAGACATATCCGCTCCGAACTCCCCTGTTTCCACGGTTATGCCTCTATTTTTGACTGCTTTAATAAAATTTTCATATAGCGGAATCGCATGATCCGGTAAAGCCGCATCAATAAAACTTGGTCGCCTACCCTTACGTGTGTCTCCATAGAGAGTAAACTGTGATACTATAAGTGCTTCGCCGTTGACATCAAGCAGTGAGCGGTTCATGCGGTCTTCATCATCACGAAAAATCCGCAAATTGATACATTTCTCAGCAAGGTAGTCAACGTCTTTATCATTGTCATCATGAGTTACGCCTAAAAGAATAACCAGACCTTCACTGATTTCTCCAACTTTTTTCTCGTCAATAGTAACTGAGGCGCCGGAAACTCTCTGAATCAATGCTCGCATTGTTTTATCCTTGCCTGATCAACTGTAAAAATTCATTACGAGTAGCTATTTCAGACCTGAAACTGCCTAACATCCTTGAAGTGGTCATCACTGAATTCTGCTTTTCAATACCACGCATAACCATACAGAGGTGCTGACCTTCCATAACAACGCCAACACCTTCAGCACTAACAGCTTCCATAACAGACTCAGCAATTTGACGAGTTAAACGCTCCTGTAGCTGCAAACGCCGGGCATACATATCAACAATACGGGCAAGTTTGCTTACTCCAAGGATTTTTTTAGTTGGAATATAACCAATATGGCACTTACCTAAAAATGGCAGCATATGATGTTCACACATACTGTAGAATTCAATATTCTTACAGATGACCATATCATCTGACTCAGCTTCAAACAGTGCACCGTTAATTACTTCTTTCAAGTTCTGCTTATATCCACGAGTTAGAAAAAGCATACTTTTCGCTACGCGTTCAGGAGTATCTAGTAAACCTTCACGATTTGGGTCTTCACCCATTTTTACCAAAATATTGTGAATCGAATCTTTCATGAGGCAGCCTCAATATTTATTATATTCAAAATATAATTTAAGCCGAAAAACTCCTCTTGCCAAATAAAAATACAAATATATATGAGGATATCAGCCTAAAGCTCAGTCCTGCCGGATAGTGCAGCACCAATAGTCGCAGAATCAGCATAAGAAATATCAGATCCGGCCGGTAATCCCTGAGCCAGTCTGGTTATCCTTACACCCTTGTTTCTCAGTAATTCACCTACGTAAACCGCAGTAGCCTGCCCCTCAACATCAGGACTCAGTGCCAGAATCACTTCTCTCACATCGTTTTCACTTATTCTTTTGAGTAATGCCTCAGTAGTTAAAGTGTCCGCAAGCTTATTTTCCAGAGGAGAAAGCTTTCCGCCAAGAACATGATAAACACCTCTAAAACAGGCACTGCTCTCGATGGTCATTATCTGAGTGAAATCTTCGACAACGCAAATAAGCGATTTATCGCGATTCACATTGCGGCAAATATCGCACAAGTTACTTTCCTGTGAGAGATTGCCGCACCCTGGACAATAAGTAATAGTTTCAGGCATATTGAGCAGAACTTCTCCAAAATGCTTAGTTTTTTCCGGTTTCCATTTCAACATGGCAAGCGCCAAACGCTCCGCAGTGCGCTTTCCAATGCCTGGAAGGGATTTCAAGCCTTCAATAAGCTCTTCTATCGCCTCGGGATACTTACATTCTGTCATATTCTGCTCCAGCTTAAATCAGAGGAGATTCCTCTCAATTATTAGAACAGCCCGGGAATATTAAGTCCCCCGGTTGCTTCGTTCATTCTTTCCTGAGCAGCATTTTTAGCATTATTAATTGCAGTATTTACAGCTGCTATTACCATATCCTCAAGCAGTTCAGCATCAGCTGTAACTTCAGGAGCTATTTTGATATTTTTAACGGTCATATCGCCAGAAACAGTAGCTTCGACTTTGCCGTCTGCGCAAGCGCCACTGAACTCAGCTTTAGCCATTTCTTCTTTCATGCTTTTCAGGTTTTTCTGAATATCCTTAGCCTTTTTCATCAGGCCAGCCATTTCGCCAAGATTTCCGAACATTGATATTTTTCCTTATACTATAATTATTTTTAACTTATTTATGCCGCGAGAACATTCAGCTCAAAGTTTTTCAGTTTAGGCATCAACCAACAAGAACAATCCACCCAGCATGTCAGCCATGAACGTCAACAACTTCAGCACCAAAAAAGTCCATTACGGTTTTAACCATATCATTCTGTTTAACTTTAGCAACAGCATCAATGTCACCCATTAAACTTGTCATTCCGGATTCAGAAAATTCCATACGTTCGTCATCCTCCTGCACAGGATCTTCCAATGAATTTTCTGGAGCCACTACAGGCTGCTCTTTTTCAATTTTAGCCTGTTTTTTTTCTTTTAAATTATTTTTTTTTGCCTTAACTACTGCTTTCTTTTCAACAGAAGGCACAGGATTTTCAACTTCAGGCTCAGTTTTTTTAGCCAGCTCCTTGACACCTTCCTCATGTTCCAAAACAACAATACTGGCCCAGTCAGCAGTAATTTCCTGTATTGCCTGATGAAGCACAGGGAGAGCTTTTTTTACCGCTTCAAAATGTTCAATCTCAAATTCATCATTGTATTGCACTGTTATGCAGGAATTTTCAAATTTGAATGGAGTTCCCTCAGCCATAAAATTAACCAGCATAGGGTCTACTTTCTCATATCCCCTTACTATCTCAATCATTTTATGCCAAAGCCCAATTGGATTATCAAAATGATTTTGTTGAGGTTTGGCTGCCGCATTCACTTCTTCGGTCACCTCTTCAACAACTTTATTACTCAAAGCGACTGCCTCTTCAACGGCCTCATCAATAATGACCGGCGGAGGCTCAGGCTGTGGCTCAGCCTTTAGCATTTTAGGCAGAGGTTGAGCAAAATCTTCGCCCGGAGGCTGAGAGATTACCTCTTCAACTTTTTTGGCTGGTTCTTCAGTACATTCTTTTTTTTCAGAGTGTACCTCTTCCGGACCAGGCTCCTCAGGTCTCACTATTTCAGATACTTCAGGCTGAGCAGGAACGCCCTGAGGTTCTGGAATCCCAGGAACATCAACAGCCTGTAACATTTGAGCAGACTCGCCAACTGGGGTTACCTTGTCAATGAATTTAAGGTCGCCAGCGCCGCGAAGTTGATTTAATCTGGCAATAAGGTGTTCTATCTTAACAGCATGCGCCTCACGCATTGCTTTAAGAATAATTGTTTCAAGGAATACCTGTTTATTTAAGGCATCATGTAAAACTCTGCCTACTGGAGAAAGGTGCTCCAGCAAAATCTGAACCACGTCCGGGCTCACGTTTTCGCCAAGCTTGCGGTAACGCCCAACTGATTCGGCGTCTGTTTCCAGAACTACCTCAGGGTTACTGAGAAGATAGCAAAGCTGAACTCCACGCAGCCAGTTCAATATATCGCTGAATAATGTCTCAAGGTTTTTACCTTTAACCGCCAAAGTATGAACCGCAGCAACAACGCCACCTCGATTATTCGTTAACATGGCAGTGATTAAAGCTTCAAGTTCATTAGATGCAGTCAGGCCAAATAAAGAAAGCACTTGATCTTCAGAAATTTCACTATTTCCACCACTAAAGAAAGCAATCATCTGATCCAGCAGGGATTGAGCGTCGCGCATACCACCATCAGCGGCACGTGAAATCGCGTTAATTGCATCAATAGATATGCTTACTTCTTCTGCTTCTGCAATTTTAAGTAAGCGATCAGTGATCAATCGTGATGAAATGGGTTGCAAGTCAAAACGCTGGCAACGCGAAATAATTGTTGGTAGAACCATGTGTACTTCGGTCGTCGCGAAAATAAACTTAACATGCGGAGGAGGCTCTTCTACAGTTTTCAATAGAGCATTCCAAGCCGCTTTGGACAGCATGTGAACTTCGTCAATTATGTAAATTTTATAGCGGCCACTTATCGGGACATGCATAACTTCATCACGCAGTTCGCGGATGTTGTCAACAGAATTCTGGCTGGCAGCGTCAATTTCAATAACATCTATATTGCTCTCTTCAGCAATTGTCATGCAGGATTTACATTTACAGCATGGTTCACCGTCTTCAGGTGCCTCACACTGCAAAGCTTTGGCAAAAATACGTGCAGTTGTCGTCTTACCGATACCACGAGGTCCGACAAAAAGATAAGCGTGAGCGGTCCGCTGCTGGCGGATAGCGTTTTTCAAGGTCTTGACAACATGTTCCTGACCTACAACGTCAGCAAAACGTTGCGGACGCCATTTTCTAGCTATTACCTGATATTCGCCCATAACATCTCCATGCCGGATTAATTAAATTTAAATTTTGACATCACCAAAGACATCGCCCAGGCTGCCTAACTTCTGGTTTGGATGGATACGTTTTTTCGTACCTTTACTGCTACTCCCGCTTCCACTATTACCATTAATTACTTTACGCTGAATTTCAAATATTTTTTTCAATCCGGACTCTGCCAGTTCAAGCATTTCATTAAACTGAGAGCGAGAAAATGGATGCCCCTCAGCAGTTCCCTGAACTTCAATAAATTTTCCTGATTCAGTCATTACTACATTCATATCAACTTCAGCATTGCAGTCTTCTTCATAGCAAAGGTCTAGAACGGGTTTGCCATCAACGATACCGACGCTGACCGCTCCAACCAGCTCCTGCATGCAACCAGCTTTAAAGTTGCGTTTGGCATAAGCGGAATTAATTGCGAGTTGAAGAGCAGTTGCAGCTCCGGTAATGCCGGCACAACGAGTTCCGCCGTCAGCATCAACAACATCACAGTCTATGTAAATAGTATTTTGTCCAAGTTTTTTCAAATCCATAACGCCGCGCAGACTTCTGCCGATTAGGCGTTGAATTTCTACAGTACGTCCGCCTTGTTTACCACTTGAAGATTCACGACGCATGCGGTCATGGGTAGAAGCTGGAAGCATTCCGTATTCACAAGTAAGCCAGCCACCGGGGACATTTTGAGCCCGCATCCAGCCTGGAATCCGGTTTTCAACGCTTACAGCACATACGACCTTAGTGCCGCCGAATTCAATCATAACTGACGACAAGGGATGAGCCAGATAGTTTTGGGTAATCTTAAGTTTTCTCAGCTGGTCAAAGTCACGTCCGTCTACACGTTTCATCGCATTTTCCCTAATTCATCCATTTACATATAAAATAGCAGAGCACTTCTCCTTACTCTGAAAGCCTCTTTACAGACAATAAAAAAGCGCCGCCGGAACAGATTACCTACAGCACCTGGTTCATTGCATAGAGCTGCTTGGTTCCCCACCTGACTCGATTAGCACGAAGCCAGCGCATAGGGTCCGGTCCGGCGACGCAAATAAAATCAAAATTTGCAGTCCGGGAGAAAGAACTTACACTACTTCCCGAAATATTCAAGGCAAAGAGTTAATTCCTTGCGCAGTTTTTTTCTGTCAACAACACGGTCAATTAAGCCTTTTTCCAACAGAAACTCTGCAGTCTGAAAACCTTCGGGCAAAGAAGCGTTAATTGTTTCCTGGATAACACGGGGACCAGCAAAACCTACCATAGCGCCGGGTTCAGCGATATTAATGTCTCCGAGGGTCGCATAGCTGGCTGTAACTCCACCATAAGTTGGGTTTGCCAGAATGACGATATAAGGCAGTCCGGCTTCAGCCAGACGATCGAGTGCTGCACAAGTTTTGGGCATCTGCATTAAGCTCAGGATACCCTCCTGCATGCGGGCGCCACCACTAGCTGTAACCATTACAGCAGGAACTTTTAGTTCAAGGGCTTTTTCAAGCATGCGGGTAATTTTTTCACCAACTACAGATCCCATTGATCCGGCAAAAAAGCTAAAATTCATCACGCCTATAGCAAACTTTTTGCCTTCAATAGTACCAACACCACAAGTTACAGCTTCATTTGCGCCGGTAACTTTCTCATAAGTGTTTAAGCGGTCAGTGTATTTCTTTGAGTCGACAAATTTAAGAGGGTCAACTGATTTAAGTTCTTTATCAATTTCCTGAAAGCTACCTTCATCAGTAAGCAATTTGATGCGTTCAGTAACTGTCAGCGGAGCATGGTAATTACAATGCGGGCAGACGCTGAGATTTTTTTCCAGCTCTTTTTTATATAAAGTACGGCTGCAGCTACGACACTTCAGCCAAAGGCCTTCTGGGATATCACGTTTCTTCGCACTGGAACGAGATATTTTTATCGTTGAATATTTTGCTTTTCCACTTCCAAATAAAGCCATGTTAAATATACTCCATAAAGTTTCTGATAATAAAACCACAAACCGTATTTTTAATTTTCCCTATCACACCCGTTTTGAACAAATGATTACTTTTCGACCGCTGTTGTAAACATTGCCGATTATATTTAAGCTTTTGACATTAGCACCGTTTCAGTGCAAAATCAATTATTTTTCATCAATAAACCCAGAATAAATTACTCATCACGTCCGGCACCTTGATTTTACCTGCGCCCAATCACCAGTATATAGACTTGCGCACTACATTTTTCCTTAAGCACGTTCGCGGCGGCACTCAAAGTAGCGCCTGTGGTCATAACATCATCAATCAATAAAATTGTCTTACCTTGAACCGCTGCCTTTAAGTTTATATCAAAGGCATTCAGCAGGTTTTTCCGGCGTTCATCACGGTTTAATTTAGCCTGCTGTCTGGTTCGTTTGACACGTCTAAGCATTCTAGAGCACGGAATGTCAGAAAACCGTCCCAACTCTTCACAAAAAAGCACGGACTGGTTGTAACCTCTCCAAAAACACCGGCTCCAATGCAGCGGGACAGGCACAATATAATCAAACTTAACATTGCTGGAACTAAGGATATCTTTACTCAAAATGGCAAGCGGACGAGCCAGTTCCGGTGAATTATGAAATTTGAAACGGTGTATCACTTGCTGCCCCAGTCCACGCAATTCAAAAATAGCAAAAGCGCCCTCCCATGGACGCTGTTCAAACTCTATACACTTGGTGCATAGTTCAAGTACTCCGTCTAGAGCTCCGCCACAACCCGGACAGCGTGTACCTTTCACTAGCCTGAGCTTTTTCAGGCAATCCAAACAAAAGTTATTAATCCCATCAGTTTTGACTCCGCAAAAAGGGCATGGAAAAGAACAGAAGAACTGTGCTGTTTTCAGGATTCCTGGTCCAATCTGATCTAAAAGTTTTTTGCCGATTATATTCATCATGTTTCCTGTGTAGCTCATAGGATAATCTGCAAAACAAAAAAAATCAATTATAGATTGCAAAACTACAGGCTTAAGGCATATTAATTTCAAGAAAGAAAGCATAAAGGAAAAATAAAAAGCTACGAGGATATGGAAACTGCAAATTTAATAATTTTACGTAAAACTCCATACGGCGAAACCAGCCTGATTATCAGTGGCCTTAGCGATGATTTTGGCAAACTTGACCTTATGGTCAAAGGCGCCCGTGCCACAGGTAAAAAAAAGTTTCCTGCTATTGACCTTTTCCGAGAGGTTCAGATAACTTTTTCTGAAAAAGGCAAGTCTGAACTGCATACAGCGACCAATGCCGAAGTTATCCGTGCTAATGATGCTTTAGCAAATAGTACAGAAGCATTTAAATTTGCCACAATTATCAGCAGTTTTATTTTAAAAAACACAGCAGCTGAACTCCCCTGCCCTCTGACCTACGAGTCACTGCGCCACATACTGGAAAACCTTGCAATCATAGGACATAAACAATCAGCGCCATGGAGCATAGAGGAATGTTCGGTCATTTTAAAAACAACTTTTCTCTATGAAAACGGTATGCTGCCTGAAGACTTCAACGAAAACCCTGAACTGAATAGAAAAACTCAGGAGTTTTTACATAATCTTATAGAATGTGGAAATGAAGGCACGAATCTACAGAACATCCCGTCTCAAGCCCTGCACAAGATAAACAAATGGCTAAACAGCCTGATTAGATACCAGCAATTAAAATACTGACTCTGCTTGATTTTACTTGATTTCAAAGCTATACTTATTTCTACAAATTATATCCGAAAGGGTCAAATAGCGATCAGGAGGATTCCATGCAAAAGAAAATCATAGCAGGCTTACTAACTCTTACTATTGGACTCAGCTGCATAGCCGGCGGCAAAGTTAGAATTGATATCAAAGGTATCAAAAACAAGATCCCTCTAACCTTCGGCAAATGCGATAAAAACATTGTATTGCAGCGCATTACAGAAGAAGCCGCTGCTGATCAGCAATATACCGTTTGTGCCCGCAGTAAAACCGGCACAACAAAAGATTGGAAAAAGTACAGCTTCAGCTTTACCCCACAAGCCAGCGGACTCATATCCATTTATTTTCGCGGACCGGTCGTTTGCGACGCAACCGGCAAGCAACTGAAAATCTGGATCGCTTATGATAATATAAAAGTCACCGGCACCAAGGCAAAATTCGGTGACTTTGAATATGCCAATAAAAAGGATTTTTTTGATGGCTTCAAGGGATGTACCGCCAATATGGTAACAGACGTTGAAGATGCTCAAAGCGGAAAAAATTATGTAGTCACCTGGCACAGCAGCCCCGTACTGCAAACCTTAAACATAATAAAAGGCCAGACCGTGACAGTCACATTCTACGCGAAACAGTCCAACGGCAAGGTTTTACAAAAAACAGTCGGTGCCAGCAATAACATTGGCTGAATCAGCTTATTTTTATCGGGGAGCAAATGCTCCCCTTTTTTTATGCAAATACTTGCCTGACAATTATTCTACCAAAACTTACACAAAGTGAAAACAGCGTTTGCAAAAGGCCTGTCGGCTGCTATTTTCCTGGCACAGGCATTTTTAAGGAACATTTTGCCAAAGCAAGCCCTCTAATTAATGATATATAATAATAAATCTGGTGAGACACCATGAAAAATAAAATAAAAGTAGTCGGGGTTGACGCGGATGATACTTTATGGGTAAATCAACCTTACTTTGACGATGCTGAAAACACTTACGCCAGCATAATGGCGCCTTATATATCTGAAGACAAGCTGTTGCGTGAGCTATTAAATACACAGTCAAGAAATATTCCGATTTATGGCTACGGGGTCAAATCATTTGTCTTGTCAATGATAGAAACCGCTTGTTTACTTTCGCATAATAAGATAGATGCCGCTTCCATTCAGTCCATAATTAAAATTGGTAAAGATATTTTCAGCAAGCAGGTTGAATTGCTGGATCACGTTGATGACGTCCTTAAAAATCTGAAAGAGCGATACCGCTTAATACTGATGACCAAAGGTGACCTGCTTGACCAAAAGCGTAAGCTCCATCAATCCAGACTAAAAAATCACTTTCATCACGTTGAGGTAATGAGCAATAAGGCTGAGGAGGACTATGCAGCCGTATTCAAGCGCAATGCCATAGTTGCCGAAGAATTCATGATGATCGGAAACTCAATGAAGTCTGATATTATTCCAGTTCTAAACCTCGGAGCTTATGCTATGCATGTCCCTTACCATGCGACATGGGTACATGAGGTATCCCAGGAAGACCTTGAACACCCCAAGTTACTTCGAGCTGAAAGTATAAAAGCCATTATGAATATACTATAAATGAACTATCAAGCGGCGGATTAACGCTGCTTTTTTACTTAGACTTAGCAGCCTTTCTTGCATCGCGAGCTGTAATTCTGGCAGCCTTGCCCTGAACAGAATGGATAATAAATTTATCCTTAAAAAAGCGTTCTCCAGCAAGCTGACAATAACGCTTCCAAAAGCGAAGAATATCTGTTCTGGAAATATACGGTCCGGCAGAAAAAAGGAGCTGAGCCAAATCTTTTACCCGCCAGCGCCAGGAAAGTTTCTTTTGAATAATTAAACGCTGCAAGTCAATAAGATAAATTTTATCATTTTCTTTTTCACGCACAAACATGTGTACGAGGTAAAAGTCCTGGTGTGCATAATTACGGGCATGCATTGCCCCTGCTATCTCAGCGATACTGTCTATCAGTTTCAATCGCCTTTCTCGGTCAGCTGGAGTAAACTCCTTAAAAAGTTTAGCGGCTTTGACATAATCAGTAATGCCGAGAGTCAGGTTACACGAACAGCCTTTGCATGGAGAAGCAACCGCCATCGGAACCATTGTAGAGATTCCGGCACGGTGAAACGCTCTAAGCGCCCGCCACTCATGGAAAGCATCAAAAGTGTGGAACTTTAATGAAAAAACCTTTTTCAAAATTTCACGCTTTGGCTCAGGAGAATATCGCTTAATGTATGCCTCAACTTTGCCACCGTCCGGTTTATTCAAAAAAATACGCTCGGTGCCACGCTGTTTGAGTATCTTCTTTACAGCGATTCCTTCGAAATCCCACAAGTCACGGGCCGTTTTAATACCATTAAATTTCAATAATTCAACGTAGTCTTTATTTACGATCAGCTTGTGGTCGTCCAGTCTTTCAGTTTCATAATTCATACAGCACAACTCACTTCTGATTAGCATTCTCTTTTTCAGCACAGTAATTTAAAAAAATGCGCTCTAAATCGTCAATATGTTTTTTCCAGGTAAAGTCCCTGGTAGATGCTACCGCGTCAGCAGCAAATTTTACGTGCTCATCTTCTGGCAACTTGGCGTAAGCACTGACAATCTCCGCCAGCCTGTTTATTCTATCAGGAGCCGTTACCAGAAAACCGTTAGAATTTTCTTTAATAACTTCAGCGGCGCCTATTTGCCTGGTTGTAACCACAGGAACTCCGCAGGCGTTTGCTTCAAGTACGACATTCCCAAAGGTTTCATAGTGACTGGGATAAAGGAAAAGATCTGACGCAATAAAATATTCACGCATATTTTTCTGACGTCCGGTAAAAAACAAATTTTCAGCGACGCCAAGCTTTTCAGCCATCTTTATATAAGGCTGCGGCTTATCGCCACCAACAACCATAAGAGTTGTTTTCATGCGAACATCCGGGTCAAGCTTTGAAATTGCTTTAATAGCCTCTTTCAGCCCTTTAATTTTAAAGTTGCCTGCGGCAAACATACAGACAAAACGGCCAGTAATATGCAGTTTTTTTCTAGCTTCAAGTTTTTCTTCCGGCTCGGCAGGGTAAAACAGCTTATGATTTATGCCGTTGTATAAAACATGAACTTTATTCTCAGGGTATTTATAATGCTTGACCAGCTGCTTTTTTATAAGTTTAGAATTTGCGATAACCAGGCCGGTATTTTCTGAACTAAGCGTTTTCTTTTCCAACTTTAGAATTGACCTGTGTCGGGGGTTAAACTTCGCCATACAGGAATAACCAAGCGGCAGCCACTCGATATGAAGCTGCTCCGTTATCCTGAAAATGTCCACAGGACACGTTCGACACATGGAATAAACTATATCAAACTGGCTTCTGAGATCATTTTTATTAAGACAATTTTGAACGTGGCGGTTAAATGAAGAAGTTTTACTAAAGCCTTTTCCACGAGGGACTTTGACCCAATGCAGCTTCTTTGTCTCTTCTGCGTTAAAAACTTCTGATAAAATCGTTATTTCATGACCTTTTTCAATAAAACACTTTACAAAGCGCTCTGCGACTTTCTCCGCCCCTCCTCTACCAGGCAAGTACTTTTTTCTGATTAATGCAATTTTCATAGTTTTTACCAAGCCTCTTCAACAAGTTTTCCAGTCACGCTGCCTGGCGGCCTCATAAAGGAGGATCGTAGCGGCAGTCGCCACATTTAGCGAATCAATTTTGCCAAGCATCGGTATGCGTACGTTGATGTCTGCCTTATTTAACCAGACATCAGTTAAGCCGTGTTGTTCAGTCCCAACTACAATTGCGACGCCTTGTGTCATATCAACATCGGTATAAATTTCGTCAGTATGAGGCGTTGCAGCCAAAGCACGAATATTATTTTTTTGCAACCATTCTATTGTTTCTTCAGATGTTGCTTCAGCCATAGGCACAGAAAACAACGCTCCTGTGCTGGCTCGAATTACGTTAGGATTGTAAATATCAGTGCATTTATTGCAGATAATAAGTCCGTCAACACCAGCCGCATCAGCTGACCTGAGAATTGAACCAAGGTTTCCCGGTTTCTCAACAGCTTCAGCAACGATGTACAGTCCATTAGGCTTAACGGGAAGATCTTCAAGTTTATGCTGCTGCATCTCTGCAATAGCGACTAATCCTTCAGGTCGATCTCTATAAGCCATTTTTTCGAGGAGGAAATCCGGCACTTCCATAACCGAGATACCATTTTCCTCAAGATTTTTCAGCAAGGGCAGCTCATTTTCGCCTAGAAACATATCTGGGCAGCAGAAAACTTCTTTAATTTTCATGCCGTATTCTCTGCCGCGAATAAGCTCTCTGTAGCCCTCAAGCAAGGTCAATTTTTCCTTTTCCCGGGTTCTCCGGTTACGTAGCTTGATGGCATGCTTTATCCTGGCATTCTGCCCGCTGGATATCTTCAACATATTATATAAACTTCCAAAAATTTCGTATTTATGTGCAAAAAGCTAGACTGTTCTAATATAACGGCAGCAAAATTAAAAACAAACCGTTATTGGCCGTCATCCGTCATTATAGCAGAGATTGTGCATCAACGTCAACATATATATCAATCCCTTTCGGGTGTCGGGTATCAAGTATCATCCTTCTAATGTACCGCCGCAGCATTTTTATTTTTTCTCCACGCAAGATGATCATATAACGGTATTTTCCTTTAACCCGTTCAATCGGCGACGGAGCAGGTTCGGTAACTATAACCTTTTCATGACACAAGGGACGTATATGCTGCATAAATTGTTCAGCATAATTAGAGCAAAGCTGCTGATCTTCTGAGCGAAAATGCACAGCCAGCAAATGTCCGAACGGCGGATAAGCCAGAGCCTCACGCATTTCCATGTCATATTTGAAGAAAGCATTGAAATCTTGAGCGACGGAGCAGCGAATGGTCTCATTGTCAGGGTTAAATGTCTGCACAACCACTTCTCCACGAACGTCGCCCCTGCCGGCACGGCCAGCCACCTGCGTCAGCAACTGGAAAGTACGCTCATCTGAACGAAAGTCAGGTATATACAGGCCTTGATCGGCATTTAAAACTCCTACAAGCGTTACGTTAGGGAAATGCAGTCCTTTCGCAATCATCTGAGTCCCGATTAATATATCGATCTCACCACGCTTGAACTTGTTCAGTACGGCCTCATAAGAGCTGGTTTTGCGCATAGTATCTGAATCCATACGCTCAATTCTGGCTTTAGAAAAAATCGCGTTTGCAATAGCTTCAATCTTTTCAGTACCTGTCCCGGAATAACGGATATCCTCTGCATTACATTTTGGGCAACGGACATATGAACGAATTACATCACCGCACAAATGACAGGTCAGGCTCTCACGTTTTTTGTGATAGGTGTATGAAACTGAACATTGGGGGCATTCTGCCACATATCCGCAGTGGTCACACATCATTTGCCTTGCAAAACCACGGCGATTAAGGAACAAGATAGTCTGTTCCCCCTTCTCCAAACGTCCCCTTACTTCATTAACCAGCATTTTTGAAAATATACTGGGTTTATCGTTATCCAATGCCCCAAGTCGGTTATCAACAACTTTTACTGACGGTAGCAGACAGTCGTCAACTCGTTTTTTTAGTTCGGCTAGTTCATATTTCCCGTCAACGGCATTTTTGTAAGTTTCAAATGACGGTGTTGCCGAGCCAAGAATGACGACAGCGTTTTCCATCTGTCCTCGTAAAACAGCTACGTCACGGGCATGATAACGCGGTGCCTCGCCCTGCTTATATGAACTTTCATGCTCCTCATCAACAATTATTAAGCCCAGTTTTTGAAACGGAGCAAACAATGCAGAACGAGCGCCTACAGCAATTTTGACCAAACTGTCATTTATCTTGCTCCACTCATCAAAGCGCTCTCCTTCAGTCAAACGGCTGTGCAGAACGCTAACCATATCTCCAAATCTTGCTCTGAAACGTCGAACTGTTTGCGGAGTCAGGGCTATTTCAGGAACCAGCACAATGGCCTCTTTGCCTTTCCCCAACGCCTTAGCTATTGCCTGCAGGTAAACTTCAGTTTTCCCTGAACTGGTCACTCCATGCAAAAGCAATGTGTGCTTTTCAGAGACATCATCAAGCATAGAGTAAATTTTCTCCAAAGCCATCTTTTGTTCAGGGGTCGGCTGCTGCGGTTGATCAGCTATAATAGTTACATCTGCAAATGGATCTCTTCTTACTACTCGTTTTTCTTCGCTTACCAGGCCGTTTTTAATAAGGGTTTTGACAGGGGATATCGTCACGCCTGACTCTTTTAAAAGCTGCTCCTGCGAAACTTCCTTATGCCGCAGTAAAGTCCGAAGAACAGTGAGTTGCGGCTCATAACGCTTTTTCTCAGCATGTTCAATTACAAACTCTTCCGCTTCTTTAGTATCAACAACGGAAAATAGTTTTAAAGTTTTATGTTTGACTTTTCCGCTGCGCACGGCTCTGGGCAGCAAAGTTCTCACCGCCTGCTCTCTTGAACAACAATAGTAATCTGCCATCCAGCGTCCAAGCTTGACTAAAGGTTCAGGAATTTTTGTGTGGCGCTCACATATTGAATGGATATCTTTAAGCGGAGAATCAAAGTCAGATTTTTCAACTATATTAAGTACATACCCCCGGCGCGAAGAGCGCCCGAAAGGAACTTTTACCTGAACACCAATGTGCACTCTTCCTTTCAGTTCTTCCGGTATATTATAATCAAATGCTTTGTCGAGCGACAAATCAACTATGACTTTTGCTATATTCATCTATTGCCTTTATATATGTAATTTACGTTTCAATATACCGCGGATGGCAGAATTATCAAAGCAGCTTGACAGCACATATAAGCCCGATAACTAAAAAGCTCAAGCTAACCTCTTGATTCACAATAAATGTTTGCAAAGTTGATCCAAACAGGATATAATAAAGCATTACTCATCCTGTGCCAGGAACACATTTTCTCACGCACAAAAACCTGAATGACTTTATGCGCGGTAAAGTTTTTTTTTGGCGGATAGTAATTTTCCATTCTCCGGGGCCCCGCATAAAAAACGGGGCTTATTTTTTATGCAATTCCCCACTATTCTTACTCGACTCTACTTAAAAGAAAATACTTGCTGTTCTTAAAGGCGCTATTGATTTCAGAAATAGACAGTAGACAAATTATTACCAGCACTTCCTGCACTCAATGATCCCTTCAAGAATTTCTCCAATGCATTCAAAAACAGCTTTACCTACAATATCAAGCTTGCTTTGTTTGATTTCAGTGGGATTTTAATACTTATGTTTTCGTACCATGCAAATCTCCTCCATTTCAAAAGCGTCAAGCCAGATCCCTTTGCAGGAGCAGCACATCTCAACTTCGGCATATGTGTCTGGATATTTTATAATAAACATGTTTTTCCGGCAATGCGGGCACAAACGTTTACTGGCGTCACCGTATAAAGTACTTACATACTGTGGAGAGTATTTCCCTAATATCTGATCCATTTCGTTACCATCAAGCCAGACACCATCACAAATATCACATCTGTCTATCTGAACCTTAGAATTTTCATATTCAACTGTCTGCATGCTTTCTTCACGACACTTAGGACATATCATCTCCAGTCTCTCCTTATAATATTAATAGTAATATTTTTATATTCCAACTTAAGCCAGGTGTAAATTTATTAATGCTCCCTCTGCATACTTGCATTCAAAAATATTTCCAAAGACTTAATTTGAATGGAAAATTGATTTTTATAGTTTAGGTTACAATAAAACTTTTTTCAATATAAAACTTCACCCTTTAAAAAATATATATAACAAATATACTGTTGCTGCTCATGCAGTAACCAAGCTTAGTAATAAGTTGCAAACCTGCTTAAAACTGCAGTATAATAATATTGAGAGATATTTAATTTGCGTTAGGATTTCTGTTTATATTTAGTTATTTAGAACATTTCAGGTTTTTTCCCGGTCTTCAAATTCAGAGTACAACGAAATTATAAGGAAAAAAACGTGAGCAAAATTAAATTTGGGTTTGATGATTTCGGGTGGGTAATAATGTGCATAGGTATGGGAATCGGTGCCGGCATCGTATTTCTGCCAGTGCAAGCAGGTATGGTTGGACTCTGGGTTCTTCTCGGAGCTTCAATTGTGGCCTATCCATCCATGTACCTGTTTCAACGTCTTTTCGTAAACACACTATCTGAAGCTGACGAATGTGAGGATTATCCTGGAATTATTGCTGAATACCTGGGCCAGAACTGGGCTGCGCTTCTTGGTTTTTTGTATTTGGCTATGCTTATAATCTGGTATATCATTTACGCGCTTGCTGTCGTCAATGACAGCGCCTCATACCTTCATACGTTCAAATTGACCACACACCGATGGTCAGACTACATGATCTACACTGTTGTCGTGCTTGCGTTTTTGTGTTTTATAGCATCAAAAAGTGAACGGCTTCTTTTCAAGATTGCCTCTTTTATGGCTATAACTGTAATGATTATTCTGACCCTGCTTGGGATTTTGATGATACCTCAATGGGATATTGAGTCATTAAAACACGTTCCTCATTTTGGAGAAGGAGTGAAACAGGGTGTAGTAACATTACCGTATGTACTTACTTCTATTTTGTTTTTGCAGTCATTAAGCCCGATGTTGATATTTTTCCGAAAAGTAAGTAAAACTCCCGAAGAAGGGCGTAAGAGATCAATAAGGGCCATGAATATCGCCTTTATAGTTCTTTTTTCAGTTGTATTCTTCTACGCAGTTTCATTTACGCTCGCGTTGCCGCACCATCAGGCGGTCGCCGCTTATGAACAAAACGTTTCTTCGCTGGCTATCGTGGCACAGTATCACAGTGGGTCATTGATCAAATACCTTGGAGTGCTGCTGGATATTTTTGCGGTACTGACCAGCTTCTTCTCTATATATCTTGCTCTGAAAGAAGCTATTCGCGGTCTTGTAATGAACCTGCTGGTTCGTTATGAAATCAGTGAGATAAATAATCGTACAATGAATTTTTCAATTGCTGTAGGCCTTATTCTGCTAGCTGTAATTGTTAAAATTTTCCATATTCCAATTCTGAGTTTTACTCTAATATGCAGCCCGATATTTGGTATTGTCGGATGTTTAATTCCGGCGCTGCTGGTTTTGAAAGTACCAAAATTGAAAAAATACCGCAATGCTCAGCTTATTCTGATTATTTTTGCAGGTATTCTGCTCTGCCTGTCGCCATTCCTGGCCTGGCTGATATGAGATTAAAGTAAACCTAGAAATACATAAAAATTTTGCGAGCCCCGTTCCAGCGGGGCTTTCTCGTATAAATGGTAACCTGAGCGGTACCGGGCTTATACACCCCTGCCCTGCGTGCTGCAGCATAAGTCAAATCTATTATTCGCTTACCAACATAAGGCCCGCGGTCATTGATTCTTACTACCACGCGCTGACCAGTCTTATTGTTTACCACCAGTACTTCAGTTCCCAAAGGTAATGTCTTGTGCGCAGCTGTATAGAATGGCCCGGGCAAAAACAATTCACCATTGGCAGTACGCCCAAAATAAAATTTGCCGCCGTACCAGGACGCCGAACCGCTTTGATACGCATACCATGTCCCGGTAGCAAACGGAGGCGTAAACATCCACCATGTAACTATCCCAAGAGTACAAAACAAGAGTACAAAACCCCGACGTGCAACTATCGAGTTTTGCCCTTTGCGGTACCACAACACCAAAGGAAGCAGCCCCACAAACAGCAGTATTTTGACAGCTCTTGCTATGAAGCGACAGAAAACTCCGATTTCCTCCCAGAACCATCCGCTTTTATTGAATTCAGACATCCTCACAAAAAGTCTATCAAAGCAACGCCCAAGCCATTCAAACAACAATCTTCCGCCTCTAAATATTGCCGTCAGAATAAACCATATACCATTTAAAGGCATGTCCATAAACTTCCAAAACTTATTCTCGGCCATAATAAAACCCTCTAAAAAGAATATTGTTGTTGAATCTAAAGCCTGTTTTTAGAAAAATAAAAAATTCAGAAATTCTCTTCAGGCTCGACAACAGATGAAAAAGTATCTTAAAAATTATACAGCAACAATAAAAAGGTGCAAACTATTTTTATCCATCTTTGTAAATATTAGTATTAGTTTTTGTACGTGTTTTATTAGAATTATTCATCTAAACTTGACAACGTCGCTACAAAGATTATAAGTTAAAACCGTAAGATAATTACCAGAGGGCCTTCAAATGGAACCAAAAGAGTCTAGAATGGTATTAGGTGTAGACCTTGACGGAGTCTGCGCAGATTTTTACGGCAAAATGCGCGAAATAGCTTCAGAATGGTTTGAATGCGACACAGAAGCTCTTACGACCGAGGTATCATACGGCTTCAAAGAATGGGGCATTGTCGATCAGGAACAATATAACAGTTTACATCGGTTTGCAGTAACTCAGCGTGATCTATTCAAGCGAATGGACATTATTCCCGGTGCCCGTAAGTACCTGCGCAAACTTTCTGATGAAGGCTACCGTATACGCATTATTACTCATCGCCTTTTTATCCATTATTTCCACGCTCCGGCAGTAAAACAGACTATAGAGTGGCTGGATACACATGCCATCCCGTACTGGGACCTCTGCTTTATGCGCGCCAAAGATCAGGTCGGGGCAGACGTTTACATTGAAGATGCTCCTCATAATATCAACAGATTGCGTTCTAAAGGCTTTTACACCATATGCTTTGCCAACAGCACCAATGTAAAGATTGAACAGCCTCGTGCCCAATCATGGGAGGAAGTCTACGAAATGGTCAAACTATATGATCATGAACGCTTTGGTCCCAGCCTCCCGGGTCTTGCGCCAAAATAAAGATAAAACAGCCATTCATAATTATTCAGTACTGCATTAACCTGAAATACAATTATTTTTCAGGTCAAATACAGAGTAATATTCTATCCAAATAACTTCATGTCTCTTCATAAACCTTTTAAATTGTATTATTTATTATTAAAGGTATTGACAAAGCCTAACATTTATTATATTCTCAATTTTATGCGAAAGGTAGAGAGCAAAATGTTAAGCCTTCAAAAAACAGGGTAGATCAATGAAAACTCTTTCTTGTCCGTCTGTCCGTCGTTCGATAATCTCACTTACCATCGCAACAGCACTATTATTCCCGCTTCTAGCTTCCGCGACTACGACATTCAAGAAAATATGCATTTTTGGTGACAGCTTGTCTGATAATGGAAATATTTACAAATATGACTTTCACATCCTGCCTAAATCACCGCCCTATTATCAGGGCCGATTTACGAATGGAATAACCTGGGCCGAATATGTGGGTAATTATTACTACGACCATTTCGGAATGAAAGTCCGCAATCAATCAGTCGGCGGCGCCACCTGCTGGCTTCATAATATTATGAATAAAAAGCTTCCGTTCACTCTGCGCCAGGAACGTGACGGATACTATGTCAAAACAGCTTACACAACTTTTCTAAAAAAGAAACAGGATACACTTTTTATTTTCTGGATGGGAGCTAATGACTACCTTGACGGCCTTGAAAATAATATGACAGTTGACCATGTAACCTTGACTTTATAACTTCCTCTATTACATTATATTTGAACCTGATACAGTATTTTCTGTTGTTGCTCTATGTAGCTGAATGTTGCCATAAATCGCCCTATGTGGTAAGATAAAGGTAAGATTAAATATTATGAAAAAGATCAAATTCACAAAAAGCAGTCTTGAGAAGTTGCCTATTCCAGATAAGAAAACGACCTATCAGGATATTGACACAAGGTATTTACACTTTGTAATTACTCCTAAAAACACTCGAACCTATTATTATATAAGAAAGGTGAAGGGGCGGCCTAAATATATGAAGATTGCCAATTACGGTGATGTATCAATAAAAGCAGCGCAGGAAAGATGCACGGAAATTAGCATTGACTTAATGCGCGGCGTAGACACCAAGCAAAAAGATAAAGAAAATATTACTTTGGAGGAGGGCTTTGAGTATTGGCTTAAGCATCGAGAAAAAACCAAAGGCTGGCATAAAGATATAAAAGATTTTCGTCGTCGATTTGAGCTGTATGCACCCCAAGGTTTAAAAAAGAAAGAAATTATTGGTGTTAACAGAACTGAGCTGCGACACTTGCACGCTAAGATTCGTGATGACGTTGGAGTACACACTGCTAATAGACTACTTCAAGGAATTAAAGCATCTATCAATCTTCTGATCAAGCATGATTATAACATTCCTCAAAACCCTGCGGCAATGATTGAACTTTTCAAAGAACGTAGTCGAGCGCGGTTTATCAAAGAGGAGGAAGTAGAAAACTTTTTTTCAGAATTAATGAAAATAGAAAGCCAAGATTTTAAAGACTTTGTTTTGATAGCTCTTTTTACCTCTAAACGCAAAAGTAATGTTTTAGCTGCGGAATGGAGTGAGGTAGATTTAGTAAAGAAACTTTGGACCATTCCCGGAGAAAAGACTAAAAATGATGATGATGATGTTACTGTGCTTGATGATACAGTACTTGAAATTTTGAATCGCCGCAAAAAAGAGCAGAAAGAAAAAGGCATTGTCACTAACTGGGTATTTCGCTCATCGAATAACCCCCAAGGTCACTACACGGCACCTAATAATGCTTGGTATGCTCTCCTCAAGCGTGCCAATATAAAAGACCTGCGCATTCATGACTTACGCCGCACTCTTGCTAGCTGGATGGCAAACCAGAATGTCAGCTTACATATGATAGCCAGTGTACTTGGTCAGAAATCTACTGGCGTTACCCCCACTTATGCCCGTTTAAGCGTAGACCCTAAACGTGAAGCGGTAAGTAATGCCGTTGCTGAGATACTTAAAGTTGGGAAACTCAAGCTTGGTAACAACGGATTAGAATTCGATAATGTGCGGAAGAGAGTGCAAGCTATAGCTGAAAAGCTTTTAGAGAATCCGGAGTTGATTGAGGAGCATGAAACTCTTTTAAAAATAAAATGATATTTATATATTTTTATTAATTATGGTGATCTAAACTATTACGCTCTATTTTGGCCAAAACTTCAAACAATTCTGCTCTATTTAAAGGGGCACTAAAATAATCTACCAATTGTTGTAGTTGTATTGATGTAAGTGGCCAATTGTCAAGTTTTATTGCCTCACACTCAGTCTTTTGTTGCCTGTTTTCTTTTAAATATTCCTTTATTTTATGTCTACTTCTAGGTCCTATTCCTCTCTCGCAGTTTATCCAACGAGATACTGTTGTTTTTGATACATTTAAATCTTTTGCCACTTTTTCATACGTTAAGTCATTGTTAGATATAAACTCGCTTAATTTGTCGATGAGTTTTTTTTCCATGAAAACCTCCACTTACAATTTATCAGGTTTTGGGGACAGATGGAAGCTATTTATTGAATACTTAATAAAAAAATAGGTTATTTTTGAGTCTTTTTTGTTTCCATATGTTGACATTTGTTTCCTTAGCCCTATAATTATAAGTAGAGAGACATGAGTAAAGCTTAACAGGAGGCTGGGCTAAGGCTCAGAAAAGAGAATGGACATTTCAAGATTCTACAGAAGTTTCAATCGTAAGCATGAGTACTTTGAAACACTCTTCCTACTACACCACAAACGCCGGGTTTATAAAAAACTGGTCAGAAAATATTCAGCAGCCAATGACATTTCTCAGAACTCTGTAGCGCTGGTCGCTTTGGAACTGAGAAGTATCTGAGTATAAAAGCTTAAGTTAAAAGGGAGGTTGCCATGGCAGAATTTCTTAACACGATTGAAGTAGCTGAGAAGTTAGGTGTCGCAGAAGCTACGTTGAGAGGCTGGCGAGTCGTTGGCAAAGG